>CAZXYS010000013.1:0-104763 GCA_964645005.1 uncultured Hyphomicrobiales bacterium | reverse complement strand
TTCGCAAAGTGCTAAAGCACTTTGTTGCAATACTTACTAGCAGAATCAACTTTTCGTAATGCAAAATCCGGGTTTTTTATCCAACGCTCACAAAAAATGTCACAGTTGCGTTAGCAGAACTGTGACATTTTTTGTGAGGAAATAATAGAGTGTAATGGTATTTTCTACTTACTTCTGAACAACCATTCTTCTTACTTTCAAATAAGGACCGGATATTATTCTAATAAAATATACTCCCGAAGAAAGATTTTCAATATTAATTTCTTTTTCATAGAAACCGGGTTCGCTGAGTTCATCTAACAGAGTTTTAATGGCAACACCGGTAGAATTCCATAATTCGATACGGGTATGAGATTTTAAACCAATGCTGTATTTAAGCGTAAAGGCATCGGATTTGACAGGGTTTGGCTGTGGTTGGTTAAGGAAGTATGGTTCCGGATTAGCAATAATGCTTCTTAAATCGCTTACACACGTAAGAACATTTATATATCCGTTATTTGTTTCTTTGGTAACGCATTTTTCCCTCTCACCGTATTCAATAATATCAAATTCAGGCTTGAATTTCTCTGCATCGCCAAGCATAACCTGGAACTCTATAGATGTCAATTTGCCCGGATTCGATATCGGATTGGTACCACTGCCGTCAAGCACCAATTTTGTAGTGCCGCTGACAGGATTGGGTATTTCTTCTGCAGTGATATTCCAAGTATCGTCCAGTGCATTTCCGGGTATAAGTTCATCACCGGTATTGCCGTTCCATCTTAAATCTTCGGAAGGATATTTAATGACTATCATAAATGAAGTGATTTTGGCTTTGCTGAAATCATCACAGTTGATATCCACGGAAAATTCATAATCACCAATAGTGAGGTAACCGGGCGTCATATTTTCCAATGTTGGAGTAGACAATTGGGTGTTTACAATCTCACCTTTTCCTTTGCAGAATGTTGGAGCAGTACCGGATTCGACAACATAATCATCCATATCGACAAAATCATAATGTATAATTATGTCGAGATTGTAATCCACAGGATCATCAGGCAGGAATTGTACCTCGACATCTTCAGAGCTGTTAGGTTGAATCACATTCGGCACTGACAATGTATCAAAATTATCAAAGTCTCCGGCAGAAAATTCAAGTTTCTTTATAACGAGCTTTTTATCCATGCTGTTATTGGTTATTGAGAAGGATTTTACCGGAGTTTCGCAGGTCATTTCCGTACCGAAATTAATATTTCCGACCTCAAGTCCCGTATCATAGGAATGACCAATAACCACAGTGTCACTTGTAACCTGTGGATTGTCGCCTGTGTCGGCGTCCGATACAACTTCAACTGTCTCGACTATATCCTGCTGTACTATAGTAGGATGGAAAATTACATCTATGTCGAAATGCTCGTTACGGGTGATAACCGTATCCGAGGGTAATGTGTTCCTAACGAATTCAAATTGCTGCTGTCCGGGATTAGCCCAGCTAATGGAGAAGATCTTGAGATCGGCGGTTTCGCTGGTTGATTTAATTCTGACGAAACCGGTATCGGGATGCTGCGCGCCTTTTTTCACAGCGGATTGAAACTCGTAACCAATCAATTCTATTTTTGGTAAAATACCAGTGCCGGTTAAACTACCCTTGATGCCGAGTTCATTCATTTTTTCTTTCTCGAACACAGGAATAACGGCATTGGTATGATCGCCTTCGCTCTGAGGTTTGTATTTTACCGGAATTTTTATCTCGGTAATTTCACCGGTAGTACCTTCCTGATAGAGTTCCACAGGGGGTTGAGGGGTAATACCCATTTGATCAATTTCAAAATTGGGATCCGCCGGATTTTCCAATTCAAAACTATTAATGGTAACTTCGCTGTTACCTTTATTAATCATGGTCAATTCACCGTCATGCTCGGTAAGTACTCTTTTTTCTCCCCAAAACATATTATCAATTTGCGGACCTGGCTGCATGCCTTTTCCTTGCCAGTTGGATACACTGTCATTTCCAGCGCCTCCGGCATTGCTAATGAACGTAACATAAATTTCATAGTTAGATGTATCCTGCGGTTCAAAGCAGATATCTTTGAAATAAATATAAGAATATGGTGCAATTTTGAAAGTAAATTCCGGCTCTGTTGGATTTGATATCGAAAATGGGGTTGTGACATTTTCTATGTCATATACTTCGAGAGTATCAGAGCCGTCATTAGTAATTTTCAATCCCTGATCAATGGAAGATCTGCATAGTTTTGATCCGACAGCCACTCTGCCGGCATCCCAGTTATCGACCTTGATATGGGGCATGACCCCTTGTCCGGTTAATAGAAAATCATAAGCAAGGCATTCTGTTTCTACAAGGAGGGTATCAGTGTCAAACTCATCTTCAGTTTCAATTTCTTTATCCGGGCTGTAACGAATAGTAATATCTCGAATTTCGCCTGATTTTAGTGTAAATTCGGTATCAGCGCCTCCCTGTGTAATTTCGTAGAGCGAACCATTTTGCAATCTTATAGATTTAATAAGGATGTCTTTAGTTGAAATATTCTCCAGTGCTGCGTCCATATCTTTTGTTGTATTTACACGTACTTTGCCATAAGCCAGATCTTCGGGTGTTAATTTTAAGCTGTCCGGTTCATAAATGACTGAATCGATAAGCACATTGAAAGCTCTGTCGGTAACTGAGTAAACAGCTTTTGCCGGTTGTTCCTTGTCAATCACTTTAAGTTCGAAAAATGTTTCATAAGTTGCGGGCCAGGGAGTAAAATCCGGATCAATTACCAATTCATAATTGCAGCTATTTTCTAAGAGACTTATATCTTCAACTCCCATATCAATTTGTCGGGGATTGTCATTTTCATTACCATTACGTAGTTCGGTAGTTTCGATCCTGTAGTCGCCGCAAAAGCCATCGGGGTAGATCTGCGGTGCTAAAGTATCGATCAGTTCCAGGTTGTCGAAGGCTGTGCAAGCTGGCCATCCGTAAGAGTCTACTTTTTGGAAACCGTAAATATAACCGGAGAATCTTGTATCGCTTGTTACATGATGTGCACCTGGATCGACCCTTATTTTAATCCAGTACAGATCCGTAGTAGGAATTCTGTTCAATAAAAATTGTGTATTAATCGAATGAATTGGCTTCCCGTCGAGTTCAATGGATTTAAGATCGCTAAAATCCTTGTCTTCGGGATTATGATAAGCAATAATATTGAAATAATTGTTTACGTATTTCTTATTTGAAGGTGTTTGAAAAACAGTATTTTGGACAAATTGTTCTTCAGGCATAACAAGTATCATTAGAGGGTCAAATAACACTGTATTATCAAATTTGTGAGAATAAGTATATTGATATACCTGTATGGGTTTGTCAGCTTTCCAGATGGAAGTTCCTCTGACGCCTTTATGTTCGTCACCGGGACTGGCAAAACCATTCCAGTACTGATAAAAGTCACCCTCGTCCTTTAAAGTTAATGGTCCGATCCTTTTTATCAACTCGCCGGAACTTTTATCGTACCAGGCGCCTTCAATTTTTGTTTGAGGTTCGGCACACATGATCCTGAAAAAGTCACCTTTATCGGTATCGCGTTTGAATTCAACAGATATATATTTCTTACCCCATGCTGTTACCGGAGGGATCATTTCTATTATATGATCTCTGCCTTGTTCGACATCCCATGAAGGAATATCAGTTCTCATATGGAATGAATAAAATCCAAACGGTTTGCTGCCTTCAACGCTTGAGCCGGAGAGATCATAAACTCCGCGTGTTTTGCCATCGCCGCGAACCATATAGGTTTCGCCTTCATTAAGTGTTACCTGGAGTACATCACCAATATCATGCCCCCCTTGGAATGTTTCAGCCATACCTTTACCTTCTCCGCGTAATTTGATCGTTAAACGCGTGTTATCTTCGCTGGCTACAATGACGAATCCGGCGCCGAGTTCATCATCTCGTCTGTGATAGTAATAATCATAGTATGCATTATGCAGGTATTTTTTCCCGAAAGCTGATACTGGTATTGCTAAAAAACCATCTGAAGATGCATTTCTACCGTTCATTGCGTAAACTGAAATTGGATCGGGCGAAGTGATCCTGATTCCTTTATTTTCTACGGTTTCTCCTTTTCTTATTTCCCAATATAAGCGAGTAGTGTTATCTTCGCTTGTAAAGGTTGTTATATCGAAAGCTTTTATGTCCTTTTTGAAAATATCGCCGGAGCTTGGGGCTTCAAGTGTAACAGTCGTATTTACAGTGGAAGTGACATAAATTTCGATGATGTGACCTTTTTGATATGTGACATCATTTGGAGGGAAGGCTATCCAAAATTCTCTTCCCTGTGAAGAGTTATAGAGCAATTTATTTCTGATCTTTTCTTTAAGATCAGCGCTTCTGAGTTCTTGCAAACTCAGTAATATTAGACCCAATGAGACAAAAATGAACAAATACTTTTTCATGATAGACCTTTGATTGACGTTTTTACAAATTTTTACGGATTCTACATTAAATTAAAATCTATATTTTATTATTTTAAATCAAAATATTTGAAGGAATGCCATTTCTTTATATTATAAATCTTGATGCTCATCTAAAGTTCCGTAACAAGTTACATTCAATTATTTACTATATACAGATTAACAACCAAAAGAGCAAAAAGTTACAGTTTTTTATACAATTAGGAAGAAAAATATAAATAATGTATTATTTAATATAAATTTATGAAATTATTGCTGCTTAAAAAATAGTAAATGGTCACAAATACAAATGGTATTTATTCCCAATTTGGGCAAAGTGTTAAGTTTAAAACTTTGTTGTAGCAAGGATTGAGCGGAATATTTTTTGTCTTTCGTTTTGCGGCGGCAGGGGATTTCCTTTAATTTGCATGGGTATCATTGCGATTTCATAATACTTGCCAAGGCTTGATTTGAAAACTACTACTCTGGAGTTCAATGCTCCGCCTTTGACAGTAAATTCATAGCTGACAAATTTGCTGTTACCCATTTTAATGGGGGTGTATTTTCCGACCTGTTTGGCTGTCCCGCCGGATTTTTTTTGATGACGGGCAAAACTCATTCGGGCTAACCCAAGTAAGCCTTCTTTATCGACAATTTTATCTATCTGACTGTTTTTCCTGATATTTTTGAATACTATGCTGAGAGAATAATCGGAATTTACGGCAACAGCCATTATGTCGGCAGAAGCTTCATCTTTAAGATCCACGAGGAACCAGTCATTTGGTATGAATGAGAGCATATCCCCCGTTTTCGACCTGATGGGAGTATTATTCATTTTTATTTCAGGTTTAGGACTAAGATTTACGGTTGGGGTAACATCTTTATATTCTTGATCTTTAACTACGATGCAGCCACTGATAGTCAGCAGGAAAGTTAGGATCAATATTATGTACAATTTAAATTTCATTTTAATAACCTAAAGGTTTCATTTGCTTTTTATAATTTTTTTCACCGGCTTTTATAGCCACATCAAGATAATTTTCATCAGGAACTAACGGGCAGCTATACTTCATATTATAAGCACAATAAGGATTGTAAGCGTAATTGAAGTTGATTACATAATTGTCCGAATTTTTATTTAATTCAATGTCCAGATACCGACCTCCTTCGTAGGAACCATTGCTGCAGGTAGAATCTTTAAAAGGTACAAAAAGCATATCTGATATTTCAACCGGGAGTACTCTGTAAGCTGTTAACTCGCATTGTTCGCTGTCGATACTGAAATGAAATTTCCCATAGCGGAGCATTTTTCTGATATCATTACTTTTCGTGGTAAGGATCTCCACCGTGTCGGGATTTTCGAATATTTCGAGCTTAGCCTCGACAAAATATTTCTCCGATGGAGTATAATATTTCAGCCCTTTGAATTCAGCCTTAAGATCTTCTGTTAGAGGAGAGTTCTCTTGGCTGAACATACTGTCTTTTTCTTTTCGTCTGGCATGAATCAAATCAGGATTGAACTTCTGATGGTTATCTTGTTCAAAAGTTTTTTCCTGTTGAGCTTCTTTGTTTAGCCCGGGTTTATCATTTTCAGAGTTATTATTGCTGCAAGACAGATTGAATGTTATGAAAATTATGAGGAAAAAGCTGCTCAAAGTATGTAAAATATGTTTCATAGTTTTCTTATATTAATATTCTTCAACATGTAAGGCGCCCGGTTTATCAGTCGTATGTTTTTTGTAATTGTTTTGATACAAAAATTCAGATACTGCCATTACCATTTTGGGATTACCGCAAAGAAAGAAGTCTGTTTTTTCGGGGTCTAGTTCAATTCCGGCTTCGTCTTCAAGCATTTTTTTATCCAGATGTTCCTGAATATACCCCCTTAATCCGGACCATGTTTTATCAGCTTTCAGAAGCGTAGGGAAGTAATAAAAATTACTAAAAGTATTGTTAATGAACATCAATTCGCTGTAATAACCAAGGTCCCAAGGCTGGGCGGCGCCGTGGATCACTGCAAGGTTCCTGTCTTTTGCTTCGTTAATATGCGAACGGAGATAACTAATGTATGGAGCAAGTCCTGTACCTGTTGCAACCATAACAATATTTTTTTCGGGAGGGGTGTCATTCAGATTAAAGACGCCTAATATTTTGTCATCTACCCACATTCTTCTGCCCTGTGTCAAATTAAAGAGTCGTGGTGTAAGTTGTCCTGATTTTACCTGACTGATATAGAACTCAAAGTCACGGGTGTCATGTTTTGCCGAAGCGATGGAATAGGGGCGTTTTATAAGAAATTCATCGGGGAGTTCTTCGATGGGCAGTACTGAATTCGATGAACGTAATTCGCCTGCAAGTAAGCCAATGGTTGTGTACTGCCCAGCCTTAAATTCATATCTTTCTTCATCTATTCGCACCCTGAGCACCATAAGATCAGGTGTAATCAGAATTTTCCCCATCACTGTTGCGTTATAAGGCGATTGTTCCATAGCCGGTTAAAAAATTCTTACAGATTATTTCTACATATTGATCTTAAATTAAACTACAAATTTAAGCATAAATTTTAAATGAATATAAAATGTATTCAATAAAACAGTATTTTTTTTCGTTATAGTATTTCCGGCAAGACAAGAAAAAATTTTGTTTTCGGGGAAATTTTTTTTCTAATATACTTGATTTTGACAAAATAATTTCATAATTTAGTAAGCTCAAGAAATTGGGTCGGTGGCAGAGCGGTCAAATGCACCAGACTGTAAATCTGGCGGGCTGACGCCCTACGGTGGTTCAAATCCATCCCGGCCCACGCGGCTTTGCGGGAGTAGCTCAGTTGGTAGAGCATCAGCCTTCCAAGCTGAGGGTCGCGGGTTCGAGTCTCGTCTCCCGCTCTTAGTTTTTTGAAAAGGTAAATATAAAGAATGAAGCGGCTTGCATAGAAAATGTTTACGAAAGAAATAAACAGAAATCTCATTAAGAGAGGGAGTTGATGCAAGCTGCATTTTTTTCTGTTTGCGGGAGTAGCTCAGTTGGTAGAGCATCAGCTTCCCAAGCTGGGGGCCGCGGGTTCGAGTCCCGTTTCCCGCTCCCATGGAAGCGCTGATGTAGCTCAGTGGTAGAGCACATCCTTGGTAAGGATGAGGTCACGGGTTCAAGTCCCGTCATCAGCTCTTGATTCTTGTTTTTAGGCAGGAATTTCTTTTTTAAATTTTGAATGATATTTGAAAATCGAACAAAGGGGTGTAGCTCAATTGGCAGAGCGACGGTCTCCAAAACCGTAGGTTGTGGGTTCGATTCCTGCCACCCCTGCAATAAATATTCGCATTAAGCGTAAACAATAATTTTATTTTTTAACCGGATATAGCATGTTAGGCAGGATAAAAGAATTTACCAATGAAGTGGTTACGGAGATGAAGAAAGTCTCCTGGCCAACAAAAGAACAGCTCAGGGAATCGACGGTCGTTGTGATCGTTGTTTCTCTTATTATTACCGGTTTTGTTTTGATCGTTGACCAGATAATGACAGGAATTATGACCGGAATATTCTCTTAACTTTAGTATTTAAGTATTTAAATTGAATTTTGGAAAAGACTTAATGATTATGGCTGAACAAGAAAACATAGGGCAGGAAAACCAGAAAGTGGAACCCAAATGGTATGCCATACGTACATACACCGGTCACGAACAGAAAGTAAAAGCGGCTCTGGAAGCCGAGATCAAAAGACTTAATCTTGAAGATAAGATTCAGGAAGTGATTATACCGCTGGAAACGGTTTTTGAAGTAAGACAGGGAAAGAGAAAGACCAAAACGAAGAACTTTCTTCCCGGGTATATTCTGGCAAAAGTGATAATGGACAAAAAGATTCAGGAGATAATTTCAAATCTTCCGTCGGTGGTAAGTTTTGTCGGCAGGAGGCAAGAGCCCGTGCCTTTGCGCCCACATGAGATAGAAAGAATAATAGGCAGAGTGGAAGAAAGAAAAAGCATCGCTACGATTGAAACATCATTTGCCGAAGGTGATCCCGTGCGGGTTATCGACGGTCCGTTTTCAAGTTTCAGCGGTACTGTAAAAGAAGTAAATAATGAAAAGCAAAAACTTAAGGTCGAAGTCGGGATCCTGGGCAGGAAAACACCTGTTGAACTCGATTTCGGACAGGTTGAATTAGAGAATCATTAATTTTAATTTAAAGAGCGGAAAGAAAAAATGGCAAAGAAAGTTGCGGGTATGTTCAAATTGCAGTTGAAGGCGGGAGAAGCCTCGATGGCACCGCCGGTAGGTCCTGCTTTCGGACAGCGTGGTCTCAACGGTATGGAATTTGTGAAAAAATTCAATGCGCAAACACAGAAAGAAGAAAAAGGTATGATACTACCTTGTGTTATAACATTCTATACTGATAAGACTTTTACATTCATTATCAAATCGCCGCCGGCATCGGTTCTTTTGAAAAAGGCTGCCAAAATCAATTCCGGTTCAGCCGAACCGAACAAAACCAAAGTGGCTACGGTAACCAGA
This sequence comes from uncultured Hyphomicrobiales bacterium, assembly GCA_964645005.1. Taxonomy (GTDB): domain Bacteria; phylum Bacteroidota; class Ignavibacteria; order Kapaibacteriales; family UBA2268; genus CAZXYS01. The sequence goes on along the minus strand of CAZXYS010000013.1, from coordinate 95,820 downwards.
AAACAGTGCGAGGAAATTGTAAAGATCAAGGAAAATGATCTTAATGCCGCCAGCATGGAAACGGCGGTGGATATGGTAAAAGGTACGGCTCGCAGTATGGGCATATTATTTAAAGAGAAATAAAATTTAATATAAATATCGGATTGTGAGAAAATGAAAAAGCACGGAAAAAGGTATAATGCATTGACCAAAGATCTTGACCTGGATAAGAAATACACTTTTGAGGAGGCTGTATCACTGGTCAAGAATAAAGCGACTGCAAATTTTGACGAATCATTCGAGATTGCTATTCGTTTAGGAGTTGATCCGAGAAAAGCTGATCAGATGATTCGGGGAACAGTATCTCTTCCCCACGGCACTGGTAAAACGGTACGTGTATTGGTCCTGTGCAAACCTCCGAAGGATCAGGAAGCTCTTGATGCAGGAGCCGATTACGCCGGACTGGATGAATATGTCGAGAAAATCCAGGGCGGTTGGGCTGAAGTAGATGTTGTTATTGCTGCCCCGGATGTCATGGCTCAGGCAGGAAAACTTGGTAAAATATTAGGTCCCAGAGGCTTAATGCCTAATCCAAAGAGCGGAACGGTAACATTTGATATAGCACGGACTGTTCAGGAAGTCAAAGCAGGAAAAATTGAATATAGAGTGGACAAAACAGGGAATATACATGCTTCAGTCGGGAAATGCTCATTTGACATAAATCAACTGAAAGAGAATCTTGCAACATTCTATTCAACGATTCTAAGAGCAAGACCATCAGCCGCAAAAGGCAAGTATATTAAAAATGTTTATTTTAGTTCCACAATGGGACCAGGTGTTAACGTCAATGAGAACACACTTACAAAAACAGCGGAATAATTTAGTCTATTACGTACTCTTTAGTTAATAGGCGGCAAATGCTTCTCAGTTTGACCACGGTCACTCTGTTGCTGTCTGCGAATTAAAGATTAAATATAAAAAACGGTAAAAGCGGGATGATCACAAGAGAAAAGAAAAAAGAGATCGTTAATGGTCTGATTGAAAAACTTAGCAAGACCACAGGGCTTTATCTAGTTAATTATCGAGGAATGACTGTGGAGAATTCAGTGGAGTTCCGAACGGTATTGCGTGATAAAGGGGTGGATTACCAGGTTGCTAAGAACACCTTGATCAAACACGCCATTGACGAAGTAGGAGGATTCGAGCTTACTGATGAAGATTTGACGGGGATGTCGGGAATAGCTTTTGGCTATACTGATCCTGTTGAACCTTCAAGAGTAATCAAGAATTTCCAGGACAAGCATAAACTCCCTCAATTAAAAGCTGCAATTATTGAAGGACAGTATTACGAGGGAGGAAAACTTGAAGATATCACCAAGCTGCCTTCCCGTGAAGACTTGATAGCCGGTATTGTATTGAGTCTGTCTTCGCCGGTTTCAGGAATCGTGAAAGCTGTCAATGATCCTGCCGCAGGTATTGTCAATTCGATCAATGCCGTGATGAGGGATCTTGGTTCAGTGATTGAAGAAGTCGCGAAGAAAAAAGACGCAGCGTAAAATTGAATTGAATAATTTGCAAATTAAATCAGGAGTATTATAATGTCTGAAAAAGTAGATAAACTTTTTGAAGATATTTCGAATCTGACACTTGGCGAAGCAGCAGAGTTGAAGAAAAAACTTGAAGACGAATTTGACGTATCTGCTGCAGCCCCGATGATGATGGGCGGAGCCATGCCCGGCGGCGCACCCGCAGAAGCAGGCGAAGCTCAGCAGGAAGAAGAAAAAACTGAATTCGATGTTGAATTGACCGATATCGGAGCTCAGAAACTTCAGGTTATCAAGGCTGTCAGAGAGCTCACGAATATTGGATTGAAGGAAGCTAAAGAACTGGTTGAAGGTGCACCTTCGCTGGTTAAAGAGCAGGTAACCAAAGAAGAAGCTGAAGAGATGAAGAAGAAACTCGAGGAAGCAGGAGCGAAAGTTACACTTAAGTAAAAAATATCGAAGCAACAGTATAAACAGGAAAGCGGCTAAAAAGCCGCTTTCCGTGGGTTATTTTTTTGTGATAAGATAAATTTTTCCAGAAATAAAATTTAACGGAAATTTTCCCGTTGATAAAAACAAAAGATACACATTTATTGATGAAAAAACAAAAAACATAGGGTTTTTTGACAGTGCTTTGTAAGAGTATTGTCAAAAAGTCCTATTTTTCTTTAATACAATACAGGAGGTGTGACGTGGGAGTCAACAGCACTTCTGACAAACTAAAACGAGATGAGCATCCGGAAAGAATTTTGCAAAGCGATTCCGCGATCGAGAGACTCAGGAACAGAATTAATTTTGCAAAAACCCAAAAAGAATCAATTTACCCGGATCTTTTAAATGTTCAATTGTCAGCTTACGACGATTTTCTTCAGGAAGAAACACCGCCAACAAAGAGAAAACCTGTTGGTTTGCAGGCGGCTTTCGAAAGTAATTTTCCAATTGAAGATGCTTCGGCAGTCTTTCAGTTGGAGTTCATAGATTATGACATTGAAAAGCCCAAATACTCCGAGGAAGAGTGCAGAGAGCGGGAACTAACTTATGCGAAACCTCTAAAAGCAAGGTTAAGATTATCCAGTAAAGCTGATAAGGATTCCGAAGATTACATTGAATCAGTCGAACAGGAAGTATATCTTGGTAATATTCCGGCGATGTCACCGCGCGGAACTTTTATTATAAATGGCGCGGAACGTGTTATCGTCAGCCAGATACACCGATCCCCCGGTGTTTTCTTTGATGATGCACTCCATCCAAACGGAACCAGGATTCATACGGCAAGAATAATTCCCTTCCGCGGATCATGGGTGGAATTTACCACTGATATTCATGAAATCATGTATGCATATATAGACCGGAAGAAGAAATTCCCTGTAACAACACTGCTTCGTGCATTAGGTTTTTCATCTGATGAAGAAATCATAAATCTATTCGAACTCGCTGAAGATGTTGACAAGAATGATCTTGGAAAAGAGCACATTGGCAGAAGGATAGCTTCCGATGTTATTGATATGGCTACCGGTGAGATTATCGCTAATCGCGATATGATCATTGATGAGCAGCTTCTCGAGATGATGAAAAATTCAGAGTTGGCGGGTCTAAGATTGTTTACATATCAGGACCCAACAGATGAACCGGTTATAGCCAAGACTTTGATCAAAGATACTTCAAGAACACGCGAAGATGCACTGGAAGCAATTTACAGACAGCTTCGTTCAAGTGATCCGCCTGATCTTGAAACTGCCGAAGGATTATTGGATAAATTGTTCTTCAATTCGCAGAGGTATGATCTGGGGATAGTGGGGAGATTCAGAATTAATGACAAGCTTAAGCTGGATATTCCTTTTGAACATACAACACTGACAACTGAAGACTTCGTTGCTATTATCAAAAAGCTTATTGAACTGCATGACAGAAAGCAGACCGGTGATGACATTGACCATCTGGGTAACCGCCGCGTAAGAACAGTTGGTGAACAGCTTACGGCACAGTTCAATATTGGTCTTGCAAGGATGGCAAGAACGATAAAAGAAAGATTAAGTATTCATGACGGCGAAAATTTAACACCGTCCGAACTGGTGAATGCCAGAACGATAAGCTCGGTAATTAATCAGTTCTTTGGTACTAATCAGTTGTCTCAATTCATGGATCAGACGAATCCGCTGGCTGAGCTTACACATAAAAGAAGGACATCAGCCCTTGGACCGGGTGGTCTTACAAGAGAGAGAGCCGGTTTTGAGGTTCGTGACGTTCATTATACACATTACGGCAGGCTTTGTCCGATCGAGACGCCTGAAGGACCAAATATTGGCTTGATATCATCTCTGGCTATACATTCCCGTATAAATGAGCTTGGCTTTATTGAAACGCCCTACCGCAGAGTAGAGGATGGTAAAATAACAAACGAGATAGTATATCTTGCCGCTGAAAAGGAAGATCATGAAATGATTGTGCCTGCATCTACTCCATTAGATGATGATGGTAATATTGCAGTTGACAGGATCAGAGCAAGAAGAGCCGGAGACTTCATTATCACAAATCCGAAGAATATCACTTTAATGGATATCTCTACGGATCAGATAACAAGCCCTGCGGCTTCACTTATACCTTTTCTTGACCATGATGACGCTAACAGAGCTCTTATGGGTTCTAACATGCAGCGGCAGGCAGTACCGTTGCTGCGTCCGACTGCCCCGGTTGTTGGAACCGGAATGGAAGCAAGAGTTGCCAAGGATTCGCGTACATTGATCCTTGCCGAGGAAGATGGTGTTGTTGAATATGTATGCTCGGATTATATCAGAGTAAGCTATGAAGATACCAGAGATGACAGAGAGAGATTAACGAAATTCAAGAAGAAGGAAAGGGTTGAATATCCTCTGCTGAAATTCTTCAGAACGAACCAGGATACCTGCGTTAATCAAAAACCGATCGTAAGAGCCGGACAGAAAGTCAAGAAAGGACAGCCCCTTGCCGACGGTGCAGGCACAGATCAGGGTGAACTGGCTCTTGGTCAGAATATCCTTTGCGCGTTCATGCCTTGGAGGGGATATAACTTTGAGGATGCTATCATCGTTTCTGAGCGGCTGGTAGCGGAAGATGTTTTCACCTCCATACATATTGAAGAATTTACACTTCAGGTACGCGATACAAAACGCGGCGAAGAGGAATTTACCCGTGAAATACCTAACGTTAGCGAAGATGCAACAAAAGAACTCGATGAAGACGGAATTATCCGAGTAGGAGCCAGTGTTCATGAAGGAGATATTCTGATTGGTAAAATTACACCAAAAGGTGAGACAGATCCTACCCCTGAAGAGAAGCTTTTAAGGGCTATCTTCGGTGATAAAGCAGGGGATGTTAAGGATGTTTCGCTTAAAGCTACACCCGGTTTGAGAGGTATTGTCATCAATACGAAACTCTTCACCAGAAGGCTTTTGACGCTGAGCAAGGAACAAAGAGCCGAAGAAAAGAAACGCCAGGAAGAAGTTGACGTTCGCGAGAAGAAAAAGATCAAGGAATTGGACAGAGAAGTCGTTCAGAGAATGGAAAAAGTTCTCGACGGTAAGAAAGTTCTCGGAATGAAACTCAGCAATGGTGTCACTGTCCTTAGAGGCGGAACAAAAATTGCACCGGGTGTTTTAATTGAGAAATATAATGAAAAATTACTCAAGCCAGAGTTGTTGAAGTTTGATGAAGATATTGTCGAAGATGAAGAGACAATGGATCTTCTCAGAGAGATCTTGCACCATTACACTCATACTCGTAATGACATGAAAGCGGATTTCCGTGCCGAGAAAAACAAACTCGCAACAGGCGACGAATTGCAGCCGGGCATTTTGCAGATGGCTAAAGTATACGTAGCTAAGAAACGCAAGCTGCAGGTGGGCGATAAAATGGCTGGACGCCATGGTAACAAAGGTATTATCTCCAAAATAGTGCCCGTCGAAGACATGCCATTCCTGCCGGATGGAACTCCTGTCGACATCGTACTGAATCCCCTGGGTGTGCCTTCACGTATGAATCTTGGTCAGCTCTATGAAACAGCTCTTGGCTGGGCAGGTGAGAAATTAGGCGTAAGTTTTGCAACGCCGATATTCGACGGTGCAAACTGGGATGAAGTTGGTGATTATCTTGAAAAAGCTGGTTTGCCAAGGTCCGGTAAAACAACTCTTTGTGACGGATATACCGGCGAGCCGTTCGACGAGTCGATAACGGTAGGCTATATTTACATGCTCAAATTGTCTCACCTTGTTGAAGACAAAATACATGCCCGGTCGATTGGTCCTTACTCGCTTATTACTCAGCAGCCGCTGGGAGGAAAAGCGCAGTTTGGCGGACAGAGACTTGGCGAAATGGAAGTATGGGCGCTTGAAGCTTATGGCGCGGCTCATACATTGCAGGAGATGCTGACAATGAAGTCCGATGATGTTCATGGCAGAGCCAAAATGTACGAAACTATAGTAAAAGGCGAAAATATGCCTAACCCGAATATACCTGAATCATTTAATGTTCTGGTAAGAGAACTTCAGGGCTTATGTTTGGATATAAAAATTGAGTGATTTATAAATATTCAAACAATTAGACATATATTACTGAATAGAAAAAAATAAAATTGTTCTGAAATAGGAGTAAATTCTGATGCAATCTCAATCAATACCAAGACAAGGCTTCAGGAACATTTCAATCAAGATATCTTCACCTGACGATATTCTGAATCGTTCACATGGTGAAGTGACTAAACCGGAAACCATTAATTACAGGTCTTTCCGCCCGGAAAAGGACGGATTATTCTGTGAGAAAATATTTGGTCCTATAAGGGATTGGGAATGTGCCTGCGGTAAATATAAACGCATAAGGTACAAAGGAATAGTTTGCGACAGATGCGGTGTAGAAGTTACTCAGAAGTCAGTTAGAAGGGAGAGAATGGGGCATATCATGCTGGCTGTGCCTGTTGTGCACATCTGGTTTTTAAGAACACTGCCAAGCAAGATCAGCGCAGTGCTGGGTATGCCTACGAAAGATATTGAAAGAATCGTTTACTACGAATCTTATATTGTAGTTCAGCCGGGTAAAACCGGTCTGCAAACCAAAGACCTCCTGACTGAGGAGCAATATCTTGAAGTTATGGATTCGCTTGCCCCCGAGGATCATACGCTTGATGATGATGATTCTAATAAGTTCATAGCACTTATCGGAGGCGAAGCCATCAAAGAATTGCTGAAAAGAGTTGATCCGGAAAATGACTATTACGCTTTGAAGGAAAGGCTTAAAACTGAGAATTCACAACAGAAGAAATCCGATATTCTCAAAAGATTAAGGATACTTGATGCATTTCGCACTGATAATAAAAATGAATATGCAAATCATCCGGAATGGATGGTCCTTGACGTAATACCTGTTACACCGCCGGATCTAAGACCCCTTGTACCGTTAGAAGGTGGAAGGTTTGCTACATCTGACCTGAATGACCTTTACAGAAGAGTTATTATTCGAAATAACAGGCTGAAAAGACTTATTGATATTAAAGCGCCTGAAGTTATCCTTCGTAATGAAAAAAGAATGCTTCAGGAATCAGTGGATGCATTGTTTGATAACAGCCGCAGGGCAGTTCGAAGCGAATCCCAGCGTGCCCTTAAGTCACTTGCAGATACCCTCAAAGGCAAAACCGGTAGATTCCGCCAGAATCTTCTCGGTAAGCGAGTTGACTATTCAGGAAGGTCGGTGATTGTCGTCGGTCCCGAGCTTAAGCTGCACGAGTGCGGTTTGCCGAAAGATATGGCTGTGGAACTGTTCAAACCTTTTGTTATCAGGAAACTGATAGAACGCGGTCACGTTAAAACTGTGAAGAGTGCAAAAAAAATGGTTGAAAGGAAAACCAACGAAGTGTGGGATATCCTTGAAAAAGTGATAGAAGGACATCCTGTTCTCTTAAATCGTGCTCCTACACTTCATAGGCTTGGTATCCAGGGATTCCAGCCGAGACTTATCGAAGGTAAAGCCATTCAATTGCATCCATTGGTATGTACGGCGTTCAATGCTGACTTCGACGGCGACCAGATGGCTGTCCACGTGCCATTGAGCTTTGAAGCTCAGCTTGAATCATTGCTTCTGATACTTGCTCCGCATAATATTATGCATACGCAGAACGGCGACCCGATTGCCGTACCATCTCAGGATATGGTCCTTGGCGTGTATTATATGACCAAGGTAAAACGCGGTGTAAAAGGAGAAGGTAAAGTATTCGCGTCTCCGGAAGAAGTCATAATCGCGCATAACAGCGGCGCTGTTCATCTTAATGCAAAGATCAAAGTTCGCAGAGAGGGAACTCACCTCGAAACTACAGTTGGAAGGCTTCTGTTTAACGAGATACTCCCCGACGAACTTGGATTTATAAATGAATTATTGGCGAAAAAGCGTATAAGACAGATTATCGGCTTGTGCTTCAGGAAAGTCGGACTTGCGAAGACTGTAGAATTCCTTGATGCATTGAAGGATACAGGCTTTAATTACGCGACTAAGGGCGGACTTTCAGTAAGTATCGCCGACGTAGTCGTCCCTGAAGACAAAATGAAGATAATCAACTCCGCTCAGAAGAAAATCGATGAGATTGAAAATGCCTATCGTCAGGGTGTTATAAGCAGCGGTGAAAGATATAATAAAATTATTGATAACTGGTCAACAGCAACCAACAGAATTGCCGACAGATTATATTCCGAACTGTCCCGCGACCTGCAGGGCTTCAATACATTCTGGATGATGCTCGATTCTCAGGCACGCGGCTCGAAAGAGCAGATCCGTCAGTTGGCCGGTATGCGCGGTCTTATGGCTAAGCCTAAGAAATCACTATCAGGTTCGACCGGTGAATTGATTGAAAACCCGATTATTTCGAACTTTAAAGAAGGTCTGTCGGTTCTCGAGTACTTCATTTCAACTCACGGCGCCCGTAAGGGACTTGCGGATACGGCTCTTAAAACTGCTGACGCCGGCTATCTGACAAGAAGATTGCATGATGTGGCTCAGGATGTTATCATTTCCGAGCATGACTGCGGCACTATCCGCGGTGTAGAGATGTCAGCTCTCAAAGACGGAGAAGAAGTCAAAGAGCCGCTGTTTGAACGTGTACTCGGACGAGTAGCCTTGCTGGACGTTGTCGATCCTTTGACAGAAGAGATTATAGTAACTGCTGGTCAGACAATTGATGAAGACCTTGCACATAAAATTGAAAATACATCCGTTGAATCAGTATTGATACGTTCAGTACTTACATGTGAATCCCGCCAGGGTGTTTGCGCCAAGTGCTACGGCAGAAACCTTGCAACAGGCAAACTCGTTGACGTTGGTGAAGCTGTTGGTACAATTGCATCACAGTCTATCGGTGAACCGGGTACACAGTTGACACTGCGTACATTCCATACCGGTGGTACTGCTATGCTGGTTGCATCACAGTCATCAGTGACAGCCAAATTCGACGGAATGATAAAGTTTGAAAATATGAGAACTGTCAGCTACGAAGGTGATACCGAACAAATTACCGTGGCTGTAAGCCGCAGCGGTGTTATAAATATTGTTGATCCCGATAGCAACCGTACTTTAACCAAATATGACGTTACTTATGGCGCTGTTCTCAAGGTTAAAGACGGACAGCATGTTAAGAAAGGCGAGATGATCTATGAATGGGATCCGTATAATACAACTATTATTACGGAAGAAACGGGCCGCATTCGTTATGTGGACCTCGCTCCCAACATAACTTACAGAGAGGTGAATGACGAGACAACCGGTCACCAGACTAAAGAAGTTATTGACTCCAAAGACAGGACTAAATCCCCGACAATTGAGATAGTTGATGACGACGATAATGTCTTGAAATCATACAATGTACCTACACGCGCACAGCTCCGTGTTGATGATGCGGATATGGTAGGTGTGGGAACGCCGCTGGTCAAAATCCCCAGAGATCTGGGTAGAATGCGTGACATTACCGGTGGTCTGCCAAGGGTTACCGAGTTGTTCGAAGCACGCGCACCACAGAATCCCGCAGATGTTTCTGATATCGACGGACTGGTATCCTTCGAGAAACAGAAGCGCGGTCAGAGAATATTGATGGTTACAAGTTTGGATGAAAAAACAAAGATTGAATACGCTGTCCCCATCGGTAAACATATCCTTGTTCAGGAAGAAGATTTCGTTCGCGCAGGCGATAGACTGACAGAAGGTCCGATTAATCCTCACGACATCCTCAGGATCATGGGTGCCAATGCTGTGCAGGAATATCTCGTAAATGAGATCCAGGAAGTCTACCGAATGCAGGGTGTGCGTATCAATGACAAGCACATAGAGGTTATCGTTCGCCAGATGCTTCAGAAAGTGAAGATAATCGACTCAGGCGATTCCTCATTCCTTGAGAATGATCATATTGACAGAGTCAGATTCCTGGATGAAAACCAGAAACTCAAGAATATGGCAGCCGTAACCGAGCCTTCGGAATCCAAGTTCAGAGAGAATCAGCTTGTAACCAAGCGAAAGATCCGTGAAGTTAACACAGAATTGAAACGCAAGAAAGTCGACAAGGTCGAATTCCAACCTGCTGAACCGGCAATTGCCGAACCGATTCTGCTTGGCATCACACAGGCATCATTGACTACGGAAAGCTGGTTGTCCGCAGCATCATTCCAGGAGACAACAAGGGTTCTTTCCGATGCATCCGTGGCAGCCAAGATTGATAATCTCATCGGTCTGAAAGAGAATATCATCCTCGGACAGCTCATTCCCGCCGGTACCGGTTTAAGACCTTATCAAACTATGAGAATCGAAAGCGAGATCGGTAATATTTTCGGCAGAAAATCTGAGGAAGAAATTCAGGAAGAAAAAGAGAAAGAACCGGCTGCAGGAGACGGTCAACAGCCTGAAAAACCAGAAGAAGAATCCGTTGAAATTAAATAGCAGCTGATCTTAAGTAAGAATATAATAAGCCGTCCTTTGCAGGGGCGGCTTTTTTTTGGTCTTACATCTGCACTTCAAGAATGATACTTCTGCAACAACTCTTTTCCTCGTCGAGGCTGACCCAAAAGTATAGAAAAGTCATTCCTGCGAATGTCTTTAGATCCTGCTTTAGCAGGGCAGGAATCTGATGAATACTGGTTCCCTCACTGAGCTAAAAAGGATGTTACACAAAATTTAGTGCTTATGAGTCAGCCTCCCTCACTTAATCAAAACTCCGGACTTCATATACGGCACATCTACCCACCCTTTATCACATATTTTTCATTAGATTATTCATTCATTAGCATAAACAATTTAACCCTAAGAAATTAACCACCCCTTTTTTTCCCCTCTTTATTAAGGAGGGGAGCGAAGCCGAAGGCTTTACGGGGTTGTTCTTCTAAAATGATGACGGGTTTATAATAATCCTTTCTGTTTTCCGTTAAACTTTTATAATAAAATGGTTTAAAGCTGTTGATCGATTGAATTGGGATTTATAAGCATAAATAAAGTGTAAAAAACTAACTAATATACAAAATTAATTAATTCTTAACAATTATTTTTAAAATAATATTCTGTAAGTCTCGTTACACCTAATCTGTAAAAATCATATGTACAATAAACTATTAGTCTTAAATAAACACATTTTAATGGTGTGATAAAATGTCCGACATTAAAAATTTAAGGAACATAGGCATAGCCGCTCATATAGATTCGGGTAAAACTACCCTTAGTGAGAGGATATTGTTTTACACGGGAAAGATACATAAGATCATAGAGATCCGCGACAAGACCGGGCAAGGACCTACGATGGATTCTATGGACCTTGAGCGTGAGAAAGGCATAACAATCCAATCAGCAGCTACAAACTGCAAATGGGGGGATTTTGAGATAAATCTTATTGACACTCCCGGTCATATCGATTTTACGGTAGAAGTTGAACGTGCACTGCGTGTGCTTGACGGAGCGGTGCTTGTTCTGTGTGGAGTAGCCGGAGTGCAGAGTCAGTCCATAACAGTCGACCGGCAGATGCGCAGATACAATGTTCCGAGAATTGCTTTCATAAATAAAGTTGACAGGTCAGGGGCTAACCCGGATAAGGTAATTTCCCAGCTTGAAGAAAAACTTAACCACAGACCTGTACCTCTGACAATGCCTATTGGTCTTGAAGACCATTTTGAAGGTGTTATTGACCTGCTTAAATATAAAGCAGTCTATTATGAAGGTGAATACGGCGAAAAAGTTGTAGAAAAAGACATACCTGAGCATTTGGCTGAGGAAGCTGCCAAAAGGAGAATGAAATTAGTTGAAGCAATGGCTGATTTCGATGATAATATTGCGGAGAAATTCCTTGCTGAAGAAGAAGTAACCACCGATAAACTAATTCCGGCTATCAGAAAAGCTGCGATTGGACAATATATTACACCAATAATAATCGGCTCGGCAAAGCAAAATAAAGGTATTCAAACACTGCTGGATGCGGTTGGTCTATATCTGCCAAGCCCTGATGAAGTTACAAATTATGCTCTTGACATGAATAATCATGAAGAGGAAGTTCAGTTGTCATCAGAGTCTGACAAGCCTTTAGTGGCAAATGCTTTTAAACTTGAAGACGGCAGATACGGACAGTTGACATATATGAGAGTATACCAGGGAGCTATCGCAAAAGGCGATAATATTATTAATACAAGAAATAATGATAAAATCAAGGTGCCCAGACTTATCAGGATGCATGCCAGCACTATGAATGATGTCGATAAAGTTCAGGCTGGCGACATTGCAGCTATGTTTGGCGTAGATTGTACTTCCGGTGATACTTTCACGGATGGGACATTGAATTATACGATGGAGTCAATGTATGTACCTGCTCCGGTTATGGAATTATCAGTTGAACCGAAAAAGCGGACCGACCAGGTCAACTTCTCAAAAGCACTCAACAGGTTCATGAAGGAAGATCCGACATTCCAGGTCAGACGCGACGAAGAAAGCGGCGAGACTCTTATCAGAGGAATGGGCGAGCTTCATCTTGAAATATATATTGAAAGAATCAAAAGAGAATATAACTGCGAAATCAATGTTGGGCGCCCGAAAGTTGCTTATCGTGAAGCAATTACTAAAAGAGCCGATTTTGATTATATCCACAAGAAGCAGACCGGCGGCGCGGGACAGTTCGCCCGAGTACAGGGTTACATTGAACCAATAGAAGCCAAAGGAGAAGACCATTTCGAATTTGTAAATGATGTAGTTGGCGGTTCAATACCAAGAGAATATATACCTTCATGTGAAAAAGGTTTCGAAGATCAACTGACCGAAGGGTTTTCAATTGAGCAGCCGATAGTGGGAGTGAAAGTAGTACTTAATGATGGGCAGACACACCCCGTTGATTCATCGGAAAAGGCTTTTAACACTGCTGCAAAAGCAGCAATGAGAGAAGCTCTTAAAAAGGCTAAAACTGTTATACTGGAACCGGTCATGAAGCTGGAAACTTCCGCGCCGGAAGAATTTCAGGGTATAGTGATAGGGCAGATCAATCAGCGAAGAGGAATTATCGTTAATACGTTTCTGGATAACGGATATGTCACTGTAGAAGCCGAGGTGCCGCTTAGGGAAATGTTCGGATATTCCACAGATTTACGCGGGGCAACTCAGGGCAAGGGCGAATTCACTATGGAATTCCTGAAATATGCTCAAGCCCCGCAGAGTATTCAGGAAGAGATAATAAATGATTATAAGGAAAGAAAAAACGGGCAGCATAATTAAAAAAATGATTTTTTTGAAAATAGATTTGACATTAAGAAAAAAGTTTTTTAATTTTGTTAGCTCTGTCATTTTACAAAAGTAATATGTTTAACATTAATAAAGTAGAGTAATAGTGCCTACGATAAGTCAGTTAATACGCAAAGGCAGGAAGCAGATAAAAGAAAAGAAAAAATCGCCTGCATTAAAGGAATGTCCTCAAAGAAGAGGTGTCTGCACGAGAGTATATACAACGACCCCGAAGAAGCCTAACTCGGCTCTCAGAAAGGTTGCTCGTGTAAGACTTACATCAGGTCATGAAGTTACTGCATATATTCCGGGAGAAGGGCACAACCTGCAGGAACACTCAATAGTTTATGTTAGAGGCGGCAGAGTGAAGGACTTGCCCGGCGTTCGCTATCACGTTATTCGCGGATCGGCGGACACACAGGGCGTTGAAGGACGCAGCCAGGGCAGATCAAAATACGGAACTAAGAAACCTAAAAAATAAATGATGAAGTCAAAAATTTTGTAAGTAAAAAAAATGAGAAAACGCAGAGCTGAAAAAAATATAGTAGAAGCGGATCCGAAATTTAAGGATGTGACGATTACTAAATTTGTCAATAATATCATGATGATGGGCAAGAAGAACAAAGCCCGAAAGATCCTGTATGATTCATTTGACATTATCGAGGAAAAAACCAAACAGGAGCCGATGGATATATTCAAGAAAGCTCTTGGCAATGCAGCTCCTGTTATCGAAGTTCGTTCCCGTAGAGTTGGAGGCGCCACTTATCAGGTGCCTGTCGAAGTTCGTGAAAACAGAAGAACAGCTCTTGCGATAAGATGGTTAAAGACTTACGCAATGCAGAGAAGAGATAAGTCTATGGCTCAAAGGCTGGCGGCGGAATTCATTGCCGCTGCCAATGGCGAAGGATCCGCAGTTAAGAAAAAAGAAGATACTCACAGAATGGCGGAAGCCAATAAAGCTTTTGCCCACTTTAAATGGTAAGATATTATGTTCTTTGTCAATAGATCGGCCTGACAAAAATGTCACGGTTAACAGAAATATCGAAGATAAGAAACATCGGCATAGCCGCTCATATCGATGCCGGTAAAACGACTACCACTGAAGGTATTCTTTACTATACCGGCAGAGTGCACAAGATAGGGCAGGTTGATGAAGGTACGGCATTCATGGACTTCATGGATCAAGAGAAAGAAAGAGGCATTACTATTGGCTCTGCCGCTACCACCTGTCACTGGCATGATTATCAGATCAATCTGATAGATACGCCCGGACATGTTGATTTCACTGCCGAAGTGCAGAGATCTCTCAGAGTTTTGGACGGCATGATCGCTATCTTTTGCGCTGTAGGAGGCGTCGAACCTCAATCCGAGGCTGTCTGGCATCAGGCGGATGAATATGAAGTCCCCCGAATTGCCTACGTCAATAAAATGGACAGACTCGGCGCTGATTTCAAGAAAGTCATCGACATGATGAAAGAGCGGCTAAACACAAAGCCTGTTCCGATTCAGATTCCCGTCGGGGCTGAAGATTCTTTCGAGGCTGTGATCGATCTTATTAAAATGAAAGTTCTGTACTTCGATCAGGAAACCTTCGGCTTGAATGTCGAAGAAGAGGAAATTCCTGAAGAATTGCTCGAAGAAGCGCAGCAATACAGAGCCGAAATGATCGAATCAGCCGCAGAGAATGATGATGAACTGCTCGACAAATATATTTCGACAGGAGAATTATCCGAAGCGGAAATTAAACAGGGATTAAGAAAAGGCACTATGAATCTTGAGATTGTCCCTGTGCTCTGCGGTTCATCATTGAAATATATCGGCGTGCAGCCTCTTCTCGATGCGGTGATAGATTATTTGCCATCGCCGCCCGAGGTTAAGTTTTTCACCGGCTTTGATCCGCAGAAACCTGATAAAAAGATCAAGCGGAATGCAAGTGCGGACGAGCCGTTTTCGGCTCTGGCATTCAAAGTAATGACCGATAAGTTTGTCGGAAAAGTCACCTTCATAAGGATTTATTCCGGCAGCGTAAAAGTAGGTCAATCGGTTGAAAATGTTGCCCTCGGCAAGAAAGAGAAGATACTGAAGATTCTGAAAATGCACGCGAACAGACGGGAAGAAATCCAGGAAGCAACTGTCGGAAATATTGTGGCAATACCCGGTTTGAGATTTACCAAAACCGGAGATACTCTGAGCGATTCGAAGTATACTATTCTTTATGAGAAGATCAGATTTTCAGAACCGGTAATCAATATGGCGATAGAAGCCAAGACAATGCCGGAACAAGAAAAGCTGCTTGACACGCTGCAAAAAATTTCCGACGAGGATCCGACATTACACTATCGATTGGATGATGAAAGTAATCAGATCATTATCAGCGGCGTCGGCGAACTACACCTCGAAGTGGTTGTGGAACGGATCAAACGGGAATTCGGTCTGGAAACAAGGGTAGGTAATCCACAGGTTGCATACCGCGAAACGATAACCGGAACCATTGAAAAAGAAGGAAAATTCGAAAAACAGGCTGCCGGTAAAAATCAGTTTGGGCTTGTAAAAGTGAGAGTAAAACCCGGTGAACGGGGTTCAGGTATACAAGTTAATAATCAAATTAATAATGAAGAACTGCCGGATTACTATTTACCTCATATCGAGAAGGGCGCCAGAGACGCTCTTCAAGTCGGTCCGAAAGGATATACCATGATCGGCGTTGTGGTCACTCTGCTCGATGCGCCTTACAACGAAGAATACGGCACCGAACTGGGATATAAAGCAGCTGCATCGATAGCCGCTAAAGACGCTTGCAGAGAAGCAAGACCGGTATTGCTCGAACCAGTTTTCTATCTAGAGATCGTATCACCGGAAGAATATGTGGGCGATATAATAGCTGATCTGAATCACAGAAGAGGCAGGGTAGAAGGGATAGAGCAAAGAGGAATGATGCAGGTTGTAAAAGGTTCCGCACCGCTTGCGGAAATGTTCGGCTACGTAACGCGTCTTCGTTCGCTAAGTCAGGGAAGAGCCGTATACTCAATGTTCTTCTCTCATTACGAGACAGCGGCGAATCAAAATCCAGGCTATTAATAAAAAAATTCGATATTCGTGGCAAACTTGTCTGGGCGTGTCAGTAAAAAATGTTAAAAACATCATTTAATTAGTTTATTAATAATTTAAGTAGTATAAAATAAATAAGTAGCATTAGAAAAAATAGGAGCATCTTACAATGGCAAAGGAAAAATTTGACCGCTCGAAACCACACGTAAATGTGGGAACAATTGGTCACGTCGACCACGGTAAAACGACGTTGACTGCAGCGATGACTATGGCTATCCATAAAAAAGGATGGGGCTCTTCAGTACGTTCGTTCGACTCAATCGACAACGCTCCTGAAGAAAAAGCAAGAGGTATAACAATCGCAACAGCACACGTTGAATACGAGACAGAAGCAAGGCACTATGCCCACGTTGACTGTCCGGGTCACGCTGACTATATCAAAAACATGATTACTGGCGCAGCCCAAATGGACGGCGCGATCCTCGTATGCGCAGCAGACGACGGACCAATGCCTCAAACAAGAGAACATATTCTTCTCGCCTACCAGGTTGATGTACCCAGAATAGTAGTATTCCTAAATAAAATTGATATCGCGGATCCCGAGCTTATCGAATTGATCGAGATGGAGCTTCGTGAACTTTTGACAGCATATAAGTTCCCGGGCGACGAAATTCCGATTGTTAAGGGCTCAGCTCTTCAGGGGCTTGAAGCCGGAACCGACGAAAGTGTCGGAACCGATGACGAACGCTTGCAGCCTGTTTACGAGCTTATTCAGGCAATTGACGATTACATCCCGACACCTGCCCGCGATGTTGATAAGCCGTTCCTGATGCCGGTAGAAGACGTATTCTCAATCACCGGGCGCGGAACTGTAGGCACCGGAAGAATCGAACGCGGCATCGTTCATGTCAGCGACGAAGTCGAGATCGTCGGATTCGGTCTGAAGAAGAAAACAACCTGTACAGGCGTAGAAATGTTCCGCAAACTTCTTGACGAAGGTCAGGCAGGCGACAACGTCGGACTGCTGCTTCGCGGAATTGACAAGAAAGAACTCGAGCGCGGCATGGTTATCGCCAAACCGGGTTCGATTACGCCTCACCATAAATTCAACGCCCAGGTCTATGTGCTGAAGAAAGAAGAAGGCGGACGCCATACACCATTCTTTAGCGGTTACAGACCTCAGTTCTACTTCCGTACAACAGACGTTACCGGTTCACTGGAACTTCCCTCCGGTGTTGAAATGGTCATGCCGGGCGATAATTTGGATGAGCTTTCAATTGAGCTTATCACCCCGGTAGCTATGGAAGAAGGTCTCAGGTTCGCTATTCGCGAAGGAGGTCGAACAGTGGGCGCTGGTGTTGTAACAAATATCATCGAATAAAAATAATAAATTCTCCGGGATGAAATCCTTCCCGGAGTATTTTTTTGGTAGAATAGCTTGAGGTAAGACACGTGGCAACACAAAGAATAAGAATAAAGCTGAAATCGTACGATCATAATCTAATTGATAAGTCGTCGGAACGTATAGTTCGTACAGTTAAGCAAACCGGCGCTGTAATTTCAGGACCTATACCATTGCCGACAAAGAGAACGGTTTATACAGTTAACAGGTCGCCTCATGTCGACAAAAAGTCACGCGAACAGTTTGAAGCGAGAATTCACAAAAGATTGATCGATATTTTCAGCAGTACTCAGAAAACAATCGATGCCCTTATGAGGCTTGAACTGCCGGCAGGTGTCGATGTGGAAGTTAAAGGATAAAGGAGTTAAGAAATGACCGGCGCAATATTAGGCAAAAAAATAGGGATGACTACGATTTTCTCCGATGACGGCAGGCAGCTGCCATGTACGGTTGTTGAAGCCGGACCCTGCCGGGTCATTCAGGTGAAAACAGTCGATAACGACGGATATTCCTCGGTACAGCTTGGTTTTGGAGAAACCAAAGCAAATAAAGTTAATCGTCCGTTAAAAGGTCACTTTGAGAAGGTGGGCGTAAAACCCAAGAAATATCTGAAGGAATTCAGGGATTTCAAACAGGACTTTGAAATCGGTCAGGAACTGACTGTCGAACAATTTCGAAAAGGCGATAAGGTAAAAATATCAGGAAAATCCAAAGGTAAAGGATTTCAGGGAGTAGTTAAAAGGCATGGATTCCACGGAGTCGGCATGATGACTCACGGACAGTCCGATAGACAGAGACATGGCGGTTCGATAGGTCAGTCATCAGATCCATCGAAAGTTTTCAAAGGCGTAAAGATGCCCGGAAGAATGGGCGGTGATAAAGTCAGCATAAGAAATATCGAAGTTATTGATATTTTGCCCGATCAAAATATAATTTTGCTCAAAGGTAGTATCCCGGGGCATAAAAATTCCGTATTAGAAATATATAAGTAGCAGGTAAAATGCAGGTAGATGTTTATACAAAAAGTGGAGAGACTGCGGGTCAGATAGATCTGGAGGAAAGTGTTTTCGGCATTGAGCCAAACGAAAACGCAATGCATCGCGCTGTGGTCGCGCATTTGACCAATCGCAGGCAAGGTACGAGAAAAACCAAAGCACGCCGTGAAGTGCGTGGAGGCGGAAGAAAGCCGTGGCGCCAAAAAGGACGCGGCACTGCAAGAGCGGGTACTATCAGATCCCCATTGTGGAAAGGCGGCGGTACCATATTTGGACCACAGCCCTATATATATGAATCAAAGCTGCCGAAAAGAGTGAAAAAACTCGCAAAAAAATCGGCTTTTTCGCTAAGGACTTCCGAACAGAATCTTATGATTGTTGAGGATTTTACATTTGATGAGATTAAGACAAAACAAATGGCGGAGGTTCTCGAAAATCTGGAGCTTCAGAATGAAAAAACTCTCGTATTGCTTCCGCAAGCTGACAAGAATGTTTATATGTCTGCTCGGAATATACCTGGAATTTCAATTCAACCGGCAGACAAGATTTCGGTATACGATATTTTAAATCATAAAAAGATAGTACTTTTCAAAGGCGCAGTCGATACTATTGTAGAGAATTTTAACAAATAAAACGGGCTTGTGAGATGAAAAATATAATTAAACAGCCACTGATAACGGAAAAGGCGATGAAACTTCAGGAACAAAACCAGTATGTGTTTGAAGTTCACCCGGAAGCCAATAAAGTGGAAATAAAAAGAGCTATTAAAGATATGTTCGAAGTTGACGTAGTTAGTGTTCGCACAGCCCGGATTAAGGGAAAAATTAAAACCAGGATGACCAGAAATGGTATGATGAGAGGTAAAACACCTCTTAAGAAAAAGGCATACGTAACTTTGAAAGAAGGGCAGACAATAGATCTTGTTTCACAGGGCGGTAATCCGTAATACGAATTTTTTAACACGAAATTTATTTAAAACAAGATAGTTAGATGACAAAATGGCATTAAGAAATCTAAAACCAATAACACCGGGGACCCGGCATTACTCAGTGAGCACTTTTGAGGAGATCACTACAGATAAGCCGTATAAACCGTTGCTGGAGTCGATGAAAAAATCCGGCGGGCGGAATAATACCGGCAGGATCACTTCACGACATCGCGGCGGAGGGCATAAAAGACGTTACAGAAAGATCGACTTCAAGAGAAATAAAATCGGCATGAAGGCTGCCGTTGAGACTATTGAATACGATCCTAACAGAACAGCAAGGATAGCTCTGATAAAATATGAAGACGGGGAGTACAGGTATATACTTGCACCTGACAAACTGAAAGTCGGTACCGAGATAATGTCCGGACCGGATGCGGAATTCAAAGAGGGTAATGCTCTTCCTTTAAAGAATATTCCTGTGGGTTTAATAGTTCATAATATAGAATTAAAACCGGGCAAGGGGGGACAATTAGCCCGGAGCGCAGGTACGAATGCTCAACTGGTTGGTATGGACGACAAATATGCTCAGTTGAAAATGCCCTCGGGCGAAGTAAGAATGATACCTTCAAATTGTTATGCGACACTGGGCACCGTCAGTAATACCGAACATGAGAATGTGCTGCTGGGCAAAGCAGGTAGAAATCGCTGGCGCGGAGTGAAACCGCAAACCCGCGGTATGTCCATGAACCCGGTAGATCACCCGATGGGCGGCGGCGAAGGCACATCCAAGTCCGGCGGCGGTCGTCAGCATCCTTCCACACCATGGGGCAAATATACTAAAGGTCTCAAGACTCGTAAAAAGCGTAAATCAACTAATAAATATATTATCAGATCAAGAAAGAAATCTAAATAATTCTGGGAAATCAATATGGCTCGTTCATTAAAAAAAGGATTTTTTGTACACCATAAATTACGGAAGAAAGTCGACAAGTTAAACGAGTCGAACAAGAAAACAGTGATCAAAACCTGGTCCAGAGCTTCGACGGTAACACCGGACTTTGTCGGGCACACAATAGCTGTGCATAACGGCAAGAACTTTATACCGGTTTACATAACGGAAAATCTTGTCGGACACAAGCTGGGAGAATTTGCACCGACCCGGATCTATAGAGGACATGCAGGACATAGAAAAGAAGCACGTAAGAAATAAATTATTCGGAGTTGTCAAAGATGGAAGCAAAGGCATTAAAAAAATATATAAGAACTTCACCGCGGAAAATGCGTCTGGTTATCGACCTAATCCGCGGGAAAGGCGCCGATGAAGCCTTGAATATTTTAAGGTTTACGCCTAAATCGGCAGCCCGGGACGCTGAGATGGTACTTCGTTCGGCAATAGCCAATCTCGCTAATGTCGATGATGAATATACGCCGGACCCGGAAGATATATTTGTTAAAAAGGTCTGGGTTGATCAGGGACCGACAATCAAACGAATTCAACCTGCACCGATGGGCAGGGCTTACAGAATACGTAAGCGAACAAATCATTTATCAATTATTGTATCAACATACGAAGATTAATCAAGGAGTAAACATTGGGTCAGAAATCAAATCCGATAGGGCTTAGATTAGGAATAATCAGAAACTGGGATGCTAACTGGTTCGACGAGCATAATATAAAGGAAAAAATAGCCGAAGATCTTAAGGTACGCAATTATATTAGGAACAGAAAGAAAAAGGCCGGAATAGCCCGAATAGTAGTAGAAAGAACGGCTAAACAGCTTAGAATAACCATTAATACGTCACGACCCGGCGTAATAATCGGTCGTTCAGGAAAAGACATTACCCAGTTGGAAGAAGAGTTGAAGAAGGTAACAGGAAAAGCTGTGAAAATACTTATCAGCGAAGTAAAAAGACCGGAACTGGATGCTCTGTTAGTGGCGGATAACATCGCCCAACAGCTTGAGGGAAGAATCTCTTTCCGCCGCGCAATGAAGCAGGCTGTTTCAGCAGCTATGAGAATGGGAGCAGAAGGAATCAGAGTGATGTGTTCCGGCAGACTTGGCGGCGCTGAAATGGCTCGCACGGAACAATATAAGGAGGGGAGAATTCCTCTTCATACGCTGCGTGCTGACATTGATTACGGCTTGAAAACAGCTTACACAATTTACGGAACTATCGGAGTGAAAGTTTGGATCTGTAAAGGTGAGATCCTTGAAACCGGTGCTGTGACGACTGCTTGACAGATTTTTTGAATTAAATTACGGAACATTATCATGTTAATGCCAAAAAGGACAAAGTGGAGAAAGACACAACGCGGCAGGATGAAAGGGAAAGCCAACCGCGGGTCGCGTGTGGATTTCGGTTCTTACGGATTAAAAGCGTTAGAGCCGTGTTGGATGACCAATCGTCAGATAGAAGCAGCTAGAATTGCTATAAACCGCTATCTGAAACGTGACGGTAAAGTTTGGATCAGGGTATTCCCTGACAAGCCGTTCACTAAGAAACCTGCCGAAACCCGCCAGGGAAGTGGTAAGGGTACCCCCGAAGGCTGGGTAGCAGTTGTAAGACCGGGCAGGATTATATTTGAAGTTGATGGTGTTTCTAAAGCAAGAGCACAGGAAGCTATGAGATTAGCTTCTCATAAATTACCAATAAGAACAAAATTTGTATCACGTACTGATCTGGTATACAATGAAGCCACGTAAAGCATATGATTTGAGAGAATTAAACAATGAAGAACTGATCCGATTATTAAGCGAATCGGAAGAAACTCTTGCAAAGCAGAATTTTCAACATGCATTAAAGCAATTGCAGGATACCTCTTATTTAAAGATCCTGAAGAAAGACATTGCTAGAATGAAAACAATTTTAACTGAACGAGAACGGGCAAATCAAAATGGCTAAAAAAGAGAAATCTACGGAAAAGGAAATACAGCAGCAGGCTGAAGAACAGCAAAAAGATGAGAAAGCCGAACAGCAGGAAGTAACTTCTGAAACTGAGGAGCAGCAGGAAGTGACTGAAACATCTGTTGAAGAAACGGTCACTCAAGAACCTGCAGCAGAGGAACCCGCTGCTGAGGAAAAAGCTGCTGAAGATTATGCTAAGACAGTTACCGAAGATGTATCCGAGGAAAAGAAAAAGGATGACAGCAAAGGATACAAAAGGGTGATGCAAGGCAAAGTACTTTCCAATAAATCTGATAAGACAATTAATGTTTTAATTGAGCGACAGGTGGCTCATCCAATATATAAAAAGTACTATAAGCAGAGCCGGAAAGTTCTGGCACATGACGAAAATAATGACTGCAACATAGGGGATGTTGTCAGAATAAAGGAACACAGACCCTTAAGTGCAAGGAAACGCTGGAATTTATTGGATATTGTTGAGCGAGCGAAGTAAGAAAGGGTAGAAATGATAAAAGAAGAATCAAATTTGAAAGTAGCGGATAATTCAGGGGCACGCAGGGTGCGCTGTATCAGAGTCCTTGGCGGACACGGCAAAAAATATGCATCCATTGGAGATTTAATTGTTGTTTCCGTGAAATCCGCAATACCTAATTCAGATGTAAAAAAAGGTTCCATACAGCGAGCGGTAATTGTCAGGACTAAGAAAGAAGTTGGACGCAAAGACGGTTCCTTCATTCGGTTTGATGATAATGCGGCGGTAATCCTGACTCAATTGGGCGAACCTAAGGGAACTCGTATATTCGGTCCCGTTGCCCGCGAATTGAGAGAGAAGAATTTTATGAAGATTGTTTCACTTGCGCCTGAAGTAATATAAAGGTGTTAACATGAAAAAAATGAGAATAAAAAAAGGCGATATGGTCGAGGTGATAGCCGGTAATGACAAAGGACTTACCGGGCGGGTTCTCGAAGTTTATCCTAAGAGAAACAAAGTGTTGGTCGAAGGCGTAAACATGAGGATCAAACATGAGCGCCCCAGTCAGCAAAATCAGAAGGGCGGAAGGATGGAACGTGAGCATCCGATTGATTACTCGAATCTAATGGTGCTCGATTCTGATAAAATACCAACCAGAGTCGGTATTAGATTCGAGGAAAGAGAAGGAAAAACTGTTCCGGTAAGATACGCTAAAACCAATGGTAAGGATTTATAATAAACTCGAAGTAGTTAACAATGGCTAAGCAACAAAATAAAAAACAGGCAAAAGCTCAGACAAAACAAGGAAAGCCGTCGAAGAAACAAGACGGAATGCAATTTGAAGGCAAAAGGCTTGAAGACGTAAAACAGAAGGAAGTTCCTACACCGAGATTGTGGGAATTTTACAAACAGCAAGTAGTACCTTCTTTGATGAAAAAATTCGGCTATAAGTCGATAATGCAGGTGCCAAGGCTGGAAAAGGTAACTCTCAATATGGGGGTGGGCGGTGCTGCAATGGACCAAAAGCTATTAGTAAATGCTATTAATGAGCTCGAACTGATAGCCGGTCAGCGCCCTGCGGTTACCAAAGCTAAGAAATCCATCTCGAATTTCAAGCTGAGACAGGGAATGCCGATAGGCTGCAGAGTCACACTGCGGCGTTCAAGAATGTATGAGTTCCTTGATAGATTCATCAATATAGCTGCACCCCGTATACGCGACTTCAGGGGATTCCCCGATAAAGGTTTCGATGGCAGGGGCAACTATACAGTAGGTGTCAAAGAGCAGATTATATTTCCTGAGATAGATGTGGATAAAGTAAGCAAAATTTCCGGACTTGATGTGTCATTTGTTATGACAGCAAATACTGATGAAGAAGCCCATGCGCTTCTGGCTGAGTTCGGATTCCCATTTCGTAAAAAAGATTTAGAATAAATTAACAGAGTGAGTTTATGGCGAGAGTCAGCGTAATAGCGAGAAATGAAAAACGCAAGAGATTAGCGGAGAAATATGCGGCTAGGCGCGAAGAGCTAAAAGCCAAAGGAGATTACGAGGCATTGCAGAAGCTCCCGAGGAACAGCTCGCCGACGCGCATACAAAATCGCTGCATTGTAACTGGCCGCGCCAGAGGCGTTTACAAGAAATACGGACTTTGCAGAAATGTATTTCGCCAGATGGCGCTCGAAGGCAAATTGCCAGGTATTAAGAAATCAAGTTGGTAATATTTTAATAATTAATTAATTAGGTAACCGGAACGATCTGGAAAAGACTATGCCAGTAACTGACAAAATAAGCGACTATATTACGCGGATTCGCAACGCAGGAAAAGCGAATCACAAGGTTGTCGAGATACCTCATTCAAAACTCAAGTATGCAATATCTGAGATTTTGAAAGAGCAGGGCTTCATCGACGATTGCGAAAAAATTGATGATGGCGTACAGGGCAAAATCATAATTACCCTTCGCTATCATAACAGACTGCCTGCTATAAGAGAAATCAAAAGAATTAGCACGCCCGGCAGACGAGTTTATTCATCAGTATCGGAACTGCCGAGGATCAAAAATGGTCTTGGTATAGCGATCATCTCAACCTCGAGAGGCGTTATGACCGATAAACATGCAAGAAAAAACAAACTAGGCGGCGAAGTTCTGTTTTCAGTATGGTAAAAATCATAAAGGAGTGATATTGTGTCACGTATAGGTAATAATCCGATTCAAATACCGGATAAGGTCAATGTGACTATCGAAAACTGGATCCTGAATGCTAAAGGTCCTAAGGGTGAATTACAAATCAATTTGCCTGAAGAGATAGATTACAAGCTTGAGGACGCTCAGATTGTTTTCGAGCGTAAAAGTGAAGACAAAAGGATCAAAGCACTTCACGGACTTGCCAGGGCTCTAAGTGCCAATGCTATCCAGGGTGTAAACGAGGGCTTTACAAAAAGACTCATTCTGGAAGGTGTTGGCTACAAGGTTGAAATGAGAAACGATAGGTTACTGCTTTCGCTTGGTTTTTCTCATCCGGTATTGATCATACCACCCGAGGGTGTTAGTTTTGAAGCTGATCCTAAGAAAAACATCATCACTGTCACAGGTGTTGATAAGCAGCTTGTTGGAGAGGTGGCAGCCAAGATAAGATCCTTGCGTCCACCCGAACCATATAAAGGCAAAGGCGTTCGTTACGAAGGTGAATATATCAGGCGTAAAGCCGGTAAAACAGCAGCATAAATTTTAACTTAAATCGGTGTTAAAAAATGAATAAGTTTGCACTAAAACAGACAAGGTTTCAAAGAAGAAAAAAACATGTCCGCAAAACGGTATTTGGCAGACACGACCGGCCAAGACTGACCGTAACCAGGACATTGAATCATATTTACGCTCAGATAATCAATGATGAAGAGGGAACGACTATGGTTTCAGCTTCCACTTTGGATAAAGAGATCAAAGATCGGCTAAAACCGGAAATGAAAAAGGTAGAACAAAGTAAAATGGTTGGAGAAGCTATTGCTAAACGAGCTTTGGAAACCGATATTAAGAGTGTTTCTTTTGACAGAAACGGCTTGTTATATCATGGCAGAGTGAAAGCATTAGCCGACGGAGCCCGGAAAGGCGGACTTCAATTTTAATTGTGATCTTATGAATGGAAAATAATCCATAACTTAAGATCGCTTGTAAATTTTTAGCCTGAAAAATCGAAAAAAGGAGATCGACAGTGGCAAAAGTAAAAGCTTCAGAGCTCGAGTTAAAAGACAAACTGGTTTACGTAGGACGAACCGCCAAGGTTGTTAAAGGCGGAAGAAGGTTCAATTTTTCCGCAATAGTGGTTGTTGGCGATGAAAACGGACACGTTGGCTACGGACTCGGGAAGGCAGGCGAAGTTGTAGATGCAGTGACCAAAGCTACCGAAGCTGCAAAGAAAAATGTAATTAAGATAAGACTCTCGGAAAACACGATACCGCATGAAGTATTGGGGCGGTTCGGTGCTGCCAAAGTGCTGCTCCGTCCGGCAACACCCGGTACCGGTGTTATTGCTGCCGGTGGTGTTCGTGCCGTTCTCGAGCTTGCCGGCGTTAACGACGTTTTGACTAAAAGTCTGGGATCTTCCAATCCTCATAACACTGTGAAAGCAGCTTTGCAGGGATTGATGCAATTGGAAGATGCCCAATCCGTTGCGGCAAGACGTGGTATTCCGGTAGAAAAAGTAATTTACGGTTAAATTTTATATAAGCGTTTTACAGGTGAAGAAATGGGATATCTAAAAGTTACGCAGACAAGAAGCGTAATTAAAAGAAAGAAAAAGCAGAAACAAACTATAGAAGCAATGGGATTGGGACGCCCTAATAATTACAATGTGCTCCCTGATAATCCCCAGACTCGCGGTATGATCGAAGTTGTAAAACATTTAGTAAAAGTTGAAGAAGTTTCCGAAAAATAAATTAACGGAAAAATAAAATGAAGCATTTGGGAAATTTGAAAAGACCTGAAGGGTCGAAAACAAAAAAAAGAAGAATAGGACGCGGTACCGGCAGTGGTTACGGAAGAACTGCCACCCGCGGGCACAAAGGGCAGAAATCGCGCTCCGGATTCGGGCAGCCACTCGGTTTTGAAGGCGGTCAGATGCCGCTGAACCGAAGAATACCAAAATTTGGATTCTATAACAAATTCAGAACTGAATACCAGATAGTAAATGTTGGCTATTTACAGGAACTTGTAGACAGCGAAAAGCTTCAGGATAAAGTGGATTTTGATACACTTTATGGACTCGGAGTGATAAAAAAGAAAAAGTTACCGTTGAAGATACTTGGCAACGGTGAATTAAACACAGCGCTGAATATTGTTGCGGATAAATTCTCAGAATCAGCTAAACAAAAAATTGAATCAGCCGGAGGCACTGTAACGTATAATGGCTAATTTTGTACAAACAATACAGAATATATTCAAAATAGAAGAGTTAAGGAAGCGTATCCTCTTCACTCTTGGCGTATTGGTCGTCGTAAGAATCGGCGCCCATATAACAGTTCCGGGTGTGGATGTGGAAGTATTGAAAATGGCTTCTCAGGGAGCAAGTTCCGACAACCTGTTTGGTTTGTTTGATATATTTGTCGGCGGCGCTTTTTCAAATGCCGCTATTTTTGCTTTGGGTATAATGCCCTATATTACCGCTTCAATTATTTTTCAGTTAGCGGGGGTAGTTGTCCCTGAGATCCAGAAATTACAAAAAGAAGGTGAAGAAGGCAGACGAAAGATAAATCAATATACAAGAATTGCAACTGTATTTATAACCGCATTACAATCATTCGGTTTGAGCATCAGGCTTACCAACATGACCTCCGGTAATGCTCCGGTTGTACCGGATGCAGGTATTTTATTCACCGTGACTACCGTTATTCTGGTTACCGCCGGTACGATATTTTTGATGTGGCTCGGCGAGCAGATTACCGAACGCGGTATTGGCAATGGTATATCATTGATCATCTTTATCGGAATTATTGCCAGGCTGCCAGCCGCCCTGCTTCAGGAGTGGAAGCTGGTCGAGCTTGGAACGCGTAATCCATTCGTAGAATT
The DNA here is from genome assembly GCA_964645005.1 of uncultured Hyphomicrobiales bacterium. GTDB lineage: Bacteria > Bacteroidota > Ignavibacteria > Kapaibacteriales > UBA2268 > CAZXYS01. The sequence continues at coordinate 67,739 of CAZXYS010000013.1, read as the reverse complement.
GATAGTTATTGCATTCTGGGTGGGTATTATCGCAGCCATTATCCTTGTAACCCAAGGCGCCAGAAGAATCCCGGTTCAATATGCAAAGAGGGTTGTCGGACGTAAAGTTTTCGGCGGTACTACTCAGTATATACCATTGAGAGTTAACACAGCCGGGGTTATGCCCATCATCTTTGCTCAGGCGCTGGTATTTATTCCGAGCACAGTTGCCAGTTTCTTCCCGGATAATTCATTCCTGCAGAGCCTGGCGGCAATGTTCAATGATCGTTCTTTTGTATATGCTATTGTTTACGGCTCAATGATTATTTTCTTCACGTATTTCTATACGGCTATCGTATTCAATCCGAAAGATATAGCAGATAATATGAAGAAGCAGGGAGGTTTCATTCCCGGCATACGACCGGGCAAACAGACCGCCGAATATGTAGATAGCGTACTGACTAGAATAACGCTGCCCGGTTCATTGTTCCTCGCGGTAGTAGCTATTCTGCCGGTATTCGTATCGAACGTATTCGGACTGTCCGGCTTATTCGCATCATTCTTTGGCGGAACCAGCCTGCTTATCATGGTTGGTGTTGCGCTTGATACATTGCAGCAGATTGAATCGTATCTGCTTATGCGTCACTACGATGGATTTATGAAGAGTGGTAAGATTAAAGGCAGAGTAGGGGTAGGCGGATTTTAACCATGGCACAACAATTTCGTTCCCCCTACATAAAGACTGAAGACGAGATTGACTTGATCGAAAAATCTTGTAGAATTGTTGCGGACACGCTGAGCTTAATAAAAAAGTATGTTAAGCCGGGCGTGGAAACCATTGAAATAGATAAAATAGCTGAGGATTTTATTCGTTCTCATGATGCGCAGCCGGCATTTAAAGGCTATGAAGTTGACAAAAAGTTTTTTCCAAATACGCTCTGCATGTCGATAGACAAAGAAATAGTACACGGAATTCCGGGCGCAAGAAAACTGAATGAGGGCGAAATATTATCAATCGATTGCGGAGCAGAGAAAAACGGTTATTTTGGTGACAGTGCCGTAACATACGCTGTCGGCGAAATTTCCGAAGAAAAGAAGAATTTAATGAAAGTTACCGAAGAAGCTCTTTTCAAAGGATTGGAAAAAGCTGTAAACAAAGGCAAAATCTATGATATCTCAAGAGCTGTCCAGGAACATGTTGAAAAGAACGGATATTCGGTAACCCGCGAATTGTGCGGACATGGGATCGGAAAACAACTCCACGAAGCTCCGTCGGTACCAAATTTTGTACCGCCAATGCTTCACAGGCAGAATTTTCCGAATATTAAACTTTATAAAGGAATGGCGCTTGCTATCGAACCAATGGTTCATGCAGGCAAAAAAGAAATTAAAGTCCAGGATGACGGGTGGACAATTATAACAGCGGACGAAAGTCCCGCTGCTCATTTTGAACATACCGTCATAGTTGATAACGATAAACCGAGAATATTAACATTGAGAAATTAAATTATAGATGTTATGGCAAAGCAAGAACTTATAAAAATGGATGGTATAGTCGAGGAAACGCTGCCGAATACTCAGTTCAAGGTGAGATTCGACAACGGACATGAAGTACTCGCTCATATCTCCGGAAAAATGAGAATGAATTTCATAAAGATATTACAGGGCGATAAGGTTACTGTTGAATTGTCGCCTTATGATCTGTCAAAAGGTAGAATTGTATATAGATACAAATAACAGGTGTTAAAATGAAAGTACAGGCAGCATTAAAAAAGAGAAATCCCGGCGATAAGATAGTTCGCCGCAAAGGACGGGTTTATATTATTAACAAAAAGAATCCACGTTTTAAACAAAGACAAGGTTAATAAGTATTTCAATAAATTACAGGTGATTCAAAGTGGCACGTATAGCAGGTGTTGATCTTCCGAAAAATAAGCGCGGCATAATAGGTTTAACCTATATCTATGGCATTGGCAAAACCACATCGAAGAAAATTCTGGATGAAGCAGGAATAGACGAGCATAAAACTGTCAGCAAATGGGATGATGATGAAATTGGCAGGCTGCGTTCAGTGATCCAGAATTACAAAACAGAAGGGCAGCTTCGTTCAGAACATCAAATGAACGTGAAAAGATTGATGGAAATTGGCTGCTATCGCGGATTGCGCCATAGAAGAGGCCTGCCCGTGCGCGGTCAAAAAACACAGACCAATGCAAGAACCAGAAAAGGTCGTAAGAAAACTGTTGCCGGCAAGAAAAAAGTTGTCAAGAAGTAAATACTTAATATTAATAAATTAAATTGATAACAAAATTATTAGGGACAAGTAGTGGCAAAAGCAAAAGGAAAAACAAAAAGGAAGATTAAAAAGAAAAAGCTGATAGCAGACGTACACGGGAAAGCTTATATCAAAGCTTCCTTTAATAATGTAATGGTAACAATTTGCGATATGTACGGCAATACACTGTGCTGGTCATCAGCCGGAAGAAATGGTTTTAAAGGTTCAAAGAAGAATACGCCTTATGCAGCACAGGTTTCAGCGGAAAAAGCTGCAAAAGAAGCTTATGATCTGGGATTACGGAAAGTCGATGTTGTAGTGAAAGGTCCCGGCTCGGGACGTGAAGCTGCTATCCGCTCGCTGGCAACCGCCGGACTGGAAGTCCACAGCATCATCGATAAAACACCGATCCCGCACAATGGCTGCAGACCACCGAAAAGAAGAAGAGTATAAACGGCGGTCAGTAACTACATTAAAATTTATTTGTAATTTTTAAATTAATTATAGATCTAAAAATCCCGGGTACCCCCCCGGTGCTTTAATTCAAAAGTTGATTTTTGAACATATACTTAAGCTGGATATGAATGAAATAAACACACAAATGCAAATGCCGGACAGAGTTCAGATTGAAGAATCTTCCTCTGAATTTCACGGCAGATTTATTTTACAGCCCCTGGAAAAGGGTTATGGTGTTACAATAGGAAATTCCTTGAGGAGGGTATTGCTATCTTCAATACCCGGATCTGCGATTGTAGGAGTTAAACTGACCGATGTACTCCATGAATTCCAAACACTTCCCGGAGTAATTGAGGATGTTTCCGAAATTATATTAAATTTGAAAGAAGTCAGGCTCAAAACTCAGGATAAGAAATCCCAGAGAGTCATGCTTCACCTGAAAGGCTCTTCAGAATGGACAGCCAGAGATATTCAGGAAGCATCATCATCTGCTGTTGAAATATTAAATCCGGATCATCATATAGCTACCCTTGCTGATGACGCTGAATTTGATGTTGAGCTAAGAATTGGCAGAGGTAAAGGCTATGTATCGGCTGAAGAACAGCAGATAGTTGATTATCCGATTGGCATGCTTCCAATAGACTCGATCTTTACTCCGATTAAAAACGTTATCTATACCGTCGAGCCTTACCGTGTCGGGCAAAAAACTGACTATGAAAAACTGGTGCTTGACGTAAGAACTGACGGCACTATCACCGCTCAGGAAGCAGTACACAATGCTGCCAGGATAATGAACGACCATATTAAATTCTTCATCAACTTTGATGAATTTGAAGAAGAACAGCAGCAACAGGAACTCGTCGAGGAAGAAGTCAAAGCTGCCGAACGCAACAGGCTGCGCAAAATACTTCTTACCCCTGTCGATGAACTCGAGCTTTCGGTTCGTGCTCACAACTGCCTCAAAGCTGCTAATATTAAAAATCTTGCTGAACTCGTTCAACTGCAAGAATCAGAATTGCTAAAATTCAGGAATTTCGGAAGAAAATCGCTCCAGGAATTAGCGGAAGTTGTTCAGAATTTCGGTTTGGAATTCGGTATGAGTGTCGATCATTACCTTAAAGAAGATAATAAATCAGTCATGAATGAGGAACATTAATAAATTAGTAATTAAAATAGTGAGAATTAACGATGAGACATCAGCGTAGAGGAAGAAAGCTTAAAAGAACAGGCAGTCATAAAAAGGCTTTAATGCGAAACATGGCAACTTCTCTGTTCGAACATAAAAAGATCCGGACTTCAGAAGCTAAAGCCAAGGAATTGAGACCTTTTGCTGAGAATCTTATCTCTCGAGCAAAGAAAGCTCTGGCACGTGAGCAGCAGGGCGCTCTTCCGGAAGGGCAAAGTGTTGATGTTCATAACAGACGAGAAGTTGGACGACAGATAAGAAACAAAGCTATATTGCAGGAATTATTCGATGCTATTGCTCCGGTAGTTGAAGAAAGAACCGGTGGATATACGAGGATAGTCAAAATGGGGCATCGCCGTGGTGATTCCGGTCGTATGGCGATTATCGAGCTGGTTGATTGGTCTGCTCCGCAGGATGGCGCTGTTTCGACAAAGAAAAAGAAGAAAAAACGCAAGCCTAAGAAGGAACAACCGGTCGAAGAAACAACAACTAAAGCAGAAGTGGAAGATACTGAAGAAAAAGAAGTTGAAGAACCCCAGGCAGAAGCAGCGGATACTGAAACTAAAGAGCCTGTAGAAGCTGAAGTTGAAACAGCAGGTGAAGAGAAAGCTGAACCTGAAGCAGAGGAAGAAACAAAAGAGACAGAAGCCAGGGAAACAGAAGAGCCGCAGGCAGAAGCTGAAGCCGAAACTAAGGAAGAAAAACCGCAGGAAAGTGAAGCTAAAAGCGAGGAACCGGAAGCCAAAGATGAAGAAAAAACCGAATCAAAAGCTGACGAATCCGACGAGAAAGAAAAAGACGAAGAAGAGGATAAAAAGAAAGATAAATAGTGAGAACTATATACTATGTGTAGATTATTTATTAAATTGGCGTCTTTTGTACGCCAATTTTTATTTTAATGGGTAATGATTGATGGAAGACACTATAGTTGTTAAAGCAGAGAACCTGGTAAAATCCTACACTGCGGCTTCCACGCAGGAAGCAACTCATGTGCTGAGTGGACTGTCGATGGACATCTGCCGCGGGGAATTTGCTGCCATAATGGGACCCTCAGGTGTTGGTAAAAGTACACTTCTATACTTGCTTGGTTCTTTGGAAGATCCTGATTCCGGTCAGGTTGAACTCAGAAATGAGGATAAAAATTATTCTTATAATAAGTTGAGCAGAGATGAAATTGCTTCATTAAGGAATAAAAGTATTGGATTTGTTTTTCAATTCCATCATTTGCTGCCTGAATTCGATACATTTGAAAATGTGATGATGCCCGCGTTTATAGCAGGAGTGCCTTATTCCGAAGCTAAAGATAAAGCCGAAAAGCTTCTGGAGCGTGTAGGCATTTATGATCGCCGCAGGCATAAACCTATGGAGCTTTCCGGTGGTGAACAGCAGCGAGCCGCAATAGCTCGTTCACTTATTAATGATCCGATAATCGTTTTTGCCGATGAGCCTACCGGTAATCTGGATACGAAGAATTCCAACCAGGTGCTGGATTTGATTCAACAACTGAGGAAGGAATACTCGTTAACATTTGTAGTGGCAACCCATAGCCGCGAAGTTGCTGATATTGGCGAAAGGATACTAATCATGGGTGACGGAATTATTAAAGATGAGGTGAAGAAGTGATCAACTGTGTTTTCGTGGATTTTTCATAGCTACTTTAATATTTCTCCCGTCTCATAACTCCAGAATAACAGGTCGAGTTCGTCAACAGGGATTTTTATTTTGCGGGCGTAATTCTTATACAAATTTTCAACTTCCATATATCTTTTGAAGGTAGCGGTATTCGGAATTTCGTCAAAGAGTCCGCAATATACAAGATGTTTAAGGATATGCCTGTCTAATATTGCAAGACGGCGATAACCAATATTACGCAGGAAATGAGAACTTTCCTTCATTCCAAATCCGTTAACATTTTGAACGAACCAATCCCGCTTGTGTACTGCTGAGCGTTTTGACTTCAGTAATTTTAGAATTTCGGGGAATTGTACTTTTACATCATTCAGCCGCTTTGCTTTTTGATTATGAAAGCGGATGTAATGCTTCGGATCGCGTAATATTTTTGATGTGTCGAAATTCTTGTTCAGGAAATCTCTTTTTCTGAGTATCTTTTCTATTTCCAGAGCGTTTTTGGCTCGCGATTGAGGAGTACAAACGCAGAAGCATAGTTCGTAAAAATAGTCCTTTTCAGACACATTGGAAAATTCCATAAGCCTGTTTTTTATGGGATCTTCTAACTCATTGTATTTATCTTTTAAAAAAGCCGGTAATCCGTTAATGTACATCTTTTTAAAATTAATAGTTTACTTCATAATTAATATCTTTTTTGAACGAATATCCTTGTTTGCAATTATTTTCAGGATGTAAATACCACTACTTAAAAGAGAAACATCCAGGATCTTACTGTTTATTCCCTGGGTATAGTATTCATTTGAAATATTTATCCTGTTATTTCCATAAATATCAAGTATTTCGAAACTTATTCCTCCCGGTATTTTCAATTCGAATTTAACAGTTAAATAATCGCTGACTGGTTGTGGATATACTCCTGTTTCCTTAACAGAAAAATGTTCCACGGAATTAATAATGAAGCAATTTCGAAGTTTATCTTCACCATCCGTATTAAGTATAACCCGTGTATCTTCTGTGCGCAATTTGACATCTTCAGGCTTATCAAGCCCTATGCACAATTCCGGACCTCGAGGAGCATGATCTCTCAGGTCGATATACATAGAGATCATTTTGAAGCTGTCTGCGGGAATGAAAATTCCTGTGTCAATTTTTACTTCGGCTCTTTTATTCCTGAAAGGCTGCCTGTCATTGATGCCGATTATATTATTTTCGTCTCTGAGCGTGATTTTTTCAATATATCGATCCGTGTTATTTGTTTTGCCTGTAAAAATCAGTGTATCAAGAAAGATATCGCTGCATACGGCTTCGGCTTTTAATTTCAAGAACAAGAAGTTTTCATATTTATCAACAATGCCACCGGTAGGACTATCCTCCGCGAGCGAAAAAATCAAGTCGCGGATAATAAATGTCGGAGCACCTTTTACGGGCAGTTCATTAGTGATTTTCACGGGAATATTCGTATCAGGAAGAAGAGCAAAGACATCATCATTTTTAGTGATATGAAAATAAAACATCCCTCGTGAAGCTTCCTTTTTAATATCCGCTGTAAGGCTGTAGGAAACGCTGCTGCCGGAGATCATATCAATGTTCAGCTTTTCAAAAGTTATATGAGGACCTGTGATAGTCCCTGAAGAAATGGTATTCCCCGAAGATGAGAGTATCCCATTTTCTATGTGCTGTGTGTGAGCAGTGCCAACATTTGTAAATCTAATGGTTTTCAATATATAAGTGCTGTCACTGACATTCTCGATATTTATTTTTAGAAATTCATGCTCCAAATCCCCTGGGCAGGCAGAGAGTGTTTGTGAGGAATCAGGTGACATTGTGACTTTAATATCAGCACGCAGATTGTGGAAATTTAATAGTAAAAAACAAATTAGAAGAAGTTTTTTCATTACAATCTTTTAATTATATTCATAATTTTTCTAAAAGATAATAAAATAATTGATGAGAACAAATATATTATGAAATTTTAATGGAGAGATATTTGCTATAAATATATTGAACTTGTTGACAAATCAGACTTTTATCTTTTCTTTCTTATCTTTTTCTTCTTTTTTATTTTTGCGAACGATAAGGTGTGCACCCGGTTTGTATGCCAGATAATACCAGAACCACTCGATCATAACGCTTAACCTGTTCCTGAAATCGATCAATTCGAAAATATGAATGACTGCCCAGAACAACCAGGCTAAGAATCCTTTAAGCTTGATCGATCCCGTATATGCAACTGCTTTGGCTCGCCCAATTGTTGCCATACTGCCTTTATCCACATATTTGAAAGGTGGTCTTTTGGGAGCCGCGACTTTATCCTTGATAATTTTCGCGGCATATTTTCCCTGCTGCATTGCTGCCGGAGCAACACCGGGCAGTAAATTGCCGTTATCGTCATAGTGTGCTGCAGCATCGCCAATGACAAAGATATTCGGGTCTTCAGGTATTGAGCAATCTCTGTTGACGATAACTCTACCGGCTTTATCAAGCTGCGTATTTAATGTTTTTAGAATTGGCGAAGCTTCATTGCCCGCAGCCCAGAAAATATTCTTGGTTTCAATGAATTCATTTCTGGTTTCGACGCCATCTTCGGTGATATTTGTTACAGGATTACCCAGTTGAACTTCTACGCCCAGATCTTCGAGTGCCTTTACGGAATAATTCGACAATTCTTCAGGATAAGGCATAAGCACTTTATCTACGGCTTCTACGAGTATTACACTGATATCTTCCGGTTTTAGGAGAGGGAAGTCAGGAATCATTGTTTTTCTTCCAATCTCAGCAATGGCACCAGCCATTTCCACACCAGTGGGTCCACCGCCAACGACCACGAAAGTTAGATATTTTTCTGCTTCCCGCGTGCCGTAAAGCCTTTCCGCTTTTTCGAAGGAAATCAATATTTGTTCGCGAATATCCAATGCATCGCTGAGAGTCTTTAATCCGGGTGCATATTCAGCCCATTGGTCATTGCCGAAATACGAATGCTTGGCTCCGGGAGCTAATATCAGGTAATCATAACTGACCTCGCCGTCTTCCAGGATTACCCTTCTATTTTCCCGATCAATAGCTTTGGCTTCGTTCATAATTACCTGGACATTCTTCAGAGAGCGTGTAATAGTTCTGATTGGTGATGCAATATCTCCGGGTGAAAGAGCAGATGCGGCAACCTGATAGAGCAATGGCTGGAAGAGATGATGATTATTTCTGTCTATTAATATCACATCTACAAGTGCATTACCCAATTTTTTGGCAGCTCTTAATCCGCCAAAGCCAGCTCCTACTATGACTACTCTTGGTTTGCTTAACTGCATCGATTTCTTCTGCCTCTATTTTATACTCAATTAACAATTTTATTAGTAAAACGAAATAAGACTAATTTTATCGTATTTTAATAATCGAGATGGATGCTATCAGCAGCTATTTGCTTTTAAGAATGTGTGAATTTTGGGTAGGATTAGGATTAAACTATCAACGCTTTAGAAAGGGTCTTCCTCGAATGAAATATCTATGAATTGCATATCAATTGAAATATCATTACCGCCGTTAAAGCAGCCTCTAAGGAGAATTGTATTTATCTCTCCGGTTTGCAGTTCTTTATTATCAGTCAAATGGGTAACCTTATTTTCTTTAATTTCGATGCTGTATTCACCCGGATTGACTTCAGTAAAGTGTGTGAATTGCTCGAATGGTATGGTAATGGTGTTATCAATTTCATTGTTGAAAATATGAAAATCGATTTCAGGAGAATCATAGGCAACGTTAACAAATCGTATATAAGTTTTATTCGGATCATAATTTGGAATACTATCGTTCAATACCAGTGCATTGGCTCTGCTTTCCGAACCATAGCCTATGAAAGTGTAGTAGCGGCTCTTTTTTAATTTCAGTGGCATATTAAAAAGGGTAAAATTTTGCTCGGCTTCAATATATCTTATACTGTTCATGCCCGAGCCAATTTTTTCATATTTGAACGGCGGAATGCGGTATTCGAGCCCTTTTACGGTCTTAATATCCGATTCGGCATTGATCTTTCCTACACCGGGAAGGGCATGAACGAACAGTACATTGGCGGCTGTTTGTGGATCTACTTTCCTGTCGGTATCCAGTTTGGGTATGCATTCACAACAAGCCGCTGTTCCTATTGTTATAGCAACAGCGGCAATGACCGTATAAATTATATCACCCCTCATTAAACAACTGCTATGTTCTTGTTCTTTGAACTAAAGATCGAAATTGTAATTGAATCCTATAGAGTATCCAAGTTTGTCCGACACAAGAATTTCATCACCTACGCGATAATAGAGTGCGTTACCTTCAAGGGCGAATGTTAAACCAAAGTTGTTATGGAATCTAACTATTAATCCGGTTTCGCCGCCCAGCATAGGTCCAACGGTGGATGCCCAGCCGGTATAGACCTTGGCGAAGGGATAGGCGATATTCGGGAAGGGTGTCAATTCATTTGCTGAGAATCTGTAGCTCAATCCTGCCCAGAAAAATGAAGGATTAATTACTTCAATAGTTGGTTTACCTTTCTGGTTCCATTCGTATTTCATCGGGAATGGCTGGCGTCCGATTTCCAAGCCGACAGCATGCTTGTGATGCGGCTTGTACATGACCGCCAGATAATAATTATTTATCTTTTGCGATTCTTCGCCTGTAAAACCATAGTTGTCATACTCAATATTGCTGATCCTGCGGAATTCGACTGTCCACTTTGTCTGATCGGGCATGTCGCCGAATTGCGAGATATCTATGTTATTGCTTAACGGAATATACAGTGTCGTCATATTGCCGGAAATATTCGGAATATCCGCAACGCCGGTATTTCTGATATCGCTGTTGGATGAAGCATTATAAGCGCCGGAAGATCTGCCATTCATTGCGATATAATCATCTAACTGTGCATTTGCAATACCAGCGCGATCAGTTCTGTCATTTTGAGCCGAATTATTCGCATTTGCGGCAATTGTACCATCACTTCCACTGCCGCTGCTGTTAACACCTGATGCATTGCCCGTATTTCCGCTATTGCCGGAATTACGATTGCTGAATGCAGCAAAACTGCTCTGATTATTGCCGCTTTCAGAGCCGGAACTTTGCGCCAGAACGTCTGAGCTTTCAGCTTCCTGTGTGTTCTCATCGTCATTTTCTATCGAACTCATCACAGGAATATTAGCATTGCCGGAAGAGCCAGACCTTACGGAAGCAACTTCATCAGAGTCGAAAATGCTGCCGCCGTTGAATATGAATAATACGGCGGTTAGTGATGAAGCCACTATCGCAGCCGTTATCACCGATAGATACCACCCCCAGAAGCGCTTCATGGTATAGGCGATGCCGTTACCACCCTTGCTTCCGGATAGCTGATTTATATATCTCTCGGACGGAATCGAAAATCCAAGCGCTGCAAAAAGCGAGTTGGTCGTTTCCATCGGCGGCGTTATCGTGCTCATGTCCGTTCGCGTGATGGTATGGAGGTTTACCTGCTTATCGAACTCGGAGCGTATTTCCTCCGATCCGGCAAGCTCTGTGAAGAGCGCCTCCTTTTGCGATTCGTTCAGATCGCCGTCCAGATATTCGTGAATTAATTTTGAGTATGACATTTTTGATACTCTCTTTTTAAATATTTGACAAATCTTCCAAATATGGTTCTAAAACTTGTTTAATTTTCTCTTTTGCGCGCCAGACCCTGTTCTTTATCGCTGCAATCGAATCGCCGGTTATCTTCGAGATCTCTTTGTATGATAAGCCGTGATATTGTCTGAGAACGAAAGTCTCGCGGTATTCAAAGTCAAGCGTGTCGAGGGCTCTGCCCACAAGCTCGAGTAATTCCTTTTGCTCGTAGCCGGTGTCATTTGTCGAGAAATTATAATCATCGAAATTGAAAATTATCTTCCTGTTCCTTTTGTAATTAATGCAATGATTTCTCGCTATTGTCAACAAATACGCCGGTACATTATCAACTTCTATATCTTTATGATTCGCCGACCGGTAGAATTTTGTGAACGTATCCTGAAATATATCGCGTGCGTCTTCGGGGCTGCCGGTTACGCGCAGACAGTAGGCATATATTCGCTGAGAATGCCTGGAATAGAGTTCAGCAAAAGCTGCTTCTGCGATTGCTTTCTTCTCTTTTAATGCAGCGAAAAGTTCACTGTCTTCATATTTACCGTACGGTTTAATCATTAATATTCTAAAAATGTGTAACTACTTACTTTAATTTTTTCTCTTCCAGAAGCCTTTGAAAACTTTGTTACTTAACAAAATTGAATTTAAGAAATTGAAATTCTCATCAAGGTTTATAACTTTGAGCCTCGCTTTGAATTCACCTTCTTCCAACGGAAGTACGTTGTGATATAGTATCATCCTTTCTTTCGGCGACCAATGGGGGCGCTCGTTCAGCTCATCGTCATCTTCCTTAGTGGTCAGTTTCTTCAATTCCGGATTATTAGTATCCGGTTTCATAATCCAGATTTCACCGTCTCTTGAAGTAAATGCCACCCTGTTATACTGCAGCGGTGCGATATCCGGCTGAAAAGCGCCCAGTTTATCGACTCTGAATGTCCTGTCTTTATCATCTCGAAAATCATAAATATGGATAACAGAAGTCGAGTCCGTGGTTATCGAGAAGACGACTTCCCTGCTGTCTTCCGACCAGTCCAGCGTTAGTTCGCCTGATAAATCTTTCTTGGTTTTGCCCAGCAGCCTGTGATACTCGCTCTGTTTGCTTACAGTATTGTAGAAAGTCAGTCTCAGCTCAGGATTCCAGTATCTTTCCTCGACGTAAGCAAGCCAGTTGCCGTCAGGCGAGAACACAGGCAGTGACTCTCTCAGAAGGTTATCTGTTACCCTTCTTTCATTGATGACAGCCTGCATTGGCTCGTCGATGAAGCTGAGTTCCGTGCCGCCTTTGACGAAGGCGACTTTTTGTCCCGAGTTCGCGAGAACAGGATAGCTGATATCTTCTAAAACACCCTCTTCAAGATTAAATTCTTCGCCATTTTTTAGATTCCTTATGAAGAGCGTATCATCTGCAGTTTGCGACCCTCTCATAAAAAGAATCAAGCCGTTAGCGGATGGCGGCGAGTAAATTATGCTGTTAGGCAGCACTTCGTTGAATTCTCTGCCGTCTGGCTCAATCTTGAAGATACTTCGCGTGTCGCTGTTAAGCGGCGCAGCGGTGAAGTAAATCGAGCCATTGGCAATATTATCACCGCTGCCGGTGCCGCTGCATGGATCGCAGCATCCCGGTATTAAAACCCAAATAAGAATTTCAAAGAACAATAAGGTTATCGAAAAACTACTTTTCGTTATAACTTTATATAACCTATCTCTATTTATTTTAAAACTTTTAGTGAACATTTGTCCACTCTTTACCTATAATGACACATCAATTACAAAAACGTCACAGGAATTTTTACAGTGTATATTAAAAATATTTATTATATTTATTGTATTCAATCACTTAAGGCATGTAAAATATTTTTTAGCATATTTATCATTTCGACATTGTGAACCCGAATAATGTCGATTTTATATTTCAACAGAAGTGCATGAATAAGTGCAGTGGGTATATCTCTTTCCTGCGGATCGTCGATATTCAACATCTTCTTCATAAATGACTTGCGGGAAATGCCCAGCACCAGCGGCACATTCAATTCCCGAAACTTATCTATATTTTTAAGCAGCTCGATGTTATGCTCATAAGTTTTACCGAAGCCAATGCCGAAATCGGCGTAAATCTCTTTAGCGCCCATGGTACGGGCTATCTCGATCTTCTCTTTCAATTCATTGAAAATATCATCCACAACATTGTCATAGTGGGGTTCCTTCTGCATATTGCGGGGTTCCCCCTGTATATGCATAAGAATTATCGGGACATCATACTCTGCGGCGAGCGAAGCCAGATCAGGATTTACATTCAATCCGCTGATATCGTTTATCATACCGGCGCCGGCAGACAGTGCAGCCTTCGCCACATCATACTTCGTCGTATCGATAGAAATCCTCATATCCGGCGCTTTACTTTTAAGAGCTTTGATGACGGGGAGAGTCCTTCTCAACTCAAGTGCTTCTTCTATGTATTTTGCGCCGGGGCGGGTGCTTTCCCCGCCGATATCGATGATATCAGCGCCGTCGCGCCACAGCTTCAACCCCTGTTCGATAGCTTTCTCTTCGGTATCGAACATCCCGCCGTCGGAAAATGAATCGGGGGTAACGTTTAATACGCCCATTATTTGCGGAAATTCTGCCATATCGTCCTAAATTTTTTTGTGTAATTCTTGCGAATGTCTTTAGATCCTGCTTTAGCAGGGGAGGAATCTGATGTCTTTCTATCTTCCTGAGGCTGACCTAAAAGTAAGGAATTGTAGTCATAGTTCGACTCCGCTCACTATGACATTCCCATGAACACTTGTTTTTGTCAGACTGAGCTGAGTCGAAGGATAGACAAAAACAACTTTTGAGACGCCCTCATCTGCTTTTTTAATCATCCTGCTTATATTCTACTTTCAATTCGGTCAGACCTTCCTTATCGATGCCGCAGCCATCGCAAATCCAATCATCCGGAATATCTTTGGCTTCTTTTACTTCCTTCAATTCCTTTTCAGTATCGATAACTCTTGGATTTCTCGCATATCCGCATGCCGGGCAGATATAATCGCTTATATTACTTTCTGTTATCATGGCATCACTATTTTTGGTTAAACAAATATTTTCATTATAACGCTCTAAAATATATGTTATTGCAGAAACAGCAACCAAATACCATCCCCATCTAACGTTTTATTTTCCAATTCCGGAATAATAATATTTCAAAAAAAATGAGATTTTTTGGTCATTGATGTGTCTATATTATAAAAGTCAAAATTTGGGGAGTAGAAAAATGAAAACTATAACAATATACTATTTTATTTATCATATTTTGTATTGTGAATTGTTTCTCTAAAGGTTGGAAGGAAATTGATCCAAATTTAAAACATGACATTAATGATTCTGATTTTGTAGATGCGTATGATGGATGGGTGTTTACTTTGGACAGGACCTTCCTTAGAACTAATAATGGCAGCAATGCAAAACTAACTGCGCCTGACCTATTAAGTCCCGAAAACAATGCGTCGGACATTAACAGCGCTGTCACTCTTATCCGGAGAAATCATAGACTTGCTTCATGCTATCACCTGATTGTAAGAACAGAGCAGTCAATAGAAGTAAACAATGATTCTATTATGAATACGGCAGCTGCCGAGTGGCGATACAATATAAGAAGTTATCCGAGGAGCAAATAAGAAATGACCTTGTTCACGTCCAGGCAGCGTTTTGATAGATAAGAGCACTGGAAAGCGTTATTGCATAACTTCGATGCCCCACCCAACAAGTCACAAGGGTATATACCGGGTCATGGGCAATGGAATAGACAGCAAACATTACGAAATAGCTTAAACAGAAAAAATATTATCATAAAATAAGAAGCAATGTAGTGCCTATTTTACACTGCGCTTCTCTGTTTTTCAACGACTTACGGAGTTTTAGGCAGGAAGTGGGGAAAATTCAGAAAACTGAGTTTCACTATTTCCATATTCTGAATAGTGAAAATTACTGCTGCCCCAATAAGAAGCAGCAGTAAAATTGTCTTTAATAATCTCATACGGATTATAATTTAGTTCTTGAGATTTCGATGCCTGCCGGTTCGCAAAGACCTTCTTCATCCTCTGCTGTTATAAAAATTTCAACAGGTTGATATGGGAAAGATGCTTTGTAGGTTGCTTTAACAGCTCTAAAAAAAAGTTACATGTATTACAGATTTTCAAGGTTTATGGTTCGGTTTTTCTTCAAATGCTTATAAAAGGAAGGGGTAAGCCCTGTATTTTTTTTGAATTGGGCTGATAGATGAGCCACACTACTATATTGAAGAAGGTAAGAGATTTCAGATAAATTAAGCTCATCGTAAAATAACAATTCCTTTACCTTGGAGTTCCTCCTTTACCTTTAACTTACATCTATGGCTAACCATATATTTGATATGAAGTTCAACTTTTGCATCTGTAATTGGTATCATAATTATAGTATTAATTTATATTTTATCCATTGCCCCAAACACGTTGTCCTAAATGAGCGGAGCGAATTTAGTGTAAGGGTTAGTATAAGAATAGTAGCCGATTGCGGGCGATTTCCTATCAATTTACAATAAAGTTAAAGCGGACTACAACCCTTGAATTTACTAATATCACGCCTATTTGCTATACACATTTTTAGTAAACGTAATTATTCTTCTCCAACCTTTTTAAGAATCTCATTTTTTAGTTTTTCACTAATCCAAACTTCCTTATCTGTCAATTCTTTTAGCAATGGTTTCAATTTTTTAATCAATCCTTCTGATTTTGCTTTTATAAGAATTCCAATTGTTCCGGTAACTTTCAAATCTGCATATTTGGCATGAAATCTACCGAGTTTCTCGTCAAGAATGATTAAATCAGCGTTTAATTCCGTTGCCAATACTATTGCTTCTGCTTCACCTGCATCTAAATCAAGAAAATATTTAACAGCCCTTTTGTCTTGTATTTCAATAATGTTTATCCAATCAATTCCGGTTAAATCTTTGTAATACCTTTTTGTTTTTCCTGCTTCAATCTCGTTATATACAGCAGTCGGAATATAAATCTGCTTATAAAGTTTTTGTAATAAATCCAGCCGATTTAGTTTCAGCAATGATATAAACGGTGTTGTATTTGAAACAATCTTAAGCATTGGCGATATCTTCTTTTAAATCATCAGCATCCGATCCGCTTAGAACAGATACATTATATTTGGCAAGTAATTCAAGAAAATCAAGTCTTGATATCCCTAAAACTCTTGCGGCAATTCCGGATGAAACTTTACCAAGCTCATATAACTTAACTAAAGAGCTTGTTTTCATTTCTAACTCAAAATCTTTATCGTTAAGTCTCAAAGTATTCGCTAATGACTCCGGATATTCTATATTTATCATTCCTTTCATAATATTTCCTTTTATACAGATATAACGAAATTGCTGACTATTTGATTATTTCTTTTGTTCTTTTATAATGTTTACTAACTCATTTATTTAAAACTCTTAATACATGATGTTTAACTTAACAAAAATATTTCTTTAAAGCAAATCATTTTCATACATAAAAAAAAAGCCTATTCCCGAAATTTATCAGGAAGGAGACTCGAAATTTATCATTTATCATTCAATTTCTTAATATGCCGTTAACTATTTTATTTTATCATATACTTTTTGAGTGCTTGGAAGTAGTGATTTATGGGGGTGAGTATAACGTGTCACAGCTAAGAAATGCGGGGCAATTTAAAGCACTTTCCTTTCCGTTTAGCAGTTAATTTATTTTGTGTAATTATTTTCATATTAGCACTTTAGCCCGCATTACGTATAACCATGTTGTGCAATCGTGCTTTCTTTTCTGTCGTCCGTGCGTTGGCTCAGAAACACTTATTGACAAGGGTTGGATTGCGCTTAGGCTTTGAGCAGCTTGGCAATGTGTGTGGCTGTTGAGATTAAAATTCATTAGTCAACCAGTTTTCTAATTCTTGTTTGTTCCTTTTTTCCATCTTTTGCTGGTAATACCTTAAAAATCACTTTAGTTCCAACAGTCAATTCAGGCGTCAAATGCCAATTCGGTGAAGCTGAAAAATAATACTCATCTTTTCCCGATTTAATGAAGCCATCTTTTCCACGTTCATTGTCGTGAAGTAACTTTATTATTTCACCTTGTAGGTTGTCAAAGTTGCTTTTATGTTGTTGTGTTTTACGTCTATTTTGATTTGTGTTAAATCCACTCCAATATTTCTTAAGTTCAGATTTGAGTTCTTTCAACATGTTTATAGGAATTTCTTCTTGCTGAAATTGTTTAAGTTCATCAAAAACTTTCTGAGGAACTTTCCATTCTTCGACTTGTCTAATTAATTTAGAAAGAGACAAATGTTTGAATGCCAACTCTGATTTATCTTTCTTGATAAAGATCTTACCAATTAAATAAAGTAAATCAACTTTATATTCGAGAGGCCCAAAATTACTAATGGCATCAATCGACATTTTAAATGCTCCATCTAAATCGTCTTTCTCAAAATAGATTTCTGCTAATTCTTTTTGAATAAACCATTCTCGTTTCTTTTTTAGGATGTTTTCCAGTTCTTTGATAGCATCTTCGGGATTTCCAAGATTTTTCTTCGACAATGCTATTCTTCTAGAGAACCAAACATCATTGGAATAGTGGAATTTATCAATTTTTTCAAGAGCTTTTTTAGATGTATCAAAACACTCTTGCCACTCGCCTAATTTCATCAAAGCTTTGGTTTTGAAAGCGTACCAATTTTCAAAGTCGGATGCCAATTCCATATCCTGGGTGCGTCCTTTTCGTTCTACCTGAATAGTTGAACAGTAGGTTGAAAGCAGAGTAGGGTCAATCTGGTTGCAAAAATTATTTACAAGTTTCCAGTTAGGAGCGGGTTTCTTCTTCTCAGATTTAAGTACAATTGAAAATAAGTTTGATACAAGCGTTTTTGAATAATTGTTATTTAATTGGAGAAGAATAGCGATAAGTTTTTCAATTCTTTCAATGAGTTCGTTTTTATCATAGTGAATATTTTGTTGTTCAAAATCGTCTTCGTCTTCATCATAGAATTGGGTTTCATCATCATATCTATTGACATTATCATTATCCGCTTTATATTTTGACCATAAAAGCCAGCCATAAGATGTTAAAATTCTTTCTTTTTGACTTTCGTCAATTTTGATATCAAATCTTTCAAGAAATTTAAATCCAGCATCAAAATGATTAGTGTATCGAAGGCAAGAAATAATATCGGAAACTATATACTCATTGTTTGAAAGTTCTTCCTTAGAGAAACTTGTCTTATTCGCCTTAAAATAAGAAAGTGCTTCAGAATATCTTTTATCTTTTTTAAGGTCTGCTATATGTCTGCTAAAATCGAACAATGAATCCATTCAACTCTCCTTTAGCTCATTAATGATAACTTGAAAATCTTTCCATAAACTTGGATCAGTAGCTGACATTGCTGTAAAGGTGGTGAAAAACCCATCACCATCATAATAAATATCAACAATTAGTTTATCGTTCGAACGAATCAATTGAACCGTATCTTTATAAGGAGCTTGGATAATATAGCTTATAGATAATTCCTTTTCTTTTAACATATCATTGATTTGCTTATAAGCTGAAACTCTCCAACTATCTTTTACAAAACTGAAATCTTCAATGTAATTATCTGCTTTTAAAATAGCTAATAACTCTTCTCCAAATTCTTTTGGCTGAGATTTCATCACCGAGGGCATCTTGAACTGACCTTTTTTGTTATAGTAGATAGATATAGTTGCAATTTCTCCAGAGTTACCTTTTATTTCGTACAGTTCCTGATAATTCGGGTGGTCAATTGAATTGACACTCATTTTGTAATTTGAAATCTTTCTTTCAATGAATTGATGCAATTGCAGAAGTGAAGATTTGAAATCATCATCTTTAAACTTATATTTTTCAGCAGTTTCTTTGTTTAAGTTGCTCAAGTCCATTGATGTATCAGCAATATAAAAATAGTCTTTGATATTTGATTTTTCCGGTACTGACGGTTTAACATATACTTTATAAAATGGTGTAATAGGATTGTAGTTAATGAGATTGACTTTTGAGGTTGCTCGAATTAATCCAGTATAAATCCACTTAAAATAAGTTTCGTTGGTTTTACCACCGCCAGTTTCTACGTTAAAGAATATTTCATCCCATTTATAAGACATTGCTTTATGAACTGTTAAAGCCCATCCAAAACGTAATTGTGCAGCATTTTTAAATTTGTAATATTTTGATGTTGTATCTTTAAATAGTTCTGTTTTAATTTTTTCTCTGTATTTTTGTTTTGCAAAGTTTATTAATTTTTTTTGATTTCTTTCTTTTTCTTCTAGTTTCGTTTTTACTTTTTCGTTATTTTTTAATCTTTCCTTTAGTGATATTATCTCTTGTGACAATTCGCTGTATTCTTTTGATTGTTTTCTTTTGCTATAGATTTCTGATTTTTCAAAAGGGTTTTTATCTAATTCATTCTTAATTTCCCTGTTTAGAATAATTTTAAGTGCAATTTCTTCATCTTTGGATAGATTTCCCTTTTCACTTAATCGATAATTTTCTAAACTTAAAACAGTTACCATTTTAGTGGGGTTATTTAATAATATTTTAACTTCTAGAAATTTAAGTGTTATTATTTTATTGCTTTTTAAAGTAACAAATTCTTGATATGTGTTACCAACATTTGACACAGTTCCAAATTGTCCATTGAAAATCTTTTTCGGTTCGGCAAAAGGGTCGTTGGCATCTTCAACTCTAATGTTGTTTCCAAAAATGATTAAATCACCTTTTGTTAAGTCGTTTCCATTTTTGAGGATTGAATTTTTAATCCAAAAATTTACTTTCTGAGCATCAAAATTTGAGTAGCAAAGAATATGTGAACTTGATGTCGAGTTCAATGATTTTTCAATTCCTTCTTTCAATTCATCCTTAGATAAAGTTTCTAAGGAATCGGAAATATCAAATTTTAAGTTGTTGAAAGTTTGGTTACGAATGCAATTGACAGCTTTTAGTCCTTCACCAACAATGGGAGATTTCTTTTCTTTATCAATAAGTTGAAATGCTTTGGCTTCAAATTCATATTTTTCTCTTAAATATTTGGGATTAAGTGCAGATTCTTCTTTTTTACCAATAGAAAGTTGAAAGCCGTCTCCAACGAAAATGATTTTTCGCTTTGAGTTTTTTAGGTCTGCAAATTCAATAAAGTCCTTCAATAACTTACCAGAGCCAAATCGCAAATCAATAGATTGGTGGTAATTATCCGAAATTAAATGAGATTCATCTACAATGAATATTCCTTCTTCGGTGTCGTCAGATTTTTTGAGCGGAACAACTTCTAAGTCAATTTTGTCTTCGTCTTGATTTTCAGTTTCTTCTTTTTTTTCAGTTTCAGATTTTGTTATGTTACCGCCATAGATGTATGAATAGATACTGTCAAAATCCAAGTTTGTATTCTTCAATAAGTTATTAGCAACTCGTCCAGACGAAGCAAATAGTTTTGCTTCTGGAATTTGATTATTGTATGCTACATCCTGTATGAATGGAATCAAATGCGTTTTGCCGCTTAAAGATGTACCTTGAAGAACAAAAAATCGTTCATCTTCTGATTTTATGAAGGATTCAATTTCTTGAAGTGCAGACTTTTGGTCGGGATATAAGTTCTCAAAATCTAACTCAGTTTCATAAGTCGTGAAATCAGTTGATTCTCCATAGTTTTCAGACAGGTCAAATAGGTCTGCCCTGAAAACTTCTTTGAAGACATCATAAGATTCCTTGGTCAAAGAAACTTCTTTATCGGAAATGTCAATAATGTCCTTAACTTTTTCAAGATAATTGGCTTTGTCAATGATGAAAAAATTAAGCTCTTCCTTAGATGGAATGCTGCCAATTAATTCAATAGGCTTTTGAAAACAAACTGTTCGCACCGTGTGATATGGGTTAAAGCAATCTGATTTAGGTAATCTGTTTAATATTTGGTTTTCAACAACTTTTACAAATCGGTCTTTTTGATTTTTTAGTTGGATAAATGGATTAATTGAGCTACCGCCCTTGATTATTTCACCTTTTTCATTAGTCCATTTTCCAAAGTCAAATTCGGATTTTGCATTTTTCGGTAAGGTTATTTTACCACCGAAATTTTTGAAGTCAATTATGCAAACTGCTTTTTCTGTAATCAGTAACGCATCTATTTGAAGCCTTGTTTCAGCTTCACATTCTGAGTTTGCAATTAGAAGTCCCTCTAATGAGTACTTATCAAATAATTTTTTAAGGTTTTCTGCGAACTCTCTAAAAAATGTATTCTCATAATTTTTCGCTGCTGTTCCTTTCCTTATCTCAAGCATTTTTATTTTCCATTTTTTCAGTTTCGTACGAGAGTTGTCCAAAAAAAAGGCTCTTTTGGTTTTTCAGCCTTGGCTTTGTATGTTGGCAAAACCAAATGTGCCTGTTTGCGCGTTGCTTTTTAGTATGCCTCACAACTCATTTATTTACGAACTCTCAATAAATAAATTAAAAAAAAATAATATTTTTCCAAAACAATTTAAACAAACATTCGTTTTACATTTGTTTTATGTAGTATAAAGTATGAATGACGAACAATTATTGCTACTTCGCAAAGCCCTCAAAATTGGAAGATATAGCGAATTTTCTATTTCCAATTATGTTTCCGCCATCAATAAGTATATTTCTTGTAAGGGGTTTAACTTCTCCGAAGAAGTATTGATTACTTACTTCCATGAGATGCGTTTGAATGATTATTCAACCAGTACGCTTAGAATGGCTTTGATGGCTGTTAAGCTTTATTTGAAGCTTATTGAGAACAGGGGATTTGAAAACTCTTTGCTGAAGGAATTGAAAAGGGAATACAAGCTGCCTGATGCGCTCTCAAAAAGCGAAGTAAAATCAATGCTTGACAATATATCGAACCTGAAGCTATCGCCGTTATTTTGAGCGATTGCGAAGAAGATGAAAAAGGTGAAGCAAAGCTCGATATCGAATTAACTGATGAAAATGGCAATAAACAAATAATCAAATCCGGCGAAAGCGCCGTCATAGACTCATATACCGAATATACTGCAAAACCGGTGAACAACCTGACAGATTGTTTCGATTGCATAATGGAAGATGAGAATACTCTCGTTTTCAAAAGCGGAGCGCCGCGAGATACTGTAATCAGGCATAGTAATGCAGAATGCGGGTTAAATCCAATTTAATTTTAGATTACAACTTTATTTTTTAAGGAAACCTTAATTATTTACTCTTCCAGATTATCCAGTAAAATTTCTGCAATATCCTTTACCTGTACCTCTTCTTCCTTGTCCTTCATTTTTACACCATCGGTAAGCATAGTCATACAGAAAGGACAGTTCGCGGCGATCTGTTTCGCACCGGTATTGATCAGTTCTTCCGTGCGTTCTATGTTGACACGCTTTCCTTTTGACTCTTCCATGAACATCTGTCCGCCGCCGGCTCCGCAACATAATCCGCGGCTGCGACTTCTGTCAGGTTCGACTACGTTCAGCCCTGGTATACCGCTGACTGTTTTCCGCGGCTCGTCATAGACATTATTATAACGTCCCATATAACAGGAATCGTGGTAGACAACATCAAGCTTCCCATTTCCTTTTGTCTTCAATTTACCTGTGTCGATCAGGTATTGGAGAAACATCGAATGATGAATGACCTTGTACTCGCCGTTAAAGTCGGGATATTCATTCTTGAAAATATTGAAGCAGTGCGGACAGCAGGTCAATATCTTCTCTACATTGTAATTTTTCAGGGTCTCGACATTTTCCTTGATCAACATATCCGCGAGATATTCATTACCGGTTCGGCGAGCGACATCGCCATTGCACTGCTCTTCGGCACCCAGTATAGCATAATTTATCCCGGCTTTCTCCAGCAATTTTACAAAAGCACGTGAGATTTTCTTGGCTCTGTCATCGAAGCTGCCGGCACAGCCTACCCAGAAGAGATAATCGAAATCAGGATTTTCCTTCACGGTAGGTACATTTAGTCCTTCCGTCCATTTTGCTCGGTCTTCGCGAGGGAACTGCCACGGGGTAGCATTGTTTTCCAGGCTGCCATAAGGTGTTTGCAGTTCGTTCGGGAAGTTGGCTTCCATCATTACGAGCGATTGCCTCATTTCAATTATAGATGGTACATGTTCTATAGCTACGGGACATTCCTGTACGCAGGCTCCACAGGTTGTGCACTGCCAGAGTGCTTCAATATTTTCATAATCACCGACAAAAGCTTTCTGCATTTCTTCCTGCTCTTTCTCGGTAAGCTGAGGTTCCCCATTGCCGGATTCTTTGGCTTTCTTTTGTTTTAAGAAAGCAGAGCCTGCATTTTCTGTTCTTTCACGGATTTGTACAATTATCTGGCGGGGGTCGAGTTCCTTACCGGTGATATTTGCCGGACAGGCAGATGTACACCGCCCGCAGTGGGTACATGAATAGCCATCCAAGATAGCTTTCCATGACAGGTCATCTATATCTACTGCGCCGAATTTTTCTGCTTCTTCGTCTTCAAAATCGATGGAATCAACTTTCTTGACCGGATCGTGTGAAGTAAAGTAAACATTTGGCAGCGAAGTGTAAACATGCAGGTGCTTTGAGAAAGGTAGATAGTTCATAAACCCGAAAATGGCTATAATATGTACCCACCAGAATATCTGGTAAAGTGTAGGTGCGGATTTACCTGAGATAGCACCGCCTATCGCAGAAGCCAGTGGACGGAAAGCCCAATCTTCGCTGTGAAAAACTGTCAGCGATGAATTTTGCAGCAATAATCCGACTGTGATAATGAATATTGAGCCTAAAACGATGACAGCATCTAATACTTCTCCTTTGTCTCCCTGCAAACGGGGTACTTTTATTATATAGCGCCTTATAAAGGCATATACTATAGCAATTATTATTATAGCGCAGAAAACATCAGTTGAAAAAGTGATCGCTGTAAACAATGGACCCAGAAAAGACCAGGAAAATTGACTCCGGAAGCCCTGAATAACTGCTTCACTTGCCGAAAAGAGGAAAACAAGGAAGCCCCAGAATATGCCCGCATGAAGTGGTCCGGCGGCTTTGTCGCGGAATATCTTTGATTGACCTATTGCTATTTTCAAGACATTGACAATCCGCTTGCCGGGATTTTTAAAACGCTCGGGATCCGGGCGGGCTATAGTCAGATAAGAAAAAAGCTTTTTTAAATTTATGAAGAGAATTCCGAAAGTTACGACAAAAACTACTGCAAAGATGATTGGTCTGATGT
This sequence comes from uncultured Hyphomicrobiales bacterium, assembly GCA_964645005.1. Taxonomy (GTDB): domain Bacteria; phylum Bacteroidota; class Ignavibacteria; order Kapaibacteriales; family UBA2268; genus CAZXYS01. Next base: position 43,336 of record CAZXYS010000013.1, on the reverse strand, counting down.
CTCCGTACATGATTACCCTTGAATTTTATTAGAACAATTCTTTTGTCTGATTAATTTGCTCGAAAATAATATTTCTTCAATATTGATAATTTTTACAACAAACTAAAATTTAATGGAAATAGCTTAGAAAAACAACAAGAAATGTTCATAATTTGAGTAAAATTTTAGGATTTCATTGAATTTCAATCAACTTAACTTAAATAAATTAAAACTGTAAAAAAAATGTTGCAGGCATTGTTATTTACTTTCCAAATAGGCTTTCAAATCGGATATTGTTTTGAGGTTTAATTCCTTAACATCATCTTCCCGCATGATGAGGGCGTAAGTGTTGTTGAAGCCGATCGGCTTTAACCAGACGATGTTGTGGCGCTTTAAGCTGTGTTTTTTTACGTAGTTATAGACAGCTTCCTTGTCGCGGATCAGTCTGTCGCGGGTTTGCTTATCAGCGTTAAGTAATGTTAAGAATGAAGTGCCGGTGTATTCAGGGTAGATATCTATTTCGCGCTGTCGAAGTGCGTCAAAGGAGATTTTTGTGCCGCCGAGCCCGGCTTTTACCTCGACCACCAGCGAAGAATAATTTTCAATGAGTATTTCGAACATACGGGCGAGAATATACTGCTCGGTGAAATTCTTTGTGCCGATAGTTATATCTTCTCTGCCGCCCCTTGATTTTTCCGTCTTAAAGTCCAATTCTTTCAGGAAGTTGCGGGCAACCACCATTGGCTCTTTCTTCTTTTCATCCACTTGGTAGTTGAGGTCGCGCATTTTGTTATTCGAGAGCTTACCGGCAAGTTTGTTAAGAATCTCTTCTATAACGGGATATTTTTCCAGAGTTTCTTTATGGATAGTCGGGGCGCAATAATATGGCGGGAAGAAGCCTTTGTCATCCTTGAGAGTTTTCAGGTTGAACGCCTCTATCCTTCCGTCGGTGGAATAGCCGCTGATGACGTCCACCTTATTATTCCTGATTGCCAAATACATTAAGCCTGGGTCCATCTCGACAGTCTCAAGCTCGAGGTCGTAGCTCTCTTTCAGCCCGGGATAGCCGTCGGGGCGTTCCATGAATTCGGCGGTAAAGCCGGCGGTAAATTCATCTCTTTCCTGATTGCCTAAAATGCCATAACTCACAACACTAAGAATAATTACTGTGAATCCAACAATGGCAAATTTTATCATGCGGTGGATATGTTTCTGGATTCTTCCCAGAATTGCGTCGAGGGTGATCGCCAGCAATGCTGCAGGTATAGCGCCTGCAAAGATCATATTCACATTGTTCAAAGCTATGCCGCGGAAGATGAACTCCCCCAGTCCGCCGGAAGCTATCAACGCGCAAAGTGTTGCCACGCCGACGTTTATAACAGTTGCTGTGCGTATTCCTGCGAAAATCGTAGGGATAGCAAGAGGCAGTTCCACTTTCATGAGGATTTGCCCGTTGGTTAGTCCCATGCCGGTGGCGGCTTCTATGACTGCCGGATCAACTTCGGTTATGCCGGTGAAAGTATTTCGGACAATTGGTAGTAAACTGTAGAGAAATAGAGCAATTATGGCAGGTTTGGCGCCTATCCCGGCGATTGGCAGCAGAAAACCAAGCAGCGCTACACTGGGTATAGTTTGAATAATATTGACGAAAACGAGTACCGGCGAGGAAAGCCGTCTGAATCTTGTCAGAAGAATGCCAATTGTGATACCCACCGTTACCGCTATTAACAGTGAGAGGAAAGTCAGCCAAAGGTGCTCGTAAGTGCGAGAGTAAATTTCAAATTGGTTGCTGACTATGTAATCCTTGAATGCATTAAGCCCCGCCATTCACCAAATCTTTTTTAAAATTAATAAAAGCTTCCAGTAGATTATTTTGATTAGTCCGGGCTAAAATGTTATTATCATCATCTTTGATATATACAGCCGTCTCGGACTCATATTCCTGCAGCTTCGAATCGAGGATCTTCAGCAGATCATCGTCCACGTGGAATGTTATCTCGCTGCTGGTTTCTCTATCTATATTTTCAACGAATTTCAGGACGCGCCGTACAGAGACGACCTGCAATTCGTGATGGAATCTGTTTGTGCTGAAAAAGTCCCGCGTGAATCTCTCGTTTGGGAAGAAAACAAGGTCTTCCGGGCTGCCGATTTCGACTTTTCTGCCATCTTTCATCAGGCAGATCATATCGCCGAGTTCGATGGCTTCGGCGATGTCGTGGGTGACGAGTATAATCGTTTTGGCAATGAGACTTTCCAGCCGGTGAAATTCTTCGCGTATTTGCTGGCGGGTGATGGGATCAAGAGCGCCGAAGGGTTCGTCCATTAAAATTATAGGCGGGTCTGCCGCAAGAGCCCGGGCTAAAGATACTCTCTGCTGCTGACCGCCGCTAAGTTCCGCTGGGTAGCGGTCGAGAAATTGTTCTTTGTCGAGCCCGAGCAGTTCCATCAGCATTTCGGTTCTATCTCTGGTTTTATTTTTGTCCCAGCCGAGAAGGTCGGGAACGATAGAGATATTTTCCGCTACCGTATAATGCGGAAAAAGACCGGAATTTTGAATGACATAGCCTATGCTTCTTCGCAGGTTAATTGGGTCTTGATTGAATATACTATTCCCATTAACGGAGATCTCGCCATCAGAAGGCTCGACCAACCGATTTACCATTTTGAGAGTTGTTGTTTTACCACAGCCGCTGGTGCCTAAAAGCACCAGCGTCTGCTGAGATTCGACAGTAAATGTAAGATCATCTACTGCAATAGTTTCGCCGAATCTTTTAGAAAGATTACTAACTTCGATCATTTAGCAGATTCAGTTTCGTTACTCAATATTTTCTCGAATTCGCTCTTGTGGATGTCTCTTACTTTTTTGCCCACAATAGCGTTATAGAACAGCCCTTCGCCGTTCATTGAGTATCTGTGCCTGTACTTGCGGGTGTTTTTCAGATCGATGTGTTCGTTCTTCATCCACTCGAGTACATCGTTATAGCCCGATTCGTCTTGCTCGGTCAGATACTTATCGCGGATGTTGAATGACAGCCAGCCGCCGTCAGCAATCATATTGAACGCATTAATGAATGCATCGGGTGGTATATCATCGAAAGCAAGCGCAGCAACCGTTACCAGCGTATTGAACTTGTAATTTCTGAAAGTGCTCTCTACATCGCCGCTAATGTCGCTGAAGTCCAGGACGTAATAGTCATCATAGACTTCCGGGCGGTCTCTGTAGGCTGCGTCTTTTGCTTCCGGGATAATATCCACACCTACAATGTGTTCAACACCCTTTTTCCGGAGTTCTTCGGCAATGATGCCGTTTCCGGCGCCAAAGTCGAAGACCCGCAGATCGCTCATGTTTTCATTCGCTTTATCGACTTCCTCTTTTAGCATTTCCGTAAGCACCAAATGTGATTGGCACTTTAGCTCGTTGTAAAAGATCTTCTCGTAAAGTCCTTCAATTTTGTAGACTTCGTCGTAGTCGTGAAAGCGAATCTTTTTTTTATAACCGCCGTTTTGAAGATAAAGAAATTCTTCGTTCTGATCAAGTTTTTCTTCGACGGTTGGGAAAATAATCCGGTAATTAGAGTTAACCGATATATCTGATCTCATAGTATTATCGCTGATTATTGAAACAAATTAGTTGAATTTTCAGTTTTGAATAGTCGTAAGATAAGACTTAATTTGATGAATATCAAATATAATATTTAGTTATGTCTAATATTTTCTGCTAAATCCAGCATATTCTAACATTTCTAAACTTAATTTTTTTTCCAACATTGTCTAAGGTACTAAGGTAGTGTACGAATATATCTATATTTATTTTGAAATATTTCAATTAATGATTATTATTTATTAATGTATTAGGCTATACAAATATTGCTGTTGCAAAGTACGAAGTGACAAAGCATCTTTGAAAAATGTGATATTTTTTCAAAGCCGCCGGCGATAAAAATTCTAAATAATATTGATATAATATTATAGTATCTCACATTATGCAATATTTCTCTATTCTGTGCTTTTAGTATTATAAAGACATTTGAAAATTGAGAATCAGTTGGATTAATATCAGATGAGTTAGTCTCAGAAACCTCATTCCGAACGAAACGAAGTGGAGCGAAATCCTGCTTCAGCAGGGTGGAGCGAAGAATCCAGGAAGCATTAGATTCCTGCCCTGCTAAAGCAGGCTCTAAAGACATTCGCAGGATTGACAATCTCTTGCTTCTGGGGCAGCCACAAAAACAGGGAAAACAATGATGCTAGAGCGTCAGGTATTGCGTTCAAACGCTGGAGCGTTGTAACGAGGATATGAAAACCGCGAAAACGTTACACTAAGCGGAGTCGAAATGTGACACAATTTCCCAACTTATAGGGCAGCCCCTTCTAACTTAATCAACTTAAAACAATTAATTCGAAAGGAGTAATTTTAAGATGTTTGGGAAAACTATTAGATTATTCAAATTATTCGGTTTTGACGTAAAAATTGATATAAGCTGGTTAATTTTAGCTATACTTATAACATGGTCGCTGGCTAACGGACTTTTCCCGTATTATTTTGAAGGTCTATCAACAGCGACATATATAGGAATGGGTATAGCCGGCGCGATAGGCTTGTTCCTGTCGATAGTATTCCATGAATTTTCTCACTCGATAGCAGCGCGGCAGTCAGGCATACCGATGAGCGGGATCACCTTGTTCATCTTTGGCGGTGTGGCTGAGATGAATGACGAGCCGCGAAATCCGCGGTCGGAATTTTGGATGGCTATTGCCGGTCCGGCTGCCAGCCTTATAATCGGCGGAGTTTTTTACTTGTTTTACTGGCTGGGGCAGAACCTCGCCTGGGGCGATCCCGTTCAGGGTGTGCTGGTCTATCTTGCGCTTATAAACGTTGTGCTCGCGGGGTTCAATCTGATTCCCGCATATCCCTTGGATGGCGGTCGTGTTCTCAGGTCAATAATTTGGGGCATGAAGAATGATATTTTGCAGGCAACGCGGACTTCGTCGAAGATAGGTTCCGGCTTTGGTATAGCTTTAATGGTACTTGGCGGGATTACGTTTCTGATGGGTAATTTCATTGGCGGCATCTGGTGGGTATTGATAGGCATGTTTGTAAGAAATGCATCACAGCAGTCCTATAATCGTATTGTGCTCAGGAAAGAACTGGAAGGTGCTTCTGTTGAACGATTTATGAAGAGCAATCCCGTCACTGTTCCGCCTGATGAAACACTTGATAATCTTGTGAATGATTATATTTACAAATATCATTTCAAGATGCTGCCGGTTGTGGAAGGTTCTGGTTTGAAGGGCTGCGTGCGGCTCGAGCAGCTAAAACATATACCCAAACAGGAATGGAATGAACTTACAGCCGGCAGAATAGCCGAAGAATGCAATGAAAAAAATACTATAGATGCAAACACGGATGCAGTAAAGGCTTTGTCGATGATGCGAAATTCCGGCACCAGCAAGATGATTGTAACCAAGAACGGGGAAATGGCAGGTATTATTACCCTGCATGATCTGATGGAATTTATATCAAATAAGATGGAACTGGAGCACAGAGCGCGGTAGAAAAATTTTTCAATATATTAAAATTTGTTGAATTGGAATTAGGATCGTACAATAATAATATTAGGCATGTATAATCTTCAAAATAAATTTGTTTCTTATACTTTTTAAAAATAAGTAAAATCTATGGGATAACAGTTTTCATAGAAGATTTGAACAGAGAATTAATTATTGATCGTAAAATAAAAAAAAAATTACATTCAGGGTGTAACTTTCTTTAAATTTTGGTGTTATTGTCATTGACAATGGATAAAGCGATAGAAGAACATAGCGATACCGAACTGTTCTATTTGATGGGCGAAGATAAAGCAACCGCGGATAGAGCATTTGAAGAGCTTTACAACAGGCTCTCATCAAGAATATATGCGTATTGCAGACGTTTTTTGACAGATAAAGAAGAAGCGAAGGATGTATTTCAGGAAACTTTTATCAGGTTTTACCAAAGCGCTGCGGAACAAAGAGATATGACAAATGTTCCGGCTTTCCTGCTAAAAATAGCAAGAAATTTATGCGTCAATTGCAAAAGACGTGAGAAAAAGGCAATTTCATTCGAAGATTATATGGTAGTTAACTTCGAAAACAAAGAGGAAAACGACGAACTCCTGAACCTCATCAAAAGAGCTCTTGATTTACTTCCTGATAATTACAGAGAAGTGTTCGTTCTTCGGGAATACGACGGATTATCCTATAATGATATCGCTGATGTAACCGGAGCATCTTTATCGACTATTAAAATAAGGCTTTATCGAGCAAAACAAAAAATGAGAAAGATCCTGGAGCCATATTTGGCGGATATTTCTGATACTTGAAAAAAATATGTTCATTTAATAATACAAACCGGAAATGAAAGAATTTGGCGATCAAAACTACTCGGAACTGCTTAACCTCATGATGGACGGGGAACTCCCCGAGGCTCAGGAGGCGGAGTTGTTTGCGGAGCTCTCCAACAGTGATGAGCTAAAAAATGAACTTCGCGAACTGCTTGCAATGAGGCAATCCGTACGAAATGATACGGAAGCATATACGCCGCCTTCTACTTCAAGAGAAAATGTGTTTGCGGCGTTAGGTATAACAAGAAATCCCGTGCAGCCTGCTGCAACTACAGCTGGAAGCGCCGGCGGAACTATGATACTTTCAGCTTTAAAGAAAATTTGGCTGCCGGCAGCATCCGCAATTATAGCTACGGTATTTACAACCCTTGTTGTTTCAGACGTTTATGAAAACAAGATTGATGAGATTAAATCAAATATACCTATAGTTGAATCCCGGCAATTTGATGAAAATGCAGTTCCGAAGCCGGAGATGAAAATTAATATATCAAAGAGTGCTCAGGGCATAAGTGCTTCTGACTACAATATCGACCGTGAACCCGTTCAGGCTAAACCCGGTAATATTTTCGACAGTCAGCCGGGAATAGCTGAGCAAACTGAGGGAAGCATCACTGAAGATGCAGGCAAAGCTCAATTGCCCCGGGCAATAAGCAGCTATGGCAGTTTGCCGTTGAACTCCGCTTTTAGCAGTAATATTATGAGTGGAAATAGTTCAACACCGGCAATGGTATCGAATGTCTCTTCAGGTAATGGATTACTTTCACGGCTTAAGAATTTCACAAATGAAAGGAATACTCATTTCACAGTCTCCGGCTTGGATAATATTCAGCAGTTGAAGCAAAGCGACCGGAATCCGACAAATCCGGCAAAATTAGGTTTCAGCGTTTGCGGATTGATCGATCTTCCCTTTGACAATAATTTCAAAGCAGGTATAGCAGTGGGTCGTGAGCATTTTATTTATCAATATGTGGAATTAGACGGCAATGAAACTCTTGTTAAAAATAACAAATACTCATTTTGGTTTGGCATGACAGCAAGATATGAATTTGCCGATCTCTATGAATTTCCGGTTTATCCGGCAATTCAGCTGACTGCCGGGACTGCTTTAGATCATGGTTTGTTAGTTAAGTGTTCACCTGCTGTTAATTGTTATCTGACAGATAATTTTGGAATTTTATTGGGGCTCGATGCAAGCTATACTAATCAAAAATATAATTTCGGGCAGCAGACCGATCACTGGAAACTCGGATTAAAAACGGGATTGATCTATAAATTTTAACTATTTTTGATCTTAAAAAACATAGCGGAATATATTAAATCAAGCCGGGAGTACAATCTCGGCTTTTTTTGTGATTTATCGTAAAAAATTATTAATAAGTAAATCTTTAATGACAAATATCGTATAAAAAAAGACAAACAAAAAGATCATTGTTAGTATATTTAGATTAAAATTTCTTATTTTACTATTCTTTAGTGTGTAATTTAAAAAAACACTATTATTAAAAATTATATCAATTGATTTAACTAAAATTAAATCAATGTTTGCTTACATCAAACTTTTTTACGATATTTGCTAAATCTTTTTAAAAAAAGTATCATAAGAGATTTTAAAACAAAAAATTTAATTTATAGATCGTATTAATTCATTATTAATCAATTCCTATAGGAGGTAGCATGAATTTAAAGAGCTTAATTACCAAAGCAGGTATAGGCTCTGCTATTGTTGCTTCAAGTTTTTTGTTGTTCAACTGTTCCAACAAGATAACTGAAGAACAACTGCAGCAATTAGACGAGCTTCGTAAGCAAGAAAAAAGCCTGAGAGCAGAAATCAGTTCTGTTCAGGATGAAAAATCCAGCCTTCAGCGTGAAATTGATGCGCGCAAGAAAGAACTGGAAAAATGCCAAAAAGACACCGAGATAGTGAAACAGAGATTGTCAGAATGGCCAGACGTTTGGCCTGATTGGTCTCCCGAACCTAAAGAAGGTACCGAGGAAGAATAATCCCTTTTGTTTCAACGCCTATTAATTAAATTTGAATGTGAAACAAAATTCAAGAAGAAAATTATGAAAAAAATTATATTAATACTTATTTTAATGACATTTGTCGGAACGACAGCGTTCGCACAGAAAAATCTGCCTCCCGCGAGTAAGCCCGATGCAGAGCTTACAAAGGACGAAGCGGTTGCCAGAATAACAAATTTCCAGGCAAAGATCAAAGATCTTCAAAATAAACTTGCCACAGAGACAGGCAATATAGAAGAATTAAAGAAAGAACTCGAAGAAACCAAAAAGGCATTGGAAGAATGCCAGAAAGCCCTGCTGGCATTGGTAGAGGCAACGGAAATGGATATCGAGCAATTCAGACAGAAACTTGGTGTAATTGAAGGCAAAGTGCGTCAGTGGAAGGGTTATTCCAATGACAAACTTGCCGAAATGCGTGATCAGGTTGAAGCTCTGGAAGATGAGCTAAATGAACTTAGAAAGAACAAGATAGCGCTTCTGCCGGAGTTCTTCGGCAAAATTCAGCAGTTAGCCAAGGATATTGAAGGACTGAAACGTGAGAAGAAAATCAAGCAATACACCGTCGGTACATGGGCGGAAGACCGTGACTGCTTGTGGAATATAGCAGGGAAGATCGAAATTTACGGCGATCCGTTTATGTGGCCCAAGATATGGCAGTCAAACACTGATATGATCAGGAATCCTGACATTATACATCCGGGACAGGTATTAACTGTTCCTGAAAAAGCACCAAAAACCCAGGAAGAATTGAGAGCTGAAAGACGTTACTGGGCTAAAAAGCGCGCCGAAATGGAAGAAGAGAAAGAAGAAGAAACCGGTGAACCTAGTAAAGGCGAATAAATTAATGATATATATTGATTTTTAAATACTTATGCCCCGTTCTGGGATTTCCGGGCCGGGGCTTTTTTATTGTTAGCAACCAGTTTATTAATTAAAATAAATCTTTTACGTTTATATTATTAGATAATAAATTAAATAATATGTTTAATAATTTATTATTATAAGAGCAAAATCATATAAATTTATGGAGATACTTGAGAAAAAAATCAAACTGGATGATGCGGACTTGCTAACCCTTTTGGGCTACAACGATACCTTCCTGAGATTGATTGAAAACAGATTTAGAACAGCAATCATTGTCAGGGGCAACAATTTAATCCTTAAAGGTGACTCCGAAGAAATCAAATTAATAGAAACTATTTTTAGAGAATTGACATATTTGATAAACAGAAACGGCACATTAAACGAACATGATGTGACGACGGTAATAGATCTCGTAACGGCGAGTCAGAGTCCTGAACCAATACCAGTGTCAGATCCGAATTCGATTATTTATCAGAGTCCAAAAGATATTATTCGCGCCAGAACTAAAAAGCAGGCTGATTACTTTCAGGCAGTTCAAAAAAATGACTTAGTGTTTTCGATAGGTCCGGCAGGCACCGGCAAAACATTCCTTGCGGTGGCAATGGCACTAGCATCGCTAAAAAGAAACGAGGTAAGCAAGATCATTTTGTCACGACCCGCTGTTGAAGCAGGGGAATCTCTGGGGTTTCTTCCTGGGGATCTTCAAGAAAAGCTTGATCCTTATCTCAAGCCATTGACCGATGCCCTTTTTAATATGCTGACAGCCGAAAAAATGAAAAGCCTGATGGACAAGGATATAGTAGAGATAACGCCTCTGGCATATATGCGGGGCAGGACTCTTAATGATTCATTCATAATTCTCGACGAAGCTCAGAATGCAACAATAACGCAAATGAAGATGTTTTTGACAAGGATGGGTACTAATTCCAAAGCCATTGTAACAGGTGATATTACACAGATTGATCTGCATAAGAAAAAGGAGTCGGGCTTGGTTGATGTCCAAAGAATTTTAAAAAGCATTGACGGCATAGAATTTGTATACTTTTCTGAAAAAGATGTAATTAGACATAAGTTAGTTGCTGAGATTATAAAGGCTTATGAGAAGGAATCGGAAAAAGATGACAAATCCCGCAACGACACTTGAATGAAAAGGAATCAGGCGCGATAAGAGATGGAAATATTAGAAATAGGGTTTCTGACGGTAACGATAAAAGATCTGCTCGATATAACAATTGTTGCGCTGCTCTTTTATTGGTTGTACAGGGCTTTGAAAGATACGGTAGCCGTGCAGATCCTTTTTGGTTTAATGATTATAATCGGCTTGAAATTTATTGCCGAAGCTCTTGCATTCAAGTCACTAAACTGGATATTAACAACTATTTCAGACATCTGGCTTTTAGCTTTTATAATTCTATTCCAACCCGAATTAAGGAAATTATTAATGATGATAACGCGCAGCCCTGTCTTTAAGATGTTTGTTCAGCCCAAGATATCTAAAACTCTTGATGAAGTTATCGATGCCGTTATTGAAATGTCCGAAAAGCATACTGGCGCATTAATCGTTTTTGCCCGCTCTCAAAATGTGCAAATGACTATTGATACTGGTATTCCATTGCAAGCTTCCGTATCCCGGGAACTTATCCTATCCATATTTAATACGAAATCACCTCTTCATGACGGTGCAGCTATTATTGATAATCAGATGATCATAGCCGCGCGCTGTGTACTACCACTCTCACCTACGGAAAAGATCAATAACCGGAATCTGGGCACACGCCACAGGGCTGCTCTCGGTTTGTCCGAGCAGGTTGATTCGGTGGTTCTGATCGTGAGCGAAGAGACAGGGGGAATATCTATTGCCGACAGCGGAGATTTTACTTTCGACATTCCTAAAGACAAACTGGCGGTAGTACTTAATAATAAGCTGTCAGATTAGTTCGACCTGCCAAAATTACAATTAATTATTTATTTTGTAATTCGTAAAAATAGTAATATCTTAATAAACTTGTTTTTAATAATTCTTCCATAATTTATGAAAGTTAAGATAATATTATCGGCATTGTGGATAGTTCTGGGAATTGCGGGATTGTTCGTAAATTATCTGGCGGCATCGGGCTTCCTGATACTTGGCGCGGGTAATGTAATCTCTATCCCGAAGTTGTTCAGAAGCGCCGAAGATGCCAATACCGAATTGCCCCAGCCGAGAAAGCTCGTTTCGAAGATCATGATCATTGCGGGAGATATTTTGTTGGCGCTCTATATTTTGTTAGAACTATTTGCGGATTATATTTCGTTTGTGTAAGGTATGAATCCTAAGGTTTACATAGCGTTTTTTTGGATACTGGCGGGGATAGTAGTTTTGTTCTTTTCGCTTGCAGCGGGAATAGCCATTATCTTGATAGGGATTGGTCTTTTTCTGAGAGATGAACAGTTTCTAATCAAATATAAAAATGAGAAGCCTTTCGAGATTTCCGTAAGCAGAAATTATGTTTCGAATGGATTTAAGATCGCTGGAATAGTATTATTGGTAATATATTACATTGTTTTAAAGGTGTAAATGATGCGAGAAAAGATTATTCATGAAGTTGGGCTGCGCGACGGTTTGCAAATGGAAAAGACGACCGTCCCAACCGATAAAAAAATCGAATGGACGAATAAGCTGATCGAAGCTGGGATTGATATTATCCAGCTTGGCTCATTTGTCCATCCAACGAAAGTTCCCCAAATGGCGGATACCGACGAGCTTTTCAGGCATTTTACGAAGAATAAGCCGAAAGAAAATATTACTTTTTCCGGTCTCGTATTGAACGAAAAAGGGATGGAACGCGGCATGGACTGCGGCGTCGAAATGTTTTGCATGGGCGTTTCCGCAAGCGAAACTCACTCGCAGAAGAACACCCGCATGTCCACGGCAGAAGCGACGGAAAGAATTATAAATATGGCGAAGGAAGCTATGTCGGCGGGGAAATCCGTGCAGGTATCGGTGCAGTCCGCTTTTGGCTGCGGCTTCGAAGGTGAAATCCCCGAGGAACGTGTGCTTGGAATTGTCGATAAATATCTGGAAAACGGTATTCGTATGATCAGTCTTGCGGATACCGCCGGACATGGCAATCCGTACCAAGTTGGAAGCCTCTTCAGCAAGATTAAAAAAGCGGCGCCGGAAGCCGAGCTTGCCTGTCATTTCCACAATACTTACGGGCTGGGGCTTGCGAACATATTTGCCGCTATGAATTCCGGCGTGAAATACTACGAGACGGCTTTCGGCGGGCTGGGCGGCTGCCCCTTCACTAAGACCGCAGCGGGGAATGTCTGTACGGAAGATTTTATCCATACGCTGCACAGAGTAAAAGAAAGAACAGATGTAAAGCTCACAGCGCTGAATGAGCTGGCGAAGGATGTTTCCGAATTTTTCGGGAAAGAATTGCCGGGATTGGTGTATAAAACCGGCGGCATAACAGACACGAATTTCACGAATTAGCGCGAATTAATTAATCCGAATAAATAAAATTCCTGATAACAACATGGGGATAGTGACATGAGATTATTAGAAGGCACAAGGGTTCTCGACCTGACAAATGTGTTGTCGGGTCCTTTTGCGACGCTGCACCTGGCGTGGCTGGGCGCCGAAGTCATTAAAATTGAAAATCCCAAAGGGGGCGACCTCGCGCGGAAACTGGGCTGCGTACCGGATTACAACCAGAAGCTGCTCGGAACGAGCTTCCTGGCGCAAAATGCGAATAAAAAATCGGTAACGCTGAATCTGAAAGAACCGCAGGGTAAGGAAATTTTCCGGCAATTAGTGAAAACGGCGGATATAGTGGTTGAAAATTTCCGTCCGGGTGTTATGGACAGACTGGGAATAGGCTATGACAAATTAAAGGAAATAAATCCTGAATTAGTTTACTGTGCTATTTCGGGATTCGGGCAGACTGGTCCCGACGCGAAAAATCCGGCATACGACCAGATTATTCAAGGACTAAGCGGTGTTATGGCTATTAACGGCGATGAATCGTTCAATCCGTTGAGAGCGGGATTTCCAGTGTGCGATACTGTCGGCGGGCTTAATGCTGCATTTGCTATAATGGGCGCTATGTTTTATAGAGAGAAAACAGGTGAAGGGCAGTTCATAGATATTGCGCTGCTGGATTCGATCATGCCGCTGATGGGCTGGGTAGCAGCCAATCTGATGATCGGCGGTCAGCAGCCAACTCTACTCGGAAACGATAATTTTACGGCGGCGCCCTCGGGAACTTTCGCCACGAAAGACGGCTATATCAATATCGCTGCGAATAAGCAGGAGCAGTGGGAAATCCTAACAGATTTGCTGGGGGTGCCCGAACTGAAAGAAGATACGCGCTTCAAGGAAAGGGATACACGTAAGAATAACCGTAAGGAATTGACGCCGCTGCTCGAGGAAAAGCTGACTCAGGAGAATACTGATCACTGGGAGAAATTGTTTAATAAAAATGGAATTCCCTCAGGGGCGATCCTTTCTCTGGAAGCTGCTTTGACTGCGCCGCAGGTAGAGCATCGCGATACGTTCAGCGAGTTATCAGTGGAAGGTATTGGCAAAGTTAAATTATTCAACATGACGGCGAAATATGAGAAAACGCCCGGTAAAGCTGAAACACCGCCGCCTACACTGTCCGAGCATACCAGCGAGATATTATCCGAGTTAGGGTATTCCGAAACTGATCTGAATAATTTTAAAGAAAATGGGATTATTTAATAATTTTTTTTATATTTAGGTCTAGAATTAATCATGCTTTAAATTTTTAGTTAGTAAAGAACTTAGGACAAGGGCATTTCAGGATGAACTGTGCGCCGCTTATGATAATTAATTGAAGTAGATAAAACCGCGGGTTAATTATGGCGGATAAAGAAGATAAGAGCAAACAAAGTTCCTCTCAGAATGAAACTGAGCAAAACAAAGAACAGCAAGAAAATCAGGAACAAGTAAAGCAGGAAGCATCGGAAGAAAAACTTGACAAAATTCTTGGGGCAGCTTCACAGTTGAACCCTGTGCTTATCATCGATGATGATAAGTGGATTGGCAGAGTGATAGCTCAGTTCGTTGGAGAAAGGAATTTTAAGACATTTTCGGCGACGGATCCACTGGATGGTATAGCTATGGCTATAAAACATAAGCCGTCGCTTATCTTTCTGGATATTTTGATGCCGGAAGTGAATGGTTACACTATGCTTAAACTATTTAAAAAGATTGAGGTTACTCAAGAGATTCCTATCATTGTTGTTTCAGGGAATTTAAATAAGGAGTTATTAAAATCCGCCTATAACAGCGGCGCCAGCAGCTTCATCTCAAAACCCATTACTAAAGAAGTGCTGTTCCTGAAGATGTATAAGGCGTATGAACCGGTTATTGATGATTCAGTTGACATTGATCTTATCGAATATTCCCAGAGAAATACTAAGAGTGAAGAGGATGGGTAATCTTTTATGTTGGGGATTATTTTTTGGGTAATTCCGGTTTTTATTTAACCACCCCCTTTGTTCTTCTCCTTAAATAAGGAGGGGGAAAGAAGAATATAATAAGAGGACAATGGAGCCTTGGAACGATGATTGACAATTATAATATAATCCATAAATCGAGGAAGCGATGAGTCAGACTGTAGTTCAGAAAATTTTGGCGAGAGCAAGCGGTAAAGATAAAGTCGAAGTCGGCGATGTCCTCGAGCCGCAAGTCGATCTCGCTATGTCCCATGAGAACGGCGCGCAGGTGATGCACCAGTTCTTCGAAGTGTTTAACGGGACGGGCATGGTGCCGGAAGTGTGGGATCAGGAGAAGATTGCCATAATTTTCGATCACCGCGTGCCGGCGGAAAGCCGTAAGACTGCCACTAACCAGAGAAAGCTCAGGGAATTTGTGATTAATCAGGGGATAGTCAAGTTCCATGATATCAGGGGCGATGACGGCGGTATCTGCCATCAGATCCTGCCTCAGTATGGATATGTACGACCCGGCTATCTGGTTGTTGGCACGGACAGCCATACGACGAGTCACGGGGCGCTTGGCGCTGTGGCTTTCGGCATCGGTGCTACGGAGATGGCGGCAGTGTGGACATTGGGCAAGGTGCTGAATGTCGAAGTGCCGCCGACTATAAAAGTCAATGTGGAAGGTGAGTTCGACAGATATATCCAGGCAAAAGACATGATACTCTACCTTATCGGGAAGATCACTTCCGAAGGGGCGAATTTCAAGGTGCTTGAATATCATGGCGAGACTATCCGAAATATGAAAACTGCCGGCAGGCTGACTATCTGCAATATGAGTGTGGAAGCGGGTGCTACGTCGGGTATAGTTCCCGCCGATGAGGAGACGCTGTCCTACCTGAAGTCGGAAGCCGGTGTGACT
Organism: uncultured Hyphomicrobiales bacterium; assembly: GCA_964645005.1. Lineage (GTDB taxonomy): Bacteria > Bacteroidota > Ignavibacteria > Kapaibacteriales > UBA2268 > CAZXYS01. The sequence continues at coordinate 27,715 of CAZXYS010000013.1, read as the reverse complement.
GAGCCCCAGGATATGATCAAGCCGGATGCCGATGCGCAGTATATCGATGAACTCGATATCGATGTCGAGAAGATGACGCCGCAGGTTGCCTGTCCTCATTCGGTGGATAATGTGAAGCCGGTTTCTGAGGTGGAAGGCACGAAGGTCGATCAGGTTGTCATCGGTTCGTGTACTAACGGCAGGATAGATGACATCCGGACGGCGGCGGATATTGTCCGCGGGAAGAAGATTTCCGATAAAGTGCGGATGATCGTCTTTCCGGCGTCGGCGCGTATATATATCGAGGCGCTGCACAAGGGATACGTCGAAGATCTGATGGCTGCCGGAGCTGTAGTGATGAATTCGGGCTGCGGTGCCTGTCTGGGAGTGCATCAAGGCGCGCTCGGCGATGGAGAAACCGCTATCGCAACGACGAACCGCAATTTTAAAGGCAGGATGGGTAATCCCAACGCGGAGATATATCTCTCTTCGCCCGCCACTGCCGCCGCCAGCGCATTGACAGGAGTTATTACCGATCCGCAGAAAGGAGGATACTGATGAATAAAGTGATTTATGTTCTTGGCGATGATATTTCTACGGATATTATCTACCCGGGTAGATATATGGCTACGATTCTGCCCAGCGAAACCCCCGCCTATACTTTTGCTGATATTCCCGAGCTGCACAGCATGCTTACGGAAAAGCAGGCGCCCGAGGGCAGCGTTATCGTCGCCGGGAAGAACTTCGGCTGCGGCTCGTCGCGGGAGCAGGCGGCATCGACTCTTAAAGGGCATGAGCTTATCATCATTGCTAAGAATTTTGCTCGTATTTTCCTGCAAAACAGTGTGAACCTCGGCTTGCAGACTATTACATGCCCTGGCATCAAAGCTGATGCGGGCGATGAACTTGAAATCATCGAGGATAAGGTCATTAATAAAACTAAGAACGAAACCTTCGACATTATCCCTCACCCGCCGGCACGGCAGAAGATAGTGGATGCGGGCGGACTTATTCCGTATGTGAGGGAGAGACTGCCGGAGCGTAAGAAGTCTTAGTCTATTATTGGTTACAAGTTGCGGGCTGCAGGTTTAAGAATTTTTAGTTTTAATTTATAAATTTAAAGACATGTTTCTTTATTTAGTGTCTTGAATTTCTTGTTTTGATTTAAGTTTCAGGAATGATAATTTTTTGGGTTTATGAGAAATAAAGCTAACTCCTCATTGAATTATCACTTCCGCAGCCATTCATCCATCATCTGCCGGAGACGTTCGGGCGAAAAACCCGGCTCGTCGTACATGCCGGCACGCATACGCTGGCGGTATACTTCGTAAAGACTGACAGCGCAAGCTACGGAGATATTCAGGCTTTGTATCATTCCGACTTGAGGTATAAGGAAATTTCCGTCGGCATGTTCGTAAAATTTATCCGAGACGCCGTCATGCTCATTGCCGAAGACGAGCGCTGCCGGCTCGGTGAAGTCTAAATCATAGAGAGAGACGGATGGTTTGCTCATGTGGGTTGTGTAGATTTTTCTGCCCTCGTGGCGGAGCATTTCCACGCAGTCCTCTACGGAGGCTATCCTGTTGGAATAGATCCATTTTTTGGCGCTGGCTGAGCTTGTTTTGCCTATCTTCGGGAATGGCTGTCCGCCGTAGTAAACCAGATGAACTTCGAGGACTCCCACAGCATCACACGACCGCAGACATGCCGATAGGTTGTGCGGATCGTCAATATTTTCCAGCACGACGGTGAGATCGGTCTGGCGCTTCTCGAGGACGGAGCGTATCCTTTGGACGCGCTCATCGGTGCGGGTGTATGTGTTGTTGTTTTCAGAGGTCATAATGTTGATAATTTTGTTTACTGTAATGAGGCGTCGTACTGAGTTCATTAAAAAATCAGTATTATTCAGATTCCTGACCTGCTAAAGCAGGATCTAAAGACATTCGCAGCAATGACGTTGACTATCTTTTTACAGAATCATCTGCCAATTTCCTATCAAAAAGGAATCAATTTATTTAGTGCCGTATCATCGATGCGGACGGAACATAAAATCTCCGAGCCGGCAAAAATGATGACGCCGTCCGGCAGTACAGCGGGCTTCAGATATATGTTCGGTATGTCGGACATGGATAATCCCTTCATAAGCACGCCTTCGCGGTTCAGGAAGTAAACGCCGACACCCTTCCTGTCGCTCCCGATGAAAGCGATGCTCTCTTCGCTTATCATCAGCGGGTAGGGGACGCCTGCTTCGAAGTATATTTTCCAGATGAGTTCCGCATCCTGATCGAAGCAGAATACGCCGGTCATGTCCTCGCCGATGCCGGAACTATAGCTTGCAACGTATAGCTTCCCGTCTGCGTCGACAGAGAGATACTTGGGGATGTTGTTCAGTTCCTTAGTCCATTGAATATTGCCCTTTTTATCGAAGGCGTAGATGATTGACATTCGCGCGTATCCGATTTCTTTCACGCCGGCAGCGAAAATGCGGTCTTCGTGGATCACCGGCGTATTTATAAGCCTGATGCTGTCCAGATGCTTTGCCCAATTTATTTTTCCGTCGGGATTGAGGAAAACGAGCGAGTCGGACTTGCCGAATTCGTTCTGAGTGAGCGCTGCGGCTATATTGCCTTCTTCATCAGCCGCGAAGACCCTGTTCAAATCGAATGGACTCTGCCGCTTCCACTGCAGCTTGCCGTCATGAGAGAATTTCATCAGCAGCCCGGAGGAACTGCCTAAAACTATACCGTCCTCGACTGCAAGCAGGTCAGCATATACCCGTTCTCTGACCGCTGAATCCTTTATCTCGTATTCCCAGCGCTTTTTGCCGGTAAAGTCGAGGGAAAGCAGGCGGTGGTTCGTGGTTACGGCGTATATATTTTTCCTGGTGTCGCCGCACATGCCCGCAGCGACGTATTCATTGCTGTCAAGATCAAATTCCCAGTGCACATTTGTACCCGCCAGCAGTTTGATCTTGCTGTTCTTGGTGCCGAGGATGAGCTTGTAGCTTGCAATAACCAGCGGTTGAGCAATTACGCCGGCGGAATCCTGGTATTCGGGTTTGGGATAGTCGGGATAGGTATTGTAGGTGTGGAATTCGCCGTAAACTTCGTAAGAATTTGTCCTGCCCGCGCCGCCGTATTGGTTGATGGGACCTTCTTCCAGTTCGGCGCTGCAGGAAAGTAATCCCAATATTGCTGAAATTAATAATAAGATTAAGGAAAGTTTATAGGGAAAAGAAATTAATTTTTTTCCCCTCATCTGCATCAGAGGGTGTCCCAGAAGTAAGAAAACTCTGGAAACGTCATTATGAGCGCAGCGAAGAATCCAGTATTCATCAGATTCCTGCCCAGCTAAAGCAGGTTCTAAAGACATTCGCAGGAATGACATTCTTTGACTTTTGGAACAGTCTCTGCAAAAAGATATTTTAGGATTGAGGGAATTTTGAATTATTAAAATTTTATTTAACATTAAATATCCGAAAATGATTGACAAATAAAAAGCGCCTTGCTTATATGCAAAGCGCAAATTAATAAAAAGTATTTAACCGTAACAAAAGAAATTTAATCGGTTATAGTGCGGACGACTCTCAATCCGCACCTTTCCGAATTATTATTGAAATATTTTCTGTTTGCCGAGCGGTTCTCTGCCGTGCCGTCGAACCATGCACCGCCGCGCTGTACGCGTCTTTCGCCGTTATCAGGACCCAATGGATCGACCGCGGGGCTTTCCGCGTAATAATCGGGATCGTACCAGTCCCAGCACCATTCGCGGGCGTTGCCGTGCATGTCGTGCAGCCCGAAAGCATTAGCCTTCTTTTTTCCTACGGGATGCGGTTTGAAACCGGAATTGCCGGCATACCAGCCCATCTCGCTAAGCACGCCCGTACCGCCGTAATCGCCGGAAGTTCCTGCGCGGCAGGCGTATTCCCATTCGGCTTCGGTGGGAAGGCGGCAGCCGTCTGCATTTTCGACAATTTCTACATTCCCGCTGCTGTCAATTTCATAGTATTGTTCATAGTCCTTCAATTCGGAAAGAATGTTGCAGAATTTAACGGCTTCGAGCCAGGTGAAATCCTCGACGGGAAGGTAGTCGTCATAATTACCGGCATAGACGGAATCGGTGACTATTTTCCTGAAGCGCTTCGTTATTTCGAATTTGGTCATGATGAAGGGCTTGCTGATTTCGACTTCGTGGACTGGCTGCTCATCGTTGAGTCCTTTGTCCGACCCCATCATGAATGTCCCTGCAGGCACTTCTATGGTTTCCAGCGGAGGTATCCTATCGATCTCGAGATAGCAGGCGGCGGATTTTTGCTCGCCGACGTGGATCGTCACAGTGCCCGAGGTAGTTCCCAAAGGCACCTCGACGGACACTTCGGAAATTGTCCATTTCACGCAGTCGAAGGAATTGACGTAGACCTCGCCGGGGAACTCGACTTTACTGTCGCGGGACAGCGTGCCGAAGTTTTCGCCGAAAAATGAGACAGTATCGCCGATATAGGTGTTTTCGGTTGACACGGATTTTATTTCGGGATTGATGACTTCCGCGTGGTGGGATTCCTCGCAGCCGGCAAACGCTAAGAGAAGCGTCAGCAGGGCTGCAATTGGCAATATAACTGAGGAAATTTTCATAATATTTTGCTACTAACGCTTATTAACACCAGTTTAATTAAAAATTTAACTAATTTAATCATTATTATCAATTTATCAAAATCTATGCCGGAAGTTTTGTGAAAAATGTTTATCTTGCTTAAAATAATATTTGATTGAATTAAACTTCTTTATGGAAACAATTAAATTCTTAAATGGGTGAATTATGAGCGGAAGATTGAATGTGATTATTGAAAAAGATGAGGACGGCTACTACGTATTCTGTCCTGAATTGCCCGGATGCCAGTCCGAGGGCGGCACGTTCGAAGAAGCTATGGAAAATATAAGAGAAGCAGCGGAGTTATAACTGGAGACTATTGATGAGGAAGAGAAGCGCTCTCTCTTAAATTAAAGTATAATCTCGACAAATATCGAGGTTGATTTTGCCTAAATCAACTCGTATGACTGCTAAAGAAGTCGAAACGATGCTTTTTAAAGCCGGCTTCGAGATGCTCAGGGCAAAAGGCAGCCACAGGATTTATAAAAAATAAGAAATAAGAGTAGTTGTACCTTTTCATGGGAAGAAAACTTTACATCCGAAAATTGTCAAAACAGTATTTAAAGCCGTTGAAGATGCTAAATAGATCTTAATCGAAGTTTTTTATTTTTCGTAAGATATAAGTTAAATTCATTTTTATATTAATTTCCATAGAAATAGCATCGTGGATAGTTTTTGGTATTTTAATGTTTGCTAATGGAATTACGTTACCATGATTTTTTAATGATTATGATCAATAGCAATTATTTTAAATTTGTTGAAATTAATAGCTCTTTTGCTTATCATATAAAATATGACAGTAAATAAAAATAATATTATCGGAATTATCTCAGAAGCTTGCTGCCGAGTTTAATCCAAGACGGATCTATCTTTTTGGTTCGCAAGTGTGGGGCGAACCGGAAAAAGACAGCGACCTGGATCTGTTGATACTTGTCGATGAATCTGATGAACCGAAAACCCAAAGAGCTGCACGTGCATATCGGGCAATCAGGGAATATTCAAATATTCCGATCGACATTTTAGTGAGAACTGTCTATGAATTTCAATCATTGGCTAATATTAAATCTACACTTATGCAAAGGATTCATAATTCCGGCAAATTGATTTATGAGCGGTCGTAAGAAGGATACCCCAAACAATAAACAAGTTACTCGCATCAAATTGCTAAGGCGTTTTCATTCACTCAGTCCGTCCAGATATTCAACAATTTTTTTATGCTCTTTCTTTTCCGCAAGGTCTCTGGCGGTTTCGCTTTTTTCGTTGGCGGCATCGATTTGGGCGCCTGCTTCGACCAGTATTTTGGCGAGTTCAGAGTATCCGTTGACGCAGGCAAGCATCAGCGGGGTCATTCCATCGGCGGCAGCGTGGTTTACATCCGCGCCATTTTTTAAAAGGAATTTTACGAGTTGGCGTTTATCCCAGTTTACTGCCATCATAAGAGTAGTGTATCCCTTGGCATCGCCTTCACGTACGGGATTTTCCACGTCGGCGCCATGCTCTAATAATATCTCAAGAACTTTGTAGCGTCCTGGTTCGTTGGTAGTACATAGCTTCTGCACTGCCTTGCCGAATGCCGATGTTCCCAGCTTGTCGGCAGCATTAACATCAGCGCCTTTGTCAAGCAGGACTCGGACGATCTTTCCGGTGGTGTCGCCGTTTCCTGCCTGAATGAGTGGTGTGCTGCCGTCCCCGGCGACTACATTTACTTTAGCTCCCTTCTCTAAGAGCAGGTCTACGGTCTCGTAATGTCCGCGGTAGCAGGCGACATTAAGCAGGTAGCTGCCACGGTTCTCTTTGTTCACGTCGATGCCTCTGTTGATTATCTCGCGGGCTTTGTCGTAGTTTTTCATGTAAATTTCTTTCATGGCTTCCGCCACGTCATCGCATAATGCTGTTGCAGGCAATATTAATGCTAAAATTGCCGCTGCCAGTAATTGACTTATTGCTGTTTTCATTTTTCGATTTTATTTTTTGGTGAAAATGGGTTAATTGTCGAAAGAAATCTATTATTATATTTATTCCTGCGTTTTGTAAATCGTTAATCAATTTACGGAATTATTAGGAGAATTCAATGTAATTATTTTCAAAATTGGCAGGAGTGAGAAAGAGAATATAAAAAAGCCGCCCCAAGTCTGTATGGAGCGGCTTCTCACTATATTATCGAATTAATGTTTTGAATTAATTCTTGTTTTGGTCTATTTGTGATTCCTGTTCTTCTTCCTGACTGTCGGCGTCTTCGATTACTGGTTTGTCGAGGTCTTTTTCATCGACTTTCTTGACGCCGCCCTCGAAGGTGAAGACAATCTTCTTCTGTTCTTCATCGTAATCGCCGGTAACTTTGGCGCCGTGAAGCAGATTGCCTTGCAGCATTTGTTCGGCAAGCTCGTCTTCGACGTACTTCTGGAGCGCTCTGCGTAATGGTCGAGCGCCGAATTTTTCGTCGAATCCTTTGTCAACAAGGAAGTCTCTTGCCGCATCAGTTAATTCAAGTTCCATTTGATTGATTTCCATTCTTTCTTTCAACATTTCAAGCTGGATGTCGATGATGTCGTAGATATTCTCTCTAACCAGCCTGCGGAAGATGATAAAGTCATCGATCCTGTTGATGAATTCAGGATTGAACAGTCTCTTGATCGATTCTTCAATAGTGTCTTTAAGCTGTTCGAAGTCCGATTCAACTGAATCCTCGTTGAATCCGATCTTACCGCCGGCTTTGATGTCTTTGGTGCCGACGTTCGATGTCATGATTATGACCGTATTCCTGAAGTCAACTTTCCTGCCGAGACCGTCTGTAAGCACGCCGTCGTCGAATACCTGCAGCAGCACGTTGAATACATCGGGATGAGCTTTTTCGATCTCATCGAGCAGGATGATGCTGTATGGTTTGCGGCGGACTTTTTCGGTCAATTGACCGCCTTCTTCGTAGCCGACATATCCCGGAGGCGCTCCGACAAAGCGGGATACTGAGAATTTCTCCATGTACTCGCTCATGTCGATTCGGATAAGCGCTTCCTCACTGTCGAACATGACTCTTGCGAGCGCCTTAGCCAACTCAGTTTTACCTACACCTGTAGGTCCGAGGAACATGAATGAACCGATCGGACGGGACGGGTCTTTCAAGCCAGCGCGCGCTCTGCGTATTGATTTCGACAGAGCCTGAATAGCTTCGTCTTGCCCGACCACAATGTTCTTCAGATCGGATTCAAGCGACAACAGTTTGTTGGATTCGCTCTCTGCAATCTTGTTAACAGGTATTCCCGTCATTGAAGCAACTATGTCGGCTATATCTTCTTCACTTACAGGGTAAACTCTTTCGCTGGATTCATTTTCCCAGTCCTGTTTTGCCGTTTCGAGTTCATTCTGCAGTTTCTTCTCGAGGTCTCGCAATCTTGCAGCTTCCTCGAAGTCCTGCTTCTTGACTACGGAATTTTTCTCTTCCTTGACTTCTTCGATTCTCTTCTCTAAATCAAGAATCTCTTTCGGTACGACGATATTTTCAAGATGGATTCTTGCGCCGGCTTCATCGAGTACGTCGATAGCTTTATCCGGGAAGTTTCTGTCGCTGATGTATCTGTCCGAAAGTCTTACGCATGAATCAAGAGCGTCATGCGAGAATACTACGCTATGATGCGTTTCGTACTGATCCTTGATATTCTGGAGAATTTCAAGGGTTTCTTCGTTTGTCGGCGGATCGATAAGGATCTTCTGGAAGCGTCTATCCAGGGCGCCGTCTTTTTCGATGTACTGACGGTATTCATCCAGTGTGGTCGAGCCGATACACTGAATTTCACCGCGCGCCAGCGCCGGTTTGAACATGTTCGAAGCATCCAGAGAACCTGATGCGCCGCCTGCACCGACGATAGTATGAAGCTCGTCGATGAACAGGATTATGTCTCTTGCTTTCTCAAGTTCGTTGAGGACGGCTTTCATTCTTTCTTCAAACTGTCCCCTGTATTTTGTGCCCGCGACGAGCGATGCCAGATCGAGCGTTACGATCCGCTTCTCATACAATGCGCGGGATACTTTTTTCTTGACTATGCGCAGTGCGAGACCTTCTACAATCGCCGTCTTTCCAACGCCGGGTTCGCCAATGAGCACCGGGTTGTTCTTCTTACGGCGTGATAAAACCTGCGATACGCGCTCGATTTCTTTCTCTCTGCCGATTACAGGATCAAGCTTCTCTTCCATCGCGAGTTTTGTGAGGTCTCTGCCGAAATTGTCAAGAACAGGAGTCTTGACTTTTTCTTTCTGCTGTTTGGCTTTTTGTCCGCCCTGCTGCTGTTGGTATTGTTGCTGTTGTTGCTGCGGCGGTTGTGATGGTCTTCCGCTGATAATATTGTCCAGCTCGCGTCGGACAGCGTCGTAATTTACTGAAAATTGAGAAAGTATCTGAGCGGCTATATTTTCTTCATCGCGCAAAAGCGACAAGAGAAGATGCTCTGTGCCGATAACATCGGATTTATATAGCTTAGCTTCAAGATACGTTATTTTCAATACTTTTTCTGCCTGTTTCGTAAGTGGTATATTTCCTATGGTGATAGTGGAACTCGATATCCTGACGGTATCCTCGATACCTTTTTTCAGTTTGTAGAGGTCAACGCCGAGATTTCGAAGCACTTTTACCGCTATACCTTCGCCTTCGCGGATTATACCGAGCAGCAGATGTTCTGTACCGATATAATCATGTCCAAGTCGTAAAGCCTCTTCGCGGCTTAACTTAATTACTTCGTTCACTCTGTTTGAAAAATTACCTTCCATAATTTTAGCTTTTTATTTTTATTAATAATTTTCTTTATAATATTATTCATGTGCTCTGAATTAATCTTGTTTTTTTAGACATGAACTATTACTTTTGACGCAAAATCATTATAATTATTTGGCAGTCATAATTTTCCACTGATTGTCAAATTAATTCGTTTATAATATGTTAAAAATAAATCTTATAAATTTATTAAACAATAATTGTGGAAAAGTTTTGTATATAATCAGGTCTTTTTCATAATTTTGACAAAAATTTAATTATATAAACGGAGAATTTTTATGTTTGATCAACTGAAAGAACAGATCGAAAAACTGAAGCATCGGTCATCCGAATTGCGGAGGTATCTTTGACGTCGATACCAAAAAAGATAAGATAGTCGAACTCGAAAAACAAACGCAAGAGCCGAATTTCTGGAATGACCAGGATAATGCCAAAAAGATCATGCGGCATATTTCCGACCTGAAAGAATGGGTCGAAGTATGGGAGAAAACCGACAAAGCTGTCAATGATGCCGAAGGTATATTGGAAATAGCCGAAGAAGAAGATGATACCTCGCTCGAAGAGGAAGTCGATGCCGAAGTGAAAAAAGCTGAGAAATTAATATCAAATCTTGAATTGCGTAACATATTATCCGGCAAGGATGACAGCCGATCCGCTCTTCTCTCTATCAACGCGGGCGCCGGCGGTACGGAAGCCCAGGACTGGGTGGATATGCTGCTGCGCATGTATGCCTACTGGGCGGAGAATCATTCCTACAAGCATTTCCTCGTGGATAAGGTCGAGGGCGATGTTGCCGGCACTAAATCCGCAGCCATCGAAATTCAGGGGAAATACGCTTACGGCTACCTGAAGGCGGAAAACGGCGTCCACAGGCTTGTGCGTATTTCGCCGTTCGATTCGAATGGGCGCAGGCATACTTCGTTTGCCTCGGTTTTCGTCTATCCTGTCGTCGATGACGATATTGAAATCGAGATTAGCCCCGATGATATCGAGATTGATACTTTCCGTTCCGGCGGCAAAGGCGGACAGAATGTGAATAAGGTAGAGACTGCCGTCCGTCTGAAGCATATTCCGTCGGGTATAGTTGTCGCATGTCAGCAGGAGCGCTCGCAATTCCAGAACCGCGACCGCGCCATGAAGATGCTGAAAGCGCGCCTCTACCAGCAAAAACGCGAGGAAGAGGAAGCGGAAAAAGATAAGATAGAAGGCTCGAAAATGAAAATTGAGTGGGGAAGCCAGATCCGCTCTTATGTCTTCCAGCCTTACACAATGGTGAATGACCACCGTACCGAACATAAACGCACTGATATACAAGCTGTGATGGAAGGCGATATAGACGATTTCATCAAGACTTATCTGCTGAGTACGAGTCAGGTGAGTAAGTAGGCAGCCGGTTACCGGCTGCAGGCTTTTAAGAGTTCTAAATTTTAAGTTCTGAATTTTAAATTAATTTTTGTCTCGCAAAGGGCGTTAAGGGTGCGAAATCTGAACCGCTGATTTCGCTGATTAACTTGATTTACTGTGATTAAGAGGCAAATTACAACTTTGAGGGAAATGTGCCGGAGGGTAACCCAAAAGTAAGAGAATTTCATTTTTGCGAATGTCTTTAGACCCTGCTTCAGCAGGGCAGGAATCTTATGAATACTGGATTCCCCTCTAAAGCGGGATTTCGCAAGCTCAACTTCGCTGCGCTCAGAATGAAGTTCCCGAGATTTTACCACTTATGAGGCAGCCTCACTTTCAGTGCAACAAGAAATTCTTACACCCTTCTCCCGCCGGGAGAAAGGCTGGGAATGAGGGGGAACAAGGGTTTGTTTATGTTCTATTGAACCCGGATATTTCATTAGGACTACTCACTTTTACGAACATAGTACATTTAAAAGAATTAGAGAAACCACCCCTGTATCCCCTCCTTACTAAGGAGGGGAAAAGAAGGGGTGGTTAAGTTCTTAGGATTAAGCTATTTATTCTACTATATGTTTATCCTATTGCAAAATATGGGTTGAAATATCCCATCTAATTCTTTTGTATACACAGGTCTACCATAGGGTTATCAAAAACCAAGGGTTAAATAAGAATCCACCTGCCCCGCCACGCTAAAGCGTGGTTTCCGCTAAGCTGCAACTTCGCTCGGGCACCCCTCAAAGAGGGGAATTCCGTCAGATGTAACAACTGACGGGACGGTTCGAAGCAAGTTAGCTGTTTTTTGCCACAAATGTAATTTTTGTATTGTGAATCCGGGATAAAAAAATATTCCGCTCTTTTTTGGACCAAATAATTTATTAGAAGATGCTTTCCCCCCCCTCTTCCACTTGAAAAATCTCTGTGAATATGGGAATATGGAGATTAAAGTTTTTCCAAATGCAAAAAACCGGTTTACCCAAAAATGGAGTTGAAAAAATGGGGGAGTACGCGCGGTATCATCATTATAGTTAATACCAATCCGGAGAGAGCTCCCCACATATGCGCGTCGTGGTTGATGAATCCTGCCATCCTTCTTGCTGCATAGAAGCAATAAAGTAAATACAGTCCGGCAAATATAAATGCGGGGATTGGAATGGGTATGAAGAAAATATAAATACCTGTCAGCGGATCGAATAATATATAGCTGAAAAGCACCCCGGATATAGCTCCTGATGCTCCCAGAGCGCGATATTCGGGATTATCCTTATTTTTTAGTACTGTACTTATATCACTGAGGATAAGGCTGCCAACATAAAGAATGAGGAATGCCAGAGATCCAAAAGGCACACCAAATTGTATGTTAAAGATGTGTTCTAATCGGAAAGCAAAGAAATAAAATGTTATCATATTAAATATCAAATGGGTAAGGTCTGCATGAATGAGCCCGCTGCTGATGAATTGATGCCATTGTTTTTCCCTTACAAGGCTCCATGGGTGCAATATAAAAAGCGAGTAAATCCTTTGATTCCCGTACATTGCATAAAGACTTATTCCTATTGTAGCTATGAAAATTATTATTGCTATTGGTGAAGATTCGAAAGACATTCCTTTTCCTTATCGTATACCTTATAAAATTGTTAAAAATATAAAATAATTACGTATTTATGACGATTTTAATTTTTGTTACTTTTGCAGGGTTTTATAAATTAATAGACTAACCGGCTCAATGAAGAAAGAAATAATTGAGAATACTAGACTTAATGAATTTTTCGGAGATAAATTCGAGTTCATAAACAATGGCTTTGCGGCGGGGCAATTTAATATGGACTTCGATTATAGCCGAACCCAGGCTTTTTCCAACGGAGAGGCTTTACCAATGTTCCGGTTGTATGGATGGGATCCCTGGTCTGTTTCACTTGGCTATAACCAGAAAGAAACAGATATTCTCAAGGAAAGAACAGATGAGCGAGGCTTTGACATTGTCCGCCGTCCTACGGGAGGTCGTGCAGTGCTCCATGCCGGCGAGATTACATATTCTGTTGTTCTAACCCTCCCTGAGCACAAGACAGTTCATGATATGTACAGAGAAATCCACATAGTTTTATTAAAAGGATTACAAAAAATTGGCGGTGAAGTGATAGGTTTCGAAAAGTCCCAGCCAGACTTCCGCGAAATGTATAAAAGGCAGGGGTTGTCAGTCTCATGTTTTGCCAGCTCCGCCCGTTATGAGATAGAGTGGGAAGGAAAAAAGATAGTTGGCAGCGCTCAGCGGCTTTTCGGGGATACGCTTCTTCAGCATGGCTCGATATTACTTGGAGATGGTCATGAGCAGCTTGCACAAGTTGCTTCAGTAGATTCCGAGGAACGGCGGCAGATGCTCATGGATTACACTAAGAAACACAGTGCCACAATGAAAGAGGTCTGCGGCAGGGCAGTGACATTCGACGAAGCTGCCGATGCTATTTATAAAACTATATTTGAGTGATAATGATCATTATAATAAAGATTAGACCTGTCAACATCATGCTAATTATTCACCTGGATTTCTCTCGTTTTTTTTCTGACAAATTTATCAAGATAGGAGAAAATGCGATCCTTAGTATCATGAGTAGATGAGCGTGAATGACCTTCCACTTTGACAACATCAAAACCAATAGAATCATACAGTTTGTAAAATTTCCGGTAAAGCGCTGAATGATTTAGCGGCAGCCCTGAGCTTTTACTTATGAAATTTGTTTTCTCAAGCCGTTCCCGGCGTTTCAACAATCCCGCGACTCCCTGTGAATCAGTAAAAAGCGTTAATTTACATGGATTATAATTACTTAAATTTTGCTGTGTTTCTTCCAATGCCCATATTATGGTTTCCAATTCGAGTTTAGTAGAGGATGTATTGGTGAATTTCTTCAATTTTAAATGATTTTCTATAAAAGTCCTTTTTATCTGGTGTGCAGCCGTGTTTAGGTAATCCAGCGGCAGGAGCAAATATCCTCCGAAACCAATCTTGAGTTTCGGATGAAGGCTGCCATCAGTAAATAAAGCAAAATAATTCATAATGATCAATCAATGTTAATATTATTTATACTCGCATGACGACTAACTTTGATAAGAATTTACAATTTACAATGTTTTGGACACGCCTAAAATTATAAATCATTTAAACTAATATTATTGAACAAAAGAGTAAACTATGCTTGGTTTATCATTTGCAAAGCTGATCGGCACAATATTTCTCTCGTAAATTTTGGCTGCATCCGCGATGACTATCCTGCTGTATCTATTTGTAAAATCTAAGTACTAGACGGACCTCATCTGTATATTAGGTAGTTATATTTCAAAGGGTGAGAAAGGCTCATTCAAAGCAGGTATCATTATGCATTACGGCTGGGGACTTATTTTTGCTGCACTTTACATTGTTATAATGCATTTGATAAGTCCGCCAATCGAGGCAAGCTATATAATTTTAGCCCTAATTACAGGTGTTTCGCATGGCATAGTTGCTTCTACGCTTATCATCGTTATCATTGCCGAGAACCATCCAGTCGAAAAATACCGCTCTGCCGGACTATCCGCCGCCATAGCCTATATGCTCAGCCATATAGTTTTCGGCATTGTGGTAGGCGGGACTGTGAGCGGGTTTGTTGGATGATAAGCCATTTGTACATTTATTTAAATAGATTCCCAAATATCAATCCATATAATAAATTAAAAAAATATAAAATAATTCCATTTACAAGTTTTTTTAGTAACTTGCAAATGAGGTTATTTGTCAATTTAATTCAAGGGGTCAAAATGTACCGACACATTCGTTTATTAATTTTAATTATTCCGCTTACACTACTCTTTTCATGTGCGAGCCAATTTTTATCTTATGCAGGGTTAAATGAGTGTAATTTCGGCGAGGATATCACCCATTTCTCCGAAGACGGGAAACCCGGCGATTTTAACGTAAAATTTGAAAATGTCTATAAAGTTGATGATATGCCTGGAATTGAGGTAATCGTTTATGAAACACATTTGTATGAATCTGAACACTCCCTACTTGTATTGTTTGGTCGTAGTAATTTGGTAACAACATATACAGCCCTGACTTTCGAGGATGGCAAATTGATATTTTGGGGTTACCCGGAAGACTACTTGAAATCTGATGATGGAAAAATAAGAAAAATTGGTAAAAATATTTCCGATATAATTTTTGAAAAATATCTTTAATAAAAAATAAAGGTTAACATTATGAGATATTTACTATTAATAGCGCTTGTGCCTCTTTTGTTTTCATGTAAAACTACGGCATTCTATAATAATATCAATCAATTGCAAAAGGGAGATAGTTTCGACACAGCCAGTCAGAAAATTGATGCGAAACATAAGAGTAATACAGTAACGGCGGATGGGAAAAACTACAAAATTCTATCAACAAAAATTATAACAAGTTATGCCAGCCAATCAGTTCCTGAATCTGACTCTATACGAGGATATAATCCGACAACTGGAAATTATGATAGACCGACTAATAGAAATAAAAAAGTTGTTGAATTTGAGATGACTGATTTTTACCTAATGTTTGAGTCAGACAGTTTATTTTATTGGGGATTTCTATACGAGTTAAAAAGAAATCCTGATAATAAAATCCGTAAAATAGCACAGGAAATTGAGCAAGTTAATTAATATTAAATAATATGTTGAAGGTTTCAAAATGACAAATAAAATATTAATATTTATTATAGCAATCGCACTTTTTTCTTGCTCATCAATAGCCTATCAAAGACTTATGTTGATCGAGAAAAATATGTCTGTTGAAGAGGTCATCTCAATTTTGGAATCTAATGATTATGACAACGAAGATGTTGAAATCATTAATGATCCCCAAACTGATATGTATGACATTAGCGACAAGGTCGACGGCAGCAACGACGCAAAAATTTTGATCACTAAAAAATATGCTCCGCTGCAAGGAGGAAAATGGAAGCCGTATTACATCTTTGCTTTTGATAATGAGCAGCTATTATACTGGGGTATGCCTCTTGAGTTTAACAGATCACCTCATAAGAAGCTAAATCAAATCGGGACGGAGGCAATGAATATAATTAACGAGGCTTATATGTAATATCAAAGATTTCATTGTATCACATAAATTAATTATAAGCCAAACCTAAAAAAATAATTCCTTCCTCTATACTTCTAAATTGTTGAGTATATGAATATTTGGCAATTTAATTGAGACTATAATGTTTTTAATAGATATAGCTAAAGAGATTGCCTGGCTTTTCCTTGAGATGGCGCCATATCTGATGATCGGCTTGATATTTGTCGGTCTGCTGAATATGCTCGTCACCAAGGAAATGCTGACCAGGCATGTCGGCAAGAAGAACTTCTGGTCGGTGCTGAAGGCGTCGCTGCTCGGCGTGCCGCTGCCGCTGTGTTCCTGCGGCGTGGTGCCTACGGCAGTCTATATGTCTAAGGGCGGCGCCACAAAAGGCTCGACGGTGTCATTCCTCGTATCGACGCCCCAGACAGGTGTTGACAGCATTCTTGCTACTTATGGAATGATGGGATGGGTCTTCGCAATTTTCCGACCGATTGCCGCATTTATAATGGGCATTTTCAGCGGCAGCTTTATCGAGGCTGTTACCAAAAAGGAAAAGAAACTGCCTACTCTTCAGGCGCAGACTTATAACTACTCGCCCGGCGGAAACGGCAATCCGCAGGCGGCTGATAGCTGCGATGATGACTGCTGCGAACCGGATATGTCCCAACAAAAATCACTTAAAGACAAGGTACAGGCGAGCGGAAAATACGCATTCGTGAATTTCCTCGATGATATTTCCGTGCATTTTTTGATAGGACTGGCAATTTCCGGCGTTATCGCTTTTTTCATACCGGAAGGCTTTTTCACGAATTCCGCATTCAGCGACGGTATTTTAGGGATGCTGCTAATGATAGTCATCGGTGCGCCAATGTATGTCTGTGCGACGGCGTCTATTCCCATTGCTGTGACGCTGCTGTTGAAAGGCTTTTCACCGGGACTGGCGTTTGTCTATCTTGCTGTGGGACCGGCTACAAATGCTGCGAGTTTCACTGTAATAATGAATGCTCTCGGTAAGAAGACAGCCTTTATGTATCTTGGAATTATTGCCGTGAGTGCTATTGCATTCGGGTATTTACTTGATTTTATATTCAGTTATTTCAATATGGATCCGGTGGCGCTCGTCAAACATACTACAGGACATGCGATGCTGATAAATAAAGAATTTCAATTGGTATTAGGATCAATATTTTTTATTTTGCTTATGATGTCACTATTCAGAAAAATAAAAGGTAAATTCTTTAAAGAGGAAGAAACGATGGCAGAACAAGACAGACAGAAGATCGAGATAGAAGGAATGTCATGCAGCCACTGCGTTGAGACGGTTAGAAGCGCTATCACGAAAGTTCCCGGCGTCGAAAAAGCTGACGTCAAGCTCAACGAAAACGCCGCTTACGTAGAAGGTGATTACGACATCTCGCAAGTTAAGAAAGAGATTGATTCTGTCGGATATAAGGTTCTCAATTGAGAATTATTATTAATTTATAGATTATTTGTTTATTGAAAGTTAATTGATTAATTTAAAAAAGGTTAACGGTTAAAGGTAAAAGGTTAAAGTTAAGATAAGGCGCTATTAGGAAATTAAACCACAATATCTTAAATTCTCCTCCTTACCAGGGAGGTGATTAAGGGGTGGTTGAACAAAACAGCATAAATACATGGAACGTATAGCTTTATATCCGGGAACATTCGATCCGATCACCAACGGACATATTGATGTCATTGAACGCGCAAGCCAGTTGTTCGATAAGATATATGTCGTGATAGCGATCAATTCGAAAAAACAAACCCTGTTTACTGAACAGGAGCGTCTTGAGATGGCGATGGAATCACTACTCTACCTGAATAATGTAGAAGTCCTTACTCACAAAGGACTTATCGTGGATTTCGCAAAAGATAAGGGGGCAGTGGCACTTATTCGAGGTATCCGTGCTGTTTCGGACTTTGAATATGAATTTCAGATAGCACTGATGAACAGAAAGCTGCAACCGCAGGTTGACACTGTTTTCATGCTGCCGAATGAGAACTACACTTATCTCAATTCCAGTATAGTCAGGGAGTTAGGCAGATTAAAACAGGATGTAAGCGAATTCGTTCCGCCTGTAGTCGCTGAAAAATTATCGCAAAAATTTGAGGGGTAAGAAGTAAAAAATTTATATTGAGTTTTTACTTCTTTTATAAAGATAAAAATGTTAGAAAAATAGATTTCGATAGTCATGAGCAAGTCTCTCGACACGGAACTTAATGATAGAGATAAGGCAATTCTAAGAACAATTGTCCAACTATATGTCCTGCGGGCATCGCCGGTGGGATCTAAGTATCTATCTGATTACCTGAAAGAAGATCTGAAAATCAGTCCGGCAACCATTCGCAATGTAATGGCAAAACTGGAGGAATGCGAGGTCATCACCCATCCGCATACTTCGGCAGGACGAATCCCCACAGACAAAGGCTACCGCATTTACGTGGATAACCTGATGGAACAGGAAAATCTGTCCGGCAAGGAATTGAAGGAATTGCAAAAGAATCTTGAAGGTTCCGACGCTCCCAAAGTCCTGAATCATGCGTCGAAAATTCTGGGTATGCTTTCCCGCTATCTAAGCATAGTCCAAATACCCAATCTGAAAGAACTTAAGGTACAGAAGATTGAAGTGGTATCGCTTACTTCGACAAGGATTCTCGTCGTAGTAGCCCTCGACTCGAATAATGTCCATACTGTCACGCTGGAAGCCGATTTCGATATAGATCCCGACCATATCGGCGAGATAACCAGCTATATAAATGAAAAAGTAAGCGGCAAGCCGTTGAGCTTCCTGCGAAATAATTTTTCGGAACTCATTGAGGATTTCGACAAAAAAGATATGCCGCTGGTAAGGCTTTTCGTGGATTCGGTGGATAAGATATTCGAAGGGCAGAGTTCGCAGGGCAGGATACTTATTTCCGGCGCGAAGAATCTGATTCACCATCCCGAATTTGAGAATCCCGAGAATATCCGAAGTGTTATAGAGATTATCGAAGATGAGGACATTATTATCCATCTACTTGAAAAAACTGAAGATATAACCGAAAAAGATATACATGTGATGATCGGTCAGGAAATGGAACACGAAGCCCTGAATGACTATAGTCTGATAACCAGCGCTTACAAACTGGGAGCTGCGGGAGGCGCTATCGGACTTATTGGTCCAAAGCGTATGAATTATTCAAGGATGATTTCGCTGGTGCAGCATGTTTCGGAGACATTATCGGCTAACTATTGATAAACCCGGATTCACAATACAAAAGTTGCATTTGTAGCAAAAAACAGCTAACCCGCCTCAGAAAGTACCGTCAGATGGTACATCTGACGGAATTCCCCTCTTTGAGGGGTGCCCGAGCGTGGCGAGGGCGGGGTGGATTCTTATTTAACCCCTGGTTTTGATAAACCTATGGGAGACTTGTGCTTACAAAAGTGTTAGATGGGATTTTTCATTAGATTATTCTTTCATTAGCATAAACAATTTAGACACTAAGAAATTAACCACCCCTTCTTTTCCCCTCCTTAGTAAGGAGGGGAGTGAAGCCGAAGGCTTTACGGGGTGGTTCTTCTAAAATGATGAATTGTAATTTGTTAGCAGCACTGAAGAGTTCTAATGAAAAATGCGGGATAAATTGATTATTCTTTATAACTTAGCAATAATTGCTGAATTTTGATCTATATAGCAGCACAATTGACTAAAACTTATTCTCCTTTATTTCGTTTATTTATAAATATAATTTTACCGGAGCTAAAAATGAAATTCGTAATGTTTTCTTTGATATTTATACTGGCTGCACACCTAATGTATTGCCAGGATACAACCAAAGCAGCGAAAAAAGAAAGAGAGACACAAAAAATGCAATATAACGAACTGACACCCGAAGAAAAACATGTAATTGTTGACAAAGGGACTGAGAGACCATTTACAGGCAAATATTGGGATTTTTACAAAAAAGGCACTTATATATGCAAAAGGTGTGAAGCACCGCTTTACAGATCAGAGGATAAATTCGATTCACACTGTGGCTGGCCCAGCTTCGACGACGAGATTGAAGGCGCCGTAAAACGTCAAACTGACGCCGACGGCATGCGCACAGAGATAATCTGTGCTAACTGCGGCGGTCACTTGGGACATGTTTTCACAGGCGAAGGATATACCGAGAAAAATACCCGACATTGCGTGAATTCAATATCAATGGAATTCGTACCGGCAGGAAAAGAGAAGGAAAAAGAAGACGATAAAGATTAGTCAATAAATTTTGGATATTTTATCATTGAAAATCTATCTTTGCCGTGAGATAGTTTATTGAAATGTAAATGATATTAGGTAGATAAATATTTATTAAATCTAACTAAATCCGACTTTCTATCCCCTAAAATGTAATTTTTCTCCCCTTCAACTGTTATTATAAAAGACCTGATAATTAAAAGAAGGGTCAACATGCGCATCATAATAATTCTTACCATCATATTTCTCTTACCGGCAATTAACATCCTCGCTCAGTTAAAACCGGTTTTCGAACTTAACCACTCCACCTACTTTGGCGGCTCGGATTTCGAGCAAGCACGCGATCTGGCAGTGGACAAGGACGGCAATGTTTACATAACCGGAGGCACTTCCTCTGAAAATTTCCCCACAACTGAAGGCGCCTACAACCGGATCTACAACAACGAAGGCAGCGAAACCGTCGGCAACTGGGGTCCGATGATGGCCTTCGTAGCTAAATTCGTGCCGGACGGCGAACTGCTCTGGTCAACATTTCTCGGTGGACCCAATTACGACCGAGCCTATGCAATTGAAGTCGATGACGAAGGTTATGTCTATATCGGCGGGCGTGCCGGCGATGACTTCCCCACCACCACCGGTGCCTACCAGAAAGAATTCACCCGCAAAGGATATAAGAACAATCTCTATGGTCACCAGAACGGCTTCATATCCAAGCTCTCGCCGGACGGTTCCGAGCTTGTCTGGTCGACTTATTACGGTTCGGACAGTTTCGGCTTTTTTCGCGACATAGATATCGATGATGATGGCTATGTTTACGGCATACTCAATGCCGTACTGAGCAAGCCCAACGGCATCCCGGACGACGCCTATGACACTGACCACAACGGCAGCTATGACATGGTCGCAGTTAAATTCAATCAGGATGGCAGCGATGTTGTTTGGGCAACCTTCCTCGGCGGTTCCGGCGAAGACCGCGGTGGTCCTTCCATCCGCGTAGGTCCCGATGAAAGCGTTTACGTCAATGGCGGCACCAAATCGAAGGATTTCCCCGTTACTGAGAATGCTGTCCAGAAAGAATTTTACGGTGACAATAGCGAGATTTTCGTCACACGCATTGCGCCCGATGGCAAATCGCTGATCTATTCCACTTTATTTGGTAGGGAAGGCAACGAAGGCACAGAAACCCACGGACTCTTCGTCGATCGCAAGGGACAGGCTTATGTCGCCTAACTGGCAGTTTAATTTGCCCGGTTTCCCGTATAGCGACGATAATCCCGACGGTTTCCTTACCCGAGACGAGGTCATTAAATATCTCGATGATTATGTCAATTTTTTCTATCCGCCGGTCAGACTTGGCATCGAGGTTAACTCGGTGGAAGGCAATCCGGACGGCAATGGATTTGTTATCAAGACAAACACAGGTACGCTGGAAGCATCGAACGTGATTGCAGCCGCCGGGACATTCCAAAAGCCAAAGATACCCGGCGCAAGCCGAAATATCTCTTCCGACGTAGTCCAATTGCATTCCGGCTTGTACCGCAATCCCAACGAGCTGCCTCAAGGCTCCGTTCTTGTGGTCGGCAGCGCGCAATCCGGCTGCCAGATCGCCGAGGAACTTTATAAGAGCGGAAGGAAAGTTTGTCTTGCCACAGGCAGCGCTAACCGTGTTCCACGACGTTATCGCGGGCGTGATTTTACCCTGTGGTTTGGCGCTATTGAGATAACTGAAATAACGGCAGACAAACTTCCGTCCCCGGCGGCGCGCTTTATGCCGAATCCACAGGTTTCAGGCAAAGACGGCGGTCACTCGATAAATTTGCATCAGTTTGCAAAAGACGGCGTAACGCTGATGGGCAGCTTTAAATCAGCCGATGGGTCAAAAATATGGCTCGAGGACAACTTGCGCGACCACCTCTCACAGGCTGATATTTTCGAAGCCGAACTCAAGAAAGGAATTGATGACTACATCGAGAAAAACAATATTGACGCGCCGGAAGATAACACTCCACAGATGCGCGACGGCTATGATGCAGATAAAATTACCGAGCTTGATATAGAGTCCAACGGCATCAGGTATATAATCTGGGCGACAGGGTATGAGTTCGACTTTAGCTGGGTGAAATTCCCTATCTTCGACGAATTTGGTTATCCCGTGCAAACGCAAGGCGTCACCAAGCAGCCGGGACTCTATTTCCTTGGCTTGCACTGGCTGCATAAGATAACTTCGGGATTGTTAGCAGGCGTCGGCGAGGATGCGGCGAATGTGGTTCAGCATATTCAATCACGTTCATAAAATACATCGCTAATTCTAACTTGGCATATTTTGGTTAGAGGTTAAAAGCTAATGGTTAAACTTCTTAAACCGTTAGCCTATTTTAAAAAAGAGATTCCCTCATGAGTATGATGAATTCCAATTAAAAGATATTATCTCTCACTTCTAAAAATATATCCAACCCCGATTTGCGGCGCAACAATAAACTGCTCATTCTGGTCGAAAGAATTGATCTGGTATAGCGGATTTATCTCGCAGTTCAACCTGAAATTATCGAAAAATTGCCAGCTAATGCCTATGTTACTAATGACGCCGAAGCCCATCTGCGCTCTTACTACACCTTTTTCGTTTCTATCCTTTTCCATAAGTTGATGGAACCCCCAGATGCCGCCAGCGCCGCCGTAGAAGCCCAGTTTTTCACTCAGTTCCTTGTGATAGAACACCGATAAGCCAAATCCATGCCCATCTACAGCGTCGCCGTACATCGCTATGCCAGCTCTGGGAACGATAATCAGACTGCTCGTCAGGTTTAATTGCTTGACAAACTGCGCGTTCAGTGCAAAGCCCGAGCGGGAATAATCTTCGCGTTCTTCGATATCCGCCCATCCTCGCACAGTCATATTGAAATTATCCGTGAACCCGTAACCGACCTGACCGCTCAGCCCGAATGTGGTCATATTTCCGCCAATATTCTCTGCGCGGGCTTCCGGCAGCATTTCCACTCCGCCCTGCAGGTCGACTTCATCCTCCCGCAGCGGTTTATTCGGAATATTCACTGCGGGACTATATACCAGGCTCTGGGAACAGCCCGCTAAGAAAGTCACGCCGATTATTACGCAAATAATTTTAACCATAATTAACACCAGATTATTATTCTCATAATCCAATTTCCACTAAATTACTGATAATTTTGTTAATATAAAAACACTTATTCCAAGAGAATAACTCAAAAAAATGTAGGCAATTTTAATGATGAAAGTTTGAAATGATATATTCACAGTTGTTATAGTGAAATAATCTTCAACTTTTTAAACCTTTTTCTTTAATAAATTCAATAACCTCTTTTAATATTGTTAGAAAAGATTGAATCTGATCTTCAGAGTATTTTTTGCCAATTATCCATTTCAGATTTGATTTTGCCGGTTCGATTTCCTTGAATTTTTCCAATTCCTGTTTGTATTTATGTACAATTATATCTGAATCATTTACTTTTTTTGTTATTTCCTCAAAACAAGTATAAATACTCTGTTTAAAGACTGAATGAGGCGGATATCCAAAACAAATGGCTACAAACCCGCCGTTTAAAGTCAAATTCATTGAAAATCCTACCGAGCCCCATCTAAACATCAAGTTCTCTTTTTCAACAAAATCGAATAATTTTTCGAATACTATTTTACCATTGGAATCAAGTGAGTTAAAGAACTTTGTCTTATCGGTTTTTGGTAATTGAGCAGCGGAATTTACTTTATGTCTTATGTATTCTTCCTCACCGACGATAAGATTACTTGAAATCATTGTATTACCTGTTTTGCTTACAAAATACTTAAATTCAAGGCAATAGACATCCAATCCTTTTTTTCTAAGATAAAGAGATGTTTGTTTAATTTCGGGTGAAATATCCTGAGCTACTATTACCAATTTTGATAATTTATTCCTTGAGATATTTTGTTGTCCGTTCGTATCGAAATATTGTTGATGGTATTCTTCTAAACTAACATCTTCCCCCGAGTAGTTTTGGTATATTTCGTTTAATTGATCATAATCAAGGTTTTCAATAAATGAGGCATATTCTATTAATTGAGTCAAAGTTTCACGTGGTGTTTTGTCTCGCTTTAATTCTATAACAACAGTGTCTCCGAATTTATCAACCCCCAATAAATCAATGAAAGTATTAAGATTAGTGCCTACTTGCCTGCCTATTATCAAAATTTTAGCATTATCGAAAAAATATTCCGGATTATTTTCAAGAAGATCTTCCAAATCAATTTCCTTATTAGCAGATTTGAAACTTTCTTCTTTGAATTGAACAAATTTTCCGCTTTTGTCAATTGTAAATAACTTCATTTTATTTGTTCTGCTTAATATCAATGATTACAAATAATTATACTGATAAGCCCTTTTTATTTTTGTATATTGCAAATATACATAAACGCAATATTACTAAAAAAAGGGGCTGTTACGCAAGATATAAAATTAATTTCTAAAGAACAAGTTTTTGGGGCTGTTCAGCGTCAACTATAATTTTAATTTACTACATATTATCAGCATTAAGAAACCACACCATAATCCCCTCATTACTAAAGTGAGAAAAAAAGGGTAAAATTTTTGGGAATAAGTTGTTTATTCAGGTATAGTCTATTCTTTAACATGGCTGTAATGTAAAATTAATATTTACGTCTTTTAATATACAGGTTAGAATGATTGAGTAAGAGTCAAAATTGATTTAGTAAAAATCATCAATTATTCTGGTTTTATAGAAATTTATTCTTTTTAAATTAACAATGCTCATATTAAAATAAAACAAATTATTAAATTAAAAATGATAAGGCGTTGAAATTTTCAAAAATTTTGTAAATTGAAGTTTATATCTTTTTACATTAAATACAAAAGTATATCGGGGAATATTAAATAAAAAAGCTAAAAGATCATACGAAGATGAATTTCATGCGAAAATATAGATTATTTGCCATGACTCTGGGTATTGTAGTATTTCTGATCGCTTGTAACAAAGATGAAAAGAAAACTGAAATTATTAACGTTCCTGATGTAAATTTTCCTGCAAAGATAGACAGCCTATCCTCCAAAACCTTCGAATATGGCGACACAATCACGATTTACGGTCAGAATTTCGGAACTGAACAGGGTAGTAATTATGTAATTATAGGCGAACAGATAGTTGATGAGAAAAAATATATTGACTGGCAAAATACCGAAATCAAAGTAATTGTACCCGAAGATATTGAAAGCGGCTCAATATCCATTAATAACAAATACAGTAACTCCCTTGCATTCACAATAAAAACACCATTTTTGATTAGGATGGTAAACCATTTTGTTGATATATCTCTTTTTGCGACTTTTATATTCATTTATCTCCAAATCAACAAGATCTGGAAACGTAAGCATGAACAGGAAGTTGCCGACAGCCAGTCTCTTGCCGGACTTTCAATTTATGTGCTCAATTGTATCCTGTGGGTAGCTTATTATTTAATTCTTGGAGATTTCAGAAGCACAATTGATACAACTTTCTATGTTTTCCAGGGTTCGATCCTGTTCATGATAGGTACCGGCATATTTGTACGCGGTCAGCGTGCTCAGGGAGTCTGGCACCTTATCAAGCGGTCATTGAAACTGGAACGTACCGAAGCCGACTATCTTATTAAAAGATTTTTCCGCCCTGCAAACGCTGATAAGATACTTAGCATGCTCCATCAATTAGCTATGATAGATGAAGACCTCGACCCAAAAGAACAAGAACTGCTCGAATCTTTTGCCAGAGAATGGAATATTGATTACAATGTCGATAAATTCAATAAGGAAAGAAAAGTCGGTACCCAGCACAATTATATGCTGCTAAGAAAAAATCTGAAGGATTATCTTGATGTTTATCCCCCCCACGAACAGGTAGCACAGTTGCGTGATATGATGGAAGCAATCATAAAAGCTGACGAAAAAGTTACCGACGAAGAAGATCTTATACAATCCGAACTAATGGGGTTGATCTCAAATTATCTTGATAAGGAAGACAGCCAGGAACATTACAATGTCCTGATCGTACCGCAAAAACCCGATCATGAAGAATTAATAAAGCAATTGCTGCCCGAATCCGAGAAAATGAAGATCTCAGGCGGCGAGGCTTACCTCATCGGCACATATTACTCAATTACTTATGCGGAGATGATCTGCAAACAGTACCAGAAATACAACATATTCACTATAGTCCTGACTCCCGAGGAATCAAAAGAGGCGAAGAAAATTGAAACGCGCCACAATGAGTTCTCTTCAAAGGATGGTATTATTCAAAATGAAAAAAACATGTAACAAATTGCTTCATTTTGCGATATTATAACAGAAAAAGTATGATATTTTGTTAAAACTATTGAAAGGATCAATATGAAATTTAAAATTATGACATTACTTCTGGCAATTTTTATTATAACCGGATGCCAGGAACAGCAAAAAGTAGATTATCAAATAAAAGATCTGCCAAAGCCTGAGAAGCAAATGGATCAGGTCAGTTATATAATGGGTTACCAGTTTGGCGAGCAAATGAAAATGGACTCCGTTGATATTAACATGGAATATTTTATTGAAGGCTTTCTTTTAAGTTATAACGAAAAAGAAAACCTCATGGATCCTCAGAAGATGGATAGTGTTATGCGCGTTTTCTCCGAGAAAATGATGGCTAAAAAACAGGAAATGGAACAAATGGAAATGGAGCGCTTCGACACTATCGCCAGCGAAATGCCCGAAAAATCAAAGAAACTGCTCGAGGAAAACAAACAGAAAAAGGACGTCAAAGTTCTGGACAATGGTCTTCAATACGAAGTTCTGAAAGAAGGTACCGGCAAAAAGCCCGAACCTGACGAGATGGTCAAGGTTCATTTCGCAGGCAAATTACCCGACGGCACCGTATTTGACGACACACATGGGAATCCTCCGCTTGTGCTGCCCGTCAACGATCCGGGCGTTTTAAAAGGCTGGTCGGAAGCATGGAAAAGAATGAAAGTCGGCGCAAAATGGAGAATAGTAATTCCTCCGTCATTGGGTTTAGGCGACAAAGGAGCTCCTCCGAAAATTCCACCCAACACTGCATTAATATTCGAAATGGAACTCATTGACATAGAAGGCAAGAAACCGCCTGAAGGGCAGGAGTTTCAGCAATAAACAGCAATTTAACACTGAGAAATTAACCACCCCTTCTTTTCCCCACCTTAGTAAGGAGGGGAGTGAAGCCGAAGGCTTTACGGGGTGGTTCTTCTAAAATGATGATTGTAATTTGTTAGTAGTTCTGAAGAGTTCTAATGAAAAATATGTGTTAAACGATCTCTACAAGTTCAATATCAAATATCAAATCCTGCCCTGCGAGAGGCGGATTAGCATCGAGTCTCAGCTTCTGATCGGTTTTATCTGTAACTGTCTCTCTTATTTTTCTTGACTTTGACACTTAAATTAAGTAAGTGATTGATATATAAGGGACTCCGGAAGCCCTTTTTTCCCGCTGCAAGTAGGTTAAACTTCTGGTATGTATTGACTTAGTGCTTTACTTTCCGTAAAATCAGGTATCCTCTTTAGTTTTAATCCGCCCTCACGACACCTTT
>CAZXYS010000012.1:0-105292 GCA_964645005.1 uncultured Hyphomicrobiales bacterium | reverse complement strand
GAAAAATCAATGACTTACGGCGATTTTTTGCAGACGAGTGTCAAAGTCAAGAAAATAGGGGGCAATTAATACAGATTTGAGTTTCAGTTCAGGCAAATAAAAGAAAAGAATGAATCCAATAAGTGCCGTAAGCAAGATTATTAGAACAAATCCTCCCAAAATATTTTGAAAATAAAAGAAAATCGGATTCCATGCTACATTCAATATCCATTGAAAGGAATACAAAACAATAGGCAGCCTCTTATTCTCAATAACTGACCATAGAAAAGCCATGTAAACGCTAAAGCAAATCATGATTGTAGTCCATGCAGTTCCGAAAACCCATCCGGAGTGAAATTGTATTTCTATATGTCGACTTTCAGTATAAATCATTGTAAATTTATGTGATGAACAAAGACATTAATTAGACTATAAAGACAAATAAGTAGCGGCGAAAAGTATTTTACGCCTGAAACTCAGCAAGATACTTTAGCTCTTATCCAAAAGAAGTCGAACAGAGTTAAAAAATCGAAGCGGGAGTGTACGAGTTTCGAAAAAATTTCTTATATTAAATATACGTATATTTTAAGAACTTCAATTAGATAAACATTTCATCGAGGAATATGTATGTAAAAGAAAGTTACCTGCCTGATGATTATTTTTTCATTATTTTACTTCCCTGTATATTTTATGTCAATGATGGTTTTGTATTTGCCTGTTTCCGTGAGTTTGATCGGGTATTGCAGGTTAATTGTTAAGTCATTATATTCCTCATTTTGTTTTTATCCCAATTTTCCTCGCATGTTTTTCGATAAGCCTATCATCACTGTTATGCAGATTACTATCATTGCCACGGTTAGAGAAATAAGCGAGAAATTCACAATACCCTCTGCAAATGCAGGTCCTTCCTTGCCATCGGCGGCGACAGTCAGCATTTTGCCTGCATCGAAGATAGCTGCTATCAGTATCCCAAACCAGTTTGCGAATGTCCCGTAAATTGCGAGCCAGAAGCTGATTTTCAGCCATCTGTCCGGCAGATCAACTTTATGCCAGATCAGTCCCAGAACGATAAGGAAGATACCGTTCATTACGCCTTCAAGGTGGCTGGACAGCCCCATCCTCGGATTTGCTAAAACAGGGATTAACAACCCAACAATTAATCCCAGGAAAAACAGCAGAATTCCCCAAAAGATTAGCCTGTCGGATAGTTTATTCTTGAGAATTGAATTTTCCATAATAATATTATATTGTTAGTTAAACCTAATTTTATAAATAAAATATACGAATAATTCGCAAAATATTTTAAATCCGGAATAAAAAAATTCCCGCCGAAGCGGGAATTAATTTAAATCTATTAATTTTGAATCAGAATGTAAAAATTCTACTTAAAATCCGAAGACGACCTTGTACCGATAAGCCTGTCGTAAAGAAGTAGTCCCGTAATACTCATAATGCCGATACCTGCGATTACAAGCCAGAATGTGGTAGTATGCGCATGGTTAAGCACTTCGACTTTGCTAATTCCGACTTTTTCCGCCACATCGAATGCGTCGAGAATTGTAGCATCCTTAGCAAGCTTGGCTGCTTCGCCCATTGCAATCAGTTTTTCACGGACAAAGGCTATCATCGGGTTGTCAACAAACAGAATGTAAAGATTAGCGCCGAGTATACCTGCTATCAGTGAGCCGAAGCCGCCGTAAAGGAATCCGAAGCCCATGTAAGTTGCTTTTTTGTCCGGCGGGGCTATGAGCCCGAGATAAGAGATATATTTCGGGTGTGCCGTCATTTCGCCGATGGAGAATATAATTATTCCGGCAAAGAAGAACCAGAAGCTCTGGCTTAATGACAGCATCACCAGTCCTATTGTTCCAATACCAATTCCGATGATCATTGTGGGGAGGGCTTTGGTTTTCTTTACGATGTTCGAGATAATCAACTGAAGTATGATGATTGTCAGGGCGTTTGTCGAAGTTACGTGTTCGTGTTCGAAGGCAAAGTTGATGCCCAATACGCCGCTCATGAATTTATTGAATGGACCCGCATCGACGAATGTATCGAAATACCAGAGAACACTGTCGAACATCTGGAAATATAGTATCCAGAACCATGAGTATATGAAAATGAACAGAATAAACCTCCAGTCTAAGATCACGATCCATATTTTCTTTGATACATCTTTAAGAGTTTTACCTAATGGTTGTTTTTTCTCTACTTCTCGTGGCGGTTCTTTGTAAAGAAACAGAGTTGGAAGTATCATAGCTCCGGTACCGATAGCGGCTGCTATCAAAACATAAGACCAGTCAATATCTTTCAGAATAGGTACGATAAATGTCGGAACTATGAAAGCCCCGAGATTGATCGTCCAGTAAAAAATACCGAATCCGAGCGAACTCGTCCTCTCGTCGGTGAGTTTCGCTATCGTACCTGAAATGACAGGCTTGAATGCACCCGCGCCAAATGCCATTATCATAAGAAATGAGAATACAACTGCATACTCGGTAGCCTGCGCCGTAAGGAAGTAACCCAATCCGAGCAATCCGAAAGCCGCAAGCAGCGTTTTCCGGTAGCCCATTTTATCGGCTATAGCGCCGGTTAAAATTGGAAGAATGTAAAGGACCGGCTGGATTGTACTTTTTATTACGCCGACGCTTTCTTTCGTAAATTCAAGTTCATTGGTAAGGTAAACGGAAAGAACGCTCATCACGCCATAGTAGGAGCCTCTTTCAAAGAATTCATAAATAATAGCTATCCAATAATTAAATGGAAATTCCTTCAATCTCACTTTGTCTTTTGCCATAATCCCGCTCTTTTGTTTATTAATGCAAATTCTTTTTTCTTCAAAGATTAAAATCGATATAATTTGGCAAAGATAAGAAAAATTAATTGAACAGGAAGGGGATTTTTGTTTTTTAATTAGCAGAATAAAAAAATCTGTATAATTAAAAATACCTGATATCCTCGGAAAGCATATTAATTATTCTTTGCATATCCTTTGGGATGTCGGACTGAAAACGCATAAATTCTTTCTTTACGGGATGTTCAAAGCCAAGGACGCCCGCATGCAGCATCTGGCGGTTGGTTTTCTTCAGGCTTTTCTCGCAGAGGCTCTTCCACTGGGTGTTGTAGCCGCCGTAAACGACAGCGCCGCCGCCGTATTCCGGGTCGCCGAAGATTGGTCGGTCGATATGTTTGAAGTGGACGCGTATCTGATGTGTCCTGCCGGTATGCAGCTTAATCCTGACAAGAGTAACGTAATGCAGCCTCTTCTCGACAAAATATTCCGTCATGGACGGTTTACCGCCCTTATTTACAACGGCGTATAGCTTCCTGTCGCGCGGCGACCTGCCGATATCGCCGGTGATAACCCCGTGATCCTGCTCGAACTTACCCCAGACGAGAGCGTAATACATCTTCTCGACTGTCCTCTGCTCGAACTGCTCAGCGATTTTCAACTGGATTTGAGGCTCTTTTGCGATGACGAGCAAGCCGGAAGTATTCTTATCCAGCCGGTGGATTATACCTGGTTTCATTGATTCAGCCTTAAAAAAATCGCCGAGATCATCTTCATCCTCGCTGCCGTCGAGAGTAATTGATTCCCGCTCGCCGAGGTGCCAGAGTACGGCGTTAACAAGCGTTCCGTGCCTGTTGCCGAATCCCGGATGAGTTACCATCCCCGGCGGCTTGTTCACTATCATCAGCCATTCATCTTCATAGACTATGTTCAGCCCGATATCTTCGGGAATGAGTTCAATCGGCGGTGGTGTGAGCAGTTTGACGTATATCTCGTCGCCCGGTTGGATCCGGCGGCTGCGCTTGGCTTCCTTTCCGTTGACGAGTACGTTTCCCACTTCGATAGCTTTCTGAATTCGGTTTCGGGAAGCATTTTGTATCATATTTGTCAGGTACTGGTCTAACCGAGTTGGATTCTGCCCCGGTGCTACCGACAATTGTATAGTCTTTTCCTCATATTCAGGATAATTCTCAAGTTCTCTATTTTCATCTGCTTTATCACTCATTTTAAGCTGCTAATGTTATTTTTGCAAAGTTAAGTCTGTTAGTAGGGGGCTGTCCCAAAAGTCAGTTTTTGTCATTCCTGCGAATGTCTTCAGATCCTGCTTTAGCAGGGCAGGAATCTGATAAATTCTGGATTCCCCGCTAAAGCGGGATTTCGCAAGCTCAACTTCGCTGCGCTCAGAATGACTTTCCCAGTTTTGCCCCATCTGTCTTTTACGTCTCACTCTCATTATACATTTTCTCGCTGTTCTCTTCATTTTCATCGCTTTTACCGAAGAGCGCCTTGAATGTAGGTATTTTATTGTGGAATATTAATAAAATAACTACGCCTACAGTGACGCAGGAATCCGCAATATTGAACACGGGCCAATGAGTATAGCGCAGTCCCATTATATTGACATCGGGAATATTTACCTGAATGAAATCCACCACTCTGCCGTAAAATAATGCACTCTCACCAAAGATAACGCCGTAGAAAGCGCGGTCGATAAAATTGCCCAGAGCGCCTGCAAGGATGAGCATGATGCCAATCCTCACCCACGGGCTGAATCCCTTCAACTTATGAAGATATATAGCCAGAAGCACGCCCGCTACAAGAGAGAATAAGCTCAGAAATATCTTTCCAGTACCAAAGCTAATGCCGAATGCCATGCCGGGATTCTCGACATAAGTGATCTGCAGGAAATCGCCTATAACCGGGATCAATTCGCCGAAATGCAAGCCTTGATGCTCGATGCCGAGGAAGTTGAATCCCTTTATCAACAGCTTGGTCACCTGATCGGCGATTATCAGCAGAGCGGCGGCTACGAAATATATATATGAATTATCCCGTTTATTTTCCATTTTCAAATATATTAAATTTCATATAAAAAAGGGACATATTAAATGTCCCCATATTTTATTAAACTCATTTTATTCACAATTTAAATTGCTTCAATTCTGTCAATGCCGTCTTCGGGACAGCGCTTATGTATCTTGTAAGATGCTGATAGCGTCGTGATCGGTACTGCCAGAAGCCTTTCCTTCGCTATCAGGCAGCCGCAAACGCGGCAGATACCATAAGTCTTATCCTTGATCCTCTGCAACGCTTCATCGAGTTTCTTGATATATTCGTGGATACGCTGTATCTGCGCGTAAGTTTTTTCCTTTTCCATAGCTTCCGAGCCCTGCTCAGCCATGTGCATGGAATATATCATACTTTCCTCGGCGAAGTCTATGTTCGTTAGGTCTTCCAGTCTTTCCTTCAGCATTCGCAGCTCATCCATAGCTTCCCGTCTGGACTCGAGAATGACATTTTCGAACATCTTCAGGTCTTCGTCGGAATAGCGTACCTGGGGCTCCTGTTTGGTTTCTTCCTGCGTTTTGGCAGCCTTGGTTTTAGCCTGCCCGTCGGATTTCTTAGTTTCCTTCTTGGCTGCGGGTTTCTTACTTGGTGTTTTCTTAGCTGTTGTTTTCTTGGCTTTGGATTTCGTTCCGGTAGATTTCTTAGCCGTTGATTTTGCCGGTGATTTGGATCCCGTTGACTTCTTGGCGGTTGATTTTGAAGAGGACTTTGTTCCCGCTGATTTCTTGGCGGCTGCTCCTGTTGACTTCTTGGCGGTTGATTTTGCCGGTGATTTGGATCCCGTTGATTTCTTGGCGGTTGATTTTGAAGAGGACTTTGTTCCCGCTGATTTCTTGGCGGCTGCTCCTGTTGTCTTCTTGGCGGTTGATTTTGCCGGTGATTTGGATCCCGTTGATTTTTTATCGCCGGATTTGGAAGTCGATTTTGTACCGGAAGATTTCTTCTGCGATGATGCAGAGCCTGATGATTTCTTCGGTGTTGACTTTTTTGAAGCGCTTGTACCGCTCTTCTTTGAACCCGTAGACTTTGAAGTTGAAGTCTTCTTGCTGCCGGTTGTCTTTTTTTTCTTTTCTTCTTCTTCTGCAGCTTTTTTGCTTTTAGCCATTATCTTTCACCTCAAAAGAGAATATATTTAATAAATACTATTGAAAATTTTTAATTTATAATCAAGTTATTATCCGGATATTAATAACATTAATTTTGTCTTTTCGTAAATTCAATAAACTAATTATAATACAGAAAATATTAAAAAGCAACTATTTCCGTAAAATTCGTGAAATTTTTATAAAAAAATTATGAAATCCACGAATTCCACGTAATTTACGGATAAATTCAATTCATATTTTAAAAATGTTCACTCAATTATTTTGTTTTTCAACACTTACGTATAAGCTCTCGTCGCCGATCCGCACTTCCGAACCGTGGGAAATATCGCTGTAATCAACGGAAACAGCCAGGGTTTCATTTTTGATGTAATTTTCCATAGACTCGATAGCCTTTTTGATGTCTTCGGAAGATTTGAATTCTATCTTTATTCTATCCGTTACTTCGAAACCGGAATCTTTCCTGAGATTCTGAATGCGATTGACAAACTCTCTCGCAATACCTTCCTTGATGAGGTTCTCGTCCAGCTTCGTATCGAGCGCGACCGTGATACCGCCGTCCATAGCGACCATCCAGCCCTCGATATCCTCGCTGACAATCTCGATATCTTCGAGGATAATCTCGTGCTGCCCGCCGTCAATGTCAAGCATTAATGAATTATCCTTCTCGAGTTTTTTAATATCTTCTTCCTTCAATTCCCTGATTGCGCCTGCGACTTTCTGCGTCAATTTACCGAATTTCTTGCCGATCGACTTAAAATTCGGCTTTGCAGATCTTTTCACAATGTCTGACTCATCGCCGACAAACTCAATTTCCTTGATATTGAGTTCTTCCTTGATAATATCCTGTACGGACTGGATATCGCTCTTGTTCTCTTCCGAAAGCAACGGCACCAGAATTCTACTCAGCGGCTGCCGCACTTTCAACTGAGCTTTTTCTCTCAATGAACGAGCTAAATTGACAATGGTCTGCGCTTTTTCCATTCGGCGCTCGAGATTGGCGTCGATGGCGCTTTCATCATGATAGGGAAGATTCATAAGATGGACCGACTCGGGCTCGCTATCGAGCCGCAGCCTGAGATAAAGGTCTTCAGCAAGGAAGGGCGCTGATGAAGCCATTAAAGCTGTCATATTTTTCAGAACAAAGTACAATGTCTGATAGGCAGCCATTTTTTCCTTATCATTTTCGCCTTTCCAGAAGCGTCTGCGATTCCGCCGGATATACCAATTGGAAAGCTCATAAATACAGAAGTTCTGCACCTCGCGGTTAGCGCGCGTGGGATCGTATTCATCCATGAACTTCCTGAAATTTTTAATAAGAGTATTCATGCGCGAAATGATCCAGCGGTCGATCTCGAGCCTGTTTTCCAAGGGGATCTGTTCTTCTTCGCCTGTGAAACCGTCGATATTCGCATACATCGAGAAGAATGCGTAAGTGTTAGTCAGTGAGCGGAAGAAGTCCGAGATCACCGTCCGCGCAATATCTTCTTCGTTGAACAAGGTAGCCCGCCAGGGCGGATTATTCACGAAGAAATACCAGCGGACAGCGTCGGCGCCGTATTTTTCCATTACGTCAAATGGATCGACGGTATTGCCCTTGGATTTGGACATTTTTACGCCGTTTTTATCGAGGATTAGCTCATTAACAATAATATTTTTATAAGCAGGCTGATTGAACAAGCCGGTTGCGATATTATGCAAGGTATAGAACCAGCCGCGGGTTTGGTCGATTCCCTCGGCAATGAAATCGCCGGGGAACGTCTTTTCGAATAATTCCTGATTCTCGAATGGATAGTGCAACTGTGCGAATGGCATTGCGCCGGAATCGAACCAGACATCGATGACTTCTTTAACGCGGCGGTAGGTCTTACCGTTTTTCTCGAAGATAACGTGATCGACGAAAGGGCGGTGAATGTCCATTTCCAGACCGCTTTCCTTGACGGGAACTCGAGTTCCGTCATCATGCTCGTAGTTTCCTTCAGCTAATTCTTCCAGCGAGCCGATGGCGAACATATCCTCGCCGTCCTCGGAAACCCAGATCGGCAGCGGTGTTCCCCAGAATCTGTCGCGGGACAGCGACCAGTCCTTGACTTCCTCGAGCCAGTTTTCGAAGCGCCCTTTGCCGATTTCAGGCGGCTGCCAGTTGATCTCGTGGTTGCGTTGCAGCATTTCGTCCTTGTATTCGGGTGAACGGATGAACCATGATTCACGCGCATAGTACATGATCGGATTGCCTGTCCGCCAGCAATGCGGATAGCTATGCAAATAATCTTTCGTCGAGCGGTAAATTTTACCCAGCTCTTTTAATTTTATGACTATATCTTTGTCTGAGCCTTCCTCTTCGTGATCTTCGTAAGTAAAATTCTTGATCGCGCGCCCGGCAAATTCGCCGAGTTCTTCGGTGAAATGCCCGTCCGGCGTTACCGGCTGCAGGAAAGGCAGATTGTGAATGCGCGACATCCGCAGGTCATCCTCACCGAAAGCTGGCGCCAGATGCACAATGCCGCTGCCGTCTTCTGTCGAAACAAAATCGCCGGGGATAATTGTCAGAGCGTTCGGATATTTATCGCGGTCGATCTTGCAGTATGGCAGAATCTGCTCATACTGCGTGCCGACAAGCTCTTTGCCCGGGAATTCGGAAATTATTTCTACATCGCCGTCGAGCGCTTCAAGTCGGGCTTTTGCCAGCACTAGTTCATCTTCCTGAAGTCCATCTTTGGTTTCGCGCTTGTTGCGGACGTGGACATAGTCTATATCCTCGCCGATTGCCAGCGCCACATTTGCGAAAAGCGTCCAGGGCGTTGTCGTCCAGACAAGCACTTGTGCGTTTTCAATGTCTTTCTTAGGTGAACTGACAATATTTGTCTTGACATAGCAGTTCGGGTCGCGGACTTCTTTATAATTTTGCGCCAATTCATGGGAACTGAGCGGTGTTTCGATCGTGGGCGACTGCGGCACTACCTTGAAATCTTTGAAAATCAGACCTTTATCAAAGAACTTATTCAGCGCCCACCAGATTGATTCCGTATATTCATTTGTACAGGTTATATAAGCATTGTCGAGGTCGATCCAGTAGCCCATCCGGCGCGTTAGGCAGCCCCAGCCGAGGTCTCTCTCAATATTTTCGAAGACCAGTTTCTTACACTCGGCATTGAATTTACCGATGCCGTATTTTTCGACCTCGGATTTGTCTTTGAGACCGAGCTTTTGCTGGACTGAAATTTCGACGGGAAGTCCATGAGTGTCCCAGCCAGCCTGGCGCCGGACATAATAGCCGGTCATTGTTTTATAGCGGCAGACCGTGTCCTTGATAGTGCGTGCCATAAGGTGGTGCAGTCCCGGCGAGCCGTTCACTGTCGGCGGACCTTCGTAAAAAGCATAATACGGCTGCCCTACTCTCAGTTCGAGAGATTTATCAAAAATTTTATTTTTATCCCAAAACTCAAGAATTTCCTTTTCGAGTCCGGGGTAAGATAGATTTTCCGGTAATGGTTTAAACATATAAGACTACTTAAGTTAAATATTACAACAAACAAAGATTACAATACTATTAAATTTAATATTAATTTCAAAATAAATTAACAATTTAACCATTTTATTTTCAAAATAACTTTTACTTAATTGATAAAACTTGTAACTTTGAAAATATTGTTTCGTAAATAAACACTAAATTGTATTTTTTCAAATTATTCAGGAATGGATATGAAACGCTTTATTTCACTTTTAATTTTAATGGCGGTGTCATTTTCTTTCGGCTTTGCTCAGGATTTTCCTGAAGTAAAATACGAAAGTCTTGACGACAAACTGCCTCAGGACCCCAAAGTAACTACCGGCACCCTTGACAACGGTGTTAAATACTACATTCGCGAAAACAGCAAACCCGAGGACAGAGCCGAACTTCGCATGGTCGTAAAAGCCGGATCAGTTCTTGAAACAGATGAGCAGGCAGGTCTTGCTCACTTCATCGAACACATGTGCTTCAACGGTACTAAGAATTTCCCGAAGCAGGAACTGGTCAGCTTCCTCGAATCTACCGGTATGCGTTTTGGCGCTGATGTCAATGCTAACACCGGCTTTGACAGGACCTATTATTTGCTTACAATACCACTGGATTCAGCTGGATTATTGGATAAGGGACTGCAGGTTCTTGAGGATTGGATGCATAATGTAAGTTTTGACAAAGAAGAAATAGATAAGGAAAGAAAAGTTATTTTGGAAGAATGGCGTGTTTATCGCGGTGCACAGATGAGGATAATGAGAGAGCAATTACCTGTCATTCTCAAAGGATCGAAATATGCAGAGCGGTTGCCCATAGGTGATACTTCAGTTATTAAGCATGCCCCGAGGGAAGAATTTTTAGCATTTTATAATGATTGGTATAGACCGGACTTGATGGCGGTCATGGCTGTAGGAGATTTCGACAAGGATGAGATTGAAAAGAAGATCAAAGAACAATTCAGCAGAATAGAGCCAGTTAAAAATCCTAAAGAGAGAAAGGATTATGAAGTACCTTCTCAGGGGAAACCGTTGGTTTCAGTTGCTACTGATAAAGAAATGCCGCAGTCAACAGTTATACTTTATTTTAAAAATAAAAGACCTGAATTAGGAACTTATCGTTCTTACAGAACAAACATTAAGAAACAACTTTTCTCTCAGATGCTGACACAACGTTTGCAGGAGCTTACCAGAGAAGCCGAACCGCCATTTATGTATGGCGCCGGTGGAATCAGCAATTTTCTTGCTGATCTTGAAGCATTCAATATGATCGCTGTCACTCAGAGCGACGGTATAATGAAAGGATCCGAAGCATTGATGAAAGAAACTTTCCGCGCATTACAGCATGGTTTTATTGAATCGGAACTTGAAAGAGCCAAGAAACAATACCTGAGAAGAATTGAAAACTATTATAATGAGCGCGATAAGACTGAATCAATGGATTACACTGAAGAATACTTCAGGAACTTTATGTTTGGTGAAGGATTCCCCGGTATTGCTTATGAATTTGCAATGACCAAGAAATTCCTTCCTGAAATCAAGGTTGATGAAATAAATGAAATATCAAAAAAATATATTGATGAAAAAGATCTTGTGATCACTGTCAGTGCCCCTGAGAAAGAAGACGTCGAAGTACCGAATGAGGATCAACTTCTGGCAAAATATAGAGAAGTAAAAGATATGGACATTGAGCCATATGAGGATAAGGTTTCAGATGTGCCTTTGTTCTCGAAGGATGTAGAACCTGCTGAGATAGTATCTGAAAAAGAGATTAAAGATGTTGGTGTAACAGAGATCAAATTGTCAAATGGTGCAACAGTATTGTTAAAACCAACGGATTTCAAAAATGACGAGATACTATTCCGTGCATTCAGCCCCGGCGGACATTCGCTTGCAAGTGATGATACCTATCTTTCCGCTGAATATTCTGCGGACATTGTTGAAGAAGCTGGTTTATCCAAATTCACAAAGACCGAGCTTGAAAAAATGCTCGCAGGAAAAGTGCTGAGTATCAGTCCTTATATGGGTGAGAAAACCGAAGGTCTTTCAGGTAACACAACTCCTGAAGATCTTGAGACTTTCCTTCAGTTATTGAATCTTAGCTTTACGGATCCCAGATTGGATTATAAAGCATTTGACAGTTATTATTCAAAGCTTAAAGAACAGATCAAACACCGTTCAGCCACACCCAGCAGCGCTTTCCGCGATACAATCCAGGTGACTATGGCACAGCATCATAAGCGTGAGAGACCACTGACAATGGACCTTATTGAAAATATTGACCCTGATGATGCTTATGATTTCTATCGTGAGAGATTCATCGACGCGAGCGATTTTACTTTTATCTTTGTCGGCACTTTCAAAGCGGATGAGATCAAACCTATGATACAGAAATATATCGGAAGCATTCCCGATATTGACCGCCAGGAAAAATGGAAGGACATTGGTATCAGACCGCCGAAGGGGAAGCTCGAAAAGAAGGTTTACAAAGGCATCGAGCCGAAGAGCCAGGTTCGCCTGTCAATGACCGGCGATTTTGAGTTCACGCCTAAGAACAGGCTGGCTCTTAAATCAGTAATCGAAGTTCTCAGAATCAAGCTAAGAGAATCCATCCGTGAGGAAAAAGGCGGGGTTTACGGCATCGGAATCTGGGAAAGAACAACCAAATATCCATACGAAGGATATCAGATCAATATCCAGTTTAGCACTGATCCGGAGCGGGTCGATGAACTTATCACTGAAATAAAGTCAATTCTCAAAAAACAGAAGAATGAATTGACGGAAGAATCTTATGTCCAAAAAGCAAAAGAGATAATGACCCGCGAGTACGAGAAAAACATCAAGCAGAACCAGTTTTGGCTGTCGAACATTTACAGCAAACTCTATCATAATGAAGATCTTTCAGGCATACTGCATTATGACAAAAAGATCGAGAAGATCACAGCCAAAAGTATCAAGAAAGCTGCCCAAAATTACATCAACTTTGATAACTGGGCAAGGATTGTGCTTTATCCGGAAGATCAGGGTAAATCGTAAGATATTATAAATATTTGACTTTAAATCAGATGTGCCATACATGGGAAGTGTGGCACATCTTTTTTTATAAAATAGATTCTTATTTTAGTTGTCACATTTATAACACAATTAGTAGTTACTTGAGAGAAACAAAAATGAAAACAAACCTACGAAATCTATTGTCAGCAGCAGTTCTTGCATTCATATTCATTTACAATCCGCTTTTTTCGCAGGCGCCCGACAGCCTCATCCGAGAAGATGACCCCGAACTCAAAAAAGAACGCCGCGAATGGATCGAATTAATGCATAGAACAGAGCCCGGTGTCGATTGGAAGATTCTCGACCGCGAAACACGCCTGTCGAAATATCGAATTAAAAATGCGCAAAGAAAAGAACTACTCGAAGAAGGCAAGCTGAATCGCGACCGCATTCTCAGAGAAGAAGTCGCCGGCGGTAGAATCATTGGCGCATGGACAGAACGCGGCAGTAACAATCTCGCAGGAAGAATGATCACCGTCGATGTCGATTTCGACAGGAAATTGATATATGGCATCTCCGCGGGCGGCAATGTCTGGCGCGGCACACTCGAAGGTAAGAACTGGACCTGTCTGAACGACTACCACAAATTTTCCGGAAGTCTTATCAAGATATTGAAAAAGGATGGTAAAAATCGAATATTGGTAGTATCTTCGAAAACAGTCTATTTCAGTGATGATGAAGGATTGACATGGAATTCTGCAGAAGGCTTGGATGATATCCAATTCTGGGGCTCGATACGGCGAGGAGCAGTGATGAACAACTCGCAGAAATCAATTTATGTGCTTGCGAGAACATGGGATAGAGAAGACTGGAAAGCAATAACAGCCATATATCGCTCGAATGATAAGGGTGAGACATTCGAGAAATATGATACGACTTCGATCAATGCCAGACTTATTGATCTCTGGGCACCACGGGACAACAGTTCGGATTTATATATTATGAAAAGAGATACGGTTCATCAGATAAATGGATCAGGTAATATTATTAATACCGAAATATTTACTGGTGATCTTCCGGTTTCGGAATTTAATAAACTGAAGGCAGTGATGCTGAAAGGAACATTTGATGAACACAATGATCTAATACTATATTCTGTGCTAAGAACTGGAGAAAGCCCCAAGTCGCATTTTTACCTGTCATCAGATAAAGGAGACAATTGGGAAGCCAAAGGAGCTCTTGATATTAATCCATTCATGATAAACAGTTTTGCGGTTTCACAAAAGCACTCTAACGTTTTGTTTTATGGCGGTGTAGAGTTATTCAGGAGTTATGATGAGGCAGTGACCTGGACAAAGGTGAATAGATGGGGAGAATACTATGGCGACCCGAAAAATAAGCTGCATGCGGATATTCCGGGGATAAATCTGTTTATTCAACCTGGTGAAAATGAGAATGAAATTGCTTATATATCCACTGACGGAGGTCTTTATAAATCTGAAGATTATATCATGAAAGTTGAAAATATATCTCTAAGAGGACTTAATATAAGCCAGTATTACAGTGTTTACACTCATGGTAAGGATAACAATTATATATTTACAGGAAGTCAGGATCAGGGATTTCAGCGGTGTGACGTTGATTCCGGAGGTACTTTGTCATTTGACCAGACTATTAGCGGTGATTATGGGCACCTTATTTCCAGCGATGAGGGGGAAACACTCTGGTGCGTATATCCGGGATTCGTGTTAAATTATACAAATACAAGAGATAAACTGCAACAACGAAGATGGAGTTTCCGGAATAATTCCAACAGATTATGGCTGCCGAAGATAGTCGCTGATCCGGATAAACCGCAACGGGCGTTTATCGCGGCAGGCGGCAAATCCAATCCTACAAGTCTGTGGGATGTACATTTTTCCGGTGACACATTGAAAGCTGATGAGTTGGCTTACGATTTTAGCGGTGAAAATAATTCAGATAAAATTTCAACTTTTGAAATTTCTAAGACCGATCCCGAATTATTCTATGTTATCACAAATTCGGGTATTTTCTATGTATCAACAGACAAAGGTAAAAGCTGGCAATCGATGAGTAAAATAGATAAATTTGGCGGACATTATTTCTACGGCGCTAAAATATTACCATCGGACAAAGAATCAAGTAAACTCTACATTGGCGGTTCCGGTTATAACAATCCCGGATTTTATTTCTCAAATGATTACGGTCAGACCTTTATTCCGGCGGATAGCGGCTTGCCGAATACGCTAATTTATGACCTCACTTTTATAGACAATGAAAATTATATTTTTGCTGCGACACAGGTGGGGCCTTACGTTTACATAGTTGAAGAAAATAAATGGTACGATCTCGCCGGATTCAACACCCCCGACCAGACTTACTGGGAAGTCGAATACGTACCCGCAATAAACACAGTCCGCTGCGTAACTTACGGCAGAGGCATCTGGGACTTCAAGATTGATGAATTCACCGGCATCCGCGAGCACACGGCATTAGCCTCCGCAAGCAATATTGACGTAATGGCATCGCCCAATCCATTTACAGATAAGTCCGAAATTACCGTCAATCTCGATGAACAGGCATCAGGTATAGTTAAAATTTATGATACTCAAGGCAGAGTGGTTAGAAAACTCTTCGAAGGTCAGCTTAATGCCGGCGAGAATCAGTTCCATTGGGATGGTTTGACTGCAAAAAGCAATTTGTTGCCATCCGGTGCTTACATTTGCGTTGTTAGTGCAGGCGGTAACAGTGCTTACGTCAAGTTGATGCTTGAGAAGTAAAATTGAAGAGTGCATAGGAGGCTGTCACAAAAGTCTTTTTGACTATTTTTCGAATCCCCCTGCTGAAACGGGATTTAGCTATGCTTTGCTATGGATAAGAGAGAATTTTTATCAGGTTCCTGCCCTGCTAAAGCGGGAACTAATGACATTTGCAGGTACGACATTCCAATACTATAAGTTCAGCCTCTTTCTATTTGCCCTGCTCCGCTCGTTATGACCTTGTATTGCTTATTTCTTTCACTTATGAAAATCCAAATTAAATTATAGTTTGCTTCCTTCGTTTAGTAATACCAAATGAATAAAGTAGAATTAATGATAAGGGGATTCTATGAAAATTGGTTTCATCGGACTTGGTATCATGGGAAGCAGAATGGCTAATAATTTGATCAAAGGTGGACATGAATTATGTATATATAACAGAACTAAGGAGAAAGCTGAGAAGTTGATCGAAAGCGGTGCGGAGTTCATGGATTCACCGAAAGAAGCTGCTAAAAATTGCAATGTGGTTTTCACAATGTTGTCTGAGCCTGAAGTTGTCCGAGAAGTAGCTGCCGGTAAAGACGGATTCCTTAAATACATGAATGAGAATTCGATATGGGCTGATTGTACCACTGTTAATCCTTCATTTGCAAAAGAAATCAATGAAATAGCTCGTAAACACAAGATACGATATATGGATACACCTGTTGCCGGTTCAACAGTTCCCGCCGAAAAGGGTGAGCTTACTTTTCTCGTTGGCGGCAGCGAGAAGGATTTCAAAGAAATCCGTGAATATCTCGAGCTAATGGGGAAAAATATTTTCCACATGGGAGAGAATGGATCAGGAGCAGCTATGAAGATGGTCATTAATATGCTTTTAGGACAATCGATGCAGGCATTTTCGGAGGCGATGGCTTTGGGCTCCGCAATGAATCTACCGGAGGAGATATTATATGAGATTCTGCTGGGAGGTCCGGTAACTGCGTCTTATTTGTCAGCTAAAAAGGAAAAATTCCAAACCGGTAATTACGAGGCGGAATTTCCATTGAAATGGATGCATAAGGATCTTTTCCTTGCCTCCAAGACTGCTTATGAGCAAAATGTATCACTGCCATCAACCAATTCTGTTAAAGAGACATTTGGTTTGGCAAAGATGAGAGGGCTTGCGGATAAAGATTTCTCAGCAATTTTTGATTTTCTGAATAAAAATAAAGTAAATGACCGAAGAAAAAATCAATAATTTTTATTTAAATCTTATCGCTCTTAGCGGAGAGATTCTAACAGCTATGAATGAGGGGATTAGTGTAGCTAAGAAAGCCAGGGCGATTGATACGCTTATGACGATAACAAAATGCCAGACGGAGAATTCAATAGGCAGAGTATCAAGGAAGTAAATATCACCCTCGAGTTTAATTATTCCGAATTTCTGCTGAATGTAACATACTAAAAAGCCAATAGCAGAGCCGGTAAGGGTTCCCAATGTTCCTATTGAAATTCCCTGGTATATAAAGATTGACAGGATATTCCTGTTATTCATGCCAAGGGCGCGGAGAATACCGATAGAACCTGTTTTTTCAACGACAGTGATAAGCAGGGTTGTAATAATGTTCAATACCGCAACGATGCTTATGAGTCCGAGAACAATCGGGATGGGTTCTTTCTGCAGTTCTATCCATGCAAAAATTGAGCGGTGTATATCGAAGACAGTACGCGCGTAATGGGGATAGCCAAGAGTTTCCTCAATTTTTGCTGCAATGATGTCGATATTATCAAGATTGGTCACGTCAACTTCATAAGTGGTGATGGTATTTTTCGGCAGCCGGAAGAATTTTCGGGCGGTCTTAAAAGGCATAAAAACATAGATATCATCATATTGCGCCATTC
The DNA here is from genome assembly GCA_964645005.1 of uncultured Hyphomicrobiales bacterium. GTDB lineage: Bacteria > Bacteroidota > Ignavibacteria > Kapaibacteriales > UBA2268 > CAZXYS01. Next base: position 88,199 of record CAZXYS010000012.1, on the reverse strand, counting down.
CTGTGCTGTAAATTCCGGAGACTGTAAATCGGGATATATGTGTGGAGGGGAGCCCCCTGCTTTGATCTCGTTCAATTGTATAGAGAATGAGTTTATCGCCAACTTTCACTTCAAGCTTATCAGCAAGACGCTTTCCAATTAGCACACTTTTAGCAGTGTCAGATGGAAAAATCATCCTGTTTTTGGTCATATTATTTTCGATTTTAGAAAAATCGTATTCTTTTTTAATACCCCTGATAATTATTCCCTCAAAATACTTTTCCGATCGCACGAGACCTTCCCTTTCAATTATAGGACTGACATTTTTTATGCCGCCGATCTTTTCTTTCATGATCTCGATATTTTCCTGATAATTCTTTAACACGCTGTTGTTAAATGCAGTAATTGTGATGTGAGAGCGGAAATTTATCGCTTGTTTCCGCAATTCTGTATCGAATCCCTCGAGGACAGCGAGTGAGATGATCAGCGCCATACTACCCAGTAAAACACTTAACAAAGCTACCGTACGGGCAAAATTCAGGAACCGACGCCGTCTGCCTGATTGGGAAAATCTTCTGGCTATATGTTTTACTCTTCTAAAATCCATTACAAAAAGCAAAGATAAGAAATAACAGGTAAAATGATTAAAAATTAAATTTCAATTCTTTCACAAATTAATAGTTTTTGAGTATATTTATTGAAATTTAAGAATTAATTCGACAGAGATTTCAATGAATGATGCTCAAAAAAAGTTGATTCTCGTCTGCAATGCGCATCTGGATCCGGTGTGGCTGTGGCAGTGGCAGGAAGGGCTTGCGGAAACGCTGACTACCTTCAGGACTGCCGCTGAATTTTGCGAGGAATATGACGGCTTTGTCTTCAATCATAATGAAGCGCTGCTGTACAAGTGGGTCGAGGAATATGAGCCGGAGCTTTTCGGAAGGATAAAGCGGCTTGTTTCGCAGGCGAAATGGCATATCATGGGAGGATGGTACCTGCAGCCGGATTGTAATTTGCCTGCGGGAGAGTCTTTAGTCAGGCAGATAGTAGTCGGGAAGAATTATTTCAGGGAGAAGTTCGGCGTAGAGCCGGAGGTTGCGATAAATTTTGATCCGTTCGGGCATACTCGCGGACTGGTGCAGATATTGAAGAAGTCCGGCTATTCGGGCTATCTTTTCTGCCGACCCGACGGGAAGTGGCTGGAACTGCCGGATGATGATTTTATCTGGGCTGGATATGACGGCTCGGAGATAATTGCCCGGCGCGCATCGGATCACTATAACACATATCTCGGTAAAGCCGGTGAAAAGATTGAGAATTGGCTAAAAGATAATGCGGAGAGTGATTTCGGGATGATTCTCTGGGGGATTGGTAATCACGGGGGCGGTCCATCGAGGTTAGATTTGGAGAATATCAAGGAAATTCAGAGAGAAAATCCGGATTGGGAAATAGTTCATGGCAAGCCTGAAGATTATTTCAATATTTTGAAAGACAGGGAAAATGAGCTGCCGAAATATGATAAAAGCCTGAATCCATGGGCAGTGGGCTGCTATACATCGATGGCGGAAGTTAAGCATAAGCACCGTCATTTGGAAAATGAGTTTTATTCTACGGAGAAAACTATCACTAATGCGTGGGCACAGGGATTGATGGAGTATCCACAAGAGCAGTTGCAGGAAGTGCTGGAGGATATGCTCTTCTGTGAATTTCATGATGTGCTGCCGGGGACAGCGATAAGAAAAGTCGAGGAATATGCGCTGCAGCGGCTGTATCACGGGCTTGAGATTTGCTCGCGATTGAAGTCAAAGGCGTTTTTCAAGCTGCTTGCCGGAGAAGCAGCAGCAGAAGAAGGAGAATTTCCAATATATGTCTATAATCACCATCCTTACGATGTTGAAGAGACTATTGTCGCAGAGTTCCAGCCGCCGGAGCCGAATTTTGAGCGGGACAAATTTCTTATACCAAAGATATATGATAAGAATGGGGAAGAGATTCCTTTCCAGCTTGAGAAGGAAGGCTCGAATATTTTGGATGATCACAGGAAGAGGGTGGTTTTCAGAGCGAATTTGAAAGCTTCGTCGATGAATCTCTTTCCCTGTTTTTTGAACAAAATTCCAAAAGAGGAAAAGCAGGAATCACCGGGAAATTTCCATTTTAAAAATGATAGGATGGAGTTTAAAATTGATAAGAAGAGCGGCTTGCCTTCGATTTATAAGGTTGATGGGAAGAATTATCTTAAATCCGGCGCTTTTAAATTTTTGGTGATGAAGGACTATCCTGATCCTTGGGGGATGAGGATGAGTTCGTTCAGCGATATAGCGGGTGATTTCAGGCTGATGAATGAAAAAGAGAGCGCCGCTTTCGCCGGAATAGCGGGGGAGAAGCTGAAACCGGTGAGAATAATCGAAGACGGCGCGATAAGGACTGTTGTTGAGGCTTTGTTCAAGTATAATCATTCGGCGATTTGCGTGAGATATAAAATTCCGAAGGAGGGGGCGGAAATTGAGATAGAAGCTGATGTCCACTGGAATGAGAAGGATAAAATGCTGAAATTGGCTGTTCCTAAAAGCCTGAAGAAACCGATCTGTATTGGGCAAACAGCTTACGGCAGAGAAAATTTCGAATCCGGCGGCAATGAGAAAGTTGCGCAGAAGTGGCTTGCAATCATTTCGAAGAATAATAGGGATGCACTGACAATAATAAATGACAGGACTTATGGATTTGATATTATGGATGGAGAGTTAAGGCTGTCTCTGCTGCGTTCGCCTGCTTATGCGGGGCATCCTGTGGAAGGAAATGAGCAGATTTTAAGGCAGGACAGATATGAGCCAAGGATAGATCAGGGAAGGCGCAAGTTCCGTTTTTGGATGAATGCGGGGAAAGCCGAGGATAGGCTGGATAACATTGACATGGAAGCGCAGGTAAAGGCGGAGTTTCCGATGGCGCTGTGCTGCTATCCCTCCGGCGGCGGCAATAAAGCGAAGCAGGGAATTAAATTGTCTGATAGTTCAGTGATTATGAGTACCTTGAAAAAGGCAGAAAATGATAACAAATCTGTACTGAGATTATTTGAAGCGACAGGAATAAAGAGAGATGTGAAAGTTGAGGTGCCAGTTTTGGAGAAGGAAATTGAGTTGGAGTTCACGCCTTTCGAGATCAAGACGGTAGTCATTGATCCCGAAAGCGGGCATTTTGAAGAAACGAATATATTGGAAAGGAGTTATGAACATTAAGATTAAAAGTAACGGCGAGCCGGTTTCGATACTCTTATCAGGGATAAGGGGGTATGGTAATCACTATTTTGAAGCGCTGAATGATGAAGTACCGATCGAAAAGTACAGGCTGCTGGGCATTATCGATATTCTGAAAATGCCTCCGCATGGATATATCATGAGAAGTAACAGGAAGATGTATTATTTTCAGGAAGTGGAGGATTTTTATAAAGCAGGGCATAGAGCCGATCTGGCGATAATTTGTTCGCCGCTGCAATTCCATGCGCCGCAAAGCATTACTGCGATGAAGAATGGCAGCAATGTGCTGTGCGAAAAGCCTCTTGCAGTGACAATCCAGGATGCGAGAGAAATGGTCGAGACAAGCAAGAGGACGGGAAAATGGCTCATGGTGGGCTTCCAATGGTCATATTCATCGGCGATTCAGGCGCTTAAGCAGGATATTCTCAGCGGAATGTACGGTAAACCTTTAAAATTGAAGACTATTTGCCTGTGGAACCGAGGTTTTGAATATTATAACCGCAATGATTGGGCGGGGAAGATCAAGGACAGGAATGGAAACTGGATACTGGACAGCCCTGCGAGCAATGCAATGGCGCATTTCCTTCATAATCTGCTATACCTGATCGGCGAAGACGTTGATAAAAGCGCCCAGCCGAAGGAAGTTCTGGCGGAATGCTACAGGGCTAATAGAATCGAGAATTATGATACGGTCGCGGCGCGCATATTTACTGATGATGACGTGGAATTGCTGTTCTACGCATCGCATGCAGCGGAAGATAATGTGAATCCCGCATTCGAACTGGAATTTGAAAATGGGAAGATTTCTTACGGTATAATCAATTCGGAGATAACGGCGAAAGATAAAAATGGCAATGTGAAGAACTATGGCTCGCCGGATGCGGATAGTCCATTCCTGAAATTGCTTGAGGCGATTGAGTTTGTGCATAATCAGGGGGAAATCGTCTGCGGCGCTGAGGCTGCGCTGCCGCATGTGCTTTGCGTGAATGGCATTCAGGAATCGGCGGAAATAGTGGATTTCCCGCGAGAGATGATATACAGGGATAAGATGTCGGATTCCATTCGCGTAAGGAATTTGACCGACTATCTGCTGAAATGCTATAATGAAGGGCTTCTGCCTTCGGAATTGAAGGCTGCCGGTCTATCTGACGAGTTCCACTGGGCGGAAAGCGGCAGGAATATAGATTTGAGAGGCTATGAGGGATTCCCGGGTGGAGAGAATTTTTTAAAATTATAGTCACAAAATGGTCTTAATCCAGCATATTTATGCAATTATCAAAATACTGACGATGGTAGTTAATTGTTTGATAAGAATTTATCATGAAAATAGTGGAATGACCTATTTTTGTTTTTTGCAGTTTTAATAGAAAATGCATTTAAAATTTCTTCGCGGAAGGCGATTTCGGAATCCCAGCGACCGGATTTTTTCATCTCGTTATAGAATTGTTTTTTGACTATGTTATTTGTGTATCTATAGCTTTTTATTTTTAATTTTTTAGAAGAGTTGCTGTCCAATCCTGCGAGGTGCCAGCTTTCGATCATCCTTACAGCTATATAAATTGTGTATAAGTCATGGATGGTATATTTTTCAGAAATATCCGCTTTTTTGTTTGTAACACATGGTGAGCGATCGAGATCAGCTAAAAGAATATAATCGTAACCTTGATTTTCGAATGTTTTAATCAATTTCCGTATGGATTTTGGCAGTTCCTGGGCATATTCTTTTATAATTACATTGTCATATTGATTTTCGAGCGATGGTTTAATAATTTTTTCTATAAATAGCTTATCGTAAATTCCCTCAACAAAGATAAATAACAGTTTTGGTGGCATTCAAACTCCATAAAAATTGTGTATATAAAGTTCATCAAGTCCAATTTCATCTTTCATAAATTCCTTTACTGCGTCACTGTTTGCCGGACGCCTGATAGTCGAGAACCCTTCGTCATCCCTGTGAACGAATAAGAGCGAGTCCGGACCGGCATGTTTGACGATTTCGGGATTATGTGTAGTGATAATCACCTGTCGATTCTTAGAGGCATCCTTCATCATTTCCACCACTTTCGAGATTAGCGCGGGATGGATATTCTTCTCCGGTTCTTCCATGATGACAAGCGGCAATTCCTGGAAATATAATGCGGCTATCATCGCAAGAATATTGATAGTGCCATCCGAGAAGTAGTTTGCCGGTATTTTGAACTCATCTCCGAATTCTTCCGTGAAGGTGGTAAGAAATATGTTTTCCTTAAGGTTTTGCGTTTCAATTTCTTTTATAAATGGCAGTACAAAATTCAGGATATTGAAGAATTTTCTTTTCTTTTCTTCATCTTCAAAAATGTCATGCAGCAGTGTTAGCAGATTGCTGCCGTCTTCATGCATTAGTTTTTTGCCGGATAGGATATTTTGTTTCTTCATTTCGTTAGGATTGAAATTGAAGATGAAGTTCTTTTTGAAATAAATGTTAAAAATATCAGGAAAAAAATCAGCTATAATTCGCAAAAGAGATTTTTCCTGATAATTAAAATCATTTATTCCGGTTCTATTTATATTATTAAAAAACTTAAATATCGGGTATTCTTCAATTTCAGTTTTTAAATCTATCCCACCATTATCATCAAATCTGAAAGAAATATTTTCATTTTCAAATAATGCATTGTTTTTAATATCTAAAATATTAGCAACTGAATTAATGTGATCTACTTTTTGAATAGAATCAGGACTTTTAAAATTTAAATATAAAGAGTATAATGTTTGAATAATATTGAATTTAAGCTGAGGTTTGTTTTCGGGATTTATATTAATAGTTAATGAGTCGTTATATTCAATATTACATTTAAACTCTATCGATTCATTTATATTCCCATTCAAAAAATACTTACTTCCTCCCAACTCATCCACTGCTTCACTTATATCATTTTTTATTATCTCTTTTATAAATCTGAAGATTTGGACGAAATTTGATTTGCCTGATGCATTTGGTCCTATCAAAACGTTAAAGTTCCCTAACTCCGCCTCCACAGAGCGGAAACTCTTGAAATTTTCAACCGATATTTTCTTTAATGCCATCTTTTTCTAAAGTTATAGTTAAGAACCGATATTATTAACGTTCTATCGTTAAATCAATTACTTAGCCCCAGCCATCGATTTATTTCTCTCATTCAGCGCATCATTAAATCTGCGCTCTTTCCTGTTCTTCCAGGCGCCCTTGTGATAGGCATAGCCGGTAAGCATGGGGAAGGTGATGGTTGCTTCGCCGTAAACCATCTGCTCGTAGGTCTGTTCGACCTTGCCCCAGGAACTGGCTTCCCTCAGCGTGGAACCCGATAAGCCGCCGTCGCGCTCGTCGGCAACGGTAAGCTGGATGGCGTATTTGTGCATCTTCGCCTCGCAGCCGAGGACATCTACCGCTACGACTACGTCCTGCGTGAAGTTCTTCGGGACGCCGCCGCCAACCATCACTACGCCGGTTTCTTCTGATTCCAGCTTTGTCAAAGTGAGCTCGTAGAAATCCTTTGCGGAATCGATGGCGACGTGGAAGCCGGGATTGTGGTGCTGATGGTGTACCAGCCCGAAACCGGCGGATGAATCCGAAAATGCCGGACAGAAAATCGGCACACCCTTCTCGTATGCGCGGCGGACTATGGAATTTTCGCCCTGATCGTTGAGTACGAGCCATTTGCCCATTTCTTCGATGAATTCACGGGAGCTGTAGGCTTTCGGTTCCATGGAATTGGCGATCTCGGCGACGGTCATATCGCAGACACGCAGTTCTTCTTCATCGATGTATGTGTCGTAGATGCGGTCGATCATGAGGTCGCGCAGTTCGTTGTCATCGACATAGGGCGAGCCCTGATAATGCCTGAATCCCAGTGCTTCTAGGAAATCCTGATCGACAATGTTCGCGCCGGTGGCGATGATGCCGTCAGCCATGTTATTGTCGATAATATCAACAATAACCTGCCTCATACCTGCGCTTATAAGCGATCCTGCAAGGGTTAGATATATGCCGCAATTTTCGTCTTCGAGCATGGAAACGTAAATATTTCCTGCGCGGTAGAGATTCTTTGCCTGGAAGGCAGTTTTTCCCATTGCATCAATCATTTCAACTATGTTGTATTTCTTTATGTCTATGTGCTCTACAACTTTATCGGAATGAAGGTAGTCTTTCTTTTCCGCCATTTTAACTCCTTTTTATTTATAATAATTTTTCAAATTATTTTTAAAAATAAAGAAAAATTCAGGAATAATAAATTTTAATTGAATGTGAGAATTGGCAATTATTTTTTCATGTGTTCCGAGTAATCTTTGAGGAAGCGCACTTCGTTCGGTGTGAGCGATTCCCTGCCGTACTCGTATATTTTGTCGAGTATCTGGTCGAGCTTTTCCTCGTTGAATTCTTCGTGTTCTTTGTCGAATTCGTAATCCTCTTCGGCAGCTTCCTGCTGATAAGTATTTATCTTTCTCTCAGAGATCATCGCCAGCTTCAGTTCTTCGGGCTGCGGGATGTCTATCTCGTCGTCTTTGTCTCTTCGGGACATGAAGAGCTTTAAAAGATATATCTTAAGATATGTCAGGCTGCCGGTTGCAATTCCAAATGCAGATACAAATACGCCGTGCATTAAAACGGCGTCAGTTGTGGAATACATATTGAGGACTAACAGCATTGCCCATACAAATAGTGTCAACAGAAAGAGGTATATTGTCCTTAAAGGCGGCAAAAACCACAGCTTAACCCTTTTACCCGGATTGGCATAGGTAAAAAGAGTAAGAACAAAGATTGATATACCGCCCATGCCGGTTAATGGAGTCGATGATTGCCAAAAGAAGAGATTGTAAACTATTCCCTGAAGGAATATTAAAGGAACCAGGTAAGCAAGGAAGGAACCATTGCTAAGGTATTCCTCCAGCTTGGGCGCTATTATGTAGAAAACGAATGAGAATAGCAGCGTGTCGGCAATTGGACCCGGTGCCAGAGGGAAAGTAATCAGACGCCAGAATTCATAATTGCTTGTAAGCGATTTAGGAATTAGCAAAAAAAGCCCTGCCAATTGTCCTTCCATAAGGAAATTCAATAGGTATGCCATGAGAAACAGAAGCAGTATCCTCTTGGAGTAGACGTTATATTGTTTGTACACTGCCATAATTATTGAAATTTGAGCAGGATCACATAAGGATTAGTTCCAAAGTGTCCGGGTCTTGGTAAAGAATTCAAATTGAGGTATTCGAATTCCGCGTATTTTCTTGTATTGTCAAAATAACAGAAAGAAAAAGGCAACTCCTTGTTTGTATTAATGATTATATCATCGCTATTATTACTTTCCGTATTTAATAGACGTTTAAACTCGACAATCCATTTACCATTTATATGTTTTCCTTTAGCTTCGACATCCCCTCTTCCGGAAAAGGGATTACTTTGTTCTCTAAGTTTCCAGCCGGGGACGATATCACCGCTTGCCCAGTTTTGTCCCGTTGCGGGATTAACATTTGATGGAGAATAAGGTTCGGAATCGGGATCCCAGATGAATTTGGATTTATCCCAGCCGTTGTTCTCGCTTCCTGCAACACTTACCGGCAATGTTGTGCCGTCCGGACGGAAATTCGGATCCGAAAAAGTTCTGCCCGCAACATCACCGCGTCTTACCTCAGAAGGATCTCCATCTTTGCCATTAGCATAATAATCGTCGGCTTTTCCGAGCGGGTTGGTTGTGCCGGATTTCCAGTACCAGACGTCGATTCTTCCCATTTCAGGGTAGAAACCGCCTTCATAATCGTTCAGCGTTGGAGTTGTATGGCAGGAAGTCATACATCCTATCTCGGAGAAATTATGTCCCTTACCCTGCACGTTATCTGTTGCGGGAAACGCAAATCCAATGCCATCCTGTCCATTTGTTTCAAGAGTCCAGTTAGCATCATCGTTTGGGTCGCCGCCATGGAATTCGAGATGATTGGGGATCTCGTGCGGAGCTGCATCTTCAACTTCCGCAAGGAAATATATGTATTCTCCATCGTAGGCAGCTTTTAATGTTGCGTTGAAAGTCCTGTTATCTCCGGCAGTTGATTCTACCTGGAAGAGTTCAACGGTTAATGGCTGAGCCTGGTTCCACACCTGATCTGAGCCATTCCCGTCTATATTCGGTGCCATGTTGGTGTGAGCAGCTATAAGGCTTAATTCGGATGGTTTGCCGCCGGAAGCAAACAGGGATATAGTATGTTCGACATCATTTGATGTTTTCACCGTAAGATCGGTATCGTAATCTATAGATTGGACTGGGGTAAAAGCTATTTTAAATGTTTCTTTTGCACCGGGCAATATGGTGCCGGAAACATCTTTGGTTATTGAGTAGACATCCTTAAATCCGTCAGGAACAGTGATATCTACTGTTAGTTGAGAACCGGATTTATTTGTTATTTCACATTCTTTTTCATTTGTTTCGCCGACTTTGACGGTACCAAAGTCCAGAGTTTTCGGAGTTATATCAATGTCTTGTTGCTTTATTCCTTTCCCGGTAAGCTTTGCCATAGCAGTTTTTTCTGCATCAAGCCATATTTGAGCAGTTTTATCACCGGCAGATTCCGGCGAAAATTCTATAGTGATTTCATCGATTTCTCCGCTTTCAAGTTTGTTGTCTGACATGTTGGTGATCTTGAAGGAAGAAGCATCAGCACCATCGATTACCGGATCAAGAGTGACAGTTGAGTTACCATTGTTTTGGAAAAGCAGATCTTCGGTCTTTGAGGATGAGACATTGACTTCACCAAAATCAAGGGGATTTTTATTAATGTAAATATTAACTTCTTCAGTTGTACCGGTTCCGGTAAGCTTTGCCATAGCAGTTTTTTCTGCATCAAGCCATATTTGAGCAGTTTTATCACCGGCAGATTCCGGCGAAAATTCTATAGTGATTTCATCGATTTCTCCGCTTTCAAGTTTGTTGTCTGACATGTTGGTGATCTTGAAGGAAGAAGCATCAGCACCATCGATTACCGGATCAAGAGTGACAGTTGAGTTACCATTGTTTTGGAAAAGCAGATCTTCGGTCTTTGAGGATGAGACATTGACTTCACCAAAATCAAGGGGATTTTTATTAATGTAAATATTAACTTCTTCAGTTGTACCGGTTCCGGATAATGCTATATCCGAAATTGTTCCGACTTTTAAAGAAGCGGAATATTCTTTTTCTTCTGTTGGGGTGAAACTTATAACAATATTGGTTGTAGTGTCTTTTTGAACTGTCCTTTTGGAGCTGCCTGCTGCTTCAAAGGCATCTTTATCATCTCCGCTGATCGATAGATTTATTTCTATTGATGAAGACTTTTCATTTTTTATACTCAAATTCAACGTTCTTGTGGAATTAACTTGTACTGAGCCAAAGTCCAGTTTTGTAGGATTAATTGAAATTTTGCCTGTATCAGCAGGGCTGCTATCATTGCCGCATCCCTGAAAAATAAAAAAGCTTAATAATATTGTGAAAATTAACCTGCCTGTGTTCCTAAGATATCTTGAGTAATAGCTTGCCATGATCCCCCGCTTTGTTTTGTTTAAAATTAATATATTACTTTAGAGAATCCAATAGCTCATCAACTTTTTTGATGTCAACGTTTTCATAATAGTCTTCGTTGACGGCTATCATCGGTGCACCTCCGCAAGCACCCATACATTCGACTTCTTCAAGCGAGAATATGCCATCCTGAGTTACTTCATTGTGCCCGATATTTAGTTTTTTGGAAATATGCTCATAGATATCTTCTCCGTTAAGCAGCATACAAGAAACATTGGTGCAAACCTGAATATGGTATTTACCCATGGGCTTTTTGAAGTACATTGTGTAAAAAGTAGTGACTCCGTGAACATGGGCATAGGATAGATTTAATATTTCGGCTGCGTAACGAATTACATCATTGGACAGCCATCCAAATTTCTTTTGTGCCATCCAAAGGACATGCATTATTGCTGCTTTATCTTCGGGATATCTATTCTTTACCTGCTCAATTTCCTTGAGTTCTTCATCGTTGAATCTTATCTCTGCGGTCTTTTCCATACCCTAATATTATCTCCTTTTTAATACAATTATGCAATATAATAAAAACAAAAATAAGACTTTGAAATTTCCGATAAAATTTTTTTTGTGGTCAGGGTTGTTTTTTTATTCTGGCTATGAACATTTTAATTGAAAGCCAATGCTTGAGAGAGATCATAAATTTGTGTACCGGCGATACACTGATCTTCTTTCCGTATACATTGAAATCGTTCAGTTCGATTTTTTCTAATAATCTGTAATAGATTTCATCCATGATCTCGGCAGCGAACATTTTAGGGCGTTCATCAGGGTGCAGCAGAGATCTTGCTTTATGGTAATACTCTCTTGCCCGTAATGTTTCGTATCGCATTAACTCAACAAAACGAGTGTCGTAATTTTCGTCAATTATGTCTTCATCACTCATGTTAAAGCGTTCAAGGTCTTCCTGTGGTATATAAATATAACCACGATTTTTGTCATGTTTTATATCGCGGAGGATATTAGTCAATTGCAGGGCATAGCCGAGATTGATAGCATAATTTCTTGTTTCGTCATATTTATAGCCGAAAATTTCTATCGTGATCAAACCAACGACGCTGGCTACGCTATAGCAGTAATCTTTCAATTGCTCGAATGTTTCATAGCGGTTTTGGATAAGATCACGTCTACAGCCGTCGATAAGAGTAAGGAAGTATTGCCTGGGAATAGTGAAACGTTCAATAACTTTTGCAAATGGTATGATGAGAGGTCCTGAAAAATTTCCGGAGTAAATTCTCTCTATTTCGCTTTCCCACCAGGCAAGGCGTTCCATTTTGCGGCGAATGTTCTTTTCATTATTCGATGGGGTTCTGTCGACAATGTCGTCGATGTAACTGCAAAATGCATAAACGGAATTAATCGCATTACGTTCATCTTTTGGCAGAAACGAGAACGAATATGAGAAGTTCGAAGTCTCCGTAACGGGAGGTTCAGCCTTCTCATGGTTTGCTAATTCTGTTTGCGTGATTGCATCCATACATTACTTTATTTTATTATCGACCTCGAAAAAATCCTAAATATATCTATCTTATTTAATTTGGGTCGTTTATTCAGAATACCGACGTCCAAATCCCTGATTTTCTTTAAAATTGTTTCTCCACCGTCAATCGTCACTTCGATCTCTTTTTTTAATCTTAACGGTTTCAGATATTGAATTATTTCTTTACCCGTTTCAAAAAAATTTTCAGTTGTATCATATAATTCTTTAAGAACTTTGCTTAATTTATGAGAATATTTTTTATCATGCAAATTTTCTTTTTGTAAACCATATTTTTTTAGAATGTCATCGGGTATGAATAAACGTCCTTTTTGCAAATCAACTGATAAATCCTGCCAAAAATTGACCATTTGCAATGCAGTGCAAATATTATCCGAAAAATAAGAAGTCTTGGCATTAAATATATTAAATATGCGCAGTACAAGTTCTCCGACAGGATTGGCTGAATAAAAGCAATAATCGGTTAGATCTGCAATGCTTTGAGGCTGCTTAAATTCCATATCCCTGCGGAAGGCGGTCAGAAGTTTCTGGAATGGGATCGGAGGTATCATTTTAACTTGCATGGTATGCCTTAAAGCCAAGAAAACCGGGTTGAACAGGTCTTCGCCGGCAACTATGCTTCTTGTAAGGATCTCGTCATAGTCGATCAATGCCTCGATTCTTTTTTCTTTTTCCAGTTCCGTAAGTTCATCGGCGATGTCGTCGGCTATTCGGGCAAATGCATATACGGCAAAGACATGATGTCGTTGGTCTTTAGGAAGCAGGATTGATGCAACCGGGAAATTTTCATAATGGCTGACGGCTAATTTACGGCAGAAGTCATACCCTTCTGCGACAGAATTACTCTTGAATCTGCCGCCATCGAGTGATGTCAACTCGAACAGCTCTTCCGCCGTAAATTTCATATACCACTTTTCGCATCAATATTCTCTATAAAATTTGCTCCGGTTATCCACTATTTTAGCGTTCTCTTTATATGAGCGGAACCACTGTAGATAACCGCGTTGTTCGCTTTGTGAAAGCTGCTTCTTATATTCGGGCAGTTTTTTGGCTATTTCCGCAGAATCCGGAATATTTCTGGAATTAACTTTCATGATGTAATATCCGCGCTCTCCGCGCAGCGGACCCCTGATCTTACCTACAGGAGCTTTGAAAGCATATGCAGTGAAAGCAGACTCTTGCCCTAATCCCGGAACCATACCATTGTTTTTCATTTCGGGTGCATTTTTAACTTCAAGATTCGGATCGTTAGCTGCTACAGCTTCAAGACTACCTGCAGATTTAGCTTTTTGATAAGCTTTTTCCGCGTTTTCCTTGAGCATATCCAGCTTTTTGATCTGGGTTAACTTTCTTTCTATTTGAGACTTGACAGCCTCAAGTGGTTTTATACCTTCTTCCCTGACTTCTTCGATGTATGGAACTACAATACCGTAGTTATCCAATTCCATTGGTTCAAGAATATCGCCTTCGTCGGCTTCAAAAACAAGATCGGCAAGATATCTTGAGCCAAGAATAGGTCTATCGCTGCCGAAGAATCCTGTAGGTACTACTCTTTTATCTATCTTCTTAGCTAAAGTATCGAAGTTTTCGCCTTCCTGAACCTGCTTATAGAATGAATAGGCATCAGCTTTTATAAGGTTTTTAGTGATAGTTGTCATTCTTGGGCGGATGTGAATTTCGCTGAAGGCTATCTCTGTGATATTGCCATCAGTGACTTTTACAATGTGATAGCCGAATTCCGTTTTGACAGGTCCGACGACTTCGCCGGAGTCAGCGGCAACGGCTGCATTAGCAAGAGGTATGTAAGGTTCGGCAACTTCGCCTTTAGTTATGTATCCGAGATTGCCCCCGGTTTGTCCGGATCTGTCCTGTGAATATTCTTTTGCGAGTTCCGAGAATTCTTCACCGGCTTCTATTCTGCCTAGAATTTTCTCAGCTTCAGCTTTTGAGCTGTCGGGGTTATTGTTTGAGCTGATAAGTATGTGGCTAAGTTTTACTTTTTGGTTTTTGCGTTTTGCGTCGAGCCTGAAATAATAATAGCCGTCGGATTGTTTGATTGGTCCGGCAACTTCTCTTTTGTCGAGAGGAAGGATGTACGTCTTTTTGAAATCTTCAATATCCTTTAACATTTGGAAGTCATAGGTCTGCCCATTGAATTTCTCAATTTGCTTATCGAAGATGCTGTCCCGTTCTTCGATAGTTTCGCCTTTTTCAAATGCTTCGTTCATTAGTTCGAAGTTTCTTTGGGCGCGAGCAGAATCGTCTTCAGATGGCTGCAATTTAAAATTGATGTATTTGATTTTTCTCTGAGCATCCTGCTTGTAATATTTTTTATGTTCTTTGTAATAATCATCAATTTCACTCTCTGTTACTTCTACTTTCTCGTTAGGTATATTGCCGATCAGATAGGCAATATAATCAACATTAGCAGTACCGTTCTCGTTTATGTACTTCTGTTTAGCATATTGAAGTGAAATCACACCAATAGAAGATTCGATAGTGGTTGCCAGTTTCTGACTATATTTTTGACTCCTGATCTGTTTGGTAATTTCGATCAGGGACTCGCGAAATCTCTGTACAGCTTCGGTTCTTTGCTGCTGGGGAATTTGAGAGGGATCCTGCCCCATAAAATTGACCATTTTATTCGGGTCGCTGATCAACTCCAGATACATTTGTCTTCTGAAACCTGCAGTATCTGTGAAAGCCTGTTTAATTTGCTCCGGTGGATTTTCGACCATTATGTCGAGAATTTCTTCATCGGTTACTTCAAACCCGGCTTCTCGTGCTAATTGCCTGATAAGTGTCATATCGACCATTTCGTTCCAAACCTGCGATCTTATCTCAGCAAGGTCGACCTCAGCTTCTTCACCTTGTTGCTGAAGTTGTTGTCTTCTCTGCTCCATGATTTCATTAACTCTTCTTTCGAACTCAGCACGGCTAATTTCCTCGCCATTAACTTTAGCGATAGACGCAGTTTGCGGATTTACCTGCTGTTTGGCTATATCTTCTCCGCCGGATGTGAATACAAAATATGCGATCAATAAAACTGCAAAAATCCCGAAAAAATAAGGTGATAGTTGTCTTATCCTTTCAAAAGTTCCCATTACGCTTAATACTCCTGTATTTAATGTTTCTACTAGTTTTCTAATTTATTTTTTGATAATATGCAAACTACAAATCTATACATTGAGCTTGAAATTTCCAATTCTTTTACGTTCAATTATTTCGATTGTTTTATTGTTAAGAATTATTATAATTCTTGAAATTATAAGCTATCGTTTGATTATAAAGATTTCGGAGTGAAAATATTTTGAATTAAGTTACGTAAATTCAAAAAAGTTTTTCGGATATTAGGTTAACTTAAGATATGAATATAGGTAAATATAATGTTGAGATAGTAGAAGCCGGAACTTTTGGTCTGGACGGCGGCGCAATGTTCGGAGTCGTTCCCAAAGTTCTTTGGTCAAGAAATTATGACGATGGTGATGAGAAAAACAGGATCAAGCTGGCAGCAAGATTGCTTCTTGTCCGCTGGGATGATCGCCTGATGCTTGTAGATACGGGGAATGGCACAAAATTGAATGAAAAGCTACGTAAGATCTACAATGTCAATAATGAAGAAGCGGACATGGAGAAAGTTTTAAAACCGCATGGAGTTAAAAAAGAAGATATCACTGACGTGCTTTTAACTCACTTGCATTTTGATCATGCGGGAGGTGCTACGACAATTGAAAATGGCATTGTGGTACCCACTTTCCCTAATGCTAAATACTATGTCCAGAAAGACCATCTGAAATGGGCGCAGATACCAACTGATAAGGACAGAGCATCATTCATGCCTGACAATTATGAACCGCTTCTGTCCGGAGGAGTTCTTGAATTGTTAGACGGCGAAGGAGAATTCCTGCCGGGAATATATCTTGATGTTGTTCACGGACATACGCGTGCATTACAGACTGTTCGTATAGGCGAAGGGGCTGACACTCTCTTTTACTGCTCTGATCTTTCGCCGACTTCAAAACATGTGCCCGTTCCTTATGTAATGGGATATGATAATGAACCTCTGAAGGGTATGGAGGAAAAAGCAAAGTTCTTTTCTCGTGCATACGAAGAAAACTGGACGGTGCTTTTTGAGCATGATGCTTTCAGTAAAGCTCATAAGATAACCGCAACGGAAAAAGGCTTTCTGGCGGGAGAAAAAGTAGAAGTTTAAGAAAAGAATTTTGAGTTTTTAATTATGGCAGAATTTAAGGGCGATCCTAAAATAATTGACGGTGTTGAGTTTGTGCCGGTATGCAAAGTTGATGACGTCTTCGAAGGTAAAGGCATAAGGATAGCATTCGAAGATGATCAGGATATGCAGGTGGCAATTATTAAAAAGGATGGGGAATTCCATTGTCTGAGCAATGTCTGTCCTCACAGGCACAAGGATAAGATATACCAGGGAATTATACGCGGCGATAGAATTATGTGCCCTGAGCACGGCTGGACTTACTCCATTGAGACCGGACAGAATGTCAATAAAAAGCAGGGTCTGAAAAGCCTGAATAAATACGAGATATTTGAAGAAGATGGGATTGTCTATATTGAGAAGCCCTGGAAGGAAATACCCAGGTGGAGGAGAGAATAGTAATGAAAAAAAGCAAATGAAAAATGAAGTATGCATGAAGATGGTCTCAAACAATCATTAATTGACTATTCCAAAGAGCTGGGCTTTTGCGAATTGCGTGTTGCAAAAGCCAAACCCCTCGAAAAGGAATTTGAGAATTATAAAAAATGGCTTGCCAGCGGTTACAATGCAGATATGCGTTGGATGGAAAAAAATCTTGACAGACGCAAGGATGTACGAAATGTACTTCCCGGAACCCGCTCGGTAATCGTAACAGCCTATAATTATTATACGCCGTATGAGCATCCTAAAGATTCGAAAGGGAAGATCTCCCGATATGCATGGGGGACTGATTATCATAAGATCATACTGCCAAAGCTGAAGAAAATATGTACTTTTATAAGACAGAGAAACCCTGAAGCAGGTACACGACCTTATGTTGATACAGGACCTATTCTCGAGAAAGCATGGGCGCATAAGTCAGGAATAGGATGGCTCGGCAAAAACGGCACTATAATTAACCGAAAATACGGTTCCTGGATATTTCTTGGAATTGTACTTACTACTGAAGAGTTAGAAGCCGATGAACCTGCAAAAGACCTTTGCGGAACCTGCACAAAATGTCTTGATAATTGTCCGACAGAAGCGATAGTCAAGCCGCAGGTGATCGATTCGAACAAGTGTATATCTTACTGGACTATAGAAGCTAAACCTGATAGGAACATCCCGGAAGATATCTCGGAGAAAATGGGAGGCTGGGCTTTTGGATGTGATATTTGCCAGGATGTATGTCCCTGGAACAAAAAATTCGGTAATCCTACCGAAGAAGAAAAATTCGAACCAAGAAATAGTGAAACTTATATACCAATGGAAAAAATAATGAGTATGAATGAAGAAGAATTTCGCGAGAGATTTGCAAAAAGCCCGATCAAGAGACCTAAACTTGACGGAATGAAAAGAAATGCCAGAACAATACAACATAAAAAAACAGTATGAAAGCTTTTTCAACAGCTTTAGGATTTTAAAACAAATAATGAATAAAGCTTTTCGTTATATTGCTAATTAGTAATATAGTTTAATTTTAAAATTATTTGGAAATTATATAGCTTGCATATAAAAAAGTTACAAGAACTGAAAAGGAAGTGAAATGGCTGAACATCACAAAGTAATAATTATCGGGACAGGACCGGCGGGATTTACAGCAGCTCTTTATTCAAGCAGAGCTAATCTTGACGTAGTTATTTTCGAGGGAATGCAGCCTGGCGGACAGTTAACTATAACAACCGAAGTCGAGAATTATCCCGGTTTCGCAGAGGGTATCCAGGGTCCCGCTATGATGGATATTTTCCGTAAGCAGGCACAGAGATTCGGTGCCAGATCCATTTATGAAACAATAACAAAAGTAGATTTATCCGAGCGTCCATTCAGGATGTGGTCTGATGCCGACAAGGAATATACGTCCGATTCGGTTATAATCTCTACCGGAGCAACAGCACGCAGGCTGGAAGGTACAAAAGGACATGATAAGTATTGGGGGCGCGGCATATCGGCATGTGCTACCTGTGACGGATTTTTCTATAAGGATAAGAAAATATTTGTCGTCGGCGGGGGTGATACTGCTATGGAAGAAGCGCAATTCCTGACGCACTTTGGGGAATCGGTAACTGTTATACACCGCAGGCAGGAATTTCGTGCCTCGAATATTATGGTAGAAAGAGCCAAAAAGAATGACAAGATCAATTTCTTATTCGATTCAGTTATTGATGAGTTTCTTGGTGAGGATAAAATGGGCTTTCCCATGCTTACCGGAATAAATGTAAAAAATGTCAAAACAGGCGAAATAACTTATTACCCTGCGGATGGAGTTTTCCTTGCTATCGGGCATATTCCGAATACTGAAATATTCAAGGATTTTCTTGATTTAGATGAGGAAGGTTATTTGATTACCGAACCCGGTTCAACGTATACAAAAATACCCGGAGTATTTGCAGCAGGTGATGTTAAAGATAAGACATATCGTCAGGCGATAACTGCTGCCGGAATGGGATGCCAGGCTTCCATCGATTCTGAGAGATGGCTGGCTGAGAACGAGTGATGGTTATTGATAAATAAATTATGTGACTAATCCCGTTTTTTGAGGGTGACCCAAAAGTATGGAATTGTGGTCATAATTCGACTCCGCTCACTATGACACTCCCATGAACACTTGTTTTTGTCATCCTGAGCGGAGTAGAAGGATAAACAAAAACAAGTGTTGGGTCAGCCTCAGTAAGGGGTGGTTGAAAATCTATAATCTTTCCGCAATAGCATTTGCCATGTCCAGAGTACTGGCGCTGCCTTTCATATCGTAAGTCCTTACTTTTCCTTCAGCTATAACTTCTGCAACAGCATTATCAACTCGTGCTGATTTTTCAGTTTCACCTAACCATTCGAGCATCATTTTAGCAGCTAAGATTGTAGCGATCGGATTAACAACATATTTCCCGGCATATTTTGGAGCGGAACCATGTGTAGGCTCGAAGACCGCCAGATCTTCACCTATATTACCAGAGCAGGCAAATCCAAGTCCGCCGACCATTTGAGCACACAGATCGGAAATAATATCCCCATATAAATTGGGTGCAGTTAGTACACTGAAATCTTCGGGATTTTTCAAGAGCCACATTGTCATGGCGTCAACATTTGCATGGTCGAATTCAATATCTGGGAATTCTTTCGATACTTCCCTTCCTGTTTCAAGGAACAGACCGTCGGTAGCGCGAACTACGTTGGCTTTGTGAACAAGTGTAACTTTCTTTCTGCCCTTTTCTCTTGCATATTCATAGGCTTTGCGGATTATCCTTTCGCAGCCTTTCTGAGTATTTATTTTGCAAGAAATGGCATATTCATCGCTCTTCAAACCGCTGAATTTTTTGAATGTAGGGACTAATTTACCGAGAGTCTCTGCCAGTTCGTCCGGTACCGTATTGAACTCTACACCGGAGTAAAGATCTTCCGTATTTTCCCGGAACATAACAATATCAACGGTATCCTTGTAATTCAAGGGATTACCCGGGAAAGCCTTGGTAGGTCTCATACAACTATACAGGTCAAATTCCTGCCGCATTCTAACAATTGGCGAGCGGTAAATTAATCCGGTGCTTTGCAATTCGGGAATTAATTCTTCTTCGGCAGCTTTGACCGGTTTGGATGTGATAGCCCCAAACATTGCAGCATCAACGCTATGCAGCAGATCAATGGTTCTCTTTGGCAGCGGATCGCCTTCTGTGCGCCAGAATTCCCAGCCAACATCACCGTGAATATACTCTGCCTCGAATCCGATTTTGTCCAGAACTATTTGTGCAGCTTCGAGAACATCATTACCGACGCCGTCTCCGGGCATCCAGGCAATTTTATACTTCTTTCCATTCATATAAAATACTCCCAATTTAATTAATAAAGTAAATTTAACAGGATTGTACTTATATGTAATTTATGATTTTTTTTTAAGTTCAAAAAATAAAAAAACAAAATCTACAATTTTAACTTTAATTAAGAGCGGATATTTTGATAATATATAGATTAAACCCAAATTTTGCATTAGAAAAGTTGATTATGCTTGCAAGTATTAGCAACAAAGTGCTTTAGCACTTTGCAAAGGAACTGGAAAACTTCGAAACACCAGCAAGCTAAAGCATGCAGTTGCAAGTGATTACAAATAAATGTACATATTTAATGAAAAATCTAGATTAAAATTAAGTTGCAAAAGAACAAAATGTTTACAAAATAAAGAATTTATAGAACTTTAAGATTGAATTTCATATATTAATGAAAAAGAGTATAAAAACCAATAAAGGGAGGAAAAATTGAAAAAAGACAAAGAATATTCATACGAGACTATGTGTGTTCACGCAGGATTCCATGATAATGAAGTTGGCGCGGTAACCACTCCAATATATCAGACCTCAACATTCAAGTTCGAAGATGTCGATCACGGTGCACGTCTCTTCAAGGGAGAACAAGAAGGTTATATTTACACGCGCATGAAAAATCCCACCATCGAAGCATTGGAGGAATGTATTTCCGCGTTGGAAGGCGGAGCTAAAGCTTTAGGCTGTGCAAGCGGTATGGCAGCATTGCATACACTTTTTTCCGAGGTGCTGACTGCCGGTGATCATGTTATTTGCAGCGAATCCGTATATGGTCCTACAAGTACTCTTTTATCAAAAGTACATTCAAGATATAATATTGAGTATGATTTTGTTGATACTTCTGATCTTGAAGCAATAAAATCAGCCTTAAAGCCTAATACCAAGCTTATTAACATAGAGACACCCGGTAATCCCACTCTTGTAATATCTGATATTGAAGCTATCGCAAATATTGCTCATGAACATGGCGCTAAGATAGCTGTTGACAACACATTTATGAGTCCCGTATTTCAGCAGCCCTTTAAATACGGAGCTGATTATGTTATCCACAGTCTTACAAAGTTTTTAAATGGTCATGCGGATGTTGTAGGCGGTATATTAGTCCTAAAAAATGAAGAGGAATTTCCATATTTCAGAAGTTTACTGAATCATATTGGTGGAGTTATTGATCCTTTCAATGCGTATCTTGTTCAAAGGGGAATAAAGACATTAAAACTGCGTATGGAGCGCCACAGTCAAAATGCTCAAAAAGTTGCTGAATATCTTGATAGTCATCCTAAAGTAGAATGGGTGGTTTTTCCCGGTTTAGAAAGTCATCCCCAATACGTTGTTGGCAAGAAACAAATGCTCAGTCCCGGCGGTATGATTTCCTTTGAGCTAAAGGGAGGGATCGAAGCAGGTAAGATACTTATGAACAATGTGGAGATTTGGACTTTAGCTGTAAGCCTGGGCGGTGTGGAATCGTTGATTCAGCATCCGGCATCGATGACACATGCTATCATGTCAAAAGAAGTTAGGGAACATGCAAAAATAACAGATGGGCTGGTTAGAACTTCTGTTGGGATAGAAGATCACGAGGAATTGATTAAAGGGCTCGAAGCAGGACTGGAGAAAATATAAAAATTAATACTTCTCTATGATCTGCCCGGTCAAACGCATTAGCTCGGTATGAGCGTCAATCAGGTTATACGTTGCCTGTAGGCGCTCAAAAGCCGCATTCTGATACGCTATCTGTATATCACGGTAGTTGAATGAGTTGATAGCGCCTGTTTCGAATTTTTCCCGCGCTATCTGCAGGTTCAGTTCCGCCGCTTCGAGATTCACGCCGGCGACTTCGTACTGCTGTTTTTTGATCTTGTATAATTCATAGCTGTTAGTGAGGAAATTAGAGAGGCTGTGGCGTGTTTCAGCTATGCGCAATTTGCCGATCTCTTTTTCCATCTGTGCATTTTCGACATTTCTATTTGTATTACCGCCGTTGAAGATGTTGACAGACAGCGTCAAATTAGCGTAATAATCATAGTTGTAATCAGTGAATACATCTATATTTTCAGGATTAGTCCATTTTTTGACATAGTCTATCCCAGAATTGAGGGATAAGCTTGGATAATACTCGCTTCGGGCAAGAGCCACCCTGTTTTCCAGCACTTTCAGGTTCAGGCGCAGGTTCCGCAGGGCAGGATTATTTTCTTCCATAATTGCGAGCAGGGAATCGAGACTGTAATCTTCGTCTATTGCCGTGAAATCATCTGTTGGATTGTAGCGCACGTTGGCTTTTTCCGCCAGCAGCAGGTTCAGATTTCTCAGCGAATTTTCATAAGCTATCTGCTGCAGCAAATAAGCGGAAGAATCATTCAGATATGCAGTCTGAAATTGCAGCACATCGAATGTCACAGCAGCGCCTATCTCTTTCTTCGTTTGCACATATTTATAGCGGTCGCGCGACAGCTCGAGCAGTTCTTCCGACACAGACAGCTTTTCTTTTTCAAGCAGAGCTTTGTAATATGCGAGAATAATGTCCTGAACCGTGTTTTGCATGTCGATTATCTCAGACTGCTTAGCCTGCTTTTCGAAAAGCTCGAGATTATCCTTCGTCCGGTAAATTGAAAATCCATTGAACAATGTCCAGCGCAGGTTCAGATTGGGCATTACCTGATGAGTGTAGGTCTCGTACCTGCCGATAAGCGTATCGCCGGGAAGATTATCATAGCGGTTTGTAGAGGCAGCGCCGACGTTGATGCTCGGGTATCTGCCTGCTGTTCCCCATGCATTGTTATTTTTGGCAATATCATAATCTTTGCGTGTTATAAGCACCTGGTAATTATTTTCGAGACCGATCTTAATAGCTTTATCGAGCGTCAGATCTGTCTGAGCCGGTACTTCACCGGCAAAAATAATCAATACTATTAAAATTCTAATTAACTTTTTCATAATAACTTCTTAAAACTTTAACCCTGATTTTTCCTTTAGTCTGTACATTCATTTGTAAGTATCTGTAAAAGAAATCTTTAGTTATGCTGTTATTCCGCTCATGTTAAGACCTTCTGCAAAGCGCTAAAGCGCTTTGTTGTAAACATATTAACTAAAACCAACTTTTTAATGCAATATTTAGGTTTAACCGTTAACCTGTTTGAAATTGTTATTACCATAAGTAAAGAACTGATTTTTGATAGATTTTTTAAGGTTTAATCAATGACCTTCTGACTGTCAATCAGCGCCGTCTCAACATCTTCCTGCTTTGGTCTGATTCCTGTCCAAATCCATTTCAGAGCGCGCTTGACGTCATTCATGACAAGTATCAGCGCCGGGAAGAAAATCAGTATGAATCCGGTTCCTATCAATACGCCGTAAGCAAGAGCTATAGCCATAGGTTTCAGGAACTGCGCCTGGAAGCTCTGCTCGAGGATGATCGGATAAAGTCCGACAGTCGTCGTTATTGTCGTCAGCAGGATTGGGCGGAACCTTGCCTTGCCCGCATTGAAGACAGCTTCGGGAACGCTCTCGCCCTGCACGAGCAGCGAATTGTACTTCGAAAGGAAAACGACAGCGTCATTGATAATAACACCCGAAAGGGCTACCATCCCCCAGACACTAAGCATTGATACAGGTATAGCCGGCTGCCCGCGAATTGCAGTCGAAAAGAATGTCTCTAAGCCATGACCCCATGCTGCGCCAATCCATGCAAGCGGTATCATCAATAGCACAATGGATGCCTGCAGAAAGGATTTGAAGTGGATCATCAGCAGGAGAACAATAATTGCAAAAGCTATCATAAAGTATTGAAGCACTTCCTGACCGGTTTCGCGGCTGGTTTTTTGCTGTCCCTGGTATTCCACTCTGATAGCGGGGAATTTTTCTTTGAGTTCGGGCATTATGTCCGTTTTAATGCGCTCGAGGATAGGCGGCACCGGCTGGTAAGGATCGACCAGGTCGGCGTTTATCCTGACTTCCCGCGAGCCGTTATACCGCTGGATATTAACCGGTCCCCTTTCAATGTCGTAATCGGCTAATTCCATAAGCGGGTACTCGCCGCGCGGGGTTTTGATCTTCATTGCTTCCAGCTTGCCGAGATTCAGGCGGTCTTCTTTCGGGTAGCGCACCCATATTCGCAGTTCGTCCTTTCCATGCTGCAGCCTTTGCGCCTGTCCGCCATAGAATCCCTGCCGCACCTGATTGCTGAGACTTACCTGATCCAGCCCAAGAAAATAAGCTTTCGGTTTTAGCTTCAATCTTACTTCTTGCTTTCCGATGGCATTATTATCGACTATATCTTTAATGTCCGGTATTTTTCTCATTTCATCCATAAGGAAAAATTTAGCGTGCTCGAGCTGATCAAGATTATTACTAAGCAGGCTGACAGCTACTGGATAGCCCCATCTACTGCCCCCGCCAACGGAAAATTTCTCTGCTTCGGGCATGGGACCTATCCTGTCCTGAACTATATCCGAAATTTTAAAGCTGGAAAGCTGGCGCCCTTCCATATCATTGAAGAAAACCTGCACCTGTCCGGCATGTGAGCCGCTTTCCTGACCGTTGAAAGCTCTGCCTAAAACTGCGTAGGAATGGCTTATGTATGCGGCAGTATCGTCGGGGCGCTGCTGCAAGCTGTCGTTAACTTCCCACACAATGTCTTCGAATCTGCTAATGTATTCTTGTGTTTTCTTCTCACCTGTACCCGGCTTGAATGCTATGTTAATCGTAAATGTATCGAAGGGAATAGACGGGAAAAAAGTCGCCTGGATCAATTCTCCTCTGAATAGCCCTACGGTTATGATTATCAATCCAACCGGGATGGCTATAGTTATCCATTTCCAGTTAACGATCATTCTGAGAAATCTGCCGTAAATTTTATCCCTAACGAAGAAAATCCAACTGTCAATTCTTTTTCTCAGGCGCCTGCCAAATGTGTTATTATGGTTTGTCCGCAGCACATGCCGGGATGCAAGATGCGCAGGCAATACAAAGAAGGCTTCCACAAGAGAAAATGCCAAACTGAATATCACTACGAATGCCATCTCATACATAAATTCCATTCGGCTTTGCTTTATGAACAGCAGCGGTGCGAAAGCAATGATAGTTGTTGTGATCGATGTCAGCACTGCCGGATAGACTTCCATAGTGCCGTCTATTGCCGCCCGCGGCGGTCGTTTTCCCAGCTCGAAATGACTGTAGATATTTTCGCCTATGACAATTCCGTCATCCACGAGAATACCTATGACGAGTATCATTCCGAAAAGCGAAATCATGTTTATTGTAATTCCGTGCAGACTTGCGACTATGAACATCGCAAGGAATGAAGCGGGAATCCCCCATGCTACCCATAGAGACAAACGAAAACTCAGGAAAAATGTCAACGATGCTACCACTAACAGCAGACCGATAATTCCGTTTTTTGTCAGCAGACTCAATCTTGCATTCAGCAAAGTCATGAAATCGAAGGTGACTTCCAGAACGACTTCGTCGTGTCTTTCGTTAAATTCTGCGACGTAATTGTCCAGCCATTCGGATATTTC
The DNA here is from genome assembly GCA_964645005.1 of uncultured Hyphomicrobiales bacterium. Lineage (GTDB taxonomy): Bacteria > Bacteroidota > Ignavibacteria > Kapaibacteriales > UBA2268 > CAZXYS01. The sequence goes on along the minus strand of CAZXYS010000012.1, from coordinate 62,383 downwards.
GGATAAGTCTTCCTCGGGCAGCTTCATAATGTCGAAAGTTACAGCCGGTTTGCCGTTCATGGTCATGCCGCTGGCGACATCCTGGAATTTCATCTTCACCTCGGCGACATCCCGCACGCGAAGATAGCTGCCGTCATCTTTCGCCTGAAGAATTATATTGCCGATTTTATTGGGATCAACGCTGCGCCTGCGAGAACGGATAAGAATCTCTTCTTCCAGCGATTTGATTTGCCCTGCGGAAACGTCCCTGTTATTCATCGAGACAGCATTTATCAAATCCTGGAATGTGAGATTATAGCGCAGGAGGTCTTCCTCGCTGACTTCGATAGAAATCTCAAGCGGCGGATAGCCCTGAATGGTCAACTGAGAAATTGGCTTTGAATTACGCAGGTCTTCCTCGATCAGGTCGGCGTATTTTTTTAGAGTCAGGATATCGACATTGCCGGATAATCCGAGAAAGCCGGCTCTTGTCATTGATCTTTGCTTGGAAATGACAGGTTTTTCAGCGGCGGACGGGAAGGAGGTGATGCCGTCAACGGCGTTTTTAACCTCCATCAGTGTTTCATCTATATCATATTCGCCTGTAGTTTCAATGCGGACATTGGAATAGTTTTCCGATGAAGTTGAAGTTATCTCTTTTATGCCGACGATTCCCCGAACGGATTGCTCTATTCGCGTTGTGATGCCTTCTTCCATTTCTTTGGGCGAAGCGCCTAGGTAAACGACGCTTACAGTGATGAACCTGGGCGTCCTTTCCGGGAAGAATGATTTCTTCATACCCATAAAGCCCGTAACACCGCCGATTATGAGAACAGCAATGATTATATTGGCATAGAAGGGATATTTGACGAATAATGTTATTAATTTCTTCATTTATTTCTATGATGCTTTTTTGTTCATTGTCAATTCGATGAACCAATTTATATTTTGTTTAAAATATACTAAATCGGTTACTGAAGCACTTCCACCATTGTATTTTCCGCAGCATTAATGAGAGGTTCGGTGACGATCTGCTGCTTCTCTTCCAATCCATTGAACAGCAGCGTTTTTTCATTCATTTTGACAATGTTTATCTCGCGTTTCTGCAATCTGCCGTCAACGATGATGAATACCTCATTATGGTTGAAAATGGCATTACGCGGGATTTCCATGACATCCCGCACCGGATCGCCAGGGAATTCCGCCACGAGATACTGTCCTTTGTAAAGTCTGTCGCCATTTTTTGTAACCATTATAACGAAAATGCTCATGGACTGCGTTGCCGGATCGACAAAATCAGACTTGCGAATGACGGTTCCTTTCCATGAGTCTAATCTATCATCAGTGGTAACTTTCACCGGATCGCCGACATCTATCCATTTGGCGTGAGCGTTTTCGACAGGTACTTCGAGTTCCAGCCTGTCGGTTCTGATTATTTTCGCTATTCTCGTGCCCGGATTTGCAACGGCTCCCACTTCGAAAAGCACCTGAGTAAAAGTTCCATTGAACGGCGCATGGATATTATGCTTGTCAAGTCTTATCTCATCACTCTTTATCGAATAATATTCGCTCAGTATGTTCTTGCTTGCCAGATAGATCTTCTCCTGGTTGGAATTTATTTCGGGCAGTTCAGGCAATTCCTCGTTCAGATCTATTGATTCGAAGAATTTCTGCCAATCCGGATAACTCTTGGGATAGTCTATCTTAAAGTCAGGCAGCAGGTTAGCTATTAGATTGAGGAATCTGCTCTTTCTTGCTTTGAGCGCAAGGGCGGCTTCATCCTCGAAGATCCTGCACAGAAGATCGCCTTTGTTGAAGGATTGTCCTTTTTTGAGGGGCACGTCACCGGCGAGGATCATACCCGACACTTCGGAAATGATATCGACATAATTCATCGATGCCAGCCTGCCGGTGGCTCGCACAGGTGATTTTACGGGATTGTAATTAACATATTCAGCCTGTACGTAGCGAGTATTATCGGGTTTCTTAGCTTTTTTCTGTTCGGGTTTCATGCCGGAGAATACCTGGCTTAGCGCTGCGGAAGCAATTAAAATCGCTATCACCGAGCCAATTACAATAATTTGTCTTTTTTTCATCAGTTATCAGAAATTTGTTCCGAAATTGAACATTAACTGAGAACAATTACGTATTATAGGGGTAAATAGTTTCAGATTTTGGGTAAGTTGAAAAATGTCAAGTACAAATGCAAAGTTATAAAAATTTCCTTAAAAAAACTTATTATTTTATGATAATATTTTTAAATTTATAATTAGCAATGTTCCAATAATCAATAACTTTTTGTAATCAGAAACCAGATAGAGGAGGAAATTTATGGAGAATAATACTAAGGATGAGGTCAAACAGATCATAGATCAGATAAAAGAATTTGATAAAAAAGGCGATTATGATGAGGTTGAAGGCGCAAAATTAGTGAATAAAATAATTAAATGTGGAGATACTGCTGTCCCATATTTATTAGAATTAATAAATGAACCGAATAGTGATATTAGTTTTCCATTTGCTATTTTTGCATTAGGGGGAATCAAGGATAAAAGAGCTATCAAACCGCTTGCGGATCTTTTGGAAGTCGAACATGCCGGTGATTTCGCCTGTGGAGCGCTAAAGTTATTTGGTAAAGAATGCATTCCCGAAGTTATTAAGCGAGTGGGATACAGGCTTGATAACCCTTTAGCTGATGTATCCTCGCCTGACGCTCTAACAAGAAGCGCTTTAAGCGTAATTGGTGAAATCAAATGTGAAGAGTCAAGCAGTTTTCTAAAAAATTTGCTGGATGAATATATTGATGAGATTTCTGAAAATGGATTGGGTATAGATGATCCTGAATGGAGGTTCACAAATCTTGATTTTTTCCACTTGCTCGACTGCATGGTACGCCAGCAGGATAAAAGCGCAATTCCATACATCAAAAAAGCCCGGGATTTTTTCCCGAAAGAATATACGGATCACTTACTATGCCAGATTGCTATCGGCAGGATTAAAAAAGAAAGAGTTGAAGGTTATCTTCCAATGGAAGCTCTTGAAATAGCGATGCCCTCCGGCAGCATAATGGATATGTTTTCAGGCGGAGAAAGTAATTGGGAAGATAATTTTGATGAATTATACGGCGAGTATTTGGATGATGAAGATTAAAACATGAATATTTCATTAGCAGATCCGCACGAGGCTGTCTTATAAGTAAGTTAAAGAAGTTACACTTCGACTCGCAGAGTGAGGCACTTTTTTCGACAGACTGGGTGGCTGTCTCTTCTTTCATTTAAGCCTATACGATAGACCGGAGGTCTGCCGCTGGTACCATTTTTTATGAAGAGAAATTCCGTTGCAGCGGGTCGAAGTCGAAGGATAGACCAAAACGATTTATGGGGGAGCCTCAGAGTTAAAAAATATTAAATTAGTTCTATTGCAATCTATAGTTTTAAATTCTCTCCTCATAAAGTAATAAAGGAGTTGAAGCATAAGAGATAAAACCTGAGAACACTTATTCAAAGTGAAGAATCCGCTATATGCGGACGTTCAGGATGCTTATTAAAATTTTATAAATCTGAAATTTTAATTTATAGCAATAATATTTTGAAATTAATCCAAAATAATCCTTGTATTCGGCAGCATTTCTCTTAACTTGTCAACATCCTGACGTGAAAATTCATTTTTACTAATGTCCAGATATTTCAGGTTAGTCAAATGTGAAATGCTTTCAGGCAAATGAGCCAGATCGTTGCCGCTGACTTCCAATTCTTCTAATGTATGAAGATTGCCTATGCACTCAGGCAGTTTAATAAGTTCGTTCTCATAAAGAATAAGCTTTTGCAGATTTTCAAGTTTGCAAATACTGTCGGGCAAAGTTGAAAGCATATTTTTGTAGAGTCTTATTTTTTCCAGGTTGTGTAAGCTGCCTATGTTTTCCGGAATGGACTTCAAGCCGTTTTCCTGGATTTCAAGTTTTTGCAGATTCTCAAGCTCGCAAATAGATTCAGGGAGCGAGGTCAGATGATTGCCGGAAGCTCTGAATTTTACCAAATTCTTAAGGCTGCCGATTGAATCGGGAAGTTCGAGCAGGCGGTTTTCACGCAGAATAATTTCGTTTAGATTACTGAGATTACCGATACTATTAGGAAGCTGCTTCAGTTTATTATTATTAAGCCCAAGTCTTTCAAGATTTTTCAGATTGCCGATATTATCCGGCAGCTCAGTAAGTTCATTCCAACTGACTATGAGAACTTTCAGGTTATCGAGATCACCGATTGAATCTGGGAGACGGCTTATTTTATTTCCGCTTGCTTCAAGTTTTACCAGATTTTTGAGATTAGAGATTTCGTCGGGCAGTTCGGTGAGTTGGTTGTTCCAGAGTATAAGTTCGCTGAGATTTGTGAATTCGAATACTTCATCAGGTATATTTGTCAATTCTTTAAAGTGAAGATCGAGTTTGTGAACTTTGTCCGGCGTTTGGAGCGCTTTTTCAATACTGTAGAAAGTATTCTCGCTGCCGGATTTTGTATATGAGACGTTATCCATAATGCCTCCTTTGCATTAACTTTATTTTTCTAAACAATTAAAATATAATAATTTTCGAAATTCAGTAAAACATTATCACGATTTAAACGATTTTTTATTAACATTTATTTTTGAAATTAATCATTTACTTACCTGTTTATTATGAGTAAATAATTTACTATTTTATCACATGTTTTATCAACATTAATTGAAAAATAGATGAGAAAGTTAGTTACAATTTTTTTGCTTATAATGTCCATACCATTGTTTGGACAGAATAATGCCAATGGTGATGAACTGCTATCGAGGCAGATCGCATCGCCTGAAAATCATATTCAGCAGTCTTTTGATATAATACTTTATCACGTCAGGCTTGACCTTACGGAAGCTCCGGCTGCAAAGTCGCACGGCACATGCGATATTCATTATGTATGGAAAGATGAACCCGATACGAATAAGTTTTACTTTCATCTGAGGGGATTGAGCATCGATTCGGCGTTTTATGGTGAGGAGAAGGTTGTGCCTGAAGAGCAGGGAACCCCGGAATCTGCGACGTATCACTATTCGGTTGATCCGGCTGCAGGCACTGAGAAGGGAGATACCTCAGTATTAACAATATATTACAGCGGAGTGATGACCAATGAAGGTGGAACTTATGATTGGGGTGGTGTTTCATCAAGTGGTGGTATTCTCTTTGCAATGGGTGTTGGTTTTACGAATAATTACGTCTCGACGACTCAGCATTGGATGCCATGCTACGACCATCCATCGGATAAGGCTGCTTATCGCGGAGAATTTATTGTGAAGCCGGGGGTGAGTGTTGCGTCAAATGGCTCATTGACTGTACTTCATCCGGATAATGGTACTGACGTTTATGTGTGGGATCATCCGTATCAATGTGCAACCTATATGCTCACTTTCGCTGCCGCCGAATTTGATTCTGTTAAATTCGGAAATGGAGATATTCCTATAGTATGCTATACTACAAGCGGAAAAATGAAAGAAGCTGCTGAGTTTTATTATAGAAGGGTTCCGAGAATGGTGGATACATATTCCCGTCTTTTCGGAGAATATCCTTATGAAAAAGTGGGATTTGTGAACACTCCAAAAGGGAATATGGAACATCAAACAATGATATCAATGGATGCGGGACTAATCTTCAGAAGGCATAATCTTAATGATTCCAATGACAACACTGCAGCACATGAACTGTCGCATCAGTGGTTCGGAGGGCTGGTGACGCCTGCAGACTTCAGGGATGCTTGGTTGAATGAGGGATTTGCTGTGTTCTGTGAAGCGCTCTGGCTGAATGAACTCCACGGTAAAGAAAAATATCTTAATTTTATAGATAGAAATATGGAACTTTATATAAGTGACATAGCTGTTAAAGAAGGTATTTTTCCTCTTTATGATTTTAAAAGAACAAGTCCTTCTTCAAATTATCCTCAGACTATTTATAAAAAAGGCGCCGTTGTTGTGGGGATGCTCAAATATGAGCTGGGAGATTCAACTTTTTTTGAAGGGATAAGGACATATTTGGATCGTTATGCTCATGGTAATGTAACCACGGAAAAACTGAAAACAACTTTGGAAGATGTCAGCGGGAAGGATCTGGATTATTTCTTCGATCAGTGGGTATACAGAAAGAGCTGGCCTGATTTGGATATTAATATTGATAAGACATTTATTGAAGAAAATAATGTTTATGTGACAGTTCATATAAGTCAGATTCAACCGGAGGAGTATGGAATTTATACAAAATTGCCTGTGGAAATTGGATTTGAAACGGATACCGGCTGCACCTGCAAAATGCTTACTATGAATGAAGAGAATCAGAGTTTTGAGCTTGGAGAGATGGAAGATTTCGAAGATGTGACCATTAATGAAGGACCATCTGTCAGGGCATTGCTCGAAGCGGATGTGACGGTGACATCCGTTGAAGATAGAAGCGCCATCACAGATAATTCCATACGCGTTTTCCCGAATCCAACCGATGGTGTTTTAAATATGAAGTATAATTCGACAGGCGGGAAGACCATTTTTAAAATGATTAGCACGCTCGGCGTCACTATGTACGAAAGGGAAGTTTTCTCGAGTGAAGGGAAAAATCACATTACGATAGATGCGGATAACTTGCCGGGCGGCAGTTATCTGCTTATTTTTGAGGAAAATGGAAAGAATAAAACGATCAATGTTAAAATTGTTAAATAAGTACTACAGTTAGGCTGAAAGATAAAATGGCAGTATTTACGGAAGAGCAGTTAAGAGAGAATTGGCTGAAAGTATGGTCAAAAATTGAAGAAGCCGCAGAGAAAAGCGGCAGAGCTCCAAATGAAATAAAAGTAGTTGCAGTCACTAAAACTCATCCTATTGAAATGATTAAATCCGCTGTAACAGCAGGAATAAAGGTAATAGGGGAAAATTATGCGCAGGAATTGCGCGATAAGCAGCAGGAATTCGAAGAGAGTGGAATAGAATTGCCGGAATGGCACTTTATCGGGCACCTGCAGCGGAATAAGGTGAAATATATCGCGCCGTTTGTAGAGATGATCCATACTGTGGATTCCGAGCGGCTTGCCCGCGAAGTCGATAAACAGGCTGCTAAAAATAATAGAAAGCTAAAAGTGCTGTTGCAGGTGAACACCTCCGGGGAGGAATCCAAATTTGGCTGCGAGCCGACGGAGATTTTCGATCTTGCGGAAGCGGCGCTGAAATTTGAGAATCTTGAAGTACAGGGACTGATGACAATTGGTTCATTTGCGGATGATGAAGTGACTAATAGGCGTGAGTTCTCATTTTTGAGTAAACTGCGCGACCAGTGCGCTGAGAAATACCCCGACACAGATTGGCATCATCTTTCTATGGGGATGACGCATGATTATCCCATAGCGATTGATGAAGGCGCGACGATAGTAAGAATCGGGACAGCGCTGTTCGGACCAAGGGAATATAAATAGACACGAATTTCACTAATTTGCACGAATAGATATGAAATGCACGAATAGATATGAAATGCACGAATAGATATGAAATGCACGAATAGATACGAATTTTTTGAGATAAAATATTGAAAGAGGAATGGATCATACGACGACAAATTTGAGCGAACTGGTAGAATCGGCGGCGGAGTCCGTCCGCGATAGAGTCGATACGAAACCGGAAATTGCAATTATCTTCGGAACTGGATTGAGCGGGCTGGCAAAAGAGATCGATGTAGAAATGGAAATTCCTTACGAGGAAATACCGCACTTTGAATTGTCCACCGTAGAATTCCACACCGGGAAGCTGCTTTTCGGAAAGATTTCCGGGAAACCTGTTGTGGCTATGCAGGGAAGGCTGCATTATTATGAAGGATATTCAATGCAGCAGATAACTTTCCCAGTGCGGGTAATGAAGGAACTGGGAGCGAAGATACTTTGCGTTTCCAATGCCTGCGGCACTGTTAACAACTATATTCCCAATGGCTCGATCATGCTTATCGATGATCATATCAATCTGCTGGAAAGTAATCCTTTAATCGGTCCTAACGATGAGAAAATGGGACCGCGATTTGTTGATATGAGTGAGCCTTACTCGCAGAAATTCATTGAATTAGCAGAAGAAATAGCCCGGGAAAATAAGATTAAGCTGTATAAAGGTGTATACGCTGCGATGCCAGGACCGATGCTCGAGACCCGCGCGGAATATAAAATGCTGAGGACTATCGGCGCCGATGTTGTAGGAATGAGCACTGTGCCTGAGGTAATTGCAGCAAATCATATGGGAATGAAAGTGCTCGGGCTGTCGATTATTACCGATGAATGCTATCCCGATGCTCTTGAGCCGGTGGATATAAATGATATTATCGCTGCTGCCGGAACAGCAGAACCTATGCTGACGTTGTTATTAAGGGAGTTTATAAAAAAAGTTGAGATCGAAGAGTGACAATTAAATTAATTAATTTTTCCCTAAAATAATGGGGTATATTATGTGGAATAACAAACATTTTTTCTCAGCTTTACTGACCGTAATTTTCGTGTTGGTGGTTTCCGGCTGCGGCTCGGAAGAGAAAGTAATTGATAATACAAAATCAGGATGGACTTTAGTAGTTGCTCATGGGGGACAGTCTCCGGTCATAAGTAAATATAATATACCATCAAATGAGGTAGAATCAGCTCAGGCATTTGCCGATGCAAACGGAGAAGCGCTTGCCGGACCTGTGGAAGCGATAATTGAATTTCGAGGCTATTTTTACCTTATCATTCCTTCGAAATTTCTGATAGAAGTGGTGGATATCGAATCATTTAAGCGAGAAGCAGCATTCGACTTCTCGGCGGATTCGCTTGTTCCGGGTGATATTTGCTTTCCGAACGCCACAGATGCTTATGTTTGCCATCCCAATGCTTCGAAGGTATCCCTGATTGATATACATTACTTTGAAAAAGCCAGGACAATTGATGTGGGGAAAAATCCCGTATCGACAGCATGCAAAGACTCTCTGGTATATACTGCTAATCGGGGTGACAACACAATCAGCGTTATTGATACTCGAATCCATAAAGTTGTAAATTCTATACAAACACCACCGGAAGCCGTATCACTGGGTATTACACCTGACGGAACTTCGTTGATACTTGTAGCTGCCGGTAACGGAAAATTCAATGATGGGGAAAAATCACCCGCAGCAACAGTTTTTTATAATATACAAACGCTTGAGAAGGAAGTATTTTTGGAGATAGAATCATCTGGTATGGCGGCAGTTGACGTATTGCCGCGAGATTTAATCGTTTCACCATCCCGCTGGGCATTTATTGTGAATAAAGACCTGCTTGTCAGGATCAGCACTCGATTTCGTAATAAAGTAGTTTTTGTGAACAGACTTAATTACACTTCAGGTCTTTTCAATTTCAGGAGACTAGAGTTTGTTCTTTTAAAAGATGAGAACGGGACACAAGCATTGACTGTCAACAATCAGGAAACTGGCGGAGAAAAAGCAAGTTATCCTCTTCCGGCAGGAACAACTGCTGTATATCCGCTATAGATCAACGGTTAAAGGTAAAAGGCTGACTGTTAAAGTTGGGATTTTTTAAAATGGAAAAACCGATAAATAGCATAATAAATCTGGATTCGCTTCTGGATTTCAGCGACAGGTTGAATCAGACCTACGACCGCAGGTTTATACTCAACTCTACCCTGCTAAGCCTGATGGGGAAATTGAAGATATTCAAAGCCAGTGCGCTGTTATTTGAAAGATATGATAAATTTAAAATAGAATTAGTGAAAGGCAGACTCGACGTCGATGGCAAAGATATTTCCGACAGTGAGCCTTTTTATTTTGATGATTATGATAAAGCCGAGAAATTTCTTAAGGATGCCGCTTATAAATACTTTATTCCCGTGATTTATAAAGATGAAACCAAAGCCGTGATCTGCCTTGGCGAGAAAGTCCGTGACGGTGAGCTTACTGAAGAGGAACAAAGATATGCAGGTCTGGTATGCAATATCGCTGCTAATGCACTTGAAAATGCACGCAACAAAAAACATCTCGATCAGGAGAAAATGCGTGTTGAGCAAAGGCGGCAGCTTTTGAATACACTTTTTGAAGTTGGACGCTGCTTCAGCAGTTTACTCTCCCGTGAACAAATTATTAAAATGCTTGCGAATTATATGATGGGTCAATTGACTGTCAATAGATTTGCTGTGATGCTGTATTACGACGACGATAAATTCGAGATTATTAATAATAGCTTCTCGAAGGAACCGGACGAAGAATTATTGGCAGAGTTGAAAAATATTGAAAGTACAGGATCAGTGGATGATTTCGAGCTTAGCTTTCAACTCAGAGAATTTTTGGGCAGCATTAATGCAAAATTTTTATCGCCGATGAAGGTGCAAGGCGAAACCAAAGGTTTTATGCTTGTTGGCAGGAAGCTTACAGGTGAGGAGTTTGACGAAGGGAATATTCAATTTATAGAATCGCTTGGCAATATTGCTATTTCAGCGCTCGAGAATGAGAGGCTGTTCAAGGAAGCTGTCGAAAAGAAACGCATGGAAAGCGAAATGAGTCTTGCATTGGAAATTCAAAAAAATCTTCTGCCCAAGGTAATGCCTGATTTGCAGGGATTTCAGATTGACGGCATAACATATCCTTCACGCACTGTCGGGGGAGACTATTTTGATCTGATAAAATTGAGTGAAAATGAATTGATGATTGCCATTGCGGATGTTTCGGGCAAGGGTGTGCCTGCGGCGCTGCTGATGGCGAACATGCAGGCGTCGCTGCGGCTGCTGGCGCCGCTTAAGCTTTCGCTGACAGAGATGATTCTGCGAATTAACAATCTCATCTATCAAAACACTACCGCCGATAAATTCGTCACATTTTTCTGCGGGATACTTGATACTTCTTTGAATAAATTCCGCTACGTCAATGCCGGTCACAACCCGCCGCTATACCTCAAAATTAGCGGTGAGATGCATGATCTTGAAGAAGGCGGCTTGATAATCGGCTATACCGACGAGCCTTTCCCCTACGAAAGCGGTGAGATCGGACTCGAATCAGGCGAAACGGTATTATTGTATACTGACGGTATAACAGAAGCGCAGAACAATGAGAAGGAAGAATATGAATTAGAGAGGCTTAAAGCAAAATTCATTGAAAATGCCCGCAGCTCTGCTTCAGAAATTATGACTCAAATTATTAACGATGTACGGCAATTTTCACTTAATACCGCTCAATTTGATGATATTACCTGTATAGTTTTAAAAAAATCTGAATAAAAAAAGCCGCTTAGACTTTGTTTAGCGGCTTAATAAAGTAATCTTTTCTTATAATTTATTTAGTCCTGCTGCTGCTGACCCTGCTGAGGCTGGGGCGACTGTGGTGCCGGTTGTCTTTGTTGTCCTTGCTGTGGAGCAGGCTGCTGATTTTGTATTGGGGAAGATGGTGATTGTCCTGATAAATTCTTACCTTCAGTAACAGGTCTTCTGAGATCGCTGGAGACCTGACCAACAAAGAAATAGTTAGTGATAAGTGACAATACCATAATAGCAGCAGCCAAGCTGATAGTGGCTTTTGTGAGAAAATCGGCAGCCCTTCTTGTTCCCAAAACAGAACTAAACTGTCCGAATCCACCGAAAGTTGATGCCATATCACCTTTACCCGGCTGAATAAGCACAATAGCAATCAATACTATTGATACCAATATTATTAATACTGACATGAATGCAACCATTTTTTATCATCCTTGTTTAATTTTTTCTAAAAATCGAACTTCAAATATATTTAAGATAATTTATTTTGCCAAATAAAATGTGTATATTAGACTTATAATTTGAACGTCGAATAATTATTATTTCATTGTATTCTAAAAGTGTTAACGAATAACTATGGGATTGATTGACAGATATATTTTGCGTACACATATCGGACCGTTTGTGTTCGGGTTTGCGGTGGTTGTGTTCCTGTTTTTGATGCAGTTCGTGATCAAATACATTGATGATCTTGTAGGAAAAGGATTAAGTTATTGGATTATATTACAGTTGATAGGTTTGAATCTTGCCTGGATGGTTGTTCTTGCAGTGCCGATCGGTGTACTTTTTTCGACATTGATGGCTTTTGGCAGCATGTCGTCTGCTCACGAGGTCACAATTATCAAATCCAGCGGCGGCAGTCTGTTGAGAATGATGCTGTCCGTTGTTATAATTGGATTTATGCTTACTTACGGACTTTTTGAATTTAACAACATCATTCTGCCCGAAGCCAATCACCGAGCGAAGGTTCTCATGAGTGATATAAAAAGGAAAAAGCCGACTTTCGAACTTGAATCCGGTAGATTCTCCTCAGATCTCGAGGGCTATACCATTTTATCAAGAAAAGTTGATTCGTTAACCGGATTGCTTAAGGGAGTTACGATTTACGACCACAGAAAAGCCAATTATCTGAATATAGTCTCTGCTGATACAGGCATCGCAAAGTTTACTCCTGACTTTACAAAATTAATACTTACTCTTTACAATGGCGAAATACATCAGATGCAGCCTTTCAATTTGAATAATTATCGAGAAGTTAATTTCAGCAGGCATCAAATTGCAATGGATGCAAGAGGATTCTCATTCGAGCGCACCGCTGAAAATGTTATCTCCCGCGGAGACAGAGAACTTAGTATTGAAGATATGGAAGAAATCCGCAATGAGGCACTGTTTAAAGCAAATAAAGCTTCTGATAGGATCAATGATGAGATAAAAAAACATTATGATCATTTGACTGGGATTTTAGAAAGCTCTGACAAAGAAATCACTGTCGCTGATAATAAGTTTGAAGAAAAGGAAGAATCCGATTATCCAACAGTCAGGCAATTGAATGAAGCACAAAAACGGCTGACTTTTCTGAAATCGACCATACAATCTGACATTTTCCAGGAAAGCGAGTATCAGCAGAAGGCACGCCAATACCAGGTTGAAATCCAGAAAAAATATGCCATACCGTTTGCATGTCTGGTGTTTATTTTTGTCGGATGTCCGCTCGGGATAATGACTCGCGGCGGGAATTTCGGTATCAGCGCTGCTATTACTCTTGGTTTTTATATTTTCTACTGGGCATGTCTTATCGGTGGTGAGAAACTTGCCGACCGCGGTTTTATGTCACCAACACTTAGCATGTGGATAGGCAACATACTTATAGGCATTATGGGATTGATACTGACTATCAGGGTAAGTAACGAGTCTTTCAATCTGCCGGGATCGAACCTTATTGGTAAATTATTAAAAAGAAAACAATAAACTGACATTAAACATATTAGCACCGTTTAAATCACTTCAATTACAGAAAAGCAGATATAATTTTTTACCTAAATATTTTATGTATTTTATAACCAGATAATATAGTCTGATTATAAACGTTAGGCATGATATGAAATGGTTGTATAAAATATCGAAAAATATCCATAAGTACATCGGACTTGTGCTGATCTTATTTTTGATCTGGATGAGCTTTAGCGGTATTTTCCTGAATCATCCGGAGTTGATCGGTAAAATCTCAATACCCAGATCTTTTGTTCCGAAACATTATCATATCGAAAACTGGAACAGGAGTTCTCTGGCGGATATGACATTTTCGAAGGAAGATACGAATACAGCCTATGCAGCCGGTAAACGAGGGGTATGGAAGACAAGTGACGGCGGGTATACATTTTCGAAATTCATGTCCGGCGATTTCCCTGACCCCGGATATTATATGAAAACTGATGATCTGTTTATAAGTGAGGATGATAATGCCTTATTTGCATCAACTTACGGAGGATTATTTGTCAACAGTGGAGATGAATGGAGGAGAGTAAATGGCTCAGAAAAAGAAAAATTTGTAAAAACTCTAAGAGTTGATTCACTTACCCTTGCTTTCTCGGAAAATGCCATTTACGAGTTGAAAAATGTAGAGGGAGAATATTCTTTAGAAAAGCTGAAAACAAAAAGAGATGAACCGGAAAAGAGCATCACGCTTATTGATCTTTTCTTTGAATTGCACGGCGGCAAGGCATGGGGATTGCCTGGTAAGCTTCTGTACGATGCCTCGGGAATATTGATCATATTTCTGAGTGTTTCTGCTTTTTACATGTGGTATTTCCCAAAGAAGAAAAGGACTAACAGAACAAAAAAATCGAAGAAGATGTTCAAAGTATTTACAAAGTATCATCTTAAGCTTAGTATCTGGTTTGCAGTTATTTTTCTGCTTATAGGGGGCACAGGTTTGTTTATGCGTCCGCCAATGCTTGCCATACTCGTAGGCGGGGAAATACCGGCAAAATATTATCCCGGATTGAAACATGCGAGTCCCTGGCATAAAAAGATCAGAAATGCAATGTATGACAGTCAGAAAGATATGATCTATGTAGATGCAACTGATGGATTTTGGAGCGCTCCGGCAAATCTATCAGAGTCCTTTGTCGAATCACAGCCTCCGGCACCTATATTTCCTATGGGCGCAACTGTTTTTCGACGGAATGAAGATGGGAATCTATTGATAGGTTCATTTCTGGGGTTATTCAGTGTTGAGAATGGAACCGGCGAGATTAAGGATGCTATGACAGGAAACAGAGCTGGTAAGATTAAGTCGATAAGACCGGGGGAGAATATGGTAACCGGTTATTTCAAAACGCCGGGTGGGGAAGAGTATTTAAATACCCATTATAAAGGTTTGATATCATTGGGAGATAGAAATGACGACAAAAGATTTGCCATGCCTGCAGAGATGTCACAGGACTTTCGTATGCCCCTGTGGAATTACCTTTTCGAGATACATAATGGCAGATTTTTCCAGGGAATACTTGGTGATTTTTATATACTATTGGTTCCATTGGGGGCTCTGTTATTTGTAACGCTGGTATTGACAGGTATTTACGATTGGGTTTATTTAAAAGTCATCAGAAAACGTAAAATGAGAAGAAATAAAAAACAGATTTCAAAGAAAGAATTTGAACCAGCTCACAAAACTGAAGCAGAAAAGCATGAAGTGGAAGTTTGAATTAATTCCAATTGATGCAGTACAAAATACAAGTAAATGATAAACAGGCAGGGAATGTGTTCCCGCAAGGAGCATAGCTGCGAGGCGGTCGAAGGGCTGGATTGTTTCGCTGCGCTCGCAATGACATTTCAAGAAATTTATAATCTTAAACCCGGAAAATACATTAGAAGAATTTCCTCATCCCTAAATCCCTTCTCCCAAGTGGAGATGGGACTTTCAGTGTAATAAGAAATTCTTACTCCCTTCTCCCGACGAGAGAAGGGCTGGGGATGAGGGGAAATAAGGGATTGTCTATGTTCTAATGCAAGATTTGGATTAAATAACGTAAACTTAAATTACATAAATTCTTTTTATTATGTTTGTTTTAAAATTCAATTTTAAGTTAATTGCATATTTTTAGTATTTTTGCATTCTATGTAGAATGAATAATTTGATATCGCAACAGAGGTATATATGAATTGTATCTTGAAAAAGTCCTTGTGGCTTTTAATATTAATAGTATCATTATTGTCAAGCAAAGTATTATCTGCTCAGGAATATGACTATCTGCGCTCGGCACAAAAGGGCAAGATCGATACTCTTGCTCTGGAAACATCAAAAGAAGTGCTTAAAGAGACGGTAGGCTTACTTGAGAAGGAAATTGATCCGGATTCGTATATCTGTGGTCCAAATGATCAGTTTACAGTTTCTATTGTTTCAGCAGATCCCAAAATGTATAAGATTAAAATATCACCTGCAGGTAAGCTGATTATACCCTACGTTGGTATGATAGATGTAAAAGGGAAAACATTAACAGAAGTGGAAAAACTTGCAGTTAATAAGGTTAAAGAGGTTTTCAACGTTAAGGAAGTGAATGTTGCCCTGACAGAAATCAGGCAATTTAAAGTAACAGTTAGCGGGGCTGTTAGAAAACCGTCTATTGTTGCCGCTACTGCTGCGGACAGAGCCTCTGAAGTGATAGAAAAAGCCGGTGGACTTAAGCAGGAAGCTTCTTTGAGAAATATCATCCTGTTGCGCGAGAATCAAGAACCTATTGGGGTAGATCTTATCGGTTATTTTAGAACTAATGACCCCGATGATAATCCGGTAGTTCTTGGTGGTGATCATATAATAGTGCCCCCTTCAGGTGAAGATGTAAATATCGGTATATATGGGGAAGTAGCAAAATCGGACGTATTTGAATATAAAAGAGGAGATTCTTTATCCCATTTATTCCAGTTTGGATTAGGTTTTCTGGAAACAGCTATGTTAGATTCGGTGGAAATATCCAGAAAGACTGACAAAGGAATAAAGACCTGGATTGTTGATTTGAGCTCATGGAGAGATAATTATCCTGATAAAACCAATCTTAAAAATGATATACCATTAAAAGCCGGTGATCAGGTTTTTGTCAGAAAGAATCAAACATTCGAAGAAAGCGAAAGAATAGTTATCGAGGGGGAAGTGAAGCTGCCGGGATATTATGCTATTGAGAAAGAGGAAGAGCGCTTAAGTGATTTAATTAATCGTGCCGGCGGCTTTACGAAATTTGCTTCTCTGGAAGGTGCCAAGTTTATCAGGACAAGCGTCTGGGATAAGGAAGACCCTGAGATGAACAGACTTTATAATATTTCAAGATCTGAAATGACCAAAGATGAAAAGATCTATTTTCAGGCAAGGAAGAATGAGCAAAAAGGGCTTATGTCTATTGATTTCAGAAATGTTCTGGATAATCCCGAGCATCCGGATAATGTCATACTTCAACATAAGGATTCTGTATTTGTTCCTGAGAAAAAGAATTTTATAAATGTTCAGGGAAGAGTAAACAAACCCGGGTTAGTTGTTTACAATCCGGAATATAATTATGCCGATTACATTAATTTAGCCGGTGGATTCGGGTATCGTGCAGATGAAAATTCTATCCTTGTTGTTAAACCTAAGGGTGAAAAATATGATGCCGAATCAGGGAATTATGAACTTGAGCCCGGAGATAATATCCTGGTTCCGCCTGAAGAGGATACAGATATGGTTGAGGTCATAACTATGATCATAACAGCTACAACACAAATATTAACAATACTTGCTATTTTAACTACTTTGAAATTTTAATTAATCAATCGATCAGCTATGAGTGAAAATAATAATAACACTAATAAACAGACATATCTGAATGTTATTGCTCTTTTGAAAAAGAACCGGAAATTTGTAATATCCTTAACTTTCGGATTGCTCATTTTAATTGTCATCTACTCATTGATTATGCCTCAGACTTATGAGTCGAAGACCAAATTACTGCCTCCACAAAATGAAAACAGGACAGGTGGTTTAAGTTCGTTCCTGCAAAATATGAGCAGTGGCGGGATTGTTCTGGGGAATATCGGACAAAGCAATCAGGTGACCGTTTTTGCAGAAATATTAAGAAGCAGAACGGTTGGCGAATATATAGCAGATAAAATGAATTTTAAAGAGATGGAGAACTTCGAGAAACTTTCCAAAGCAGAGACAGCCTACATTATACAAAATATGCTTAAAGTGGAAATTGAGCGAAGCGGCTTGATCTCCGTGACTTCATCCTATAAAACTTCGTATTTTCCTAATGAAAGAGAAAAAGATTCGGCGGCTGTGCTAAGTGCTCAATTAGCAAACTATGCCGTAGACGGATTGGATTATTTTTTAAGGGAGAAAAACCTGACAAATGCAAGAAAAACCAAAGAGTTTATCAGCAGAAAGATGGTAAAATATAATGAACAGCTTGATTCTGTAGAAGCAGAACTGGAAAAGTTCAGGGCTGAAAACAAGGTCCTCGCACTTGACGAACAAACTCTTGCGATCATAAATCAGGCTGCTGCCGTAGGGGCTGAGTTGAATAAAGCGCTGATAGAGCTGACAGTGGCTAAGCAGGAATTTAGTGATAATTCTCCGCAGGTCAGGGCATATCAAAGGACTGTGGATTTACTGGAGAAGCAGTATGAGAAAATTCAAACAGGCGGCTTGATAAAGGAGGATCAGTTTTCAATTCCTCTTGGCAAAGCGCCGGAATTAATCCGTAAATATGAAGATTTGATGCGTCGGCAAAAAATTCTGGGAAAAGTGATCCTGTATTTGGAAACACAGAAACACCAGGAAGAAATTCAGGAAGAAAGGGATTTGCCGGCAGTGAATGTATTGGACGAAGCTATTGTACCAACTTCAAAAGCATCACCAAGCAGGAAATTTATGATACTACTGGGTCTTATTATTTCGGGAATAATATCTATTTCTATAGTAATCGGCAGGG
Source organism: uncultured Hyphomicrobiales bacterium (assembly GCA_964645005.1). Lineage (GTDB taxonomy): Bacteria > Bacteroidota > Ignavibacteria > Kapaibacteriales > UBA2268 > CAZXYS01. The sequence goes on along the minus strand of CAZXYS010000012.1, from coordinate 44,144 downwards.
CTTACTTAAAAGGGGAGATGCTGGTTAATAAAGAGAATTAATCGAGGATTTTATTTCTCTCTTTTTTAATTTCTTTTATTAAATAGTCGACGTGTGGATTTTTTGCCTGGGTTTCTATTCCCAGGTATTTTTTACTTGTGTCCATTATCAGTTCGATAGGATTATATATTGGATTGAAGTCCATAGTTCTGAATTTCTCGAGAAGTTCGGCAAGCCGTATGATAATGAAATCGACCCCGGGTGATTGGATTTTGCTCTGTTCACCGAAATCTAGTTCCCATGGATCTTTCTCAGGCGGGTGTGTATTTTCATTGAGATGATAAGTCAGTAGACTGACATAAGCTCCGAAATTATATTCTACAATGTCCGGACTTATTTCATCATTAGCTTGATAGATAGATTTCAACAGGGAAGATACAATTAGCTCGGGATCAGTTATCTCGAGTTCAAGAGTGATAATTTTGCAAACACCCGACAAATGCTCAAAAACAGAGGAGCCGTCTTTCATTTTCTGATTGGCATGAGCATTATAAGCCATCTCATAGGCGCTGATAATGTTATTCAATGCAAATGGAGTTACTTTGTTCTCTAAAGCTTTTATAAGTGCTTCCTTATCAGAGACTTCCAAGTTAATATCCGCTGTTTTTCCTAAATAAAATTATAAATGTTAAAACGCATTATTTAATTTAATATTATTTTAGTTTTACTTAAAACTAAATAATGAAACTTCCCGAATTTTTTTTGAAAATTAAGGTGTGTCAGCGAGTTCTCTGGCTATTTTCATTGTGGCTTCCGTAACTTCGCTGCCTCCGAGAAGTTTGGCAATTTCCACAAGTTTACTGTCTTGATCCAGATTTTCAGCAGTAATAATTGTTTTTGAGTCATCCTCGTATTTGCTGACGGAAATGTTTAGATCACCAAGTGCAGCTATCTGAGGCAGGTGGGTTATAGCTATGATCTGGTGTTTTTGTGCTAGTTTGCGCATTGTTATGCCGACTTTTTGCGCTATTCTACCGCTTATTCCAATATCAATTTCGTCGAACACGAGCATTGGCAGTGTTTCGGATTCAGCCAAAATGCTTTTTATGCCAAGCATTACGCGTGAGATCTCACCGCCGGAAGCTACTGACACAAGTGGTTTAGGTGTTTCTCCTCTATTTGTAGATATTAAAAATTCAATAATATCAATGCCATTTTCGAAAGCGGTGAATGCCGTATTTTCATTTAAAGCATAGATTTCACCGGAATTATTATCGATTTCTTCCTTTTTAAATTTTTCATTATCGAATTTAACTTTGAAAAGAGCATTCTGAATTCCTAATTCTTTCAATACATTTTCTATAGTCCGGTTGAAATTTTCAGCAGTTTTTTGTCTTTTATCGGATAGTTCAAATGCTGTGCTGCCGAGTGATATCTGCTTCTGATCAATCTCTTTTACGAGATTTTCTATCTCATCTTCAAAATTATCTATCAGGTTTAGATCGTTAATTATTTGTTCGCGCTTTTTAAGGATATTATCAATAGTGCCGTATTTTTTTGATAAATTTCTTAGGTCGCGCTGCCGTTCACGCTTTTCTTCAATTTTTTGGGGATCAAACTCCACGTTTGATGCATAATCTTTAACGAATTTAGCCACTTCATCGGCGCTTATCAAGGAGGATTCTATCTCTTTCTTGTATTCGTCGAAACTGTCGTCGATTTCAGTCAATTTGTCAATAAGTTTGCCTGCCTGTGTAAGCTTATCATGAACAGGATTATCTCCTTCGTAAAGTTCGGAATATATCTCATGAGTCGTCGAAACAAGGAATTCCGCATTTTCGAGGATCTTCAGCTCTGATTCAAGTTTGTCATCTTCACCGGGTTCAGGATTGACGTTATCGATCTCAGAGAGCTGCATTCTGAGCAGATCTTCTTTTTCTCTCATTTCTCTGCCACGGCGCCGGGTATCTTTTAATTTTTTCTTAAGATCTTTAATTTCTTCATATTGTTTGTTGTAGGTTTTGATCAATTCATCATAATCCCCAACGGAATCAAGTATTTCAGAGTGGGTTTCTTTCTTGAGCAGGAGCTGATGATCGTGTTGTCCGTGGAAATCAACAAGAAGGTCACCGATATTTTTCAAGAGGCTGACCTGAACTGGTGAATCATTGATAAAGCAGCGGGATGTTCCTTTGGCATTTATCTCTCTTCTGATTATTATCTCATTGCTTTCGTGGTCATAATCGTGTTTTTCAAGGATTGAAAAAACCGGGGGATTCTCGTTGAATTCAAAGATACCTTCTACGACAGCTTTTTTTTCTCCCTGACGGACGTAATCGGACGAGCCGCGCTCTCCAAGCGACAACATCAGTGCATCAATAATTATCGATTTTCCTGCACCTGTTTCACCGGTAATTATGTTAAGTCCCATGTCGAATTCAAGCTCGAGTGATTCGATCAGAGTAAAATTCTTTATGTAAAGCGATTTAAGCATTAATTGGGATTAGCTTAAAATTGTTGTTCAATTTACTAATTAATTCAAAATTAACTTACAAATATAATTTCAAAACGGATAGGCTCAAAAAAATAGTTTAAGAAGTTAATTCTGATTTTTTGTTCCATTAATCGTAAAACGGTGCTATTTTTCTATTAATAATCAAATAAATTTCTTATTTTCTGTTTAGAATTTTTGAAATTAATAGAGAAAAAACATGAGCAGAATAGGTATATTTGGCGGGACATTCAATCCGGTGCACATAGCTCACCTGATTTTAGCAGAGCACTTTGCGGAACAATTGGTGCTTGATAAATGTATTTTCGTACCGGCGGCTATCTCTCCTTTCAAAGATGAAGAGGAAGAACAAGATCATTCGGCAATTCACAGATTGGAAATGCTTCGATTGGCAACGGAAGACAATCCCAGTTTTGAAATAGATACGTATGAAATTGATAAAGGCGGGATATCATACACTTATGAAACATTGAAATACTTCAGCGAAAAATATATAAATGAAGATATATATCTATTGATTGGCGGGGATCACGCGCCTGTTTTTACAAAATGGTCGAACTGGCAGGAAATACTAAAAATAGCAAATCTTGTAATAACAGGAAGACCGGAGTCAGATTCTGATCAGTTCCGTATTCAGATCGATCAGATACTTACGGCAGGGCATAAACATCCGATTTGGCTTGATGCTCCGCTGATGGAAATTTCCGCCACTGAGATAAGGGAGCGTTTTCAAAAGGATAAATCGATCAAGTATTTAACCCCGCCTCAGGTAGAAAAGTATATTTCGGATAAAAATTTGTACAAATAAAATCCCGGCACCTGTCATGCAGGTACCGGGATTGAATCCAAATCCTCAGTATCTTTTTACCTCGAAGTTCGAAACTCCCCCGGATATTTTAATAAATACCTTCGTCTTGCTATCATTAAAGTTGGGGGTCTTATATTGTCCTTTTCCGTGAGATGTGAATCCATAAAAATCTCTGTTCGATAATCCGGTTTCCGAGCTTATCGCACAACCGGAGGATTCGGGGACATAGATCTCGAAATTCGATGCGCCTGCTTCCACTTCCACATTGGTCGTATCGTTCCTGTCTCCTACTTTTACTTCAATGTCCGCTGCACCGGCTTTTACTTCAATGTTCCGTACTTTATACTCACTCAGGTCGCACTCTATGTCCGAAGCTCCGACCTTCATAAAAAGATCCCAGAACAGATCAGGATTCAAATTTATCTCAGCTTCTCTTTCCTTGTGTATCCCGTTGAAAAATTTGCTTTTGGTGTCGAATTTGTAGCTTACGTTCACGCTTTTGCCGTCGTCGGATACGGTATAGTGAATGTCGCGGCTGGTGCCGCTGGCTATGATCTTGACGAGATCGCCGGTTGTGCCGCCGAATTCGAATTTCCCCGCACCGCCCTTGAAGTTAAATTTTGCGGATTGATAAGCAGAATCAAAAGGCACAGTCAAAACAGAAGGTTCTTCATCTTCGTAATCTTCGTCGCCGCTGTAAAACTCAACTTCAGTATCGCTGTCATGGTCATTGAAAATATCAAAGTTCCAGTTGTTGGTTATTAATCCTATTATCAATAATGCTACAAGGATTCCCGACAAACCTGCCAGAATACTTTTCACAATTTGCGGAATTTTGAGCAGGGCAACTCCCCAAATTATGAGAATCAGGGGCCAATATTGTAAAATATTGCCGAGTTTGAATTCCATTAAATCGACATTGTCAAGAAGGAAAAATGATCCCAGAAAAATCAATAAACTACCCCAGAAAATTCCGGATGCTTTCATCGTTCTACCTCCTGGTAAGAGTCGTTGTTTTTGTGTAAATTTTTATATAATATATATGCGCCAAACGCTATAACTGCAAGGGGCCACACATGTCCGAATGAAAGCCAGCCTGCTATATTATCCAGTAAAAACAGTACGCCGACAGCGATGAGTATTATTGCGGCGACCACGCTGCGGTCGGTTCGGTCTTTGTGTTCATCATAGTGATATTCTTCATAGGCTTGCTCATCGCCTTGATCAGGGTGATATTTTGCATAGCCCCTGACTTTTTCCTCATCGGGAACGATGATCCACAGGACGATATAGCCGACGATGCTCAATCCCCAGCCCAGTGTGGTGATTATAAACAGAGCCCTGACAATGACCGGATCTATTTCGAAATAATCCGCAAGTCCGCCGGAAACTCCGCCTAGCATTCTGTCTTTTCGCGATCTGTAAAGTCTTTTTCTCATATCTATCATCCGTTTATTCAAATTAAAATTCTATTTAAATTACGATATTTATTGTTCAAAAGTTGCAAAAGAAATAAAATTCTGATAAAGGAATATGAGCTCTTTAATTATGATGATAAGCTTATTTACAAAACATGAATTTCCACTTTATTTACAAATTCTTCCGGAACTTATTCTTGCATTTACCTTATCGTTAGCGAGATCAGCCAAATGATAGATTACCGGAACGATGATCAATGTAAGCAGCATTGAGCTTTTTAAACCGCCGATTACCAACCATGCAAGTCCGTTTTTCCATTTTGCGCCTGAACCGACGGTCTGCTTTTTACCATTGCCGGATGTCATTAGATTATTCCGGAGCAAAAATGGCATCAAAGACTAAAATCTCAACAACGAAAGATGTTTTTTGAAAAATTATTTAAAATAACTTTATTTTTCATTACGTAAATATTAAATCGTTGTTTCTAAATTTAATATCACAGAGCAGCATTGAGTATTCCTGCGTAGATATTTAATAAGATCATTGTTAAAAAAGGGATCAGTCTTAATTATAAAATTATTAAAACAACGCATCTTTCTTTATATTGAAGATTGAACTAAGGTAAATAAAAAAAATTATATATTGAAAGCGAAGAAAAAAATGGGAAAGTTAAAAGTATCTGTAATAGGGGTTGGTCATTTAGGAACTATACATGCAAATCTTTGGGATAAGAACGAAAATGTCGACTTTATCGGCGTTTATGATATTGAAAGCGATAAGGCGGAAAAGATAGCCTTGCAGCATAATTGCCGGAATTTTGATTCGCTCGGGGAAGCTATCGAGAAGTCCGATGCGGTGACTATCGCCACGCCAACAGTGAATCACCTCGAAACAGCAAAGCCGTGTATTGAAGCGGGTAAAGACTGTCTCATCGAAAAACCGATAACAGGTACGCACAATGAAGCATTGGAATTAATTGAACTTGCTGAGAAATATAATGTGCTGATTCAGGTGGGGCATGTCGAGAGGTTCAATCCGGTTATAAATGCTATAAAAGATTATTCCCTTGACCCTCTCTTCATCGAAGCTCACAGGTTAACAAAATTTCAGGCAAGAGCAACGGATGTTTCCGTAGTGCATGACCTGATGATCCATGATATAGATATTATGCTGTGGCTGATAAAATCAAATGTAAAGAATATTTATGCTAATGGTGTGGCTGTTATTACAGATACGACGGATATTGCTAACGCAAGAATTGAATTTGAAAATGGCGCTGTGGCGAATCTGACGGCGTCCCGCATTTCGGCTCATCCAATGAGGAAGATAAGACTCTTTCAGCGAAATGCATATCTGTCAATAGATTTTGCGGAATTGAATGTGGAAGTTTATAAGATGACCGATGATATAAGTGAAGGAGATTCGGCAAAGAATTTAGGCAAGATCGATCTGGGTATGAAAAATAGGAATATCATATTCGAGCAGCCTAAAGTTAAGAAAATAAACGCAATCGAAGAAGAACAGAAGGCATTTATTGAAGCAATAACCGAAAAACATCCTGCAATTGTGGGACCAAAAGAAGCAGCAAAAGCTCTATTAATCGCCGAGGAGATAGCAAAACAGGCTTATACGGAAGTAGAATAAACTTATATTTTTATCCAATTTTAGCATATTTATATAATAAATCAAGATGTTACTTCATCAAAACAATCCTCCCGGTCACCTTTTCATCACCTGCCTGCAATTTTAAATAATATGTTCCGGCGGATAGCCCATCGGCATTTAATGTGTTAGTATGATTGCCTGCGGGCTGGATTCCATCGACCAACACAGCTGCTTCCTCGCCGAAAATATCATGGATGCTAAGTCTTACATCTACGGTTTTTTCCAAATAATACTCAATTCTTGTAGAGACAGAGAATGGATTCGGATAGACGTTTACATTCAATTTATTCGAAATTTGCTGAAGTTCTTCAACATCCACAATTATCTCACCGCCCTCGATCAATTTGTATATTTTATTTACTTTAATGTCTTCGAACTTCTCTTTTTTCATAGGATTCTGATGCCACCAGACTACCACTGAATCAATTGAATTGATCTTTCCCAAGCCAAAATGCAGGCGGTACGGAAATTGTACCATTTCATCCTGACCGCAGGAAACTTCCCGCATGAACATCATTTCGCCGGAATAAACGAAAGCTTTCGAGCCGATAGCGTAATAATTGCCGCCGGTGCTTCTCAAGTCAAGTTCCAGGAAATTATTATAATCCTTGCAATGGTTCTTATAAAGTTGGATTTTACCATTATTCACCATGATTAGGTCGATACGCCCATTATTGTTGTAGTCCAGCCAAACAAGCCCCGGCCTACGGCTGTCTATTCGATGTAATCCGTACTCGAAGGACTTTAGCATGAATGTATGGTCGGGCTGCTGCTCATAGAAATTTATAAAGCGAAAGGCATTATAGGTCTTTAGAAGAACGTCTGCCAATCCGTCATTATTTACATCCGCAAATGCACAACCCGAATGATAATCCTGTAATTCAAAGCCTATAGGCGTTTTCAGCCCGGGATAATCATTGTACTGACCTGTTAGATCAGTAAAATTATAGTCGGGCGGACCTTCATTTCGGTATAAGCCGGTACCCCTGTGATCATAGGGTCCGATAAATCTCGGATGGGCAATCCGGGCAACGATAAGATCGAGATCGCCGTCATTGTCATAATCGAACCAGTTTACGCCGCAGCCATGCTGGGAGCCATGATCGTGCCTGTCAAGATTCTTTTTGCCTGCTATGTCTTTGAAATTGCCTGTGCCGTCATTTTCAAATAGTTCGTCAGGCTCGATATAATAATTGCCAATGTATAGATCCTGATCGCCGTCATTATCGTAATCGCCGAATTGCGAAGAGCGAGTCCTCCTATGGGTATAGAAATAGTTTGAATACATCCTGTCTGACTCATCGACAAAATCATTGTTCCCATTATTTATGAAAACGAAGTTCGGCAAAATGTCAGGACCATTCTCATCATATTTGGACATGTGCTGCCCGACGAAGAGATCAGGGTAGCCATCATAGTTGATATCCGCAAAATTGAACAGCATCAGTCCGTAGAGCATAGTCTTGAATTCAGGCAGATTTAATACTTTTTTAGTGAACATGCCTTCGTTATTTATGAAAACAACGCTTGTATCCTTGCCAAACAAGATTATATCGAGGTCTTTGTCATTATCCACATCCACAAATGCCTGGCAGGCGACTGTCCCTTCGTATTTAGGATTGTGAGTATTTATCAATCCCTTTTGTTGGGTAATATCCTTAAAAGTGAAGCCGGTGCTGTTTTCGTAGAGTTTATTATTGAAGAATAGATCGATATCGCCGTCATCGTCAAAATCCGCGGCAGAGATGGCAGTATTTAAGTATTCTTCAACTATTCCGACATCCTGCGTTACATCCCGCAGGATATTCTTAGAGGTTTTTGTCGGGTAAGTTACATGCACATCGACAAAATAAGCAAAGCCGGCGACATACTGCCCAATGGAATCATCGGCAAACATAGCCTGATAATAATAATGAGGGTTTGGTAATTCTTTCTCAATATTGTCAGAGAGAAGGTATATCCCGGAAGTCATGTTGTCCACACCTATCCAGAACCAGTCGTTAGCGTAGTAGAGCGGCTCTTCGTATTCAACTTCTATAATTTGCTCGCCGGTTTGATTTTTTTGAACAATCACAGGTTCAATAAAATCATTTTTCAGCACGGGCATCTGTCCGCCGCCTTCAAGCCCGAAAAATCTTATCCTTGCGCTGCCGGTGCTGCCGGTAAGATGCACCTTGATTTTTTTAATATAGCAAGGCGCTTCGGTATCAAATCTGGCGCATTGCAGCGTTAAATTTTCATTGGTAAAATAAACCTTTCCCGAGCCGGTGTAATTTTTCAAAACCTCGTCGATTTGCGCATGAAGCAAAATCGGGAAAAGAAGTATAAAAGCCGTTAAAATTTTTTTCATCTTATTGTCTCCGGTTTGAGTTATATATGTTTTTTGTGAGGTTTCCCCAGCAAAGAAAAAATCTTAATTTACCGTTAAGTTAAAAAATGAGGAAACTTATTTCCAATATAGAACAAGTTTTGTTAAAAGTCAATAAAAAAAAACAGTTATAAATGAATGTGTTTATTGAAATAAAAAACGTCATTCTGACGCTGAGCGAAGCGAAGTGGAAGAATCCGGGGTTTTGATGTATCCCGGATTCTTCACTTCGCCGCGTTTCGATCAGAATGACGGACTAGGTAATTAATTTAAATAAATCTACCTAATATTATCTCTTAAGCAGGTTTATTGTCGCCAGCATCTGGTCGGTCACACTGACAGTACGAGATGCCGATTCGAATGCCCGCTGTGTCGCTATCATATCTACGAATTCGGTGGTTATGTCCACATTAGAGGACTCCAGCGATTCCCCGATTATACTGGTACTCGGGAAAATCGTTCCTGCGGTTCCAATCTCTGCTGATCCGCTATTGGGCGAGGTCCTGAAAAAGTTGTCGCCGATGGATTCCATACCTTCCGGATTGTCAACCTTCGCCATGACTGCCTGCCCGAGCACCTCGGACTGTCCGTTGGTAAACGAGCCCCAGATCTTGCCTTCCTTATCGACAGATAATCCGAGTAGTTCGCCGGACTGATAGCCGTCCTGCTCGCCGAATGTCACCGTGTTCGGACCGGAAAACTGTGTCAGGCTGCCGCCGATATTACCCTGCTCGACCATGCTAATATTCAGGTCTTTCGGGGAAGTTTCATCGAAGACCTTGGAATTGCCGCTGGGATCGAGAGCAGTATTAAGATCTGCCGCAGCTATCGTCAAGTTTTGCGGTGTTTGCAGCGTACCGTCGGCATTGAATGTCAGCGTGGAATTTGACAGAGCTACATTATTTCCGTCGATAGTAGCAGCTACCGTGAATTCATTCGGATTTTGGGTTTTAGTGAATGTCAGCGATAGCGTTCGAGCGCCGCCCTGATTGTCGATGACCGTGATACTCGTCTTTTGCTCGTCACCCTGCTGGGCATTGGCATTCAGATTGCCCTTGACGGTAATATTCTCTGTCTGGCGGGGCTCAGAAATGACACCGGATTCGATCTGCAGATTCTCGACGGTGCTGTTCAGGACATTAGCACCGTTGGCATCCTTGGCAACTTTGCCGGTCGCTGGATCGACTTCGACGTCATATCCCTGCAAATAGGCGCCTGTACCGGTATCTATCAAATAACCGTCACGATCCCTTGAAACAGCGCCAGCGCGGGAATATACCTGGTTTCCGAGCAGATTGTACACGAAAAAGCCTTCTCCCTGCAGCGCCAGATCGAGCGGTCGGTTAGTCGATTCGAGCGCCCCCTGGGACATATTCTTGGTTATTGCAGCCATTTTCACCCCCAATCCGAATTGCAGCGGGTTGATTCCGCCGGTGCCTCCACCGGCAACTATGCTGGGCGATCTGCCGAAATTCATTGTCTGGCTGAGCTGATCGGCAAAATTCGCCCTGCTCGATTTAAAGCCTGTTGTATTAACGTTTGCTATATTATTGGAAATAACATCGAGGCGCTGTTGATGCGTTCTCAATGCACTTCCGCCGCTTGTCAGCGAACGTGCTATTCCCATCTTTAACCCTCCTGGTTAATTAGTGAATCATCCTTGATTTAAATGCTTGCGAATTCTTCCGTCGTTCCGAATCCGCGGGGTCTCCCACCGGTCAAAGATGGGTCCAACCCCAGATATGTTATGCCATGACAGCAGAGTCTATGTTCGTGATAACGCCTGATGAGAGCTGTTCCTTGCTGACAGCCGTTATCACCGTGCGGTTATCGACGCTGACGATAAAGGCTTTATCCTCGAAGAGTACGAGCGATTCTCTGACGCCCTTCTCTTCCGCTTTATCGACGGCTTTTTCCAGCCTTGTCATTTCCGCGTCGCTAAGATTCATCTCTCTGCTTATCATCCTTGTCTGCGCATGTTTTGAAAAATTGAGTTTCCGTAGTTCTCTCTGAAAAAGATCTTCGAAAGACGTCTTCTGACTTTCGCTGCCGGGTCTCGCCGGCGTTTTACGTAATTCTCTAACGCCGCCTGCCGGCATGAAAGGAACCCTTATTCCTTCAATCTGCGGCACTCATAGTCCTCCCGAATTGTGGTACAAAATATTTTAACTGTGTATTTTATGGATATTCAATCAACCGCAGGGTTAACCCTGCGGTTGATTTTTCAATTGGACATTCAACCGCAGAGCTAACCCTAAGGTTGATATGTTTCGTTCCGTTCCCAATCAAATCACGTCGAAATATCCATTACATTTTGCAGTGGAACTTCCATGCCGCTTATGACGAGCAGCGTGCCCTCGGACTTGAAGCGTACAGCGTCGATCGTGCCGACTGCATAAGTATCAGCCGAGTATGCAGCGCCGCCGTCCTTCTTCATATTAACTTCGACCGAATATTCGCCTTCGGGCAGGGCGCTTCCGTCATTTGCCTTGCCGTCCCATTGATATTCGTGATCGCCCTGCGATAACTGCGACCGGTCAAGCTGAATAGTCCGTACGGTGTTCCCGGCGCTGTCCTTTATGACCATCTCGCCGGATACCGCCGGATAGGGATTGTTAAAACCTATAGTCGCTTTATCTTCGCCGTCATAATAAACTTTATCGGATATAGCTTTTGCCGTCTTGCCGATAAGCCCCGGCAGCGCGGTATTGGAAATGGTCTGCGTTAGCATCATATTCGTATTTATCTGCTCCTCGAGCAGGGATTTTATCTCCGTCATCTGCTCCAGTTGCGAGAACTGAGCCAACTGGGACGCAAATTCCTTGTTATCATAAGGATCCATAGGATTTTGCGACTTCAACTGATATGTCAGCAGCTTCAGGAATTCCTGCTTATCAACGCCCGAGTTTTTCTTCGACTCCTGCGACGAGGAACTTCCCAAGCCGCTCAAGCTGCTAATATCGTCAATCATTTTTTATCTCCATTTATTTTCGAGATATAATTTTCATAGAAAGTGGACGGATAGCTGTCGTAATCGCCTATACCACCGCCGCTAAACCGCCTGTTGGAAAAGCTTCTCACGAATCTGCGTCTCATGCCCTGTTCTTCGTGTTTTTCCTGTCCTTTGGAATTGTAGTTCTGCTGCTGAAATTGCTCATTATCGTCCTGCCTGTGCCGGATGTCTATCGATTCTGCTTTAATTCCCTGGCGCGTTAGGCTCTCTTTTAAAGCGCCGATCTGACTTTCGAGGCTCTTAATTGCTTCGGCGCTTTCAGCGCGGAATTTGATATGCACCTTGTTCGCCGTAAGATTAATATTAACGAAAACCGTCCCCAGTGACGGCGGCTTGAGTATCATACGCGCCGAACTCGATGTGTTCACCGGCGTATCCTTCACCAGTTGCAGCGTGCGGGATGTGATCTCTTCCGCACGCACATCCGAGTAAGTTACGGTCTTGCCGGGCGTAATTCCTTCGGACCGGAAAATATTGGCTGTATTATTATTGCTGATTTTATTCAGACTTATCGACCGATTACCGGACAAATTCTTGATTTCTGGCTTCTTCCCGGATTGATTATCACTGGAAGCAGCCTCAATTTTTACTTTATTAATCGATTCTTCCTTTTTTTCCGAGCCGGATTTTTGATTATTGAATCTTATCTTTTCAGTTATATTATAAGGATTATGACCTTTGGATTTATCTGATTTCTCATTTTTCGAATTATTTGTAACAGCCTTATTTTCTTCAGATTTATCAGACTTGGAATTGTCTTTTCCATTATTCACTTTGAAAGAAACTTTGGGTTTATTTTCCACTGAATCATCCGATTTAGAATCTTCTTTGCCATTTTTTACTTTAAAAGCAGTTTTGCTCTTATTTTCATTTTTATCATTTTTAAGGCTGTTCTTCTCAGCTTTTACTTCAACTTTCGCTTTATTCTGCTCTGATTTTTCAGAATCAGCTTTCTTTGATTTTTTATTCGATGAAAAAGCAGAAGCAAGGCGGTTTTCAGTCTGTTTGGACTGGACTTTACTTTCGTCGTTTTGACCTTTAACATTATCACTATTTTCTTTCTTATTTTCAATTATGACTTTTCCATTTTGAGAAGCCGGCTTTTTAGTTCCACTCTCATTACTTTCGGATTTGTCATTTTTTTGAGATTTATTTTCAGTAAAAACGGTCTTTTGGTTATTATTGCCCACTTTTTGAAAATTTAATTTACTAATGGTGTCTTGTCTATTCGATTCTTTTGAATTATCTGACTTTCCTGAAATGTTATCACTGCTGTTTTTTTCTGTCTCATTTGATTTATTATTGGCAGCCTGTTTACCTGATATATCTGCTGTTTTTTGTTTGCTCGATTCTTTTGAAGTTTCGGCTTTTTCCAAGCCTGCCTTGCTATTGGAATTACTTATTTTCTTTTCATTGTGATTTTGTGAACTTTCTTTCCCGGATTTAGCTTCATTCTTGTCGGAATCATCTGCATTTAGAGCTTTGTTCGAGCCATTTTCACTTTCATTATCTTTGTTTTTTATCCCCGGAAGCTTTTCAGATACGTTATTTCCTGTTTTTTCGGTGTTTTTATTACTATTGCCGGAATTTTGAGATTTCTTGTTGTTATCCGATTTCTCTTTGCCATCTGCTTTTTTCTTTAGTGAAGCAGGAGTATCCAATTGATTATTATTAACAGCTTTTTCTTTATTATTATCGCCTTTTTCAGTCTTACTTTCATTTGTTTTAACCTGGCTGCCTTCATTCGATGAACTCTGGATTTTCCCTTCGGATAATCCTTTGTTGTTATTATTTTTATTGGATGAGCCGGAACTATCCTCAGCTTTTTCCCCATTTCCCGACTTATTTTTTTCGGCGGAAAAATTCAGGAATCCCAGCAGATTCAGGGCTGACTGGGATTTATTCTCGTCATTGTTGCTATTCTCTATATTTTTCGGCTTGCCGAAGGTCAATGGGATTTCCTTTTCCCCATTGGAATTCGAATTAGCAGGAGTGGATTTTTCCCCGCTGCTATTCTTCTTCTCAGCCTGAGCGCCGAGAATTGACACTTCTTCGGAAAAAGCGGTTTTCCCGCTATTCCCGCCGGTTTTGCCTGTCGATTTTTTTGCCGATACTACACCGCTGTCGTCCTGCTGCGGATTTACCGGCATGACCACCTGGTTCATCATAGCGCTTCCATGCACTTATTTTCCTAAAATGCGGACTTCCTTGTCCTTTCCTATTTTGACCCGCCCAGCAGCATAATAGCCGCTGCGGTCTCGGAATTCATAGCTTCAATAACCTTGCCAGCTTTTTTCTCGTCCATCATTTTGAGGATTTTGGCGGCGTCGCGCTCGTCAATTTTCTCGAGGATTTTGGCTACTTCGCCGGGACCGGAATTATCATAAATATTTGCAAACTCTTTAAAATTAATTTGTTTAGAGGAATCGACCTCAGTCTCGATATATTCCTTTTGTTCGGCAATAGTGCTTTTATAGCGGTCAACTTTTTGCTTCAAAGAGGCATTTTGGGCGGCTAATTTATTTAAAGAATCCTTCAATTCACCGGCTTGTTTCTGGTCATTTTGAGCATTTTGACGTATTTTAGCCATAGAATCCTTATAGACTGCATACTTTTCGTCCAAATGGGCGATTGAATCAAGCAGTTCGGACTTTGCAGATTCAAGCTGTTCTTTGGATTTCCTGAGTTCCTTCATTTCATCCAGCTCTGATTCAAGCTCTTTTAGTTTCGCCTCGCTGATTTGAACTTTGGATTCGTAGATTTCTTCGGCGAGTTCATCCTGCGGCGGCGGGAACCCCAGCAGCATAGGATCGACCTTATAGACGACGAATCCGCCGATGAGTATCAATGTCATCGACAGTAATACCGATATTACTATTATTATGAGCTGCTTCTGGTTCATGAATTGTGAAAATCTTCAATGTCTTTGTCTAACATTTTTGTCATTCCTGCGAATGCAGGAATCTAAAAAGTACTGGATTCTTCACTCCGTTCAGAATGACGTTTCTTCAAAATTATCATCTCATAAATTACATCAACTTATCCGAATTCTTATCATGCCTGTAGCGGGCGATTTCATCCATAGTTTTCGTTTCTTCCTTCTTCTCTTCTTCCTGATGGCGCTCGAACTGCTTTTCCTTGAGCTTCATGAGGACTTTTTCTTCCTTCATCGCCTCGGTTAGTTTACCGCGGCGCAGATTTTCGATTTCGATCAGGTCGCAGCGTTCATTCTCGAGCCTGCGGATTTCACCCTCGACAAAGCTTTTATGGTGGTAGCGAGCCTGCAGTTCCGATGCTTTTGCGGATTTAGCGCCATCCTTGAGCAATGAAGAATGATATTCCCTGTTCTTATCTATCTGCATTTCTTTCTGGCTGCGCTGCTTGACCACCCGGTTGAGGTTCTCCTTTTGTTCCGATACCTTGTGGGTCTTCAGATTTAACACCGGATCGAGACGAAAAGTAAACTTCTTAGCCATATATGATTCTTGAATTTGTGAGAAACTTATTTACAAATATAATTATCGGTTAATATAAATATAATTTAAATTAAAATTTTAAGTAATTATGCGTAAAAAACCTTTTATTCTTCCCCCTGTGGGGGAAGGTTAGGATGGGGGTTTTCCTGAATTTATGACAATCACTTCACCCCCGCAAGTTTCTTAAGATCATCTACAGTCTTCTCGAAATACGACGCTTCGTCGATGCGCTGCCGCAGGAACTGGTTAATCCTGTCATTCATAGCTATAGCTCTGTCCACCTGCGGATTTACGCCCCGCTGATAGGCGCCGACGCTGATGAGATCTTCCGAATTACGGTATGCTGCCAGCATTTCCTGTATCTTAGCGGCGGCTTCGTAATGATCGAGGTCAATCACATCATTGCGAACCCTGCTAATGCTCTCGAGCACATCAATAGCCGGATAATGCCCCATAGATGCCAGCTTCCTTGACAGAACCACGTGCCCGTCGAGAATGCCTCGGGAAGCGTCGGAGATGGGATCGTTAATGTCATCAGCCTCGACCAGCACCGAATACAAGCCGGTGATAGAGCCTTTCTCGGAGGTGCCGGCGCGTTCCATAGTTTTTTGCAGCAGGCTGAAAACCGAGGGTGTATAGCCCTTGGTCGTGGGCGGTTCGCCGATGGTGAGACCGATTTCGCGCTGCGCCATAGCGAGACGGGTGGCTGAATCCATCATGAACATCACGTCCAGACCCCGATCGCGGAAATGCTCTGCGATCGATGTCGCCACCAGAGCGCCCTTCACGCGAACCAGCGGAGGTGCGTCGCTCGTAGCAACCACCACTATCGACCGCTGCAAGCCTTTTTCGCCGAGATCCTTCTCGATGAATTCCTTGACTTCCCTGCCGCGCTCGCCGATGAGGGCGATAACATTTATATCCGCGGAAGTATTCCGCGCAATCATACCTATCAGCGTAGATTTCCCAACGCCGGAACCGGAAAATATGCCGATTCTCTGCCCCTTGCCGAGGGTCAGCATTCCGTCGATAGCTTTGATGCCGGTAGCGATAGGGGAAGTTATTCTCATGCGCTGCAGCGGATTCGGCGGCTGGGCATAGATAGAGCGGCGAACGCCGGTATATATCTTACCTTTGCCGTCCATAGCGCTGCCGAGCCCTTCGATGACGCGCCCGAGAAGCGCGTCGCCTACTTCGATGCTGAGAGTCTCACCCGTAGCGACAATTTCCGCTCCGGGCGCTATCTCATGCAAATCGCCCAGCACCATGGAAAGTATCTTCCCGCTGTTGAAGCCGACAATCTCGGATTTGCTGATGACCTTGCCATGTCTGTCCTTCAGCAGGCAGACCTCGCCGATCGGCGCTTTGGGCCCGTCGCTTTCGATGATAAGCCCAATTACCTTCGTTACACGCCCGCTCATTTGCAGTGTGTTCGTCTTTTTAAGAGCCGTTTTGTATTTGTCGAGCGCTTCCTGCGAGATCATGGTGTATATTTTATGTTATTTATGTATTATTATTATCTATTGTGAGGCTGACTCAAAAGTTGTTTTTGTCTATCCTTCGACTCCTCTCAGGATGACAAAAACAAGTCTTGATATGAGTGTCATAGTGAGCGGAGTCGAACTATGACACAATTTTTTACTTTTGGATCACACTCATTAGTTTTCATCATCATCCTCGCCCCCTTCTTCCTCATTGCCGGAACCCTGTTCGCCGCTATCCTCGATATCATCATCCGATTCCTCTTCTTCATCATGATTCTGATATGTCTCCTCGGACAGAGCTGAGCCGGTCGGGACCGATACCTCCGGCTGAATGTTTACATCCGAGAGGGACTGGCGCAATCTATCCAGTTGCGTCTTCATGCTGGCGTCAATAGCGCCTGCGGATGTTTCCAACACACAGCCGCCCTTATCGACGGATTCATCCGCTGTGACCACTACATTTTCCATCTTTGAGTGGTCGGAAACGAGGCTGCTTTTGACTTCTTTGAGAATATCAACGTTGTCGGGATGCATGCGGATCTTGAAGATTATTCCCTCATCAAGAGCCGCAACAGCCTTCTTCGCCTGCTCGATTACAATGTCGGAATTGGCGGTAACTTCGCGCTCGAGAATATGTTCTGAGACCATCACCGCCAGATCGGCGACCGATTTTTCCATATTGACAATCGCATTTGTGTATTCTCTCTTGAGTTCGGCTGCAACCGCATCAATGCTTTTAACCCATTGCTGGTGGTGGTGCAGTTGTATCCGGAATGTGGCGCTGGTAGTTTCCTGACCGTCGGCAAATCCCTGGTCGTAGGCTTCCTGAACCCGGTTTACAATCTCTTCATGCTTATATTCATTTTCGCTCAAATTATCCAGGGAAATATCCATCGGCTCGTTGGAATGCGAGAATGTGAATTCCTGCGAGAATACACGCTCATCTTTCTGCCGCTGATAATCTTCTTCTTTTGCCTCATATTCTTTGCTCCCGACTTCGTAAACCCGTGAGAATCTGTATTTTTTCCCTTCGGCGCTCTCTTCTCTTTCCTCGGTGAGTACCCTTACGTCCTGTATTTTCTTCGGTATTTTTATGGTTACTGATGACAAGTCTATCTTCCTTGATAGTGGTTGTTTATTTGTCCGAAATGGACGCTAAAGCGTCCCGTATTGCGTTCCAACGCCAGAGCGTTGGAACGAGAGCAAAAATCTTTCCCCTCCTTACTAAGGAGGGGATAAAGGAGTGGTTTACACAAACACATCCTGTCTGCCGCGACCGCCGATAGCGATTTCTTCCTTATCCTCGAGATCCTTGATAATATCGACAATCCGCATCTGCGCGGCTTCCACATCTTTCAGTTTTACCGGTCCCATGAACTCAAGCTCTTCCTTCACAACCGAGGCAGCGCGCTCTGACATATTCTTGAAGATCTTCTCCTTGACCTTCTCATCGGCGACCTTAAGCGCCATCGCCAGATCCTGCTTCTCGACCTCGCGCAGAACTCTCTGAATGCCGCGGTCATCGATAAGCACAATGTCTTCGAAGAGGAACATCAGGCGCTTTATCTGCGTTGAGAGTTCATAGTCCTTATCCTCGATATTCTCGATCATCTGCTTGGCGTTTGCGTTCTGGCTCTTGTTAAGAATATTAGCCACCATCTGTGCTCCGCCCTGAGCGGAGAGATTTTCGGATAGAGTTGACTCGGCAATCTGATCCACCACATGCTCGATCTGAGAAACCAACTCGGGCGAGACTTTTCCGATCTTGGCTATTCTCATGATAGTTTCCGAGCGCAGTTCATCGTTAAACTCAGCAAGCACATCTGCAGTCATATCAGCCGGCAGATGCGAAAGTATAAGCGCTATCGTTTGCGGATGTTCCTTGCTCAGGAAATTTGCAAGCTGCTGCGGATCAGATTTTTTAAGAATATTGAAACCACGGACGGTCGTTAGAACCCTGATCTTCTCTACTATCTCCTTTGCCTGCTCATAGCCATAGCTCTTTTCAAGCAACACCTGAGCGTAATCCAAGCCGCCCTCGACCATATAATTCTGGGCTGTCATCAACTGATAGAATTCCTCGATGACATCCTCGACGACTTTCGGCGGCAGATCGCGCATATTGGTGATTTCCACAGCAATCTGCTCGACTTCTTTCATCTCGAGTTCCTTGAAAACTTTCGAGGCTACGTCAACATCCAGCGACATCAAAAGCACTGCGGCTTTTTGCTTGCCGGTAAGATCGTCAACTGAAAGATTTTTTATCTTCATTTTTCAGTAAGATATTTTTCACATTTATTTAATATTCGATAGTAAATTGTTACTATTAATAAATCTTAATATAATTTTTCAGTAGTAATTTTCCAAATTTTTACAATGAAGACTAATGAAACTGCCGAATAAATACGAAAAAAACTTGGAACATCATTCTATGCGCAGCGAAGTTGAGCTTGCGAAATCCCGCTTTAGCGGGGAATCCGGTATTCATTAGATTCCTGCCCTGCTAAAGCAGGATCTGAAGACATTCGCAGGAATGACATTTTCCGGATTTTGAGACAGTCACATCTTCCTAAAACTCTACTGCCCCAGCACATCCTGCGACATGAACATCCGCACAAGCTTCACTGCATCCGTCGTATCGGAATCCACATAGTCCTGAACCTTGTTCTTTATTTCGAGCTTGAGCATTGCCTCTTCCGTCAGATCAGGCGATTCTTCAAGCTTCGCCTTCGCTTTATCCGCAAGAGAAGTCTTGTCGAAGGGCTCTTCTTCCTCTTCCGGAAGCTGTCCCTGGCTTTCCAGCGCTTTGGCTTCTTCCTCGCCTTCGAGCAGCAATTGCTCCGGCATCTCCGAAGGCAGCATAAGCATATCTTCCTCTTCGAGGACAATATCCTCGAGGTCCTCCTTCTCTTCAAGCTCGGGCGCTTCGGAATCTTTAGGCAGCGAGAGAGCCATCCGCACGCGCTCTTTGATCTGCCTTGAACGCAGAATCTGGTAAAGAACAAGCACGGTAATGAGAATCAGCACGCCGAGCAGAATCAGCTTACGGTTAAGAGGCTTTTCCCACCATTTCAGTGCTGTGGGCGGTTCGACGAGCTGCGTATCGAACGGCACCTGCATCACATGTATCTCGTCCTGCCGCTGAGCGTTGTCGAAGCCGATGGCGAGTTTGATGGCGTCCTCGAGATCGTCCATCTCTTCGGGCTTCCTCTCATCGTAAACCGGCTCGCCATTTTCGTTATATTCTACAAATTTTTGGTTAACAATAGCAGTGACTGTTAAGCGCTTAATTTCGCCAATGTCGCCCACTATTCGCGTCACTTTCTTTGACACTTCATTATTGATGATGGTATTGGTTTGGCGGTCAGTCGTTTTATTTACACGAGGATTTGTTGTCTTAGTCTCATTCTTGTTAATGTTAACATAAGAATCGGTCAGTGAATCTACGGAAATTTTCTCATTGACTGTTTCCTGGACGCTTCTCTCTACGACATTGTCGGGATCATAAAATGTTGACGTCTCTTCATTCTGGCTGAAGTCAAGTTCCGCGCTTACCCGCACTTCCGAATTGCCGGCGCCAAGTACGCTTTGAAGCATGCTCTGGGCTTTGTCCTTCAGGTACATCTCGAGCTGCTTTTTCTGCTCGTACTGGTCAGCGCTCATGCCTGCTATGCCGCCCTTCTTCTCATCAACTTTTGATAGCAGCTTACCGCGCTGGTCAACAACTGAAACATTCTTCGCCTGCATACCTTCCACGCTGTTAGCCACCAGATTCTGAATTCCCTGCATATTCAGCTTGCTGACGCTTCTGCCTGATTTCAGATTCAAAATAACCGAGGCTGTCGGCATCTTCTGATCTTTTTCGAAAAGCGTTTTCTCGGGAATGACTATATGCACGCGGACTTTTTCAATTTCTTCCATCGTACCGATGGTTTTGGAAAGTTCGCCTTCGAGCGCGCGCCGGTAATTCACCTTCTGCACGAATTCCGACATACCCAGATTGGTCCTGTCGAAAATCTCATAGCCGACTATTCCCGTTTCGGGCAAGCCTTCGCCTGCTAACTGCAAGCGTGTCTCGTGGATTTTCCCTTTTTCGACGAGGATAGTTGTACCTTCATCCTGAAGCTTGTAATCGACATTCATTTCCTTCAGGCGCTCGACGATAGTGCTTGCTTCTTTTTGTTCGAGACCGCTGTAGAGCACGGACATCTCTTTTTGGGTCGCGGTTGTGAAGATATATATGAATCCGGCAATTACCAAAATAAGTACGGCAGCTATTGACGCCTTCTGGAAAGCGCTTAGTCTGCCGAAAAAATTCCTGATCTGTGTTGCTAATGCATTATCCGCCATAGTCTAAAACCTTTGTTCCCCGTAATATTGTACAATTTTTTCTTCGGCAGTTGTAACAACTGCCGGGACTCGCGAGGTCAGATATAACATCCTATAGGACTCGTTTTATCTTAACTTTAACCTTTAACCGTTCACCTTTAACCTCTATCCATAAGAGATTAATTATAATATATGACTTTCATAACCATAATTGAATAACCAAGATTAAGCTATACCTGTATCCGATTTATCTCTCTGTAAAGATCCGTCATCTTATTCCGCAATTCGAGAAGAAGCTTAAAGCTGGAAGCTGCTTTTTCCGATGAGATCATCACATCGTGCAGGTCTATCGGCTCGCCTTTGATGAAGGCTTCCGATTTTTCCTTGGCTTCCCATTGCATGTCATTTACGTCTGAGATAAATTCTTTCACGGTGTTGGCAAAACTGCCGTCAGCTTCTTGCGGCTGATCGGGCAGCTTCGTTTCTTCAGGGATTCCTGGTTGTTTTAGTTGGGGGGTAATTTGCAGTTCGCGTTCCGGGTGTTCGGGAATTCCTTTTACAGCCATTGTGAATCCTTTCAAAAAATCTTTAGTTAAACTTTCCCGTCTATTATTCTTCCTTTAGATATAATGTTGTTCCGTACTTTGCCGTTGCGGTTGAACAATTCATGCTTTTCAAGCTGTTCCGAATTTTCCGGGAACATTTTAATAAAAAATTCCCTCTCGCTTGAAGTCACTATCTTATCGGGATTATTCAAATTTATATTCTTATTATTCAATTCCTTTTGTACGTCGGCAACCTTGTTGGAATCGATCTTCACCTGCTGCTTGCCGACCGGGTCGTCCGGTTTATTCACATAATTGTTAGTATATGCCTGAATTCCGGGTGTTTTCATGATAATTTTATAAATTTATTAATTAAAATTTGTTCATATTTCTAGTGAATCCCGTGCCATATTTTTGGCAGCTTCGACTATTTGCGTATTCGCTTCGAAAGACCTTTGCGCGCTTATCATTTCCACCATTTCGGTGACAATGTTGATATTGGGCATTTCAACGTAGCCCTCGCCGTCGGCGTCGGGGTGTTGCGGATCGTATATTTTGCGGGTCGAGCCGTCCTGCGCTATATTCGCCCGAACCACTGTGTTGTCCTGACTTTTCTCATCATAATTGCTAAGATGAGACTTATTCGTCAAAGACAGACTCATCTGATCCGACAATTCCCGCGAAAAGGGTGAATCCTTGACTTCGCTGATAGCAACCATTTCTCGTTTGTAAGGTCCCCCGTCGCTTGTTCTTGTAGTGTTCGCATTAGCGATGTTGCGGGCAATTGCATTCAGCCTTTTCCTTTGTACGCTGAGACCCTGACCGCTAATATCGAAGCTTGCAAAAAGATTTTCTGCCATTTTGCCAATTCAGTTTGTCAATATTACAATTTATTAATAAAACATACAATAAGAAAAATTACTTATCACCTGCTAAATCCCGTAATTGAAGAATTTATAGCTTCAAAGTACTTCTTCAGCGCCCGCGATGCAAACCGGAAGCGAATCTGGTTTTCCGCCAGATCAGCCATTTCGCGGTCGATGTTCACATGGCTTTCGCCGGTGAAATAGACTTCCGCCTGCGGCAGTTCGCGTTCTTCGGCGTTGCCTTTAACTTCGTGAGTTTTATCTTCCCCCAGTTTGAAATGTTCGGAAATTGTAGTATTTCCTTTTATTTCAGTATTTTGCTCATCGAAATATTCCTCGAATTTTACATTCTGAGGTTTGTAATCGGTAGAAGAGACATTGGCGATATTCTTAGAAATAGTACGCTGCCGCAAAGCGTAAGCGTCCAGCGCTTTATTCAGGAAAGGTACTTTCTCTTTGAACATGTAAGATTTTACTATCACTATACTCTCCTTTTATTAAAAATCCGATTACATCCTGAAATTCTCAACAAAATAAATGCCAAACATCAGCCAATTTTTTTCAAATTGAATTTCATAAAGTTAAATTGACGCTGTCTATATTTCGACATGGGCGGGTGGTGAATAATGGAACGGTGGTTTTATTTCGCCAGATTTGGAATTGGTACGGAGATTGGAGATTTTCTTATATCTTAATCATTGGGTTTATCCGGTATCATTTACGAAAGAAGAACAGAGAATTACGAATTTAATACAACCCCCTTTGTCCCCTTTTTTAAGGTGGGATATGATGTTTTTGCGCTGCATTTTGACAGGGAAAATATAATCTATGCCTTGTCGTTGTGATTGACACATTAATTTTTTGGGTTAGCGAAATTATTATATATGAAATTATTTAAACTTAAATTGCCGGTGCAGGAGGACTTTACAGATAAGCTTTCCCGTAATAGGCGTATGCCCTATTGCCCGCTGCCTGTGAAAAATGAAGTGCATGATTTCGCTAACGACATGCTGGCTATCCTGTTTCCGCATTTTTCGAAGAAGACTTTTTACTCGCCGGAGGAGATTAAAGCTGAAATTACTCTGCAAAATGTGAAGCTGGAACGGATACTGGATCCGTGTATCAGGGAGCAGGATTGCAGCGCTAAGCCTTATGTGGAAACTTTTATCAATGAGTTGCCGAGGATTCACCGGAATCTGCTGCTTGATGCGGATGCTATCCATGCAGGGGATCCGGCTGCGGAGAATGTTGATGAGGTAATATTGTCGTATCCGGGATTTCTGGCGATTGCTATCTATAGAATAGCGCATAAGTTCTATGAGATGGATGTGCCTTTGTTTCCGAGGATACTGACTGAGTATGCGCATCAGTTAACCGGGATTGATATACATCCGGGTGCGGAAATTGGCAATTCGTTCTGTATCGATCACGGGACAGGTATTGTGATCGGTGAGACTACGCATATAGGAGATAATGTAAAGCTTTATCAGGGTGTTACTCTGGGCGCTTTAAGCGTGGAGAAATCGCTCGCTAAGCAGAAAAGACACCCGACTATCAAAGACGAGGTCGTGATTTATG
Organism: uncultured Hyphomicrobiales bacterium; assembly: GCA_964645005.1. GTDB lineage: Bacteria > Bacteroidota > Ignavibacteria > Kapaibacteriales > UBA2268 > CAZXYS01. The sequence continues at coordinate 20,102 of CAZXYS010000012.1, read as the reverse complement.
CCGGAGCTACTATTCTCGGCGGTAAAACCGTCATCGGCAAGGGTTCCGTTATCGGTGGTAACGCATGGCTCACTGAAAGCGTTCCGCCAAATTCGGTTGTGTATAATAAAAGCGAGGTACGTGTAAGAAATCACAAGGAAAATTCGGAAGCCCCCGTCGATTTTGTTATATAGTGCCCGGGAAAAATTTGATAATTAGAATGTAGAATAAATTCGACAGGGAAAATATGAAGGCAAATTCTATCTTAGAGACTATTGGAAATACGCCGCATGTGAAGATTAACAGATTGTTCGGCGACAAGCATGATGTCTGGATGAAAATGGAGAAGGATAATCCCGTTGGCAGCATTAAGGACAGGATAGCCCTGTCGATGATCGAGGATGCCGAAAGGAAGAATATTATCAAGGAAGGTACTATGATCGTGGAGCCGACTTCCGGGAATACTGGGATTGGCTTAGCGATGGCTGCGGCTGCTAAAGGGCTGCGATTAATTCTGGTTATGCCGGAGTCGATGTCTCCGGAGAGAAGGAAGATCATGGCTGCTTTTGGTGCTGAATTAGAACTGACACCGAAAGAGGATGGCATGAAAGGCGCAATCCGGAAAGCTGAGGAAATTGTGGCGAAGAATAATAATGCCTGGATGCCGCAGCAATTCGATAATGCGGCGAATACCCGCATTCACCGCGAGACTACGGCTAAAGAGATATTAAAAGACTTTCCTGAAGGACTGGATTACCTGATCACAGGAGTCGGGACCGGCGGGCATATTACTGGCTGTGCGGAGGTGTTCAAGCCGATATTCCCGAAGATGAAAGTGTATGCGGTCGAGCCGGCGGATTCGCCGGTGCTGAGCGGCGGCAAACCGGGTTCGCATGTACTGCAGGGGCTCGGAGCAGGCTTTACGCCGAGTATTCTGAGGACTGATCTGATTGATGATATTCTGAAGATAAATAAGGATGATGCTTTCGACTATGCCCGAAGGGCAGCCAAAGAGGAAGGCTTGTTCGTAGGTATATCCACCGGCGCAGCGCTGGCGGCAGTTGCCAAGGTTCTGCCGGATATCGAAGAAGGTAAGTCGATTCTGACATTTAACTATGATACCGGTGAGAGGTACCTGTCGGTGGATGGTTTGTTCTAAATACAGCTAATAAATATCCTCTGTGAATTCCCCGAAGCTGAGTTCTCTGCTCAAATGAAGGGCAGCGTCGTAATAGCGCTTTGCGTTTTCGGGGAAGACTTCTTCCATCACTTTTGCGATGTTTGCCAATGTAAGCAGGCGCAATTCCTGCGGCAGGGACATGGTTTTGCTTGCAGCGTCCTGCAGGTATGCGAGGGAGTCGCTCGTCCGTTTTTGCCTGAATCGCAGCAGAGCATAGGTGTTCAATACAAAGCATTCAGGGATACTATCGCCGGAAGCCTTAGTGTGGGCATCGGAGCATTGTTCTTCGGCGAGTTCGAATTGCTCGAGCTCGATATTAGCCTTCGCCGCAAGCGATAGCAGTTGTGCCTGCTGCCCGGGATCGAAATCATCCCGTCTGCCTTCCAGAAAATTTACGGCAAGACTCGCCGCGCCATGGAAGTTATCCCTGTGATATTCCTTGACTATAGCTTTTCGCACCTCTGCGAAAGAGGTTTCGCCGATTTTTGTATCGCCCTGAGTTTCTTGAGATGTGTCCTGATCTGAAATCGTGCCTTCTTCACCGGCTGCGATTTCTTCAGAGGCTTCGCCCTCCGGTTTCTCTTCGGAAGAGAATGCGCGCATCATTTCGCGGAAGGCAATGGATTCTGAGTCTATCTTTTCGTCGTCGGATTTTTCGGCGCTTTTATCTATCCCTTCTATATTTCCGACATTTACAAAATTATCATAAGCTGCTTTGATTATATCTGCGCTGCCGTACTTCTTGGCGGCTTCGGCGGATTTCAACAGCATGGATTTTGTAGTTTCCTCGTCGCCTGATTCGGAACTATGGGCAGCGAGATATGGCGCTATTTCCTCGCGAATGTACTCGTCTTCAGCTTCCTCGTATTTTTGTTTTAACAGAGATGCAATCTGTCCATGCAAGGCTAAATGTTCCTCGTATTCAAGGGATTTTTCAAAAAAAGTATGATAAAAACCCTGAGTGAATCTGTAAGTCGTTGTCTTCACGCCGTATTTGTGTTTGGCGCCGAGGCTTTTGATAACGCCGGTTTTTTCCTGCAGGGCGCGTAGTTTTCGGATAGCGGTGAGGACATCGGTGTTCAGCAGCTCTGAGACTATCATTGCCGTGAATTCTCTTCCTTCGGCGCTGCAGATGGATAGTGTGTTTCTTTCCTCTGAATTCAATTTGTTAATAATATGTGAGAATGTTGACTGCACGGAAGTGGGGATGAAATCGGTTTGCAGCACTTCTTCTTTGATATTTCCATCCTCGTCGAATGGCGGATTCTCACTGAAATACTTGAGATATTCCATCACAACACCCGGCACACCAAGGGAATTGTCATAAAGCCAGCTTTCAAACTGTTTGCTGCCGGGGTAATTAGGCAGGATATACTGGCAGACCTCTCTAAGTTGGTATTTATCAAAAGGTTTCAGCTCGATGCTGTAAACTCTGCCTGCTTTGCCGACTTTATCTTCGATGAATTGCGTCATAGGTGATACCTGAGAACGCATAGCATCCATCCTGCAAGCCAGCACTATGATCAGCCGGATTTCTTCTATCTTATCAGCCAGCATATTGAGCAGTTCCACAGACTGAGCGTCCGCCCAGTGCATATCATCCATCAAGATAACAATCGGATTCTTATCAGCGAAATTGTTTATTGAATCGAAATAGTCAGCAGTTGCCGTGCTTACTTTTTTGAATCCCTGAGATGATTGATCCTTCTTATATTCGCGCCAGTCCTTTCCCGCTTCTTTAATAGCCCAGAAAACATCGCCTGCAATCGGCACAAGTGATAGTCCCGTAAGCAGCATATTCTTGGCGAATTTCCCGGAAGCTGTGCTGCCTTTATAATTCATTATTTTTTCCATAGCCTGCGTAAACGGCTGCAAAGGACGGATATTCCCTACATTGAAATTGCCGATCGGCGCCTGCGTATCAGCAAAAACTTCAACAATATCGGGGTTTTTGGAACATTCTATCATGAATAAATTCAGCAGGTGTGTTTTGCCGAAGCCGATCTCGCCTTTCACGCAAATGATAGAGCCGGTTCCATTCTTTAGTTCCGAAGCTCTGTTTCTGAAAAAATCCAGATTTCTTTGAATTTCAGGATCTTTATAACTTTTTTCCATTTCAAAATATTATTTTTATTTAGAAAAACATCAAAATACAAATTTACAACACTAACAGCAAACTATTCAATTAAATTTAAATTTTGCTATTGTTATGCAATTAAAACAGTTACAAGAACAGGAACAAATCGAATTACAGACCTTCAAACAATTTGGAAAATAAAAGTAAATAAAGTAATGAAAAAATATTTTGTTTTTTTCAAAATGTTTTTAGATTTTTATTAATTAAATAAATGATTAAGTAAAATAAGTAACCGTAGGGTCAAGGCTAAATAGATGGATCTGCTTACCCTTAAAACCTGTCGAAATAAATCAAGAAGAAAAGGAGAGATATATGGCTCCTGACCTGCTAATTATTTGCACGTCGGCATTTATAGCCGTATTCGTATTGCTGATAATACTTGCTGTTACTATGCGGATCATCACCGCCGTATTTCCGGAGAAGAAAGCGGCAGCAGATCCCGCAGTAATTGCAGCAATTCATTCAACTTACAGCGCACAATATCCGGGAACAAAAATAATAAATATTGAGGAGGAAAAATGATTTTCACCGAAAATCCGAAAAAGATAAGAGTGATGTTCACGCCTTTCCGGGATGGTTTACAGAGTTCATTCGGCGGGAAAGTCCGTCTTCAGGATTTTCTGCCGGCTATGGAGGCTTCCGTCGAAGCCGGAATAAAGCATTTCGAATTCGGCGGCGGCGCCCGCTATCAGGCGCCGTTGTTCTACCTGCAGGAAAATCCTTTCGAAACAATGAAAAAGATCAGGGAAACCGTAGGACCCGAAGTAGATCTGCAGATACTCACCCGCTCGGTTTCGGGAGTAACACTTACAACACAGTCCCTGCCAGCCCTGCAACTGCAGGCTAAGCTCATGAAGAAATACGGGACTACATGGGACAGAAATTTCGATTATATGAACGATTACCGAAATCTGGTTAATACCGGCAAACCTATCGTTGAATCGAGGATGCACCATCAGGTATCAATTGCCTTGATGGGGCTGCCATTTGAATCGGATAAGGTTCACACGCCGGAATTTTATATTAATATTGGTAAGAAACTTTTAGAGAGCGATATACACATTGACAGCATCTGCCTGAAAGATGCCAGCGGAACGACTGACCCAAAGACAATCTATGAGACAGCCAAAGGCTTGAAGAAAATTATGCCGCCGGAAATTCTTCTCTGGCAGCATACTCATGACACTGCGAGTATGGCTGTGGCATGTTATATGGCTGGCATAGAAGCAGGCGTTGACGGAATCGATCTGTCAGTGCGCCCGATGGCAAGCGGTACTGTCCAGCCTGATGTGCGATCTATGGATCACGCATTGAAGGGTACCGGCTATTCTCTTGATGTTGATGCTGATAAAATGAATGACATAGAGAACCTGCTCAAAGAGAGTATGAAGGATTATAATTTCAATCCGGTGACGACCACGGCTGATGCCCGCGTGCTGGGCTTCCCCATGCCCGGCGGCGCTATCGGTCCGAATGTCCACATGATGGTAAAAGCCGGTATTCTTGACAAATACAGCGATGTGCTGGCGGAATTTCCAGTTGTCGTGGAAGCCGGCGGCGCCTGGACGAGCGTCACGCCCGGCAGTCAGCAATACTGGCTGCAGGCTTTCAATAATGTTATGTACGGACGCTGGGAAAAAATCAATGACGGCTATGGTCGAGCAGTACTCGGCTATTTTGGAAAAACGCCGCTGCCGCCGGATCCGAAGGTCGTGGATATAGCTTCCGAACAGCTCGGATTAGAGCCGTTCAACGGCGATCCCCTCGAAGCGGCGCCGAACAACATTGAAGCCGCTCAGGAAGCGCTAAAAGAAAGAGATCTGCCGGTCAATGATGAGAACACTTTTCTTGTTCTGTCGGCAATGACGCCGAGCAAGAAAATGGATGCAAACGAAGGCATTCGCTATCTTACCGGCAAAGGCAGACTGGATGTACCTCTCAAGCCTAAAGAAGAAGAAAAGAAACCGGAAGAGAAACCTGCCGCAGCACAGGTGCCCGCACCCGCACCGCCGCAGCCGGCTCAGGTTCCCGTCACTTCCACATGCACAGTCGAGGAAAACGGAACTATAAGGACTTTCAAGGTTACGGTAGAACCATCCGGCTCTGGCGGGAACGCATCTGCTGCGCCGGCACAGACTGACACCGCGGTGAAAGAAGCCCCCGCATCTGCAGCAAAGGCGACACCGGTTCACTCTACATTTACCGGAACGGTTGAAATAGCAGATATACTTGTGAAAGTCGGTGACAGGGTCGTGAAAGGCAAACCGGTAGCACAGGTAGAAGCAATGAAGGCGCAGCATGATATAATGGCGCCCTGCGACGGCGAAGTGGTAAGCATCGATGTTACAATTGGCGACGAGATAGACTCTACTAAACCGATTATGAAAATTAAATCTTAAGGCTCGGGAATGGAAAACATACTGGATCTTCTGAATTCATCCGGCTTTGCGAACATGGGATGGGGTAACCTTGTAATGTATCTCGTTGCCGGAATTCTGATCTATCTTGCTATTACTAAGAATTATGAACCATTATTACTTATCCCAATAGGATTCGGCATTATACTGGCGAATTTTCCATTCGGTATGATGGGTTCTTACGATGAAGGAATAATGGGTTTGATCTACAGGACAGGTATAAAAACCGAACTCTTGCCGCCGATAATATTCATGGGGGTAGGCGTTCTGACCGATTTTCGACCTCTGCTGGGGCGACCGTTAACCTTCCTGCTTGGGGCGGCGGCGCAGCTTGGTATATTTGCTGCGGCACTGGGGGCTTTTTACATATTCGGATTCGAGCCCGGCGAGGCTGCATCTATAGGCATTATCGGAGGTGCTGACGGTCCTACTTCGATATTTCTGACGGCACAACTGGCGCCGCATCTTCTCGGACCGGTTGCGGTGGCGGCATACAGCTACATGTCGCTGGTGCCAATTATCCAGCCGCCAATAATACGTATTTTCACAAATAAAAAAGAGCGATCCATAAGCATGCCCCAGGCGAAACCCGTCTCGAAAACGGCGGCTCGGCTGTTTCCTATTGTAACAGGGATAATTGCATCATTGGCGGTGCCATCCTGCGCGCCGCTGATCGGAATGTTGATGTTCGGCAATCTCATTCGTGAATCAGGTGTAACCGAACGTTTACGCAGGACTGCCGGGGGTTCTCTTGTGGATATTGTTACAATATTCCTGGGGCTCGCTGTTGGCGCAACGATGGACGCCGCTCATTTCCTTACTGTTGATACAATCATGATTCTGCTTCTTGGCGCTGTGGCTTTTGCTTTCAGCACTGCCAGCGGACTGATTTTTGCAAAAATTATCAACATATTTTTAAAGGAAGGTCATAAGATCAATCCCTGCATCGGCGCTGCCGGCGTTTCCGCAGTACCGATGGCTGCGCGCGTAGTCCAGAAATTCGTGTCCGATGAAACAAAAGGCGAGGTCAATCCGCTCATGCCCGCAATGGGACCGAATGTAGCCGGAGTTATAGGCTCGGCGGTAGCTGCTGGGGTATTTCTGACATTGTTAACATAATAGAAATGTAATTGCGGGCGAAGTTGAGCGAAGCGAAATCCTGTTTTAGCAGGGAGAAGCGATCCAAATCAAGAGAGATTGCTTCGTCGCTTCGCTCTTGGCAGCGACAAGCTTAAGAATGCCATTAAAATTAAACTATTGCCAAAGAAATAATTTCCACTTTTACCGTCAATATTTTCGGATTGTTAATTCAACAGGACTTTATTAATTTTGTTGGTTATAGTATTTACGATTTTAAATATAGTGAGATGAAAGAATATCGCAATTTTAGTATAATTGCACATATAGATCATGGCAAATCAACCCTCGCAGATAGGATGCTGGAAATGACCGGCAGGATCAGCGAGAGGGATATGCTCCATGCGCAAATCCTTGATGATAATCCCCTGGAACAGGAAAGGGGTATAACTATTAAACTCCATGCCGTACAAATGGATTACAAAACCGATGATGGCACGGAATATATTTTGAATTTGATAGATACTCCGGGACATGTTGATTTTACTTACGAAGTATCCCGATCTCTGGCTGCTTGTGAAGGCGCCCTTATAGTTGTTGATGCCACTCAGGGGGTTGAAGCTCAGACTATTAGCAATTTGTATCTTGCTATAGATGCGAATCTGGAAATTATTCCGGTTATTAATAAAATTGATCTGCCAAGTGCTCAAACAACCATAAATGATGTCAAGCAGCAATTAATAGATCTTCTGGGCTGTTCGGAGGATGAAATTATCTATACTTCGGCTAAGGAAGGAACAGGCGTCAAAGAAATCATGGAATCAATTGTCAAGAGGATTCCACCGCCTAAAGGAAAGAAAGACGCTCCATTGAAAGCATTAATCTATGATTCAATTTTTGACCCTTACCGCGGCGTCATTGCAAATGTTCGGGTTTTCGACGGCGTAATACACGAGAGAGACAGAATTTTCATGATACAGACCGGCAAATTTTTCGAAATTGAGGAGATAGGGTTTCTGCAAATAAAAAGATTTCGGGCGAAGGAACTTTCCGCAGGGGATGTTGGATATTTGATGGCAAATATCAAAGACCTGAGTGATATAAAAATAGGTGATACGATCACTCATGATAAAGAGCGATGCGATAAGCCTATCTCGGGTTTCCGTGAAGTTAAACCTATGGTTTTCAGCGGTATATATCCTTCGTATGCCAATGATTTCGAAACTCTAAGAGAATCTTTAGCCCGTTTGACACTCAATGATTCTGCAATTTCATATGAACCTGAGACTTCTTCAGCACTGGGATTTGGCTTCAGATGCGGATTCCTCGGCTTGCTGCATATGGAAATCGTTCAGGAAAGATTAGACAGGGAATTCGATCAGGAAATTGTTACAACGGTACCTAACGTTAAATATAAAGTTATTAAAAATAACGGAGATGAGGTTTTTATAGACAGCCCCGTTCAATTACCAGAACCGGGAGAGATAAGAGAAATTCAGGAACCTTATATAAAAGCCCAGATTCTTTGCCCTTCCGAGTACGTCGGAAATATTATTAAAATTTGCATGGAAAGGCGGGGAACTCAAACAAATACCATATATTTATCTCCTGAAAGAGTTGATCTGACTTGGGAATTGCCTCTGGCGGAGGTTGTATTTGATTTTTATGATAAGCTGAAATCCAGTACCCGCGGCTATGCATCATTTGATTATGAATTTATCGGATATAGAACGAGCAATCTTGTCAAGCTTGATATTCTGTTAAATGGTGATCCTGTAGACGCGCTTTCTTCAATAGTCCATCGAGATAAAGCGTATGAATTAGGCAAGAAGATGTCTTCAAAATTAAAAGATCTTATTCCTCGTCAGATGTATGAAGTGGCTATTCAGGCGGCTATTGGAGCAAAAATAATTGCCAGAACTACTGTAAAAGCAAAGAGGAAAGATGTGACAGCAAAATGCTACGGCGGCGACATTACGCGGAAAAGAAAGCTTCTGGAGAAACAAAAAGAAGGTAAAAAGCGTATGAAACAAGTAGGCAATATTGAAATACCTCAGGAAGCGTTTCTTGCGGTTCTCAGCATTGACGAAGATTGATAAATAAACAAATTTAATATTAACTGAAAAACATAATCAAATGGCTAAACAAATACCTAAAAAGAAAACCACAAAGAAAAAAGGCAAACAAAAAGAATCTATGACCTTTTTGGAATGGTCATGGTCATGGATTAAAACAATTGTCAGCGCGATAGTTGTAGTGATGATAATAAATGGTGTGGCTATTGCCTCATTTGTCGTTCCGACACCATCGATGGAAAATACTGTTATGACCGGTGATTTTCTTTTCGTGAACAAATTCGTATATCGCCCATCAACGCCGCAGGTTATCCCTTTTTTCAATATACCGCTGCCTTATTTCAGCGTAAAGGGTCCACAGGAGCCGGAAAAAGGTGATGTTATAGTATTTATATTTCCCGGGGGCAGAGATCAGGTGGAACCGGACAATTTCCAATATTATCTCAAAAGATGTGTAGCAACAGCCGGTGATACTCTCGAAGTCAAGGATAATATTGTCTATGTTAACGGAGAAAAACAGCCTCTACCGGAAACCGGGATACTCGATGCAAATAGCGGCTATGATCCTTACGAGTCAAGAAAAACATTTCCCATTGGAAAAGGCTATACCAAAGATAATTACGGACCCGTGGTTATACCTAAAAAAGGTGATATAATTAATTTGACTCCGAGAAATATTTTGCAGTGGCGAGTTTTCATTGAAAGGGAGGGGCATGAAGTTGCCTCGGACGGCAATAATATACTGATTGACGGCATAGCAACCGCCAAATATGAAGTTGAACGGGATTATGTTTTTGGCATGGGAGACAACCGGGATCATAGTCTCGACAGCAGATTTTTCGGTTATATTCCCGAAGAGAAAGTTGTAGGGAGTCCATTGATAGTTTACTGGTCATGGAATCCTCATCTGCACTTTCTGAAGCAATTCGGTGATAAGATCAGTTCCATAAGATGGTCAAGAATAGGCACTTTGATAAATTAAATTTAATTTATCATGGCAGAAAATTCCAACAAAAATAAGTCAGGCAATATCTTGAAGAATATCTTCGGGATATTGCTTTTTAGTTTAATAATTGTATTTATTTTGAGGCTGTTCGTAATTGATTTTTACTATGTTTCTTCCTCATCGATGAGAAATGCACTCAGGGAGGGAGAACTTATAATAGTCAGCAAACTATATTATTATCTGGGTTTTCCTAAGAAAGATCCATTCTTTAATATGAAGATGCCTTCGGATTGGCGGTTTGGACTTCATGATATTCAACGCGGGGATATCATTATCTTCGAGTATAACAAAAACGGTGAAAGTAAGACCATGATAAAGCGTGTCGCTGGTTTGCCCGGCGACAGTGTATATATAGCAGACAAAAATCTTTATATTGACGGTAAAAATGTTCTGCCGGTGAATAGGGGAGACAAGGGAAATGACAAATATTTCAAAGAGATACGGTTTTTCGACAAAAAAATGTACATTCCTGAAAAATGGGAATCTATATTTCCCGATTCCAATAACTTCCACTTTATAAATGATAATTTCCTGTCGGAAGATAATATAATTGTTGAAACCAACAATGGTTTGTCAAAGAAAGAACTCACCATTGATAAGAACTACTACTTTGTATTGGGTGATAACCGTGATGACAGCTATGATTCACGTCATTGGGGACTTATTTCCGAGCGGCAGTTGATTGGTAAGCCGCTGATAATATTTTGGTCTGTTGATCCGGCTGCACATAATATAAGATTTGACAGGATTCTTAAATGGATTAGGTAAAATTATGTACGGACTTTACTTACATATTCCATTTTGCATTCATAAATGCTTTTACTGTGATTTTTATTCCGTCGAACAACTAGAAAAGATGGATAAATTTGTCGATGATCTCGCCGCAGAGATTAAATTGCGAACCAATGCAGATAAAAAAATTCCAACTTATTCGGTATTTATTGGCGGGGGAACACCATCACTATTAAAACCGTTTCATCTGGAAAAAATCGGGGAAGTTCTGCATGAGCGATTCGATATTCCGGAGAGGACTGAGTGGACTATGGAATGCAATCCCGGGGAGATGGCGGCGGATTCACTTAAGGCGGCACAGGATATTGGTGTTAACAGGCTTAGCATTGGGGTGCAATCGTTTAATGAAGAGGAATTAAAATTTCTTGAAAGAATACATTCCTCTGCTCAGGCGGATAAGGCGGTTGAATTAGCTCGCAGTCTTGATTTTGACAATATCAGCATTGATTTTATTTCATCTATCCCCGGACAGACTAAAGAGAAACTGGAGCATACTCTCGAAAGAGTCATAGCCCTGCAGCCCGAGCATATTTCTTCTTATAGTCTGATCTATGAGGAAGGTACGCCCCTTTACAAATCATGGAAAGCTGGGAAGATAAGTAAAATTGACGAAGATGCGGATGCCGATCTTTATCTGCAAAATGTGCGAAAATTAAATGAGGCAGGCTTTGAGCAATATGAAGTATCGAATTTTGCTAAGGAAGGAAAAAAATGCCGTCATAACATAAATTACTGGAAGGGCGGTGAGTATTATGCTTTCGGTCCTTCGGCGCATGGCTTTTTGGACGGTGTGAGATTCTGGAATACGAGGAGTATAGGAAAATATAGTGAAATGATCGCGGATAGGCAATCACCCGTTGAAGACAGTGAGAAGCTGACCACACTGCAGAAAATGACGGAGAGGGTGATCCTTGGGTTACGTTCCGATGGTATTGACTTAGAGCATTTCAGAAGAGAATTCGGTCCGGATATTAACAAAATATTGGGCAAAGAAATCGAAGATATGAAGAAGGAGGGGTTAATTAAATTCAATGGTAATTCCATAAAATTAACTGTGGAGGGTTATCTTATCAATGATGGTATTTGTGTGACATTTATCAGAAATCTTGAAAATATATTATAGTGTAATACCAATATATGTAACGACTTATGATAATTTTAAAAAATTTTAAAAAAAAGAATAAGATTGTTAAGAAACGTTAACTGTTTTAGAAAAAAAACTTATTATATTTGAAATTGTATAAATTGAAATTTAATTTAAATAATGTTTTACTTGACAATATAACGGTATAATCAATAGTGGAATATTATTATCTGTTTATAGTAGTAGTTCTTTTAGCCATAGCAGTAATGGACCTTATTGTTGGAGTTTCCAACGATGCCGTAAATTTCATGAATTCAGCTATTGGCGCGAAAGCTGCTCCAAGAAAGTATATCTTATTAATAGCTGCTTTAGGAATAGTAGCAGGTGTTACGTTGTCCGGCGGGATGATGGAAGTCGCCAGGAAAGGAATATTCAATCCTCAATATTTTGTTATGCCTGAATTGCTTGTCCTATTCCTGGCTGTGATGATCCAGGACATTCTGTTATTAGATCTTTTTAATACCTATGGGCTGCCAACTTCGACGACTGTATCGATAGTTTTCGGATTATTCGGAGCGGCTATGGGAGTGTCCATGATAAAAGTTTGGGAAGCGGGACTATCATTTGATACGGTATTTGTCTATATAAATTCCGGTAATGTAATCAAGATCTTTAGCGCGATATTTCTTTCCATATTGATAGCGTTCATAGTAGGTTCAATTGTTCAATGGTTTGTGCGTTTAGTTTTGACATTTGATTTTGAGAAAAAGATCAAGCGCTATGGTGCATTATTAGGAGGTATAGCGCTGACTCTAATTACGTTTTTCATCCTGATAAAGGGGTCAAAAGGGGCTGCATTCATGACAGATGATGTAGTTCAAATGATGAATAAGAATTCTATGTTAATAGCTGCAGGCGCTTTTGTCTTTTGGACAGTTATTCTTCAGCTTATGCTATGGTTTACAAGGATAAACATTCTTAAGGTTATTGTATTGATAGGCACTTTTTCATTGGCTATGGCATTTGCTGCCAATGACCTTGTAAACTTTATCGGCGCCCCATTAGCCGGTTTAAGATCATATATAGTTGCCCAGGGATTTGAAAATCCTTTGACGGGAACAATGAAAGCTCTGGGAGGGGAGGTCAACGTAAATGGGTATCTTTTACTTCTTGCCGGTATAATTATGGCGGTGACTCTTTATTTTTCAAAGAAAGCCCGAACCGTTACCAAAACTGAAGTCAGTCTTGGCAGACAGGATGAAGGCTATGAAAGATTTGAGGCTTATCCTTTATCCAAATTGCTTGTAAGATTAGTTATCAATTTTCTTGATGGAATTGCTAAAATTGTACCTGTAAACTTGAGAAAGAGATACAGAGAAAGATTTGACTCAAGTAAGTATAAACCACAACCCGATAAAAATGGGGAATACCCGGCTTTTGACCTGGTAAGAGCCTCAGTAAATCTCATGGTGGCAGCAGGTCTCATATCCATAGCTACAAATCTTAAACTGCCGCTATCAACCACTTACGTCACATTTATTGTGGCTATGGCTACGGCTCTACCGGATAAAGCATGGGGCAGAGACAGTGCTGTTTACAGAGTTGCCGGAGTTATGACAGTTGTAGGAGGGTGGTTTATGACGGCAATTATTGGCTCGACCGTTGCTTTTACTTTTGCAGTCATTATTTATTACGGCAAATTACCGGCGATAATACTGCTATTGCTTGCTGCCTCCGCAGTCTTGATCCATACATACCGACTTCATAAAAAACGTGCTGAAAAAGAAGAAGAACGTGAAGAAAAAGAACGCGAGAGGAAAGAAACTCCGGTCATGGTGGTTGAAGGAATTTTGACAGATATAAGCAATTTCATTACACAGATTAATGATATTTTGAAAAAGACTAATGTGGGTATTATTAACCAGGATCTGAAACTTCTTAAAAAATCCAAGATGGAAGCATACAAGCTGGGTCAGGATTTGAATTTTCTCGTAAATGATATAATCCAGTTGACGAAATTCTCTAAAGATGAGGAAGACCTTGATCATGGACTATATTTTTCAGGAACTTTGTCGTCTTTGAATACCATCACAGACCATCTTAAATATATTACCTCTCAAAATCATAATTATACAAGCAATACTCACCCGCAATTCACGAATGATCAGATTGATGAGTTAAAAGATCTTGAGAACAGTTTTAATGAAATTCTAACTAAATGTACTGATAATTTGAAGAATAAAAACTTTATGGAAATTTCCAAGATAGAAAATAAGGCTCAGGAATTCAAAGATAAGATCAATAAATATAACAAGAAACAGTTAAAGAGAGTTAAAAAAGGACAGGCAAAAATTAAACGCAGCCGGCTATATTTGGAATCTCTTTACGATCTTGATGAAATTATCCAGGGGGTACTAAATATTTACAATTGTGGAAATCAAATATATACGATGTTTTATGATGGGGAATATTTTTATACCGAGGAATTTCCGTCGGGAGTGCAGGGAAAATTTAAATAGCTAATAAATAATACTGATCTGTCTTTTTGGGCTATCGACTCTCAATCTGTAATTTTTACCATAACTTTGCCCGTCCGAAATTCTCTTAGGATATGCCACTAATTCTTATATAAATAGGTATTAGTCCGTGTTATCAATCTTTGATACTTTTACTTTATCAATGGTATCAGCCGTTTTATAAGTGTTGGTCCGGTTTTCAAATAACAAATGAATTAAGATGAACCTTTTTGAAACGGTTTTATAATGCTTGCAGGCAACTGGCTGCTGGTTTTAAGAACCACATTAACCCGCATTTTGCATTAGAACATAAACAATCACTTATTCCCCCTCATCCCCAACCCTTCTCCCGCCGGGAGAAAGGGTGTAAGAATTTCTTTTTACACTGAAAGTCCCTTCTCCACTTGGGAGAAGGGATTTAGGGATGAGGAATTGTTATAATGAATTTTTTGGGTTTAAAAAATTTATATTAGTAAACGTATGCAACGAAGTGCTTTAGCACTTTGCAAAGAATCTAAATAATTCGATTTAGCAACAAGCTGAAACTTGCCGTTTCAAACAATTACAAATAACCGTCATTATAAAAAGAAATATCTCGTTTTAACAATCCAGCTAATAATAAGATTTTATTTTGGTTTTGGCGGTTCCACTTCAGCTTCTATGAGTCGCCAGATATTTTGGCAGGGGAAATTATTTTCATAAATAGGTTTGCCTATAACTACGGAATCAATTCCTTCAGTGAACAACTCGTTTAATTCCCATAACTGTTCGGGATTTTTTACGCCTTCATACAAAGTAACTCTGAAACCAGCGCCTGTTATTTTTTTAAGAGTTTCCGGTGACGGCAATTTACCGGCATTAGCAGCGGATTCATCATAGTAAATTATTCTTTGTCCGCCTGCATTTTTCACATGTTCCATATATTCGTCAAGGCTTACGTTTTTGTCATTAATTTTTGTATTCTCATGGATACCGATAAAAGCAAAGCTTATTCGGGAAGCCCTGTAGTCTTTGATCAGTTCTTTGACATTATCCGGGTGTGTTAAAATCAGGTCCTTAAGAAAGATTCGGTAGATACCTATATCGAGAAATTTCTTGCATGTGTCAATTGATTTGAAGTTATAAAGCAAATTGATAGGTATTTCAACAGAATTGACTATTCCGGCAATCAGATCAAAATTATCCTGATTATTTTCAAATGAATCCAAATCAGTGATATGTAAGGATTTTGCATTTTCCCGGCGCATAAGTCTGCATAATTCATCCGGATTATCAGAGAAATTGCGGTACATTGATTCAGTACCGCTTAATCCGGTGATGCATTCGGTGCACTGCCCATTCTTTAAATTTATTGCCGGAATAACAAGTAACATAATTTCTTTTTCTATTTCATTTAAATTAAATGCTCTTAGCTCATTGCGAACTTGAGCGCCTTCTTGATCAGGTTTTCAGCGTTAATCTCGCTATCGTTCGAATCAGCCAAAGCCTTCTTAATTGATTTTTCCGCAGTGTTTCTTGGATAGCCAAGAGTCATCAAAGCTGATAGCGTTTCTTCCTTAACTGCATTTTCCGTGCTCAATGCTGCCGGTACTAATCCGGCGCCGATTTTCTCTATTCTATCCCGAAGCTCCAGGATAATTCTTTCTGCAGTTTTTTTGCCGATTCCGGGGAGTTTAGAGAGCCCAGCCGTATTGCGGGATATTATAAGCTCCTGTAACTCCTCTATAGATACCGACGACAATATTCCTAAAGCTATTTTGGCGCCGATACCAGAAATTGAGATTAAATGGCGAAAAGCACTGCGTTCGGTTTCGTCCCTAAATCCATAAAGATTAAGAGAATCTTCCCTTGGTATCAATATTGTATGCAGCATTACCTCATCACCTTTATTGGGCAGCTTTTCTGACGTCATCACTGAAATGTTTACTAGATAACCTACACCATTACAGTCCACTACAGCCTCAGTTGTTGATTTTGAAATGAGTTTCCCTTTAATTTGCGCTATCATATTCGATTATCCAGTATGTTCCTATATCTCATTGCAAATATAGGAACATAAAATACCTGAAAAAAATTATTTCCTAAATAAAAACCCCTGCCCAAATTGGACAAGGGTTAAAATTTTAGAAATAAGACCTTATTCATTAATAATCCGTGCAAACCAGATCTCAGACTTATGCCTTATCGTCAAATAATACACACCGGCTGACATTTCGCTAATATCAATTTTAGTCTCGAGTTCTCCCGCCGGCACATGGATTTTCTTCTCGAGAATATTAATACCGAGATTATTTGTTAACTTGAGTTCATACCCACCTGATAAGCCTGAGTAAAGTTTTATATTAAACAAACCTTCACCCGGATTGGGAATGATCGTAAAGTTTTCATCCTCACTCAGATAATTAACACTTACGCTTTCCACAGTGAAAACATCAGAGGTACTGGAACATCCGGGTTCATTTGTTACTATAACTTCGTAATCCCCCGGATTTGAAATTTTTATTACGCTTTCATTTTTGCCAATCATCAGTAAACCGTTCTTATACCATTTATAAGAATAATTTCCTATCGGTTTGAATTCCGTAGCTTTTAGGGAATCTTCGGCAATTCTTGTTATACTCGGTTTATCTGGGACAGGGGCAAATTTTAACTCTAAGAGTCCTGATTCAGCTTTGCATCCTTCGATTGTTTCACCTGTTACGCTGTAGGTTCCTGTATCAGTTACCGTTATTGATCTGCCGGTTTCACCTGTCGACCATTTATATTTTGAAAAGCCGAAAGTAGCGGTCAATATAACATCAATAGAATCCCCTTCGCAGAGTGGGAAGCCTTTGCCTGGGTTTATTTCCATATCATTGACCTGGATCATATTAACTTCAACTTTCTGAGATTTAGACTGGCAGCCGTCAGGTCCGGCCTCTATAAAAGAATAAGCGCCACTTTCCTTTGCATATATTGTCTTGCTTCGTTCACCGGTACTCCAGAAATAATTGGAATATTGCGGTTGAGCTGTTAGTTCAACGCTGTCTCCTTCGCAAATATCAACGGTACCTGTCATATTTATAGCAGCTTCAGGCAAATTACAATCAAACAGATCAATTTTCCACATGCCTCTGCCGTAAGTACTGACATAGATCATGTTTCTCTCTTCAATAATTTCGACTTCGGAAACTATACAATTGGGCATATCGCTTCCATATTTCTGCCAGTATGCAGAACCATAATCGGAATAAAATACTCCTATATCAGTTCCGATAAACAATCTATCCGGGGAGTTCTCCTGATAAGCAATTGAATTTACAGGTACATTTGGCAAATTACCGCTGAGATTTGTCCATTCACTACCATCATATTCCCAGACTTTACTGTTTTCATAATAGCTGCCTATAGTTATCCAAATGCGGCGTGGATTTTCCGGATCCACTGCTACATAAGTAATTGGATTCCTGTTAATATTTATTCTATCCCAATTTTCACCTCCATCGGATGTAAAGTGTAAACTGGAGTATGTCGCAGCGTATATAAAGTTGTTGTTAGACGGAGCCACAGCCAATGAGTGAAGCACGCTGCTATTGAACTCTGATATTTTTTCGGGATTTTTTGTCCCGTAATTATCAAACTTAAACACATCATTATACCCAACATACAACGTGCTGGGGTCCTGCGGATCTATTACAAAAGGAGCCAGCCATGCAGCGCTCTGACCTGCACGATCCGGTCCGTACATAAACCTGAAATGCCTGCCTCTGTTCGTCGATCTGAAAATATTCCCATAATAAATGGAAGCATATATTCTCTGAGGATTCTCATAGTCAATTATACATTCCATTCCATCACTTCCGTATACTTCTTCCCAGTTTCCATCATCTAACAGATTGGTGCCATTATCCTGGCAGCCGCCGATGACCAAATTTTCTTCTGTTTGGGAAACTCCCAATCTATAGAACTGTGTTATATCCATATTGTCAGATAACTCTTCCCATGTTTCTCCGCGATCATAGGAGCGGTCCATGCCGCCATCATGAGCAGAATACAGTGCATTAGTTTTTTTATGAAAAATTATATCGTGTATGTCCACATGCATAACGGCAGTATTTTCCGTTTTCCATGACTGTGTTACCTGCTTCCAATTTCTTCCGCCGTTCGACGACATCCACATATTAATTCCTCCCACATAGATAAGATTCTTGTCCCAGGGAGCTGCATCAATTGCCAGATCATATTCAGCCTGCCCCTGATCGTCTCCTTGAAATCCATCATAACGCGTCAGTACGTCAGGTGTCTGTGCATCATCTTCAGACATTATTTCCCAGGTATCGCCGGCATCATTTGAACGTAATAATGACTTGAAAGTCCTGTTCAATTCCGCTGCAATGGCATATACGTAATTGGATTGTGCTTTTGTAACTGCTATAGCTATTCTGCGGGTACCACTTTCTTGATATACATCGTCCCATGTTTCACCAAGGTCTGTTGACTTATAAATAGAATTGCGTCCGTAAATCCTCGTGGAAGCATAGATAACATTGTAGTCATCAGGTTTGAATTCCATATCCTGAATCCCCTGCGAATTGGATTTCAATTCCCAGCTTTCGCCGCCGTCAGTAGTCTTGTATATTCCGCCCCAGGTTCCGGCGATAACAACATCCGGATTTTCCGGGTGAACAAGTATTCTGCCTATTATTTGCTTTTCTTCCAGTTTATAACCAAGGTTAGTAAGTAACCAGTTTTCACCACCATCTGTTGTCTTGAGAACACCTATGCTCGGTGGACCGAACATTGCCTGTGCTCCGTCAGCATCACCTGTAGCTGCATAAACTATGTCCGAATCCTCAGGATATACTGCAATATCAGAAATGCCTAACGACATATATTGCGTAAAATCGAAGGTTTGCCAGTATTTGCCATTGTCAGTTGATTTCCATAAGCCGCCGGATGCCGCACCAGCCCAGATTTCATTCGTATCCAGCGGATTGAACCTTATTATATTTATCCTGCCGATACCGCTGCTCTGTCCGCCCGGCGGCGCTTTAAAAGGTCCCATTTGTTCCCACTTATAATCCAATGTGTTATTTTGTATATTGTCTTGCTGCTGAAATTTCCGCACATCTTTATAAATATTCATTGGATTGGGGAAGCTGCCATCCCTTTTTACGCGTGTCGACCAAAACCACTCCCAGCGTTTGAATTGCTTCCAGCCGCGGCGTTCATCTTCGGGAACACCTTTCCATTGCTTTTGAAGGGCGTCACGCAGCTCATGAAATTTCACATCTTCTTTATATTGAAGTAATTCCAGTTCTTTGATTTTCTTTTGGGAATACAAATTCGGCGATATAATCATTAATCCTATAATAACAATCAATATGTAATTCAATCTCGTAAAGCTAAGATTCATCATTTCCGTTGTCTACCTTATTATTTAGAAAAAAATTTTTATTGAAAATTGAATATTTATTTAACACTGTTCTTATATTATAATAAACACTTAAAAAACGATTTTGTTCCAAAAAAATTTATCTTTGTAAAACCTTTGTGAGTTTTAACCCATATTCACAATACAAATGCAGTTTTTGTATTTTGAATTTGAGATGAATACTGGATTCCCCGCTAAAGCGGGATTTCGCAAGCTCAACTTCGCTGCGCTCTGAATGACGTTCCCGAGATTTTACCACTTATGAGTCAGCCTCACTTTCAGTGTAAAAGAAATTCTTACACCCTCTCCCGGAAAGAACTGTCAATCTTATAAGCATTTGTGTGATAATAATTTACATAATATTGTAATTATGTTTCTAATATATTTCCAACACTTTTTGAGATGTACTACCTCTCTTTATTTTAT
>CAZXYS010000011.1:73981-105406 GCA_964645005.1 uncultured Hyphomicrobiales bacterium | reverse complement strand
CGCACTACAGATTTTGCAATTTCCAAAATTTTGAACGAAAAATCAATGACTTACGACAATTTTTTGCAGACGAGTGTCAAAGTCAAGAAAAAAGCTCTTTTAATTTCTTCTTTTGAAAATTTAATTTTTTCAATAATTTTAATTTCATCTAAGGTTAAGTATTTCGGCAAAGGTCTTTGTATTTTAATATTACTCACTTTTTTGGCAGGATTAATAATAATAATATCCGTTTTATGAGCTTTGTTAAGAGCTGCTTTGAAAGTAGCAAAGTAACATTGAGCTGAACTCGCTTGAACTGAATTCAATAAATACATCTTGAAGCTTTCCACCCACTGTGGAGTTATATCGTGAAATGTTATTCCTTTTGGCGAGAATCTTTTTAAGTGATATTTTAAAGTTTCCCATTTATTAATGGTATTAGTTTTAAAATTACTTTCCTTGATTACCTTATCAACATAAAGCATAAAATCCTTTTGCTTAGGCATAATAGTCTCATCATTATGTGCTCTGGCTTGCATTTCCAGAATTTTTCGGGATTTAATCCTTTCTGCAAGTTTAAGTGTTTCTTTATCTTCCTCAGTCGGTCTACCTTTATCAGATATATACAATTTCAGATATTCTTTGCGTCTTTTAGCAGAATCATGTATATCTAAAAAAAGAGAATAACCATTTTTAATTTTCTTTTTTCGCAGCACTACATTGTTAGATTTGGATAAGGTTGTTTTATACTTTTTCATAATTTCACCAGGTACGTATAAGGGACGAAAATGTTATAAAAAATGAAAAATTACGATAATCAATATAAAACACATACCTGTAAAATGCAAGTAATAATCAATATTTTATTATTTTTCTTTATAGTTGTTTATTATAACTGAGGTTCTAATGCAAAATCAGGGTTTAATTTGTCTCGGAATCTGTGTTGACGGGATGTTTCGATTGAAGCGGCTTTGCTTCGACACTTGTAACAACCGCTGCGATTGTGGATGGCTGCAAATAAATCAAATCCGAGAAAAATGCGTTTTTTAAAAAATAAAGAATGATAAAATTGACAATAATTTAAGGAAAGTAACATGCAGCTAAGAAGATCAGGAGTATTATTGCATATAACATCACTGCCGTCGCACTTTGGCATTGGCGATCTGGGACCGACAGCTTATCGATTCGCAAATTATCTCGAAGAAAGTAATTTCCACTACTGGCAGATACTGCCGCTAAATCCCACAGATACAGGTGTCGGCAATTCGCCCTATACAACTTCATCTGTGTTTGCAGGTAATCCGCTGCTTATCAGTCCGGTTTTTCTTGTTGATCAGGATTTGCTTGATGAGAAAGATTTGCTGAATCCACCGGATTTCTCGCAGGAAATGGTAGAATTCGAGAGAGTCATCGATTATAAATATGACTTATATGAAAAGGCTTTTGTGAATTTCAACAAAAAAGAAAGCCCGTTGAAACTTGAATATGAGGCTTTCTGCGAGGATAATGCCCATTGGCTCGATGATTACGCCCGGTTCATTACTTTTAAACAGCATTTTTACAATAAATCCTGGAATCAATGGGACGCAGAGATTCGTGATCGGGATGGAGCAGCTATCCACAAGCTTGAAAATCAATTGAAAAAACAGATTGAATACCACGCCTTCCTGCAATTCATTTTCTTCAGTCAGTGGAACAGGCTGAAAGATTACTGCAATGAGAAGAAGATTCGCATAATCGGCGATATGCCTTATTATGTGAGCTATGACAGCGCCGACGTATGGACGAATCCTGAACTATTTAAACTCGACGGCGGGAAGAATCCTGAGTATGTCGGCGGCGTGCCGCCTGATTACTTCAGTTCGACGGGACAGCTCTGGGGAAATCCCGTTTTCAACTGGGATATACTGAAGGAAACCGACTTCAAATGGTGGGTGGTCAGATTCTCACAAAATTTCAAGTTTTATGATTTGTTGAGGATTGACCACTTCCGGGCTTTCGCAGCTTACTGGGAAGTGCCAGCCGGCGAAAACACTGCTGTAAATGGCGAGTGGATCGAGATCCCTTCCGAGGATTTCTTTGATACAATGTTCAGGAATTTCTTCAACTTCCCAGTTATCGCCGAAGACCTTGGAACTATCACCCCCGATGTTCGGGAACTGAAAAACAACTATGATTTCCCCGGAATGAAGGTGCTGATGTTTGCCTTTGGCGGTGATCCGGCGAAAAATCCCTATATACCGCATAACCACATTAAAAATTGCATCCTCTATACCGGAACGCATGATAACAACACCCTTCGAGGCTGGTTCGAAGAAGAAGTCGATGAAAAAATGAAACAGCAGATCGAGTCATATCTTGGCTGCAGTGTTGACAGCGATTCTGTCTCTATGGAATTCATCCGGCTGGCGCTGATGTCAGTCGCAGATGCAGCAATCCTGCCGATGCAGGATATTCTCTCTCTGGGCGCCGATGCCCGTATGAATAAGCCCGGCACGACCGAAGGCAATTGGCTCTGGCGCATGAGAGAAGACTCGCTTACTGATGAAATTAAAGAGAATTATGCTGAGTTGAATAGAGTTTACGGAAGGGAATAGGCAATTTAAGTGAAATTCCAATTATTAATTTTGGGAAAAACATTAAAAGTTGGTATTTGATGTTGAATACGGTAAACAAGTATATTATCCAGTACTCCCTGGGGGACTCGAACCCCCGACCCACGGATTAAGAGTCCGTTGCTCTAGCCAACTGAGCTAAGGAAGCACTGCAAAAATAATAATCCCTGCCATTTTTACCAAATATATTTCTTATTTCTGCCGGTACTTTCCTTTTTTTAATAAAAATTTTATTATTATCTTATAGCTTTAATTGAAATGTTTAAGAAAAATTTGGTATAAACCCGGCAGAATAATGGGCTATGAATACAGGCATAATGAAACTGTTCAGGAAGGGCTGAGACGTATCGCCCGGGAGCAGATCGATGATGCTATTGATGAGATAAACGATCCGGAAATAGATGACCACGTAACTGTCCATGAAGTCAGGAAAAACTGTAAGAAGATACGCGGTCTGATCAGGCTTGTGCGCCCCTGCTTCGAACATACTTATCGAGAGGAAAATGCCTGGTTCAGGGATAATGCTAATCAGCTTTCGTTCGTCAGAGATTCGCAGTCAATTATTGAAACCTTCGAAAAATTGATGCAAAGGTTCGAGAATGAAATTGATACCGGTAGATTTGAGCAGGTTTTGAATGCCTTAGTAGTGCGGCGCAGAAAAGTTGCCGAAGAAGAAAGCAGAATAAAATTTCTTCTACAGCAATTTAAGAAAAGTATGCTTATCGGTCGGGAGAGAGTTATTAATTGGAAACTTATGGCAGATAGTTCCGATGCCATTGCGTTGGGTGTGTCAAAAACTTATATGCGCGGGCAGAAAGCTATGACTTTGGCTTATGAGAAACCTGCATTGGAAAATTTTCATGAGTGGAGAAAGAGAGTTAAGTATCACTGGTATCACCTCAGGCTGCTGCTCCCTATATGGTCCGAGATGATGACTACACTCAGGGATGATGCTCATCTTCTGTCGGATTATCTGGGCGATGATCATGATCTTGGAATTTTAAAGCAAACTATCGAAGAATACCCCGATGAATTTGGCGGCAGGGAAATATTAGGAGAGCTATCCGAACTTATTGTCAGCAGACAATCTGAATTGCGAAAATCTGCACATAAATTCGGCAGGAGAATGTATGCTGAAAATTCAAAGTGTGTTGGACGTAAGCTGGCTAATTACTGGGAAGTATGGAAAGTCAATGAAGAGATGCCTCAAAGAGAGTTAACAACAGATGATGATTGATTAGCAATTTTGCTCTTATATAGATTTTTTTTATTTGAGAATAATTAACAAAGAAAGATTGGTTTATGAAAAATTCCGAATGGATAGATGTTTCTGTTCCGCTAAGAAGCGGTATGGTGCACTGGCCCGGAGACCAGGACGTTGAAATTGAACAAGTGATGGATACTAAAAAGGGAGATAAAATAAATCTTAAAAAGATAGATATGAGCGTACATACAGGCACTCACATGGATTCGCCCAATCACTTTATAGACAGCGGTATCGGAATTGACAAAATGCCCCCGACTGCCACTATCGGAAGAACGCGGGTGCTCCAAATTAATGATCCTGAATCAATTAAACCTGATGAACTGGAAAAGCATAATATTAGAGCAGGAGAGCGGATTCTTTTCAAAACTAAAAATTCGGAAAATAAGTGGTATAATGAGCCATTTAAAACGAAATTTGTCTATATTTCCCATGAAGCTGCGGAATACCTTGCAGAGCTGGGAGTACAGACTGTAGGAGTAGATTATCTTTCAGTAAGCGGATATAAAATTGATGAAGTGCAGATACATACAGCTCTGCTGGGTGCAGGCATCTGGATAATTGAAGGAATTCATCTTGCTGGTGTAGAACCCGGAGAATATGAAATGGTTTGTCTTCCGTTGAAGATCGAAAATGGAGATGGCGCCCCTGCAAGAGCTGTGTTAAGGAGAATTGAATAGGGTGCCTGCCCTGATTTGATGTATTAAATTCGTTTTTTCTTTCTTTAAATAACATCTTGTTAAAATTGGCGCTGAATGTCATATTTCTTCAGGATCTAAACCGGGATTTTCGAAATAATATTCCAGTACTTCAATAATTTTCTCGAATTCGGTTGATTTATCAAAGAAATAGTCAGCTCCACCATCAAGACCTTTCTTTTTATAATGTTCATAATTGTAATTAGTCAGCATAATAATTTTATCTGCCAAATTTTCGCTCTTTGCCGTATTGAGTACGTCGAAACCGTTGCCCCCGGGCATACGAATATCAAGAATTAATATATCGGGCTTTATGTCTTTTAATTGTTGAATTGCCATATGAACATTCTCAGCTTCGAAAATATCTGCCGTACCTTCCATCGAATGCAATAATTTAATTAAATTAGCCCTGATAAAATCGGAATCATCTGCTATCAATATCTTCATAATGAATTTCTTACTTGTTCGAAATTTATTTATAAAATACCAATAAGTTTATTTTAAATAAATCGCATTTTTAGCTAAATTTATGTCAAAATATTTACGACAATATTTGAGATTTAATATTGATATATAATATGAATACAAATATTATGTTTTGTTAATGAGTTCATTTCTGATGGCATAATAAATCAATTCAATATTGGACTTCATGTTCATTTTGTCAAAGATACGCAGCCTGTATGTATTAATAGTACTCTGGCTTAAATTCAACTCGTTGGCAATTTCTTTTATTGGCTTACCTAAAGCAATTAATCTGAATATTTGGAATTCTCTGTCCGAGAGTAATTCATGTGTTTTTTTATCTTTGTCGCTGTTAATATTTTGAGCGATTACCTCTGCAAAAGCTTCAGTAATATATTTTCTTCCATCAGCAAGTTTTCTTAAAGCATTGGTTAATTCTTCAGGCGGGCTTTCTTTGGTCAGATAACCGGACGCTCCTCCTTTAAAAGCTCTTATAGCGTATAATTTTTCGGAATGAACACTCAGTATCATAACTTTTACATCCGGGTAGTTTTCTTTAATATCTTTTAAAATTTCCAAACCGCTTCTATCGGGTAAACTCAAATCAAGTATTACAATATCGCATTTGTTTTTACTCAAGAAATATAAAGTTTCCGATGCTGTTTGAGCTTCTCCAACTATTTGCATATCCATTTCATTGTTAATGATCTTTTTAATACCCTCTCGGATATAGATATGGTCATCTGCTATGAGGATTCTAATCATATTTGTCTTTATAATTAATCAAGGTATGATACAAATATATAATTTTATTTTTATTAATTAAAAGTTTTCTAAGAATAATATTAAATTTTATATCAATCTATAGTAGATATCTATCTAAATATAAATAAATCATATATATTTGACAAATTTTAATTATGAGGAGAAAGTATACATAATTTATATTTTCCCCGAAAACAATAATACACTTTGATTAATCTCATATTCCTGAAGTTACCTTCAACTAATAATACCGATTGTAGAGCAAGCTCTGATGAATATTTTTAAGCAATTGATTTGATAAATTTTTAAACTAAGGGAAGTTAATTTATATATCAGTATTCATAATCATATCCCAGTCTCTTTATCCAGTTGCGGACTTTATCGGCGAATTTGTCATCACGATTGTACAGGCGAAGAAATTCATTGAAATCTTTGGAGGCTGAATAAGCCTGCTGTTGATTTTTAAAGCAAATTGCCCGATTAAGGTAAGCGAGAGGGTACTCGGGCTTGATCTCGATTGCAAGTGTGAAATCCTCGGCAGCCTTACCATAGTGCTCCATACTCATGAATACATTCCCCCTGCCTACGTAAGCCTGGTAATGCTTTGGATTCAATGCTATAGCCTTGCTGAAGTCGATCACGGCATCGCGGTATTGCTTCAGTGCGGCTTTGGCATTTCCACGCCCTGTGTACCCCTCCACCATCTCCGGATCAATTTTTAGCGCGCTGTCATAATCAAAAATGGCTTCCGGGTACTTTCTGATATGCTGATAAGCATTGCCTCTATTATAATATAGTTTAGCCTTTTGGGGCTGCATTTCTATTGCCATTTCATAATCCTGTATTGCTTTCTCATACTCTTTGAGAGCGAGATAAGCTACTGCCCTGTTGTTATATGCTTCCGTGATCTTCGGATCAAACTGAATGACAGCGTTGAAATCCTCAACAGCCTTGGAGTGCATTTTCAATTTCGAATAAACCAAGCCTCGGTAATTATGAGCTAAAATCGAATCGGGATTAATTTCTACTGCTTTGGAAAAATCGAACAGGGCTTGTTTCAATTTACCCATGTTTCCAAGGGCAATGCCCCGGGAGATATATGCCTTGTCATCTTTTGGTTCATATTGTATATAGCGTGTAAAATCAATGAGGCAGTCATCATATTTTCTTTGATTAAAGAGAATATTAGCTCTGTGGAGGTAAGCTTTTTTGTATGAGGGATTTAATTCAAGACATTTATTGAAATTGTCGATGGCAGTTTCATATTCGCCAATTGCCTGAAAAGCCACTCCTCTTTTAAAATAAGCGAATGAGAAATCCGGATTGCGCTGTATGGCGGAATCCATATCTTTCAAAGCCAGGTTGTAATGCTTCATTTCAATATAGGCACTTCCCCGCTTGAAGTAAGCAAAAGAAAACTCGGGATTCAGCGTAATGGCATTATTATAGTCCTGAACAGCTTCTTTGTACGCACGTGATTCAAGCAAAGCGTTGCCCCGCTTGAAGTAAGCAAATGGTGAACGTGGATTTACCTGTATCGCATTGGTATAGCAATCGACAGCCAAATTATAATCCTCAGCTTCATAGGCATCATCGCCTAAATTCATCCATTCTTCTGATGATTTTGTAGTTGCTTCTTCAGCCATTATTCTTTTGCTAATAATTTATATTAAGTTAGTATTAACGAGACGAACCAATAATTGAACAATAACTTTATATTTCTAAAATACGCAATTATTTTTTCAAATATTGCAAATATAATACCATATAGTAAATTTCGTTTCAAAAACAAATTTCAAATATGGAAATATTATGATTTTCAAAATTATAAAAAAGAAAAAATAATTATAATAATAAAGGTGAGAATATGGCTAAAAGAGTTCTCGTACCTGTGTCTACGGGCACCGAAGAAATGGAAGCAGTAATTATCATTGATATGCTGCGGCGTGCTGGCTTAGAAGTAGTGGCTGCAGGCGATAATGATACAATAACCTGCTCCAGAATGGTTAAAATTATCCCGGATGTCCTTTTCGATCAAATTGACGAAAATGATGATTATGATGCTATTGTGCTTCCGGGTGGCAACGAAGGTACTAAAAATCTAACTGAAAACACCAAGCTGAAGAAAATCCTAGAAAATCAAAAAGAGAATAACAAGATGATAGGCGCTATTTGTGCAGCTCCGACTATTCTTAGCAAACACAGGATACTGAACAAGGGGCAGGGTGTGACAAGTCATCCGGGCGTCATGGATCAGTTTAACAACTATAAATACAAGCAGGACAGCGTTGTGGACACTGGTATGATTGTCACCAGCCGCGGCGCCGGAACAGCCATCGAATTTTCACTCAATCTTATTGAAAAGCTTGTTGATAAAGAAACAGCAGATAAGGTAGAAAAGGCAATAGTTTATAAGAAAAGTAATTAGGACGATTTTACATAAATAATGAAATCGTCGCAAGTCCTAAGATGTAAATTATCAGAATTGCCACACTTTCGAAGCCTATATTAGCAATTCCGTGACGCTGGCGATATAGTAAACCAATCAGTAGTATTGCGCTCATAAATATCGTCAGCCCCGTAAAGAATATCTCCTTGAGTCCTACACCAGCCGCGTGATATAATGATCCCCCGATGAAAGCAATATCAGCAACACAGAAAAAAATTATATCAAATATATTGCCTCCGATAATGTCGCTAACGGCAAGTGTGAGAGCTCCCCTGCGAACTGCAGCTATCGTTGTTATCAACTCGGGAAGTGAGGTAGCCGCAGCCGTAAACAGTCCGCCCATTATTGTCTGGGAAATCCCAGCCTGCGAGGAAATATTCCCCGCTGTATAAGCTACTATGGCACCGCTGATCAATACTATCACTGCTGATATTGAGAAACCTCCGATGAGTTTCGAGAGCTTGATTTTATAGGCTTTCGGGTCGGGAACATCTCTGACCGTTTCGGCTGTGTGACGTGGCTGCCACATGGGGTGTTCGCTCGTTTTATATACGATCCAATAGCCGAATGCCGCTATTAGCAATATCACAGGGGTGCCCGGATGTATAGTACCCACTGTAATTTCCGGTCCTGTCATTATTAAAAGAACAAATGACAATAAAAAGATAAGCACAGCAGCCTGAGTCATATTAGTTGCTGATGCCGAAGCATGTTCAAGATTAGCTTTTGGATAGACCAGATCACTTATGGCAAGAAATGTTGTCTGCACTGCTATTCCACCGACAGCGTTACTGACAGCCAGTGCCGCATAACCACTCAATGCTGCGCTTACTGAAGCGGCTATGCCGGGAAGCGATGTAACCATTCCAAGCAGGATCATTCCGGTGAATGCTTCACCTAAGCCGGTACGGTCAGCGAGAAGATCGGCAAAAGCAGCCAGTTTTCTTCCGAAAAATGCAATGGCAGCAGCAGATAGAATAAATATCAGGATATTTAATTCAATTGAAACATTGAAAATTGATAGTATGTCCTGTAACAGTTCTGCCATTAAAATGATTAATTCTGATAAATACTTATATTATAATAAACAGATAGCAGCAATTTGGATTTTATTTTTTTACTAATCTATCCGGTTTTTTTATAAGAGCAAGAATAGTGTCATATTTCAACTCCGCTCACTATGACGCCCCCATGACCACTTGTTTTTGTTATCCTGAGCAGAGTCGTAGCATAGACAAAAACGACTTTTGGGTCAACCTCCGAAAAACTTTATATTGATTATGAGATATTTTTCGTTTATTTTTGAAATAATAAAAAATAAAAGAATTACCTACGAATCTATGAAAATAACAAAAATAATAATCCCGGAATTCAGGCAGTTTAAGGATTTCACTTTAGATCTGACTTATCCCAAGGGACACGAAAAAGCCGGTCAGCCCCTGGAGAAAGTATGCTTTATCGGCAGAAATGGGGTAGGGAAGTCGAATTTGTTGTATTTGGTCGATTCAATCATATCTGATAAGCTTAATAGACTTGATCAAATTGTTGCTGAAATCAAATTTGAAAACTTATCAAATTATCTCATTGCAACTGGCGATGAATTTTTTTTTCTTAGTAAAGATGTTGAAAATCATCCTGATTGGACGAATAAATTAAAACAAGAATATGTTTTTTTAAATTCAAATTTATTTAAAAAGAATAATGATAAAAATGCTCTGAAGTACTTTCAATCGATTCACAATTATCCCAATTTACTTTGCATATATTCACCCCCTGAATCGGATTCCAATAAAAAAGCAAGATTTCAAAAAGCTCCACCAACGACAGTAAACGATGCCTTACAATTATTCAAAAGTTTTCCTTTCCATCATACTGTCTCAAATGACACTGTAAGCGAATTCTGGAAAAATCTCATTTATCACATCAAAAAACGCGAAAATGATTTTCGGGATTTTGAGAATAAACCTGAGAATCAGAACAAAACCGTCAAAGAGGTAAGAAAGGAATTCAACAAAAAGAATCCTGAGATACTACATGAATTAGCCGGATTATGGAATAGAATTCTTGAGAAAGCCTTTCTCGAATTCGATTATGAGAATGCTAAAAATCCCGTGCAGTTGAATGATAATTTGGAAGCATACATTAAATTGAAAAATAACGGACAGTATATTGATTACAACATGCTCTCGACCGGCATTCGGAATTATCTCTTCCGCCTCGGGCACATCTTTTCACTGTATTTCAATACCAAAGTTGAGAATGGATTCCTGTTGATCGATGAGCCTGAAAACAGCCTGTTCCCTGATTTCCTCTATGATCTGATTGATATTTATCAAAGCGTGATCCATAACACACAATTTTTTGTAGCTACCCAAAATCCTATCATTTCCGCGCAGTTCGATCCGGCTGAGAGAATTATTCTCGAATTTGACAAAGACGGCTCTGTTTACGCCGCAAGAGGGAACAGTCCCGAAGGCGACGACCCGAACGATATTCTAAAAAATGATTTCGGTGTACGGAACATTCTGGGCAGCAAAGGATTGGAAATGTGGGACAGATTCGTCGAACTGAAAAAGAAAATCAGAAACGCAAAAGATCAGAATGAAAAAATGAATTTGATAGAAGAATTTTCAAAAATTGGTAAGGATTATAACTTCGATTGAGAATGAGATTTTTAAGAAAAAAACAAGATTCAAACATCCTGAAAGAAGAACTCCGATACAGAGAAAAGGGCGAAAACACTCATCTCAGGAATGAGCTATTGAATGACCAATACGGTTTTTGCGCATATTCGGAAGCTTTTATAAGACCGATTGATCTTGCAGAGATAGATCATTTTGATCCCGGCAAGAAAAACACTGATGAAGACAGTTACCACAACTGGTATGCAGTGCTTCCGAAATTCAACAGGACAAAGCCGATAAAACTTGACAAATATTTGCCGATTTTGGATCCCAATTCAGACGAAATCAATGATAGAATTGAATATGATGACGGCTATTATTTCCCTGTGAATGAAGAGGATACGGAAGCAGAGAATCTGATAAAATTTTTAGGACTTAATAAGTATGAACTTGCCGAAGAAAGGCAAAATCATATCAGCAGAATAAAACAGATACGCGAATTTTGTGAAAGTGATGAAGAATTTATTAAGATACTTTCCAAAGATAAATTTCAATTAAGCTTTATAACAGCCCTTGAAAACGAGTTAAGTATAGAACTTTTCGATTTACTTGAATATTAGAAGGATTTCACACCCAGCTTCTCTCTATCAAACTCCCCCTCTCCGTATCATTCACAATATTCAGGTAAACATCTATCTCTTCCTGTAGTTCCTCGACGTGGGAAATGACGCCGACCACGCGGTTCTCTTTCCTCAGTGATTTCAACGTGTCGAAGACCAGGCTGAGCGATTCCTTGTCGAGCGAGCCGAAGCCCTCGTCAAGGAAAAAGAAGTTCTGATCGGAATTATTCTGCCTGTGGATACTGTCCGCCAGAGCAAGAGCCAGCGCCAGCGACGCCTGAAATGTCTGCCCGCCGGATAGAGTCTTAACGCTGCGAGCTCTGCCGTCATTCAGCTTGTCTATCACCTGGAATTCGTTTTTATCGGTCAAATCCAGCTTCAGTTGCTGGCGGGTCAGCTTTTCGAAGCGTTCGTTGGCGGCTTCGCACAGGTTTTGCAGGAAAAGGGTAGATACGTAATTTACGAAACCGTTCCCTTTGAATAAATTCTTGAGCGTTTTAAGGTTCTCCCTGCGCGTTTTCAGCTTTTCTTCTTCTTTTTCGAGTTCCTTCCTTTGCTTCAGATCCTCATTCAACTTATCCAGAGAGGCTTTTTCTTTTACAAGAGTATCATTTAGCTGCTGGACTTGTTCTTTTAGTTCCTTTAATTGCTTGACGAGCGCCTTGTATTCATCCTCGTCAAAGGACTTGTCTTTAGTCTGATTTTCATAATTCGCAAGCTCTTTCTGCGCTGAATACAGCGACTTCTCAAAGTTATTTATCTCCTGCCTCAGTTTCTCGATGTCCAGTTCCTCAGCCAAAATTCTTTCGACCTGATCCTTCGTTTCGAACTTCGACTCATCGAGTTTTTCATTTATTTGAGCTTCAGCTTTATTAAATTCTTCTTTTTGTTCGGCGAGATTTTGTTTGGTAGTATTAATTGTTCCCTGCAAATTAGCTATCTTCTCTTTCAAATCCTTGATCTCGTCATTAAGCTTCTCATACCTTTCTGAAATATCTTTGATAGTTTGGTCCAGAGATTTACTCTTACTTTTTACATATTCGCGCGAATGCCTTTTCTCATCGTACTGCATGGCTTTCAGGCTCCTGAGCAGCGTCCCTTTCTCGGATTCCTTACCGGTCTTTTCATTCTCCAATCTGTTGAGTTCTTCTTTCTTTTTCTCGAAATTCCTTTCCGCTTTTTCCTTGTCTTTTTCGGTTTTGCTTTGCTTATCTTCGAGCTTCTTTATCTCCTGCTCTATCTTTTTCGATATTTCGAGTAAGCTGTCAATCTGCTTCTCATTTTCGGGATCAAAATTATCCCATTTGAATTTCTCATTATGCCCGCTCAGCTTTCGTTGCTGCTCGCTTAGTTTTTCCTTCAGTTCACTAACAGTTTTTTCCAAATTGCTCTTATTCGATTGTATATCCCGCAGCTTCTGATTTGTTTTATCGAAAAGATGATTCTCTTTTTTCAATGCTTTAATTTTCTTATCAGCTTGCGTGAGCTTATCCTTCACATCCTCGACCGCAAATACTTCAGGGTGTTCAGTCGAGCCGCACAGCGGACAGGGCTTCCCGTCTTTTATTTCATCTGCGAATTCGCCGAGCTTTTGCTGCAGCTTATAATGTTCGACTTCACTCTCTAACTTCTCTATTGCCTTCTCATTACTCTCTTTTAAGCCATTGATTTTTTCAATAATATCAGCTATCTCCGGCTTTTCAGCAATTTTAATATTATCAGAAATTGTTTCAGGAACAGCCTCAGAGATTTCCTCCTCAGCCTGCTTAAGTTCCGAATTTTTCTGTTTCAGCTCATTCTCGCTTGATTTTATATTTTCCAAGATATTATTCTTAGTTGTAAACCATGTTCTGACCTCGGATAATTCCGTCATATCCGGGCGGTCTTTCTTTAGCTTATCCAGTTTTTCCTTGATTTCATTTATATCTCCCTCGAAATCTTCCTTTTGCTTCTTAAGTTTTCCAATATTCTCTTTCTCTTTTGCAATTTTTTGAAAATATTCCATGATTTCATCTTCCAGAGAGATTATCGAGAGGATAGTCTTATGGTCTTCCCGCTCTTTCTTGTAATCATCCAGCTTTTCATAATCTTTCCCGACTTTCTCGAATTCCTCATTTTTCTTAGCAAGCTGTTCCGAAAGATCCCTATTCTTTTTCTTTTTAACATCTAGAAACTTCTTCTTTTTAACAATATCTGCGCTTATTTCTATCTTTTTGTCTATAATTGCTTTAAAATGCCGGTAACAGTAATCAAAATCATTTATCTTTACACTTAATTTTTTGTAATAGTCTTCTTTCTCTTTGAGCTTCTCAAGCTCATTTCTTTTCTGCCGCAATTCGTCGAACAGCTTCTTCAATTCCGCCTGTTCTTTCTCCTGCTGCTCCTTTTCTTCCAGTTGTTTACGCTTCTGCTCCAGATTTTCGTCCAAACGCTGGACTTTTTTCTCTTGCTCATCAATTTTAGCTTGATCTACCTTTTCATACTGCTTAAGCTGCCCTTCGATATTGCTTATGTTATTTTCATTGTTTTTATCGAGTTTAGCAGCCTGTTCGGAAAAATCGAACTTATCGAGATTGAATATCTCCTTGAGCATTTTCGTTCTATCCGTATTGCCCAATTGCAGGAACTCCTGGAATTTCCCCTGCGGAATGATTATCGTCCTCCG
This sequence comes from uncultured Hyphomicrobiales bacterium, assembly GCA_964645005.1. Lineage (GTDB taxonomy): Bacteria > Bacteroidota > Ignavibacteria > Kapaibacteriales > UBA2268 > CAZXYS01. Next base: position 91,262 of record CAZXYS010000011.1, on the reverse strand, counting down.
GAAATTATCATACGACAGCCCGAGTAATGATTCCGCCGTATTTATTTCCAGCGCCTGCCACTCACCGTTCACCTTCTCATAAGCGATGCGCTCGTAGGTTTTAACATCGTCGAATCGCTTCTTATTCCGCTTCCCGGCAACCGTGAAGCGATAGAGCTTACTGTCGGAATTTTCGAAGATGAAATCTATCTCAAGCTGGTTTGATCTGAGATTCATCATGTTATATTTGAGATTGTCATTTCGGTTGAGCCGTTCGGTCTGCCCGTACAGCGCGAAGGAAATAGCCTCAAGTATAGTGGACTTCCCCGACCCGACCGATCCGAAAATCCCAAAGACCTGCCCGTCCAGCAGGTCCTTGAAATCGATCGTCTGCTCCTGTTGATATGAATAAAGCCCTTTTATTTTCAGCGAAACAGGTATCATTATTCCACCTCCACATTTCTTATTTCTTTGAATAAATCCAGCAGTTCCTCGTTCGGCTCCTGCTCATGCCTGAATTTGAAATAATCTATGAATAATTCATCGATGCTTTTGTTTAGGTCTATTCCGGCTTTTCTGCTGCTGTCGGATTCCACTCGTGTAATTTCAGGAATGATAGCGACAATACCGTCATGCGCATTTTGCAATCGCTTTCTATCCATTGAATTCAGATAATCATCCTGAACAATAGTCAGTTCCACAAGACTATTCGGATTTGCTTCAAGCCATACAACCGCATCGTCAATACTGTCAAAGCGTGCTCGCAGCAGTTTCTTTCCCTTTGTCAATTCAATTCTTTTATGCTCGGCGGGTCTGCCAGGCTGTGCATCAATTATAGAAACGAATTTTGCCTGATTTGCCTCGCTGAAGCTGTAGCTCAACGGGCTGCCGCTGTAAATCACCGGACAGTGCTGCTCATCAACAACCTGATAGCGGTGCAAATGCCCTATCGCTGTGTATTGGATTTGCTCGGGAATATTGGCGGAGTATACTGTCTGAGCGCCTCCAACATGCAGGATAGGCTTTTCGTCATCAGGTTCTTCGGGCGGAACGGCATCTTTTTTGGTCATGAAAAGATGAGTCAGCAGGATATTGACGCCATTATTGTCGCAGTGTTCATCTGTCGTTTCGCGCCATTTCTCAGTTAAAATCTGCCGCAATTCTTCCTCGCGGTTTTCTATGTCGAAATAAGTCTTCAGCCGTTGTTCATTGGCATAGGGCGTTAGGACCAGCCTCAGCGGATAGTCCTGTTCGGGCAGCTTCATCTCGACAAACCCAGGCTCGCTCTTCAAAATTTTCACTCCGCTGTCCAACTCAATTTCAGGGACTTTCGTATTGGGATAGCCCGCGAAAAATATCCCGCATTCTCTCGCGAGCGGGTCGGGCACTTCTATCCGCTCAGGTGAATCGTGATTGCCGGCAATCGCTGTCACCGGTCTGGCGCTGTTCGCCGACAATCTCTTTAAAGTTTTGTAAAAAAGGTCAACAGCTTCGCTCGATGGATTATAGGTGTCGAAAAGATCGCCTGCAATCAGGACTGCGTCAACATTTTCGCTGTCCGCAATGCTGCAGATCTCTTCCAACACATCTTTCTGTTCTTCGAGCCGTGAAAAATCCTCTAAACGCTTTCCTAAATGCCAATCGGCAGTGTGTAATATTCTCATTATTTCTCTCAAATTTAATAAAAGCAATCAGAGACAAATATATAAATTTAACTTGAATATAACAATATTAGTTTACTTATAGAAATCAATAATATGACATAGTTGAAGAGTATAGAAAAGTTCGCTAATATTCTACGGAAGCAATTTAAATATGAGAAGAACCAAAACGATAAAAACGGCAATATATATCGCCAATTTCAGCAATTTTTTGAAGATGGAAAACAGCAATCCCATCAACAGAAATGCTAATATGATTTTTACTATGACTGGAAGTCCGAGTATAAATATATATGCATCATGAATCATCAGATCACTCCACAACAAATGAAATTGGGATAACACCTACCATTACTTTATCTTTCTCCTCGAGCGGATTGAAGCGCCACTGCCGCAGGGCGTCCATGGCAGCTCTTTCGAGGCGGGGATCTGCTTTTTGAAGCGGTATCATCCTGCCGACAGTGCCATCGGGCAGAACGGTAAATCTTATCTTGATTCGTGCGGATGTATTAACGCCGGAAGGATAGCGGGGAACTTTCTTATCGACGACTATGCGGTTTCCGCCGCCGCCCCATTCGATGTCGCCGAAACCATAGCCGGCTCCTTCGCCAATGCCGCTGCCGCCAAGTCCGGTGCCGGAATTGCTGCCGTCGCGTTTGCCGACATTTTTATTATCGCTGCCACCTTCTCTCTCTTTGGCTTTCTTCTCGGCTGAGAGTTCGTTTTTCGCGACGAACTGTCCGGCTTCGTCAATATCTTTGGTTGCAGGATTTGTTTTGGCAGCTTTTTTGGCGTCTTCGAGCTTCGAGCTTGATTCAGGTCCTTTGTTTGCTTCGCCTTCGCGGGTTAGGTTGCCGGCGCTTCTGCCGGTGCCGTCGCCCATGCCGAAGCTGAGAAGTTCAACCGGTACAGTTTCTATTTTCAGATCGCGCACATTTGGTCTTTCGACTTTTATCACAGGGGCAAAGAAATAGAACAGCACCATAAAGATCATTGCGCCTAAAAAACCCCTTGCCGTGTTCTTATCCCATGGTATCTTCAGACTTACCTGAGTCGGGGTTTCATATCTTGATGACCTGAACATATTCTTACTGCTTCTTTATTTAACTTTTTTATTTATAAACGATTTAATTTACAAATTATAATTATACGAAATTCATATTTTTTTAATTAACTAACAAGTTCAATGCCAATTTTTTTCACTTCACCCTGTCAATCCATGTATTCGCGTAACCATGCTTCAGCGCTTCTTCCTTCGCCTTTTCCCGCGAGTCGAACTCGCCGAAGCGCACCCTGTACCAGGTTTTATTCCTGATCTTTTTCGTCGAGATGTATGCGTTCCCGACATTCTTTTTCTTCAATCGCGCGAGCCACTCTTCCGCGTCATCTTCCGACGGCGTCGAGTATATCTGCACCGTGTAAACGCCGTCAGGCGGCTCTTCGACCGGCAGCGCATTAGGATCTTTCCTTTTTTTCTTAGCTCTTTCGCTTGGTTTAGGAATCGTAATTTCTTCTTGTTTTTTACGTTTCGATTTTGCTTCCGCAATAGTTTTTTCTTCTTCCGGTTTTTCCGGTTCTTCTTCCAGAGCCGCTATATCTTCGGGAATAACGCCCGTGTCCTGTGCCGCCGTATCTTTTGCCGCTGTTTCTGTTTCTCTCTCTATAGTGTCTTTTTCTTTTGTAATAGTCTCTTTATCCTGTTGAACGATTTTTCCGCTGTCAGGTTTCACTGCCGCCTGTTCTTTTTCACCGGAAAACCATGTCTGATATGCGTAATATCCCCCGCCAAACATCGCTATAAGCAAAGCCGCAGCCGCGCCTATAATTATAAACATTCCGCCTCTTTTCTTTTTCACCTTGCCTTTAGTGTCCGGTTCGACGGAAGGCTCTTTCGGCGTCTGCGAGACATGCATTTCGGATTCTTCTTCCTGCTGTTCTTCCTGTTGTTGGAATGGGGGCGGTGTTTTGGTTTGCTCGCCCGTTTTAAGCAGATAAGTTGACGGCTTATCGGCATCCATTGCGGAAATATCTATCGTTTCAGCATCTTCCATTTCATCTGCGGGAACGAATTCCTTGTGCTCGACTGATTCTTCCTCGCCTTCCTTTTCCTGAGCTTTTTGTTCTTTCTTAGCTTTAGATTTTTCGAGCTCTTCCTGAAGCATTTCCCGCAGGCTTTCGTCTATGTCCTCTGATTTTACATCGGAATCCATATTTTCGATTATGCTGTCAATATCTTCCTGCGATGATGCCGCTGTCTCCGCTTCGGTCTCATCGGGTGTTTCGGGTGCGGGCGGTTCTTCTTCCGGCTCGGGTTCCTCTTCTTGCTGAGGCGGGATTTCTTCCTCCGTGTCTTCAGGCTCTTCCTGTCTTTGCGGCGTTTCTTCCTGCTCTTCTTCTGTTTCCTGCTGAGAGCTTAGTTCTTCTTCAGTTTCATCAGCAGGTTCGCTTGATTGCTGCTCTTCGCTTTCTTCTTCTGTTTCGCTTTCTTCTGGGACAGGTTCTTTCTCTTCGGTGTCTTCGGGCTGCTCTGAGGATAGCTGCTCTTCTTCCCCGACTAATCCCGATTTTTCATACTGCTGTTGTCCGCTTTCCTCAATACCTGATTTCTCGTACTGTTCTTGATCCTGGGATTCCACGCCTGATTTTTCATAGTCGGCTTGTTCTTCTTCTATCTGTTCCTGCTCGGATTGGGCTGGTTCTTCCTCAGGCTGTTCTTCTTCTTGCTGCGATTCCTGCTCTTCGGGTTGTTGTTTCTCTTCTTTTTCGTCGGAAGATTCGGCAGGCTGGTCGCTTTCGCCGGAATCGGGCGATTGATCTTCGCCGGCGGGATCTTCGGGTGTATCTTCCTGATTTTCCCCTTCAGGAAGATCCTCATCCTGCTCGGGTTCCGCCCGGAAAGTATTTTCGCTGTCTTCCTCGAATCCGCCGGAAGATTCTTCAGGTCGAAGTTTATCGTCTTCGAATTCAGGCATAATCCATTTGCCAATTAATTTAAAATACTAAAACTTCCACAAAACGCCCGCTTTCGCAAAAAGACTTCTTTCCTTGTAGCCGTTCCAGATGTAAATATCGGAATTCGCCATGTTTTCAAGATTGACAAAGATTTTCAACTTTCTCGATAAGTTATAGTCAACACTCGCATTTAAGTTGAAATATCCCGATAATTCATCCGAATTTTGCAAGTCGATATAGCGATTGCCTATATATGAAAAGCCAATTTGTGTGCCAAAATTTTCCAGCCACTCGCGCCGGTAATCCACAGAGAATTTCACAGGCGCATAATATGGAATTTTATTATTGTCAAAATCGCCGAGGGAAGCAAAGTTCGCAGTGAAATTGCCGGTGAGTCTGTCTTCGGGCGTAATATTCCAGAAGCCTTCGAAAATCAACTGGATTTCGGAAGCATCGGGATAGGCTGTACTGAACATTCCCGAATCGGCGTTGACAATCACCGGTCGGCGGTTCGATTTCCTGAATCGAATCCCAGCCGAAGCGCCGATATCAGTGTTCGGATGGTAATAAAGAAAACCCTTAACGTCGGCAATGTCATATTCATAATCGACGTGCGCCGAGTCTGAAAGATAGGGATTCCTTTCCATCAGATCGAAAAAGCTGAGCTTATTCAGCCCCGATTTGACTGATGCCTTCACAGTGAAATCCCTGTTCAGATTTATATCCATCCTTCCTGACAGCAGAAAACCGCTGCGGTTCACTTTCTTCGAATTTGTCGAAGTCTGGAAGCCCGCTTTCAGATTAAAAATTATATCTTCGATAGTCATTTTACCGAAACCGACAGCTTCGATGAAATTCATTCCCCTGCCGCGCAGTGTGCGAAGATCCATCTCTACTCTGCCGCCAAGCCCGAATTTATTAGACAGATTCTTCACCTCGAGGAAACCATTTATGCCGTTATCGGCTGCGCTGTGGCCGGTTTGAGACATGTTCATCGACTCGAAAGCGCCTCCCACACTGAAATCATACCCCTGGTAATTGCCGTCGGACTTGACACCGGTCTCTAATGCAAGGACATTCCTCTGTGGCGCGCTTTCTATAGCATACAGATTAAAATTATTATTATATAGATCAAGATAAGTGCGCGTCCTGCTGCCGCCGAATATCCAGTATTTCCGCGGGGCTATGTAATCCAGCACAGCGTTCACATTGAATTTGCCGTAATCGGCGTAATCCTCATGTCCGTCGCTTATTTCCAGCCCTGCATTACCGTAAAATTTGTAATCGCTTATTTCAAAGCCGTAACCCGCTTCAGCAGCAGTGGTGGTAAATCTTCCGAATGAGCCTTTCAGGCAGCCGTCAGTTTGTTCTTGTTTGGTCGGCTTTGTCGGAAGAGATTCTATCGGAAGCAGCAGCGATGGCTGCTTTTCCAGCGAATTCAGCGAATCGAGTTCATTTTCATTTAGCGGCTCTGTCTTATCGGGGAATTTCTTTATGCCCGATTTCACATTCAGATCTGCCTTGTCGATAATTATCAATTGCGGCAGGGACATCGGCTCGGCAGCGGATTTTTCCTCTTCCGAGCTTTCCTGCTGCGCATATATTGCGCCGCTGCAAAGGATTGCGGCTATAATAAGTGTCAATATGTCTTTTATTTTTATCATATTTCTCATACTAATCCGGTTCAAATCATCCTCATCCCTAAATCCCTTTTCCCATGGGTAGAAGGGACTTTCATTAATATCTAAATTTATTGCTCCCTTCTCCCGCCGGGAGAAGGGCTGGGGTTGAGGGAATAAAAAGTCAATATGTTGGTTGACAAAAATTTTTCTCATACTAATCCGGTAATCGTTTTAATCGTAATGAAGCTGTTTTCCCGTAATCATCGTCCGGGTGCAAGGTTTTCAGCGCCATGTAAGTCTCGCGTGCTTTTTCGAATTTCTCGAGTTTCTCGTAGCATTCGCCCAGATTCATCAGCGCCAGCGGATACCATTGCTCAAATTTCGAAAATTTCTCTTTATATTTTTTAAACTCATCGACAGCCTTCTCGTACATCTCGTCGCGGAAGTAAAGTTCGCCGAGGCGGTACTGCGATTCGGCGGCGAGACTGCGATTTGCTTTGTTTTCGGCGAGAATTCTGAATTCCGCCCTCGCCGAATCGTTGAGACCTTTATAGCGCAGATAGCGCGCTACCTTCCAGCGGCTCTGAACGCCATATTCCATCTCAGGATAAGTATCGGCTGCCTCGCGGAAAATATTGAGCGCCGCGGTGGTATCGCCCATGGTGAATTTCATCGTCGCCTGCTCGAATCCCGCCTGAGCGGCGGAAGATTGCTCGGGGTAATTTTCTCTGACCTGACTGAATACTGAATCCGCCTTATCAATATCCCCCTTGTTCTTGTACATTAAGCCAAGTTCAAGAAAAGCAATTGAAGTGTACTTGCTGTCGGGATGTTTTTTCTTCAGTTCATGGAATATCTCGATAGCTTTTTCGGTTTCGTCGAGATTTAAATAGCTCTTGCCAATGCGGTATAGAGCTTCGTCATTTTTCTCGCTGTTGGGATATTTTTTTATGAAATTTTTATATTCCTCGATGGCATTCTCGTAATTTCCGCCGGAATAGAATATCTCTGTCTTTCCCCATGCCAGATCACGCGCAAACGGCGAACTGGGATTTGTCTCGATAACATTTTCCGCCAGCGCCATAGCTTCATCATCTCTTCCAAGGATAAGCAGGCTCTGCTGCATACTCTTCATAGCTTCGGGCGCGAGATCGCTGCTGGAATAATTTTCCCAGACGGTTTTGTACGCTTCGATAGCCTTTTCATAATCGCCCATGTTGTAGTAGGAATCGCCGATGGCATAGTGTGCTCGCGCCACAAGCCCGCTTTGCGAATAAGCCTTTATCAGAAATTTGAAATTGTCTATCGCCTGATGATATTTATTTTGCAGGAAACGGATCCAGCCTACAAGATACATCGCCTTCGGCGCATAGGGTGAACGCGGATACTCGCGCACGAAATCCAGCGATGAGGTTATCGCCTGATCGTAGGATTTCATGTAATAGAGCGCATGGAATAACTGATAGGCGCAGTATTGCCCTTCATCAGTTTTAGGCGCGCGGTTTTTTGCCCGGCGGTAAGTTTCAGACGCTTTGGAATAATTTTTCATAAGGAAATAGCCGTCCGCCTGCCGTGCCAGCACTTCCAGAGCAAATTCCGAATCGGGAAATTCATGTATCAATTTATCGAAAGTATTAGCGGATTTGCTCAGTTCCTTCCTGCGGAAGTAAGACCAGCCCAATCCATACAGCGCTTCTTCTCTGCGTTTAGTATCAGGATACTTATCAAGCAGTTTATTATAAGTATCCTGCGCATTCTTGAGCAAATCTGTGCGGAAGTAAGCCTCAGCCAGCCAGAAGAGAGCTTCGTCAGTTCGAAGGGCATCCTCTTTTTGGCTCAGGAAGCTGCGCAAAACGGGTATGGCATCGGCGCTGCGATGGCTTCTTACGAGCGCTATACCTCGCTTCAGGCGGGCTTCAGCGAGATACCAGTCCTTCTGCGGCATCACGATGTACGAGCTTCTCTCGGCGAGCTGCTCGGCGTCGGAATACTCTTCCACAGACTTATCCCAGCGTTCCTGCTCGAGATAGACAGAGCCCAGCAGCAAATTTATCCGCACGGATACCGAGGCGTCAATGGATTCCCTGTCGCCGCGCTCGAGGGTTCGCTGCGCTTCGTCGTATTCCTTCTCGCGGTATTGCAGCTGCCCCAGTTCCAGTAATGCAAGACCGAGATAAGGATAAGTCGGCTGCACGGAAAGTGATGAAAGCTCTTTTCGCGCCTGCTCTGTGTTCCCTTTGCGCACAAGAGCAACGGTACGGTACAACTGCGCCAGCGCCTTCACGCGGGAATTCTCATCGTCGCTTATATTCATTATAATTTCGTCGTAATGATTCAGCGCTGCGTTATTATTGCCCATATTTAGTTCCGCCCAGCCCGCTGCAAGCCTTACATAATGTGTCAGCGGCGAATCGTAATACGTCTCGAGGAATGCGCTGAAAATTATCATCGCCCGCTCGTAATTTCCCTTAAGATTGTAGGACTCGCCTTTGAGATAGAGGACTTCCTCGCGCGGATTGGAAACATAAGTCTGCTTTTCATACAGCGCGCCGATCGAGTCCTGCTCGCGGATATGCCCGTTTATCATTTCCGTCTTATTTAGCAAAACCAGCGCATCAGTCGGATTGCGGCGGATAAGCCTGCTATTCGCCTGCCTGATAAGCGAGGAAACGATAGAATTTGAGTAGGGATAATTTTCTTCTATTTGGTCGAAATAATCGATAGCCTCTTTGTAGCGGCGGTTGACTTCGGCATTCTGCCCGAGGGCGTAATAGGCATCGTCGGCATATTCGCCGTCGGGATAGTTCTCGACGCATTCCTGGAAAACGGGCTGCGCGTCCTGGTATTTGCCTTGTTCCGCCATGGCAATGCCCCGCCAGTACAGCGATTGATGGGCGATGTTATTGTACCGAGAATCATCGCGGGCTTCAAATTCCTCTTCGGCATACTTCTGCGCTTCGACGAAGTAATATTCCGCCTGCTCGTATCTGCCGGTTTCGATAGTGGCGAAAGCCCTCTGCAGAGCTGCATACGGGCGGAACGGCGAATTATCCCTGTTCTGAATGAATTTGGTAAGATTCGCCTCGGCGAGTTTGTAGTTGCCGGATTCGATATCCGTCGCAGCCTGAAGAAGGACTGCTCTGTCGCCGGCGGGATTGTCGGGGAACTGTTTTACAGTCTCAATCAGCTTCATTTCGGCATTTTTAACAAGTCCGGCGTCGTAAAGCTGCTTGCCTTCGAAAACGGTTTTCGTGCCGTAATGCGTAATATAATCAACTACTTGAGCCCTAACAGATATAGCGAAGCAGAATAAAAAAACTATCGCAAAATTTATTTTCCTTAACATTCTTTTGTCTTTAATATTCACTGTTTCCTTAAAATTTATTAATTTTAAGTTTAAATCTTTGATTTGGAAATAATTCCGTTTATAAAATTACGAAAAACCAAAGGGAAAAACCAGAAAAGTTTTATCCCTATTAACCAAACTACGAAAATAACGCAGTTTGGTTAACTTTTTCAAAATGATTTTTATTTTGTAAATCCATTTTTTCATCTCAGATATTTTTGGGAATAAATATAACCTGTCTTTCCTTCGAATGTCGAAGATCCCGCTTTAGCGGTGGCAGGAATCTGTTCCTATCCCAGCAGTTGTTACGGCTGCAGTCTGCTTTCTCTTCCGTTTACCGTTAACCGTTCTCATAACTAAATTCTGATTTAGTAATGAGATTTTCATGTAAAGTTACACTTTGCTGGGATAGCCTGAGCTTATGTCGATTCAATCTTATACTCGTCTAACCGGAGATTGCTTCGTCGCCATGCCTTCGGCTTGGTTTCCGCTTCGCAACAACTATGCTCCTCGCAATGACATGATAAAATCTTCCTTTAGCCATTAGCCGTTAGCCAAATCCACGGCTGTCCGTGGAATTCATCGCTGTAAATCACCACGCTGACAGGCTTTTCATGCTAAATTTTCATGACTGTTTAAATCATTGTGATAAAAACTATTTACACTTTTAAAAAAACTATTTAAATAATTACACATATTTTGTTTTTTGCAAGGATAGTTAATTTTCACTACACTTTTAATGACTGCTATAAGTATTTAAACCATTGCTTAATAATGCATTATAAAAATTAAGCACACCATAACAAATTATATGATTTTATATCTCTCATTTAATTCTGTGTTAAATCTACTCCGTGGATTGTGTCAATTTGTCGGCTGACAAAAAGTCAGCTTTTTTTCCGTTATGATTGTTGTAAATAACTGTAAGATAGTGGATATATAATAATAGGCTAACGGATCTTCTCATAACTAAATTCCGATTCCCTTCCCCCTCATTACTAAATTCCGATTTAGTAATGTCTTTTTCATGCAAAGTTGCACTTTGCAGTAACAGCCTGTGATTAAAACAAAGTAAAACTTTTGGAAAAATTCGTTTCCCAAATCGGAATTTGGAAAACTGGGTGTTTCAGTGCGGAATTTGGGAAGCAGGGTGTTTTATTGGGGAATGTGAGATGCAGGAAAAGGCAATTTTCACCTTTTACCGTTAACCTTTCTTTTAGAGCGCATCCCCGTCCCGGCAGTTGTTACAACTGCCGAATGGTGCAATCCAGTCAGTTGAAACAACTGACTGAGACGGAATCGTTCTCCGTTACCCGTTTGCCTTTAACCTGTCATGAATGAAATTAGAAATCTGACGACATAAAAAAAGCTCGCTAACTTAATAGCGAGCTCTCATTTAATTAATATTTGATTCTATCAATTCTCATTCAAAGAATTGTAGAGATCCTTGAGCCGCTTTCTCAGGTGCAAGACAGCGTAACGCTTGCGTGCGAGCAGCGTATTGATGTTTACGCCGGTTTCTTCGGACATTTCGCGGAAGGAAATGCCTTCGAATTCGTTCTTGACGAATACCTCGCGCTGCTCTTCGGGAAGTTCCGCCAAGCCGTCCTGTACGGATTCCCAGATAGTTTTGCGAACCAGGTCGCTTTCCGGATCGACGCCGTCTTCGCCTAAGAAGTTCTCGAAAGTATCGACGCCGTCTTCAGCCTGGCTTGGTGTCTGCATATCCGAGAATGTTTCGGCTCTTTTCTTCCTGTAAGAGTCGATAATTCTGTTACGTACTGCAGTAAACACCCAGGATGCGATGTTTTCGATCGGCTTCTGTACGTTAGCCGAAGCCGCCAATACATTTGTGAACACATCCTGCAGTATATCTTCAGCCTCTTCCTGGCTTCTTACTCTCTGTCTTATGAACCCCAGGAATTTCTTCCTGTCCGTTTTAAACAGATTCTCTATCTGTGCTGTTAATTCCATTGAATTACCCCCTTCTGAGATAGAATTATCACCAGTTAATTTCCGATTCTTATTCTCTCTGCGTTCTTTTTTTTCCGTATCTTCTTTCATAATCATAGTTCTCCTTGTCTGATTTTATCTACACATTTGATTAATTAAAGTGTAGCTTTTGTATTCATATTCCTCCGAAAATTAATGGTTCCCTTTATTATCTCTTTTTAATTGTTTTCGTTCCAAAAATAATTTTCTTTAGTAAAAAACGCTTTTAATTATTTCACATCGTCTCTCTATATAATAGACACTCAAAATTGAAAAAAGTTTCACTTTTTTTGCCGAAAACTTATCTTTCTTTTTTTTATCTGACAAAATGTCACTGTTTTCAAATAACTATCAGTAATGTAGAAAAATCTATGCCAAATAATTTATTAGTTCATCCTTAAATTTATATTATGTTGACCAAATATATTTTTACATTATTTCATCAATAGTTTTATTAATGATTTCATCGCTTGCGATAGCAGGCATTGTAATTTTCAGCCTGCTTTCGTTTTCCATTGCTCTTTTCGCGCTGAATATGGCGCCTTCATTTCTTGCCCAGCTTCTTCTGGCTATACCATTATTTACGTCCCAAAATAGCATTTGTTTCAGCCGCCTATCGGTATCCTCGGAACCGTCCAGCACCATGCCGAAGCCGCCGTTCATCACTTCGCCCCAGCCTACGCCGCCGCCATTGTGCAGCGAAACCCAGGTAGCGCCGCGAAAGGCATCGCCAATCACATTTTGCACCGACATATCCGCCGTATATTTCGAGCCGTCATAAATATTTGCCGTCTCGCGGTACGGCGAATCAGTTCCCGATACATCATGATGATCCCTGCCGAGCACCACCGGCGCGCTTATCTCGCCCCGGCGGATAGCATCGTTGAATCGGGACGCTATCTCTATTCTGCCGTAAGCGTCGGTATAGAGAATTCTTGCCTGCGAGCCGACCACCAGCTTATTTTCTTCCGCCTTTTCCACCCAGCTAAGATTGTCGCCGAGCTGCTGCTTGATCTCATCTGGCGCCGTCTTGTACATCTCTCTGATAGTATCAGCAGCAATTTTATCAGTTTTCCGCAGATCCGCCGGATCGCAGGATGTACAAACCCAGCGAAACGGACCAAAGCCAAAATCGAAACAAAGCGGTCCCATTATATCTTCAACGTAAGACGGATACTTAAAGCTGCCGTCCTCTTTCATTATTTCGGCGCCCGCTCTGCTTGCTTCCAGCAGAAAAGCATTGCCGTAATCAAAGAAATACATGCCGCGTGCAGTCATAGTATTTATTGCATCAACCTGCTTGCGCAGTGACTCGTAAACTTTTTTCCTGAACTGCGCCGGATATTCCTTCATCAACCGCTGAGATTCTTCGAAAGTCAGTCCAGCCGGATAATAACCGCCCGCAAACGGATTGTGCAGAGAAGTCTGGTCGGAACCGAGTTCAACATGAATATTTCTTTCTACCAGCCGCTGCCACAGATCGACAATATTGCCCAGATAGCCGAGCGACACTGCCTCCTTGTTGCTGCGAGCCTGTTCGGCGCGGTCGATAATCTTATCGACATTCTCGTAAACTTCGTCCAGCCAGCCCTGCTCGTGACGCTTATTGATAGCGCGTGGATTTATCTCCGCTATCATTGCAACAGCCCCCGCAATGACGGAAGCCTTCGCCTGGGCGCCCGACATGCCGCCAAGCCCAGAGGTAACGTAGAGCTTGCCTGCGAGGTCGCCGCCGCCGTGCAGTCTGCCTGCATTCAGCAGGGTTATCGTCGTGCCGTGCACTATCCCCTGCGGACCTATATACATATAAGAGCCTGCCGTCATCTGACCATACTGCGATACTCCGAGCGCGTTAAATTGCTCCCAGTGGTCCGGGCTCGAATAATTCGGAACCACTATGCCGTTTGTAACAACTACACGCGGGGCGTCCTTATGTGACGGAAACAGCCCCTGCGGGTGACCGGAATTCATGATAAGCGTTTGCTCATCGGTTATTTCCGCGAGATATTTCATCGTCAGCAGGTACTGCGCCCAGTTCTGGAATACGGCGCCATTGCCTCCGTAAGTTATCAATTCGTGCGGATGCTGCGCCACCGCCGGATTCAAATTATTCTGGATCATCAGCATTATCGCGGCAGCCTGCCTGGATTTATGCGGATATACATCGATATGACGCGCTTTCATCTCGTAAGTCGGGCGAAAGCGGTACATATATATCCTGCCGAACTGATTCAGCTCCCGCGCAAACTCCGGCGCCAGAACCGCATGATGCCTTTCGTCAAAATACCGCAGCGCATTCTTCAGAGCCAGCTTTTTCTCTTCTTTGCTGAGAATATCCTTCCTCGCAGGCGCATGATTCACATTCGGATCATACGGCTGCGGATCCGGCAGCTCGCCCGGAATACCCTGCAAAATACTATTTTTAAATTCACTATCAGTCATATTCTTTAAACTCATATATTTTTTACTTTTTTCATTCCTGCAAGTACAGAAATCTAAAAACTCACCCAAACTTCTCTTCCATTTCCTTAATCTCCTCGTCGCTCAATTTATGCTTTTCAAAGATCATTCGCAGGACCTGAAAAGTATAAATTCCCGTGTCGTGACCGTCGCCCCATTCCGCTTTAAGCGCGTAATTGCCCTGCGGCTTCAGCGATACAAGCTCGTTCATACCTTCGGAATACTGATTGAGCATCTGCATACCGAACATACCATCGCCGCCTGACTGCTTCTTTTCTCGTTCCTTGCCGCATTGTGCGCAGGGGCATTCGGCTCTTAGCTTTTCAAGTTTGATTGTCGATTTAAATCCGTCCGACCACTCGCTCTTTATCAAATAAGGTTTAGGTCTCGTAATTTTTTTTGGAACCGGATTATTCATATATTCAGTCAATCTATATGTCGTGATTTCAAATTACAATAAAATTAAAAAACTCAAATAATATGGAATGCTAAAATAAAAAGAATTTTATTTATATGCAAAATAATTTCAAATATAATACGTTAAAGTATTTCTATTTTAATTTGATTGATTAAAATAATCCGGAAAATCTCCCAGCAGTTCATAAGTTTCAGCCTCATAATCCATTCTAAAACAAAAATGGCTTAATCCGTTAGTAATCATTAAATAATTCACTTTCAACGAAGAATTATACGCGCCGATCTGGTCGAGCGTCTTCTGGTCGAGCTTTACCTCCGGCGCCTTACATTCCGCAATCATAAACGGCTTCATCCTCTTATCATAAAAAACGACATCACAGCGCTTTCGTATATTTTGCACCTTGATTTCAGTTTCCACCCTGAATCTGCTGGCAGGATAATTTTTTTCATTTATCAAAAACTGCACAAAATTCTGCCGCACCCATTCTTCGTTGGTAAGCTGCACATATTTTTTTCGAATGGGATCGAATATATAATCCTTCCCATCCCGGCTATCATAGCGGAATTTGTAGACGGGCATATTTAATCGATGTAGTTTTATATCCATGTCAAAATTTTTTAATGCAAAGAAATAAAATTTTCAGCTATGAGCCAACTTTAAATTCTTTCTGCGAAACGTTCCGAAAGTCAACAAATGTCATTCCTGCGAATATCTTTAGAGCCTGCTATTGGAGGGCAGTACACAGGTTTTTTGCTGAGCTCAGTGGGACATCTCACTATTTTTAACACTTGTGCGACAGCCGCTGCAGATAAAATTATTCGCAGATCTGAAAGCCAAGAAATTTATACTCTCTCTTCACGTCTAAGTTATTGCCTGAAATGAGCTTGTTGTTGGGAGTGCGTGTTTGTTCAATTATGAGAAATTACAATGATCCGCCATAATTACACATTGGAAAAACTTACCGGCGAATTCCGCAGCCTGATCGGATGCGAGATTGTGGCGTGCTTCTCGCAGGAGAAGGACTCGCTCGTGATTACTGCGGTCACCGATGAGAATGAGCATTTCCTGTATTTCAACGCGGACCCCAATCTGTGCAGTATTTTCCTGCGCCCGGATTTCAACCGTGCAAGGAAAAATACTGTTGACCTGTTTGAACCCCTTATCGGGAAAATATTTACGGATGTGCAAATGATCCCTAAAAACAGGCTCATTCGGTTTGATCTTGAGGATTATTCTCTCTATGCAATTTTGTTCGGAGGCGCCAAAAGTAATCTGATCCTCGTTGACAGCAGGCATAATATTGTCGAAGCTCTTAATTCTTCGAAAGTTACTATCGCTGAAAAATATGAAGTTCCTCAGAGTAATGTCAAGGAACTCGAGGAACTGCCCGGCGATCTGAATATCGAGAAAGCCCTGTCCAAATCGGAATATCTGACCGGGAAATATTATGCGCGGGAGATTTGCAGCAGACTTGCCATTGATTCCACAGAAAATCTTGCAAATATCAATCCTGAAACTATTGACAAATTAAAAGCTGAAGCGGAGAAAATCTACGAGGAGTGCATGTCTTCGCAAACGACATATATCCTGCGAAACCAGGAAAAAGAAACGATTCTCTCGCTGATTCCGCTGCGGGATTATCCACAGGTTATCAGGGATTTCGATACTGTCAGCGGGGCTGTACAGTATCGGTACGTAAATTTTATTAAAAATAAGAAATTCCGGGATCTGTACAAGGAACTGTCGAAAATGCTGCGGAATGAGCAGAAGAAATTGCAGCGCAATATCGAAAATGCCCGCGACCTCGAGAAATCAATCGAAAGAGCAGAAAAATACAGGCATTGGGCTGAGCTGCTTGCCTCACAGCCCAACCCAAAGGATAAACCGGGCATTCAAGCTGTCCTGCATGATTGGGACGGCACGGAAACAACCATCCCACTCGACGAAAAGCTGACTTTGATCGAGAATAGCGAAAAATATTTTGATAAAGCCAGAGCATCGCAGGAAGATATGAAAGTCCGCAAGCAGCGGCTGCCGGAACTGGAAAATAAACTGGAACAGGTAACCGAAGCGCTTGAAAAGATAGATAAAGCTGACAATAACAAAGAATTAGAGCAAACCGAAAAGGAAGTAAAGCAAATTTTAGGTGTCAAAATGCAGAAGGATAGCGACCGTGAAGATAAATTCAGGAAATTCGAGCTGGAAGAAGGCTATAAGGTCTATGCCGGAAAAAGCGCCGCCACCAACGACGAACTGACTATGAAATTTGCGCGCCCTTACGATATGTGGTTTCATGCGAGGGGCGCCGGAGGCTCGCATGTGGTGCTGGCTCTCGACAAAAATCAGCAGAAACCGCCGAAATCGGTAATCAAAAAAGCCGCAGCCATCGCCGCTTACTACTCGCAGGCTCGCAATGCAAAATATACGCCGGTCGCCTACACCTACAAAAAATATGTCCGTAAACCAAAGGGCGCTAATCCGGGCTCGGTCACTATGAGCAGGGAGGACACGGTGATGGTGGAGCCGGGGCTGCCTTAGTCTTTGGCTGCAGGTTGATGGGTACTGAGTTTAAGTTAAGAGTTCATCACGCGTCGAGCGCAAAGTCTGAACCGCAGATTTGCGCTGATTATTCTGAATTCCCTGATTTTTTGAACTGTGATCTTGGATTTTTACGATTATGATGATTGTGTAATATCATTTCCTTTTTGCAACAAAGCGCTTTAGCGCTTTGCAGCGAGTTAGAAATAATCTGTTTTGCAGCAAGCTAAAGCTTGCTGTTGCAATGTTGTCTGTCGGAATATTCGAAATGAATGAAATAATCTGTTTTGCAGCAAGCTAAAGCTTGCTGTTG
>CAZXYS010000011.1:0-73881 GCA_964645005.1 uncultured Hyphomicrobiales bacterium | reverse complement strand
GTCTGTCGTAATATTCGGAATGAATGAAATAATCTGTTTTGCAGCAAGCTAAAGCTTGCTGTTGCAATGTGGTCTGTCGTAATATTCGGAATGAATGAAATTTGTTGTAAATCAATTAGGAAATGATATTAGATAGGGATATTCAATGATTGCAGAGAAACAAGAAACCACCCCGTAACACCTTCGGCGTCCCCCCCCCTCCTTATTCAAGGAGGGGGATAGGGGGTGGTTATCAGCTACTTAATTACTGTGAATTTTTTGACAAACCGTGTATTATTTGTACTTAGTGTTATATAATAAATGCCCGGATTAAGAGCGGATACATCCACGGATATACGCTCGCTTGTAATTTTATGCTCTATGGCTGGGATTATCTCTCCGTAAATGTTGTATAGTTCTAAGCCGGCTTGCTGGATTTCCCATGTGCTTAAGTTATTGTCTATGTACAGCATGTCTGTTGCCGGATTGGGGTAGAGCGTCATTTCGTTTTCCTCAGGATGTTCTACGACGTCTAAGAAACCTTCCCTGATAAGAATTTCGATGCCCTTCTTCGGCGCTTTGTCGTACACGTATTCAAGATCTTCGCATTCAATGAGCTTGTTGTTATTCTTGGTAGTATCGAATTTCTCGACGCTTGCGCCTTTTTCTTTTATAACGACACAGTTTGAAAATTCTCCTCCGATAAGACTGGAAGCTGGTTTTAAATAAAATAATGTGTTGCCGGCGTACTGATCTATTTTAACTTCGCCGCCAATTTCGACTATTACTACAGCCTCAAAAGCGCCCCATGCCTCTAACATACCGTTAGGCATAATCCAGTAATGATGGTAATTTTTACTGAATGAATCAATTCGCATAGAAGTTGAATCCACAATCGCCGATGAGTTGATCTCTACAGTACAGTCGAAATTCGCAATATAAATACTTTTAGAATCATCAGCTCTGTCCTTGCAGCATTTGGGCAGTTTCATGTCGAAGGTGACCTCTTTTTGCCCGGTGGTTGTGTAGGACACCGTCGGCGGATCGTAGCCGGTATATGTCTGCGGATCGGCGCCGTCTCCGAAATACCAGTTGGCATCATCGGAATACTCCTTATTTAGATCCAGATCGAACTGAATCTGTTGATTTTTTTCGAAGATTTGCTGATATTTATTAGCATCCTTAATAAAAATCGAGGGATAATAATCGTAACAATTGGGATCTAAAACAGCAATGTCAGAGCCGTTGTCGCTGCCGACGACGTAAGGATTGCTGCTTACAACTCGTATCCGGTAATTATCGCCTTTCTCGAGATCATCCGGCAGGGCGCCTTCGATCGTGCCGGAGGTTTTGCTTTTTATGCTGCCAAGTTTTCTAAAATGTGAAAAATCGTCGTTTGATATTTGCGCTATGAAGACGTTGTTGTCTTCAAAATCACCGTCGGCTGTGAAGTTTACTGTTATGTCGCTTCCGACGCAGTACTCGGTTGAATCGAGCGGATCAGTGGTTATAGACTGCGAAAATGCCTGAATCGCCGCGAGATTCAAAAAGATGATAAATAGGTAAATGAAATGTTTCATGGTTGCCTCCTGTGGTTTGTTTGAAATCCATTTGAAGATTAGATAATATTTTTAAGTTCTAAATCTGTTCATAATTCAGGTTTACTTTTTGCTTAAAATTTTGAAATAAATTACTTTATCACAACGAATTGTTTAGTAATTATTTCCTTTGGCATTATTAATGATATGTAATACGATCCTTGCGATAGATCTCTTACATTAAATGAAGCATTAAAACAACCAGACGGATGATTTTTTATGTTAACCAATTCTTTTAAATTAACACCGAAAATGTCCTTGACGATGATCTTAACATTGTTTTTGCCTTCGTTTAATTGATAATTTATTTTTAGCAAGCCGTTTGATGGATTAGGAAAAATATTAAGTTCGCAATGATTACTGGTATTATTAATTTCATTATTTGACGTTGGATCATAAACGATACCACCGGGATAACAATACTATATAACCAATATAAGCTCGAAATTCAGATCCGCGTTGGGACGTAAATCCCGGTCCTAAGGTGATTTCTTTGTCTGCAGCAAATGTAACATCTCCATTAGACGCAACAGTTAAGTTATTTGATGCATAAATCTTATCAACACGATAAGAAAAAATGTCATCTAACTGGCTGTTTTCCAATTCTAATTCCTCGTCGATAAACAAAAAATCCGCCATAGGACAATCGTCGCCAATTAGCGGGTCGGAATTCATAATAGGGCTGACATCCGCTTCGACAAATAAATCATTAAAATTAATTACATTATCATCGTTATGATCGCCGTCATAGGAATCACCTAAGGGATCCTCACCATACAAAGAGCTTGTTACAATGTAATTAAATTCTGCATGTGGTCTACCATTTTGTGTTATAAAAGAATTACAACCATTCTCACAATCTGCACAAGTAATAATAATAGAATTATCATTATCATTTAATCTATAATTTCCTAATGCTAAACACCCAGAACGACAAGTCATCCAAAGAAATTTTCTTCTATTGTAATTATCTATTTGGTTAATCATTGTTATAATTTCTTGCTCTGTTATTTCATCATTTTGATTTTCAATTAAAGCTTCGTAATCATCGCAATTTGTTGAACTACCATGCCCAGCAACCCATCTTATTAATAAATTATCATTACCTGTTATAACATGCTCACCATAATATTTAAAAATATCATTCATTTTTTTATATGAATTTTCATAATCAACAATATCATTTTGCCATCCATGAAGAGATTTTTTATATCTATTATATTGAGTATCTTCCCAATCATTTCCATCTCCATAAAAGACAATCACATTATCATGTGTGTATCCCTCTTCAATAATTAAATCTTCATACGAAAGAAATAAATCATACCAATATTCTGAATGATAAAGTTGATCATCCATTAATGTTTTACCAGCAGATATTAAAAAGGCATAATTATCAGCATATAAATGCTTTATAAATAAAAGAATACTAAAAATTATTATTATTTTTTTCATAATAATTATTCCTTATATTTTCTTATTGTTTTATCATAATTAGAATATGAATAAAAACTTTCAACATCATCAATATAAATACCAATTGGAGTAATAACAGGTATCTTATTTTTTTCTGGTTTATTTATTAATTCTTTTGTTTTAAGATCGTAAATATATAAATGGCCAACAGTATAGGGCTTATTATGATCTTCATCATCTTTAATCATACTGTTTCCAATAAAATATATTAGATTATTATAACAATAAAAACCTGAAGCTATTCCACTGAAATAATTAAATTTTTCTAATAAACCGTATTCGTCAACGGTGATAATTCTATTCGACCAGTTGAATGTTCCTATCCCGTAAGGATATAAACAAGTTAAATATTTTTCCCCATTAAATCCAAGATGTTTTGTCTCAAAATTTTTTGATTCTTTAAAATCTTTAATATTTATTTTCAAAGTATCTTCTTTACTAAATAAAATAATGCAGTTTTTTAAGATTTTTAATAATCTTTCTTTATTTTTATCATAATAAATACCGGTCACATTCTCATGTTTATAACTAGAAATAACATTTCCATACCCATTAACTTTTATTATACTATCTAAAGTTAGAAAGTAAAAATATTCACCGTCAGATGTAAAGTCAATAACACTATCTATATCAACTTTGATTTTGTCAGTATTTTGCCAAATATTATCTTGAGCAATTACTTTTGTAGAATCATCATTACAAGAAGTAATTGAGAAAAAAAATATTACAATTAATATTATCTTTTCCATTATAACCTCCAATTACTATTCGTTTTCAATTTTATTAATTTTCTGATTTAATTGTTCATTTATTTTTTTCAATTCAACCGTTATTAAAATTAACTTATATATTTTTTTGACAATTCCGAAATTATATTTAAAATTGAAATTATTAAAGTTGAATTTCAAATTATAAATTCTTATTATTTTAAAAATACAATTTGCTTTGTTGTTATTTCATAATTTGTTTTAAAAACAACAAAATATACACCAGATGAGAAATTACAAATATTAAAATCTAAAGTATATTGACCAGGTTTTTTATTATTAAATTTAGTCATGGTTGATACTTTTTCACCAAAAACATTAAAAAGCTCAATAGCTAATTCAGTTTTTTTATTTAAAGTATATTCTATATGTACTACATTCGTTACTGGATTTGGATTTATATTTAATTTAACATCTGATTTATTTATCTGTTGATTATTGTAATTAAGTTCGGCAATTTTTGCTGAATTAAAGGGTTCTTGATAAAGACTGCTACAACTATCAACAATATAAGCTAGAAATTCGGAACCGGATTTTGCATGGAACTCCTCATTTATTGTAATACTACTCCCTGCCCGATAAATCATATCGCCACCGGTTTCTATTATTATATTATCTTGTGAGATTATATTAACTATTGAATGATAAAGAATGAATTCTCCATTATTGATAAGAATATTAGATAAAAATACATCATTAGGTACAATTACATTTGATAGCAATGTACTTGTTTCTAAATGGTCTAACATTCTGTTTTCTTGTCCATTTGTAAATTCTGTCATACATGTTGGTAATGAATACATCATTATAAGATTCATGTCAGGATTGTAAGGATCACCGTTTTCATCTTCATTTGGGACTCCACAAGTATTACCATTCCAGGAACAATCTTCGTTATACTGAAAAGTTTGAGGATCAGGAGGGGTGTCACAAACGTAATCACCACAAATGTCACAGTTACTACCATCAACTAATTCACGACAACCACTTTCGCAAAGTCCATGAAATGTATGAAATAGCCCAAGACAATGACCCATTTCATGAGATATTATATGTGATGTAACTAAATTAATACTATTTTGATACTGATCCTCATAAACACCGCCTAGTACCAAGCTTGTTCCTGGAATTCCCGAGGCTTTACCATAATTTAGTTTATCATTAGCAAATAAAAATATATCGATAACATTGGAATTACAATAAGATTCGAGATTATCAAATTTTCCGTCTGAATCAGAGTCAAAAAAGCCATTAAACGGTGGCTGCAAATTATACAAATTTGAATTTTTTATTTCATTAATATCAAAGAGTGAAAAGCAGATATTATGTTGTTCGTAATCCGATACTAAAATGCTTAAAGCAGTATTGACCTCTTCTTGAGTCTGACCTCCACTACCATCATCTCTTCTTACAATATGAATAAAGATTCTGATACTATAATGATCCGAATAATTCAATATAGAAGACGATTTATTAGATTTTAAAAAATCTTCGTAATTACTTTCAGTCATGCAATAATCTTGGCTTAAGGCTAAGTATGTCATTTTTAGTAAAATACATATTAACACGATAAAAAAAGTATACTTCTTCATTGTTTTTTTATAATTAGTGTTACATAATAATCTTCTTGAGAAATTGGTGTATTAATTGTATCAGGGTAAGGCAGAAGTTTTTTAAAATGGAAGCTAAACCCTAATGTATCTTTTGCAAATACAGGAGATTGTTCTTCCACACAACCAATAATATTTAAATCTATATTATTAGTGTCTTTTTGAGGTTTAATAAAGGTGATATTTATGTATGCATAACTTCCAAAGCATGAAGGACATTCGTGTTTAAGACATCTATTATCATTGATCTCAGATAAAAGACATATCGAATAGCTGCTATCAATTAATTCAGGATTAAGAGGATGAGTTGTGTTGGAGCTGTCTAATATAACGATACATTGATTAGTTTTAATGTCAAATGAGTTGCCGAAAAAAACCGTATCATGAATATCTGATGAATTACTATTATCAACTTTCTCTGTTGTATTTTCTTCTTTGCAAGAAATTATAAATATAAAGAAAGTAAGTAAGACGTAAAGTATTCTTATCATTTTTTCACCTTATTTATTATTTATCTTCAATTTTGTCAATTTTTTCATTTAATTTTTCATTTTCCTTTTTCAGTTCAATTACGTAAAGAGTCAACTCTTCTATCTTTTGCAAGAGTTTTGCCTGCATTTCTCCAACATTTACGCCTTCTTTGGAAATTTCTTCTTTAGTTGGAATATCCGGCAGATGTTTGTTTTCTTGTATGAAATTTTCTACTTCTTTAATGTCTTTAAGTACATAATCTTCTTTGAAGACAAAGTCCGCCCAATCATTATCACTAACTTTTATTTCTTTCGCTACAATTTGAGCATTAACGGCTAACCGATATTCAAGTTCCGGTGGTAGTTGTGGAGTGTACCACATACTGCCTACTTGTACATTGCCTGCGACATGTAATTTTTTATTCGGGGACTCCGTGCCAATACCAATATTCCCATCATTACGGACAGTAAAAAGATTTTCGTTATCCCAGTTTATAATGCTTAAAGCATTCATTTCAGCGTCTGAGGTACGACCTTTGATCTCTACTCTTGAATACGGATCAGATAGGCTGCCAAGACCAATATTTGTTACATTGTAATCAACTGGGGTATCTCCAACTTGCAGATCATAATTTTGCAAACATATACCTTTGGGCGGTCCTCCAGTAATCTCAAAAAATTCGAGTTCAGAATCCGGATTTTCATGATAATTGGATACTAAAAGCAACATAGTACCCTGACCTGGTTGAATTTTGCTCTGTATTACACTTGAATATCCTGGCGTAACATTATAATGAGACTCATAATAGCTTCTTTCACCGCCTGATGTATCTTTAAGATCTCCACCTTCACGTTCTTCTTCAAGGCTGGAGTAGCAATTAAATCTAACATCCTGGAAATTGATGTCATCATTCCAGAAATCCATACCTAAAGTTAAATCTGTCGTTAATAAATTTTGAGGCGCTGGGTTTCTGATTCCAATATTACCGTCCGGAATAATTGTCATTCGTTCAAAGTCATCTCCTTCCGATTCAGGCGTAGTGGCAAATCGTATTGAGCCGGTGTGTTTTCTTGCGGATATTATTATATCTGATAGAAAACCGTTTTCTGCTCTCGCATTGGATGATAACAACAAATCGCCTTCGTCGGCAATACTTGAATATAAGTTATAATTATGCGCCGTATTTAGTACAAGATAGCCCCAAAATGGCATATCTACTTCCGATGTATAGGAAAGTTTAATTGCCGGATCAACGCAATCATCTGATTTACTATCGATATGCAAAGGTTTTTCTGGTGATGTTGTCTTTATTCCAATATCACCTAATTGAGGCCAAGGATATGTATTATCGCATGGATTTTGAGCTTTTAAACTCACCCCCCCCCCGTAGAGGATTCCGACAAATAATGCGAAGATACATAAGCGAATTGCAGGTAAAGATTTCATTTTTCCCTCCTGTGGAGTAGTTGATTAATTGTTATTTATATTATGACCAATCAGGTCAATAAAAAAATCAAAATTCACAAAAGAACTGTCGTCCGCTTGTTTTCCTACCCTGAAAGTCTCTCTTACTCCTCGCGTTGACTTTTCAGCTTTCCTGTTTCTTACCTTTTTTCTTATTTTAATACCACAAGTTATTACTAAAATAATAATAATTTCCTTATATGCAAGTACTTTTTTATTAATTTTTGTTAATAATTAGATTTTATTTGGAAATTAGTTGGAATAGAAAGGGTTTAAATCAGAATCAGTTAGCTGAATACACTTATACGAAAAAGATAATTAAATAAAATCCCGCCGAATTCCTCTTTATTTGTAATAAACTTCTCAATTATTATTGTTCACAATCTCAAATTCTCCATGAAATCATCGTTACTTTCTAAAATTGGACTTATTTTTTTATTACTAACAATGAGTGTAACGCTCTGGAAATGCTCGGGCGAAGAGATTAGCGCAGAGAGAAAACCTAAAGTGAAGATTGACATGCCTAAAATTTTGGCGCGCGACACGCTGAAAGTCATTATCAGCTATGGTCCGACCAATTATTTCTTATACCGCGGGCAGCCGATGGGTTTCCATTACGAACTCATGAAGCGCTTCGCCGAATATCTTGATGTGGAATTGAAGGTTGTAATAGCGGAGAACCTCGACCAATTCATAAAAATGCTTAACCGCGGTGAAGGCGACATTATAGCGCACAACCTGACAATTACCAAAAACAGAAAACGTAAAGTCGCATTTTCGGAGGAACATACGCCTACGCAGCAGGTTCTCGTCCAGAAAATGCCCAAAAAATGGCGGAAAATGCCAATGTATAGAATCAAAGAGCAGCTTATTCTCAGCGTGCATGAACTTGAAGGCGACACTGTGCACGTGAGGAAGAACTCGGCGTACTTCGAGCGGCTTAAGTTCCTGTCGCACGAGATTGGCGGCGATATTCACATAGACACTGTGGCAGGCGATGTTACTACCGAAGAACTAATCGAATGGGTGTCCAAAGGCAAGATAGGTCTGACCGCAGCCGATGAAGATATTGCAAAAATTAATAAGACATATCTTCAAAATCTCTTCATTGATACCCAGGTGAGTCTGTTGCAGCGAAACGCCTGGGCGCTGCGGAAGAACTCTCCGAAGCTGATGGATACCCTCAACCACTGGATAAAGAAAATCAAGAGGAAGCCAACTTATAACATAGTTTATAATAAGTATTTCAATGACAGGAAGGGGTTTGTCCAGCGGCTGGGTAGTGATCTTTTTGCACTGGAAACCGGCAATATTTCCCGGTATGATGAAATCATCAAGGAATATGCCGATAAGATTGACTGGGACTGGAAACTGCTGGCATCGCTCGTATATGCCGAATCTCAGTTCAACAGGAAAGCTCAATCATGGGCAGGCGCGAAAGGCTTGATGCAATTAATGGATCCCACCGCTGAACAATACAATGTTTCCAATCCTCTCGATCCGAGACAGAATGTAAGCGGCGGCACACGCTATCTGAAAGATCTCGGGGAATTCTGGAAAGATATACCGGATTCTCTCGAGCGCCGGAAGTTTATCCTTGCGTCGTACAATGTCGGTCAGTACCACGTCCGCGATGCCCAGAGGCTTGCCGAGAAGTACGACAAAGACCCGAAAAAATGGGACGGCAGCGTCGGAAAATATCTGAAGCTAAAATCCAAGCCTGATTATTATAATGACGATGTTGTAAAATACGGCTACTGCCGCGGCGAAGAGCCTGTAAGCTACGTGAAAGCGATATTTTATATTTACAGGCATTATTCGAAGCTGACCGAAGAGCAAGAGGAGAAGGCGGGTTGATTTATGAATAAATTAACAGCCAGCAGCCTTTATTTCACCAATCCCGCCTTTTGCAGCGCAGCCTTTATTTTCTGACTGTTCTCGCCGGTAACGGGAAGAAGGGGCTGGCGCAGAGTGTTATTTATCATGCCCATGTGGGTTAATGCGCACTTAACCGGTGCGGGGTTGCTCTCGATGAAGTTGAGCTGCATCAAATCGAGCAGTTTATAGTTAAGTTTGCGGGCTTTGTCGAATTTACCGTCCAGACCGGCGCGCACCATGTCGCCGAAGTCTTTTGTCGCGTAATTCGAAATGACTGAGATAACGCCGTCGCCGCCGCAGGCAAGTATAGGCAGCGTCAGCGGATCGTCGCCCGAGTAAACGGAAAAGCTGTCGGGCGCATTGCGGATTATTTCCATGATCTGCTCGAGGTCACCGGAAGCTTCTTTCGTGGCGATGACATTCTCGCAATCCTCGGCTATGCGAAGCTGCGTTTCGGGGAGGATATTTTTGTTCGTGCGACCGGGCACATTGTAGATTATCTGCGGGATGTCCACCGCTTCGGCGATAGCACGGTAGTGGTGGTAGAGCCCTTCCTGCGTCGGCTTGTTGTAGTACGGACCTACCAGCAGGACAGCGTCAGCGCCATG
This sequence comes from uncultured Hyphomicrobiales bacterium, assembly GCA_964645005.1. Lineage (GTDB taxonomy): Bacteria > Bacteroidota > Ignavibacteria > Kapaibacteriales > UBA2268 > CAZXYS01. The sequence goes on along the minus strand of CAZXYS010000011.1, from coordinate 64,030 downwards.
TTCTTTGGCGATGAGCGTAAGGTCGATGGTTGCTTTCGTATCATTCGAGCCCGTCCCGGCAATGATAGGAACGCGCCCGTCAGCGAATTCCACCGCCTTGATGAACATCGACATCTTCTCTTTCGCTGAGAGAGTGGCACTTTCGCCGGTGGAACCGCAAACGATGATAGCTTCGACCTTGTTTTTGATCTGGTACTCGATCAATCCTTTGAAAGCTTCGAAATCTATCGCACCGTCTTCGATGAACGGCGTCACAATTGCGGTTCCCGTGCCCTTAAAAACTTGCTTTTTCATGAAGTATCTCCTTCAGAATGTATTTTTGGTTTTTAATTTATTTCAATATTTTCGTTTGAAATAAAAATTTTGTTTTTAACACTTAATCATTACAATTTATGAATTTTTCTACATAATTTAAAGATTTTGTTTGATTTTTTGCCTCATTTTTCATTTTTTCAAAACAGACAGTGAGTTTGATTTAATCGTAACCACTGACTGAGACAGTTCTCTGGGATATGGCTCTATTTATTATATTTCCATGTCTCTAAGTTTTAATTGATTTGCAAAGTATTAAATTTTGATCGTAAGAATCATTTGGTTCGTTTTTGGATAACACGGACGGACCAGAGGTGTGCATTTTTAAGTCAGATCCGAACTTTATCAACACACGACTCGGTAAAAAGATTACAAATATCGACACCCCCAAAATGAATATTATTATTGATGGATTGGATGAGATAGTCGGGGATTAATACAAAAACTATTAACTTTACCCTTTAACCTCTCAAACAATAATACCAATCTATCAACTGGATTTTCTCAAAAAAGAAGTAAAACTCCGTAAAAAAGTCTACTCTATATTCTGCACCTGCTCCCTGATTTTTTCCAGTTCCTCTTTGACGTTGACGACTACCTGCGAGATGTTGGCATCGTTAGCTTTAGAGCCGATGGTATTGATTTCGCGGTTCATCTCCTGCAAGAGGAAATTCAGCTTCTTGCCGGATGATTCCTTCGATTTCAGTGTCTCGAAGAAAAACTTAATGTGCGAATTCAGGCGGACGCACTCCTCTGATATGTCCAGCTTGTCAGCCATCAGTACCATTTCCGTTTGCAGGCGCTGCTCGTCAATTTCGTCGCTTTCGAACAGTTGTGCCAGACGCATTCGCAGGCGTTCGCGCTCTTCGGGGACGCGCTCGATGCCGAGCCCTTCGATTTTATCGACGTCCTTCTGGATATTATTCATGCGGTTGTTAAGGTCCCGGGCAAGCTGACCGCCTTCCTTCTTGCGCATGTTATCTACATTTCTCAACGCCTGGTTCAGCGCTTTTTTTGCTACGCGCCAGAACAACTCTACATTTTCCTCTTCCTCCATTTGCTGAAAATAAGTTGAAAACTGCAGCAGATGATCCAGCTTCACAGTTTCCTTCAACTTAAGCTTATGTTTCAGACTATTCAATTTTTTATAAATATTCTGCGCTGCATTCTCGTCAATAAAGAATGGCATTAGCGATTCATCGGCTTCAATACTAATATTCACAGTAACCGAACCGCGAATTAGAAACTGCTTGATAATATCCCGTACATCAAGCTCTTTATGGGAAAGATACTTCGGCAGTCTGCAATTAATATCAAGATACCTGCTGTTCAACGCTTTGAGTTCGACAACTGCCGTTACGCCCTGTTCCTTTGCTTCCGACTTGCTAAAGCCGGTCATACTTTTGATCATATTTTCACATTATTTTTGCTACATTTAAAAATAATCTACAAAAATAATAAATTTCTACGAAATCAGTAATATCTTATATATTTTAATAAAATTAAGCAGCACCTAATTTCGATATTAGATTGTTCAATTAAGTTTTATATATGTGAATACGGAAAATATTACTTACATAAAGATTTGATTTTCAATGTTAATGCGGATAAAGCAGAAGTCCTGTTTTTACTGCATAGAGAGAAACTTCGGCACTATTCTTCAATTTAAGTTTTTTAAGGATCTGATGCCTGTGATTGCTGACAGTGCTTTTACTTAAGTAAAGCTTTTTAGCAATATCGTTTACGCTCATTCCTGAAGCAAGCATGATCATGATCTGGAATTCCCTGTTGGTAAGTGTTTCATGCAGCGTTCTGTTGTCCCTGTTTTTCATGCTGACAGCATATTGTTCAGCCAAAGCTGAAGTAATATAAATGCCCCCGTTTACTACTTTCCTGATAGCTTTGATAAGGTCGTCAAGACCGTTGGCTTTATAAATATAACTGGAAGCTCCTGTCTGGATCAGTCGAACAGCATAGTTTTCTTCAGGGAACATCGAATAAACAATGATAGGCAGGTCCGGTTTGAAATTTTTGATTTCATTAATAATATCGATCGTGTTTTTCTCTCTAACATTGATATCAAGAATTACAAGGTCAAATTCCTGTTGTTTGATTTTTTCAATAAGTTCCTCGGCAGATGTGGCATGGTCGGCTAATTCCATATCACTGCACTCTTTACAAAGTTCTTTCATGCCCATGTGGACAATTTCGTGGGCATCGCCCAAAATGATCTTTATCATTTTTTCATTTTGTAATAAATTTTACAATAGTATTTATTAATAAATATATCTAAAAACAAAAATCAATTTATTAAAAATTTATAATATTTCAAAAGGAATATATCATTTTATCTTATCCTTTCAAGAGTTTATGACATAATAAATACAAATAATATCCGATCATATGCTATCATCTGAGAATAGAGTATGAGAATCTAATAAATCGTGATTGATAGCATAAAGCGTCAATTGTACGTTATTTGCCAAATTCAGTTTTCTCAGAATATGATTCCTATGGTTAGCAATAGTACTTTTGCTAAGATTATACTTTTCGGATATTTTAGTGACACTGCTGCCAGACGCAAGCATAATGAAAATATCATATTCTCTTGGTGTCAGATTTTCATATTTAGACTTATCATTACCTGTTTTTATGAAATTGGCGTAAAATTCCGACAGGTTGTTTGATATATAAAGCTTTCCTGTAAGAACTTTCTCGATCGCGTTTGTAATCTCCTGCAATCCCGATGACTTGTTCAGATAGCCATTAATGCCCATCTCCATTAGTTTGATTGCATAATGCTCTTCAGGGTAAATTGAATAGACAATGATAGGCAGGTCCGGATTCCGCGATCTAATATCATCAACCACCTGAAATATGCTTTTACCGGGCATACTAATATCAAGTATCACAAGATCGAATTTGCGTTTTTTGATTTTACTTATTGTTTCGTCCCCTGAATAGGCGGAATCAATTATCTTAAAATCTTTTCTATCATTCAGAACTGATTTCAGTCCCTCATGAACGATGCTGTGATCGTCAGCCAATAGTATTCTTTTCATTTTCCAGTCCTTGAAAAGTAAAACATTCAATTCAAAAAAATCCGGTTCTGACAATGAATTAGTTATCATTGTCGAAACTGTCAAAGTCTCTTTGCTCACCGAAAATTATTTAAAGTCCCTCGCTTAATAAGATATACACATTAACTGAAAATTTGTTAGTTGAGAATGGAAAAAAATGCTATAATTTGATGGATAATGTAAAATTTATTTCTTTAGCCTAGATAGTAATAGGGCTGGTATTTATGCAATTGGCTATAGGATTATTCATAAATAGGGTCCTTTAAACAAACTGGCTTTCAATGTAGGCTGCCACAACGAGTATGATTACTTTCCCAACATCCACGGCAGCCGTCTGCACAAATTGAGGAAATCAGTTCCCGAATATTATGACAATCTCAAGACTCATAAATCATGGACGATGGCTATATTGAAATTCATTTTCAGCCCTGAGATAGGTCTGTTTTCAAGAATCAAACGAAAGTAAGAAAATTCTTTATTGATCCTTTTTTCTTACGGTATTCGCAGCCCAGAGCAGCTTCGCCCTTAATAAGTCATAATAAGTTGTTTTCAATGGCTTTATGAGCTTAATTTTTTCTTCTGATTTTTTGAATAAGATGCTGTCGTTGTTAGCCAGTTGCTTTTCGTGCTGACCGTCGGCAACAAAATTGCAATAACCGGTAGGAGAATAAACCGTTAATTTGATCTCGCTCGTGTCGTCAATCACCAGCGGTCTATGAGTAAGTGAATGCGGGGAGATAGGTGTAATACAAAAAACCGGTGTTGACGGTGAAATTATGGGACCGCCGCACGAAAGGTTATAAGCTGTTGAACCGGCAGGAGTTGTTAGAAGCAATCCGTCGGCTCTATAGTCAGCTATGAATTTATCATTGGCATAAGCAGAGACTGTAATCATCCTTGAAGAATCTTTTTTCTCGATTACTACATCATTCAATGCGTATATAGTTTCATTATCAATTACGGTTTCAATAACAACCCTGTCTACAACGCGATAATTACCTTCTACAAGGTCTTTTAATGATTTTTCAAGGTCTTTTACGGAAAACTCCGCCAGAAAACCAAGATTCCCTACATTCACTCCCATAATGGGAACATTTGTTTTGATCAACGTACGTGCGGCTGATAGCATACTGCCATCACCTCCGAAAGAAATAACTACATCAGCAAATTTTTCAAATTCCTCATAAGGAACCGGTTTAACGAATTCCAGATTTTCTTTTTTAAAATTTTTAATCATTTCAGAAGGTGCCCCGCATTCAGCGCCAAGTTCTTTCAATTTTTCAGCTGTAAATTCCGCCCATTGATAAGCAGCGGCTTTGTCGGGACTAATGTAAAAGGCAATTCTTTTCATAAATGAACTGAACTTAATTTATAATAAAATATCCGCTAATTTATATAAAAAGTCAGGAATAGACTTTTGTTTCGTCCAGGTTTCCTCCAGCGGTGTATATAGTATTTCGTGATGGACGCGTCCGATCATAATATCGGATTTCCCTGCCAAAAGTGCATCCACAGCTTCCATTCCAAGATGGCTTGCCAGCAATCTGTCTTTGACCGTAGGGCTGCCGCCTCGCTGAATATGCCCGAGGATGGTCACTTTCGCGCTAATGTCATATTTATCTTTCAGTTTTTTTGCTATAATAGGTGCATTTCCCAACTCATCACCTTCACCGACAATAACGATCGTCCTTCGATTTTTACCTTGTTTTAGTATCCTTTGATATAGTGTATCAAGATTAGTGACAGTCTCCGGTACCGCAATATACTCAGCCCCGCAGGATATACCGACATCCATAGCTATGTGCCCTGCATGGCGTCCCATAACTTCAATTATGAACACCCTTCCATGAGAATCAGCGGTGTCCCTGATCCTGTCAATGGCATCCGCAGCGGTATTTAAAGCAGTGTCATAACCAATAGTGTACATAGTCCCGTACAGATCATTATCGATTGTCCCTGGAGTTCCTATAACAGGGATTTTATGTTCCTGCCATAGCGCATGCGTGCCGCGGAAAGTACCGTTGCCGCCACAGGCAATAACGCCTTCAATCCGGGCTTCTTTTAACTGAATTGCTGCCGCTGCTCTGCCGCCGGGTTCCATAAACTCGCGTGAACGGCTTGTCTTCAGCATGGTGCCTCCCTGTGAAATGAGATTTACTGTTTCTCTCCTGCCTAATTGCTTGAAATCTCCTTCTATCATGCCGTTAAAACCGTTCATAATACCGTATACTTCGACTCCGCGAGCTAAAGCCGTTCGTACTACAGCACGAATATGAGCGTTCATTCCCGGTGCGTCGCCGCCGCTGGTGAAAATTCCGATTCTTTTCATGGTCGATTAGTCCGGATATTTGTCAATATATTTTTACTTATTTTTGGTTTTGAAAAATATATTATAATTTTATTTAAACTGTACCAAAATTAATCTATTTTAAGTATTAAAAAAAATTTTTAAAAGTATTTTATTAGATCATACGAATTTTCCTTTCTTTTCACCTCGCCAACCCTGCAGAAATTCCTGAATTTTCATAGGTTTTTTCCCCTGCAATTGCAATTCAAGTACAGAGATTTTACCCTTGCCGCATTGAACCGTCATATTGATTCCATGAATGGCAAATTCCCCCGGAACCCCCACTCCACAGGATGAATATGCCGAACGAAGTATTTTCAATCGTTTGTGCTCCCAATTTGTCCAGGCTCCGGGAATGGGAGACACCCCGTTAATAAAATTGCTTAGATTCCGCGCATGTTGATTCCAGTTAATCTCACATTCTTCTGTGAATATTTTCGGGGCTGGTGCAGCTTTTGAATCGTCCTGGGGATAAGTTTTGTAATTACCACTAATTAGCAGCCTGCAAGTATCTACAGACATTTCCGCTGCTTTGGGCATGAGCATATCGCGGAGATCGCCGGCAGTTGTATTTTCGGGTATATCAATTGAGTCCTGAAGCAGGATCTCGCCTGTATCAACTTTTCTCTGCAGCAGGAATGAGGTCACACCTGTAGTAGTTTCTCCATTTATTATAGCCCAGTTGACAGGCGCGGCGCCGCGATATTTAGGTAAAAGACTCGCATGGATATTAAAAGCACCGATTCTTGCCTGTTCGTAAATTTCCGGAGGGAGTATCCTAAAAGCAACAACTACAATTATATCCGGCTCATAGGTGGAAAATTCTTCGATAAATTTTTCATCTTTCAGTTTTTCCGGCTGCATGACGGGTATTCTATGTTCTTCCGCTTTCTGTTTTACCGGCGAAGGTTGTAATTTTCTTCCTCTTCCTTTTGGTTTATCAGGTACCGTTACAACCGCTTTTACGCCGAATTCATTATGCACAGCCTCAAGAGAAGGAACCGAAAAATCAGGACTCCCCATGAAAATTATGTTCTTATCTCCTGACATCAATGACCTGTATTGTTTAAAATTTTTTTCGTTTTTTAAAACGGTTTAATTGCTTATTTGTTTAAATTACTCACTTATTAAGTTAACTGCAAAATTATGAAATAGATAGCAAAGATAATCATGAGAATGCCAAATAATCTCTCCAGAGTTTTATTCCTTAAAGATACGGCAAGCTTTGCTCCCAAATATGAAAATGGGATAACTGTTGCCGCCAGGATCAATGTTATAAATGTATCAATATGCCCCATTGTAAAATGCCCTATGCTGTTTATTATTGCAAGTATGCCGACACATAACAGAGAAGTGGCGACTGCATTTTTCATAGGAAGATTGTTAACTCGGACAAAGGCAGTAACCATTATTATTCCGCCGCCAACAGCAATCACTCCCGCAACAAATCCTGCAAGTGCACCGCTGATAAGTCCGCCCAGAAGAGTGATCTTCTCAGGGGCTTCCTTCTTTTTCAGAAGCCAGCTCGATACGAAGAATTTTATCCCCAGCAGCGCTAAAAATATGGCTTTGGCAACTAATAATGCCGTGCCGTCAATATGACCCGTAACCCACGTCCCGAGGATACCAAATGGCACTGCCGCTGTCAAAGCAAGACCGGCTAACCTGTAATTGATCAATCCCGACCTGTGGTACTTGATAGAACCCGAAGCAGCCGATGGAATCGCAGCCGGCAAAGGAGTTGCTATTGCTGCTATCGGTGTTAAAGTAAGAAACATTTTTAAAAACGGCGTGGCAACGATTGATCCTCCAATTCCAAACATACCCGAACTAAAACCCATTATAATTCCAATTAAAACAGTCGTTAGTATTTCGCCCATATATCCTTATTTAACCTGCTAATAATTTGTTCATAACAGTTCGGTGATCTTCCCCTGCTGCCACATTTTAATTGTACTTAGAGTATTCCTCTGTAAATCGTTATACCAAAAGAATAAACCACCCTTTTCCATTCACTTGTTTCCGTGAAATCCACAGGAGAATACCCAAGAGAGATAGACGGCGATGCATACATACCCCTCCCAAGATTCAAGTCATAACCTATATGTATCCCGGGCAGCAGCATTAATTTATTCAGTTCGCCTACCGTACCTTCAAGGTTTCTTACCTGTGAACCATCTACAAAGGTGTAATTCGCCGGAGAAAAAACTTTCTCTTTAAATTCAAATTGCTTGTTCAATAAATACCCAAATCCCAAATTACCACTAATAAACAAATGAGTTTCGGCTATTCGCCGCTTTATAAATACTTCCGCCGATATGTAAGTAATTACTGATGAAAATTCATACTCAGTTATCAATTCCCTGTTATTACTGAGCATCTGCCCGTCCACAAGCGTATTGAAATTCCCCGGAACGAAGGAGGTCAGGACCTTTCCCCCGTAAACCATGTTCGCCTTCTTCCAGTATTCGGCAGCAATGCCGATATTGGCTCCTACTCCGCTGCCGGAATTATATTCACAGCATTTGAAGTTCTCCAGATAAGGAAACTCACCGAAATGAGATTGATACCCTGCTTCTGCGGTCAATCCCACAAAAAACTGCGGGACTTCCTGCGGCAGCCTTGCCGAATATTGCCAGTCAAATCCCTGAGAAAAGCCGCTCATTGGAATGAGCAAATAAAACAGCAATATATAAACAGTTTTCTTCATTAATCAGCGTGAAATTATAATTGTCCTTGATTTTTTAAATATACCGGCTTCCATCCTGCAGAAATATATACCCGGGGACAGTCGATTAGCCGGAATGGACACTTTATAAGTGCCAGCCGGAAGAGTTTCTCCAACAAGATCTAAAACCTTTTCCCCAAATGCATTAAACAGCTCTAATCTTGCATTAGTTTTGAAAGCCATTTCAAATTCTATACTGGAAGACCGGCTTGCAGGATTGGGTTCGGGAGTTTCCAGTCTAAAGTCGGCGTTATTCCTTTCATATACTTTATAATCCAATCCGCAGAGAGAATCCAGCGTGAAGGAACCATTGAAAGTTTCCAATGTCATAACTTCAGGGCATTTCCCATCCCCGAATCTTGGATTCGAGAAACTTACAGGGAATGATATTCTATGCCCCAGAAAAGCTCTGAATCTTAGTTTTATCAGTGTATCGACATTTCGAAAAGTCGTACCCGGCGGCATACTTAGATTAATAGCAAGTCTGCCGGGCTCGGTCTCGAAGATATTGTACTCACCTCCTTCGGAAGCAGTTCTGGTCGGATTATAACTGTCGAATGACAGCAGGGTTTGATCATAAGTAAGAGTATCATTAAAAACTCGTGCCAGAGTCATCCTTTCACCGTCAGTTAGCAAGGGGTACTCAATTGTGCTGCCGGGCTTTCCTCGCTTGTCAGGTATAGAAATTCGACCGGCTTTTGCACGTGAACCAATAGCTTTGAGAATCAGATCGTGATGGCTGTTCTTTCCGATTTCATTTGTAAAAATCGTAACTTTAGTAGAAAATGTATCCAATTGCGAATCAAATGAGAAGGTATAAGATGTCTCCGAGTAGGGTGGAATTGTAGTTTTCCCGGGCATAAAAGAAAAATTACCCTGTTCCAATTGAAGAGAAATTTTCAGTTCCTGGTTTCCGACATTTTTAATAGGTACGACTGTATCCCTGCGCTTATGGCATTCGGGATGGTCGGGATTGAACACTACAGTGCCAAAATCCACCGTATCGCTGGCGAGACTCAACTTTGGTGCAGTGCCCGCACCTCTTATATACAAATTGAAGCGGCGGGCTTTAGCCGGGAAATTTTTAATATTTCTTTTGACAATATCACTTTCCACAATATATTTTGCCAGAAAAGAACCGGCTTGCTCAGGTTTGATTTTGATGGAAAAACTATGCGAGCCTTCCGTAATTATCCGCTTATCCTCCGGCAGACCATTTATCAGGGATATTTCACCCCGCGTGTTATCATCGAAGTTAACTTCCTGCGATAATACGCCGAACTGCATATTCCCTTGATTCTGTATGGTTCCTGTAATAATTTTTTCTTCATCGTAATTGACTTTAATCTCACCGACATCGATAGTGTCGTTATATATATCCTCGCTTCGATAGATATCATAATTTGATTCTGTTAAAAGCAGCTTTTGTAAAACGCCGGTACCGTAAAATTTTGCATCAATAGTTAAAATGGAATCGGGATGCCTTTGGGGATCAGGTCGATATGACAACTCAATTCTGGCACTGTCCCTGCCGGTGTTCTCCGGGATATATTTCACAATCCAGTCTATAAGAGTACCGGCGGGAATCGTATCATTTGACGGAGCCCCCTCCACGGTAAACTCATCCCTGGTTATCTTTGGCGAGAGTATGTCGAATTTCTGATCATCTATTCTCAGAGGCTCTTTCCAGACATTTTTTACTTTCCATTTAATCTCGGGCTGGACTATGGGATCAATATAAACAGAATCAAAATCGTATGAATCTTCGAATGCTTCGATATATTTATTTGTCTTTCTTGCTATAAGCAGATAATCTCTAAGAGTATCCAGTTGGGAGTCATCTTCCGGATTTTGGACTTTATCCTTGTCAAACACAGCCAGCCTAAGTAAAGCAATTTTCTTGCCTGCCGGATAATTTGAACTTGATATGAATAAGATAGTTATCTTCTTGAATTGCCCGGGTTTGAAATCAATGGTATCCTGTCCGGCTCTGTCGAATTCCTCTTTATCCTGGGTTCTTCCCTGATATTCCAGAATTCCGAAGGAAGGCATGGTGCCGGTAATTCTCAACGTATCATCACCTGTATTGCCAATGTAAAATGTTTCCCGAAGAGTATCTCCCACAATTGTTAATCCGAAATCGACGGTATCAACTCTGCGGTCATTGTCATAATAAATGGCTCCGCCTTCTGCTCTAATTTGTTGACAGGACACAAAAAAGAGCGTTATTAGGAGTATTATTTTTAAAAGAATTTTCAATTTTTTTGAACCTTAATAATTCTTTTATTAAATAACAATCAACTTAACAAAACGTTTCAATTTGGCAAAGTATTTCAGAAATTTTTAAGTTTTATTAAAAAATGACTAATTTTATGTAACAAATTAGTTTTTTTCTTGTTATAACTTTTAGTCATCGAAACGACACTATATATTATAACATTGCGTCAATTTTCTTTGTTTACATAAATTAAAAATATGTTAAATATACCGGAGCAACAAAATGAATAGAATAATGAACATTCTGCCAATTCTTATAGCGATAAGTATTGGAGCAGTTTTCGCCCAGCCCAAACTTGAAATCGTTGGTGGAGATACCCAAGACTGGGGAAATGTTAAAGCAAAAGAATCCCCTCTGAAAGCAGATGTTAAGCTTAAGAATATTGGAGATGAGAAACTTGTAATTAGTAATGTCAAGCCTACATGCGGATGTACCACTGCTCCACTTGACAAAAATGAGCTTGCTCCCGGAGAAAGCGCAACCATGTCTGTTTCACTTTCCGTTGGAAGTAGAACAGGAAATGTTAATAAGTCAGTTTACATTTATTCGAATGATGCATACAGAAGCAAGCAGGTTCTCAGATTGAAGGCAAATGTTTCAAGAAGCCTGGAAATTCAACCAAAGCGCTATCTGACCTTCAATGAAATGACTGTGGGGCTATCTCAATCGGCATCAGTCAATATAAAAAATAACTCGAATAAAACTGTTACGATAACAGATATCAAGATAAGCCCTGAAAATATGATGATAAATATCGATGAAGGACAGAAAATAAAGCCCGGAGAAGCTGTCAAACTGGAAGCTACAGTAAGACCCACGAAAAAAGGATATTTTAACTGTCATGTTACTCTGAAAACCACGGATAAGGATTATCCCGAATTGAAGATCTCCGGTTTCGGAAATATCCGCAAATCAGCTATTTTCAACAATGAATAGAATATAACAGCTTTAAAAAAAAGCATCATAACATTAAACGGCGGCATTTCCCGCCGTTTTTTTATGGGGCGGCATTTCGTTAATAAGCATTTTTTCATTATTATTACTCAGTCCCAAAAATAAAAAGAGGTATAAATATTTTTAAAATAACTTTTGAAAAGCTTCAAAATATTTGATATATTTTATTTTTGTTAATGTCTGAACAAAATAAATAATTAACTAAGATAATTATAATTTATAATCAAGAAAGAGATACAATGCCAGAAACAAAGTCAAAAAAAGAGCAGGACAAGGAAAAACAAACCCCTACAATTAACGAAGAAAAGCTTAAAGCGGTCAACTTTGCCATGGAACAGATCGAGAAGCAGCATGGCAAAGGATCGATCATGCGTCTTAGCGACCGAAAAATCCAAAATGTTGACGCCATACCAACGGGCTGCTTGTCCCTCGACGCAGCTATAGGCGTTGGCGGGGTGCCGCGCGGGAGAATAGTGGAGATCTATGGTCCGGAAGCCTCAGGGAAAACTACTGTCTGTCTACACGTTATAGCTGAAGCTCAAAAACGCGGCGGATTGGCTGCTTTTGTGGATACGGAGCACGCAATGGATGTTAACTATGCCGAAAGATTGGGAATAGACCTGGATAATCTTCTTCTATCCCAGCCCGAGTTCGGTGAACAGGCACTTGAAATAGTAGAAACACTCGTCAGGAGCAATGCTATTGATATTATTGTCGTCGATTCGGTTGCGGCGCTGACTCCGCGAGTGGAGATAGAAGGTGAAATGGGTGATGCTCAGATGGGCTCTCAGGCACGCCTTATGTCACAGGCTATGCGCAAGTTGAATGCAGCCATCGGTAAATCAAGGACTACCGTAATGTTCACAAACCAGTTGCGCAGCAAAATCGGTGTTATATACGGCAATCCCGAAACCACAACAGGCGGCAATGCTTTGAAATTCTATGCTTCTGTTAGGATTGATGTTCGCCGTAAAGACGCTATCAAAGAGGGACAATCAATAATTGGCAACCGCGTAAAAGCCAAAATAGTCAAAAACAAAGTTGCTCCGCCTTTCAAGGAAGTTGAATTCGACGTGCTCTATAACGAAGGAATCTCCAAAATAGGCGATCTCATTGATGTAGCAACTGAGTTTGGCATTATTACCCGGAGCGGTTCTTGGTATTCTTACAAAGACGAGCGCGTCCAGGGACGCGATGGTATGCGCCGACTGCTCAATGAAGATAAGAATATGGTAGAAGAATTGAGTAATGAAGTCAGGGCTGCCCTGATGCCCGCACCCAAAAAAGAAGAAAAAGAAGAAGCTAAGAAAGAGTGATCTCTGAATAATAATGAAGATAAAAAAGATCGAGAAAAAGAGCGGCTCAAAATGCCGTATCATTTTTTCCAACGATGAATCTTTCGATTGCTCGCTTGATATCATTATGAAATACGGGCTCGGTGCTGATGATGAACTGGACAATGAACAATTGAGGAACATCGAATCAGAGCAGCGTATTTACGATGTAAAGCAAATTGCTTATAACTACGCTTCTTATAAACCGAGGACCGAACGCCAGGTAATAGACAAGCTCAAAAAAAAGAATTTCACTGCTGACGAGATAGATATCGCTCTGAAATTCCTGTACGAATTCAAAATGCTGGATGATGTCAAATTTGCTGAAAATTTTACAAAGGAACTTCTTAACCGAAAACCCGTTTCAAAAATAAAACTTATAACCGAGCTGAGAAAGCGAGGAATCGATAAAGATCTGGCTGAAAACACTGTCGAGAGTCTATATCCGGAAGAAAAAGAATTTGATATAGCAATGCAATCGGCGGAAAAAAAGCTAAAAACTATAAAAAATAAACCGCCTGTAAAACAAAAACAGGCAGTTTTCATCTATCTTCAGCGGCAGGGATTCAGCTTCGATTCTATAAGAAAAGTGATCGACGATTTGTTCGGTGATTGAACCCGGATATTTCAATAGAACTTATTTATTTTACTAATATGATACAATGCCATAGCTAAGAAAAACCACCCCGTAAAGCCTTCGGCTTCACTCCCCTCCTTACAAAGGAGGGGAAAAGAAGGGGTGGTTAAATATCTTAGTTTAAATAATTTAGTTAGATTTTACATATTTCTAATGAAAAAAATGGGTTGAAATAAATTGAACCAGGATTTTGCATCAGAATAAAAACAATCTCTAATGCCCCCACATCCCCAGCCCTTCTTCTGCCGGGAGAAGGGTGGAAGAATTTCTTATTACACTGAAAGTCCCTTCTCCACTTGGGATTTAGGGATGAGGGAATTCTTCTAATGAATTTTCCGGGTTTAAGAGGGGGTTAAAACAGAAGTGAATTTAAATGTGTCAGCTGATTTTGCTACAAATGCAATTTTTGTATTTTGAATTTAGATTTAATTAGAATGGTTTCTAAAGATCTTCCAGAATCGACAGACAATATTCCTTATAAGGGCATGCTGGAAGACTTTCCACAGTCCTGATATATTCCTCCTTTGAAATAAAGCCCTGCTGAACGGCGATCTCTTCAAGACAAGCGATTTTCCTGCCCTGCCGTTTCTCTATAGCATAAATGAAATTACTAGCCTCCATCAGATTTTCAGGCATTCCCGTATCCAGCCAGGCAATACCGCGCCCCATGATCTCCACACGCAATTTACTATCTCTCAAATAATTCTTCTGGACATCAGTAATTTCGAGTTCTCCGCGTTCGCTGGGCTTAAGATTTTTAGCAACATCCACAACACCATTATCAAATATATACAATCCCGGAATTGCATAGCTCGATTTCGGCTGTCCGGGTTTTTCTTCAATGCTGAGTACCTGCCCGTCGGAGCCAAACTCAACAACACCGTATGCGCGGGGATTCTTTACTCGATACCCAAATACAGTACCGCCCTCATTATTTTTAATACCGCTGCGTAGAAAATCAAGTCTGCCATAGAACAGATTATCTCCAAGTATGAGGCAAACCTGATCATTACCAATGAAATCTTCTCCGTAGATAAAAGCTTCAGCGATACCCCGCGGTTCATCCTGGATTTTATAGTTGAGATTAATTCCCCAGCGGGAGCCGTCACCGAGCAGCTTCTCGAAATTCGGGGTGTCCTGGGGCGTCGATATTATCAGAATATCCCTGATGCCGGCTAACATCAAAGTTCCCAGCGGATAATATATCATAGGCTTGTCGTAGATAACCTGCAATTGCTTGCTAAAAACTGCTGTCATCGGGTACAGACGTGTACCGCTGCCCCCTGCGAGAATTATTCCTTTTGTATTCATTATTTTACCAATCTCGATATTTGTTTATCAAATACAAATTTTTTATTATTAAGTTTCATTTATTAAGGATAATTTTACTATTTTTATCTATATTTTAAGTTTATCGAAAAAAAATTTGTTTTTCAAAGATAATAAAAGTAATTTACTCATTAAATTATGTTTACCAAAATATTTGAAATTCTATTGTCAAAGTGAGTTATAAATTTAATGACTACCATAGGTAAGAATGCAGAATATCCAATAATTTGGCAATTGTGTTATTTTAGAATATCTTTAATAAATTTAAATTTCGAAGACAAAAATCAGATTAAAAAATGAGCAAAACATTATCAGTTTTCTTCAGCACCGACAGAACTTATGTCACTTTGACGGAGAAGAAAAATAATAATATCGAACTTAATCACATAGATTCAACCAACCATGCAATTAATTTCGATCAATATTCTGATATTGATTCATTCAAATCATCCAAAGAATTGACCAGGATACTTGAAAAAATTGACACCCAAAACATTGCCAGAATTGCCATCAGCCTTCCGGGATCAAATGCACTTGTAACCCAATTTCCCGGCTCTGAAGACATGTCCAGGGACAATGTCCGTAAATTGGTCGGGCTGGAGATACGTCAGGCATATCCCCAGTTCAAGTTTGCAGATTTTTCAACGAATGTTATCCCGCTCGGGGAAAGAAAAACCGGTGAGAATCTTATGGTGGCAGTAATAATATCAAAGCAGGACTATGAGATTTGCCGGGAACTGCTGCAAAATATTCACCATACAATCGACCATGTTGAGATCAGCCAGATTAACGCCCATTCCGCTTTTATGCACAATTATCCCGAATTTGCCGATAAAAATGCAGCATTGTTCGGCTTACAGGATAAATTTGTGGATATAAGTCTTATCCGCAATGGAAAACCGCGATATTTCAATCTTGCTTCAATGCCGTCGGAAGAAAATATCCGCGAAATATGCGAATCCGAACTTGATAACATCCTGAAATTGTGCTGTGACAGGATTGACCACGCTTTCTTTTTCGGAATAGGGTTGAATAAAGACATTTTTGATATAGGCAAGAGGGTAACAGGCGAGAAAGGTATCAACGCACAAAGATTGAACGCTTTCAGAATGCTATCGACGAAAATGGACGAAAGAACCAGGAAATACTGCGAACGTACGGCTCATATCTATCCGCCCTGTATCGGGGGCAGCGTACCCTATGATATTAACAGGTATAAATTTTATTGATCCAAAGAAAATTATTTTTTCAAAATTTTTGGCATTTATTTTTCTTATAAAATTTATTAAATTGTGAAAAACAATATTATTAAGGCATACTCATGCGCATAATCAGCGGCAAATACAAAGGTATGAAACTTAATCTCAAAATCCCGCCCGGCGTACGTCCTACGACCGACAGCATGAAAGAATCTATCTTTAACATTCTGGCAAATCGATTGGAAATCGAAGGCTCGGTGGTACTGGATCTGTTTTCCGGAAGCGGATCGCTCGGGTTCGAAGTTATAAGCCGCGGAGCCGAACTCTGCATTTTCGTTGAGAAAAACCGCAAATCCTGCTCCCACATAAAAAAAATAGCTAAATACCTTGACATTCCTGAAGATAACTATGAAATTATAAATAAAGATGCCGTTAGATTTCTTAACTCCATAGATGATCACTTCCCGAATCTAAAAGCAGATCTCGTTTTCTGCGATCCATTCTACGAACAGAAAGTAGCCAACAAAATACTGACAGCACTGGATAAAAGCGATTGCGTTCAAAAGGGCGGCATATTTATCATCGAGCATGAGTTCAGCGAAAAATTGATCCCAACGGAAGGCTGGGAAATTGTAACCACACGCAATTATGGCGAATCAGAAGTTGATTTCGTCGAGCGCAATGCATGAAAAATAACACATCAGATTTACACGACTTAAGGAAATTCCGAATCCAAACTTGAATTTTTTGGCAAATTTTAATATTAAGATTAATTTACAATCTTAACAATATATTAATTCTATAAACACAATCTTAACAAATAATATGAAGCATATTCTCTTACTATTATTCTTACTCAACATACCTTTTACAGCATTAGCCGAAGAAAAAGAAGAAGAAAAAAATGATTTTGATATTGGGAGTCTGGCTTATTTACAATATAAAGCCCGATACAAATACGAAAAATTTGACAACAATAGATTCCAGGTCAGCCGCGCTTATTTGACTTTCCGGAAAGAGCTATTCGTATTCCTCGATTTCAGGATAACTCTCGATGTTTACGATGACGACGACGGTGTCGAAGAAAGGCTCAAGTATTTATATGCGAAATTCAATTTCAACGATATAGGTTTCATCACGTCTCCATACATTAAATTTGGAATAGCGCACACTCCCTGGCTCGACTTCGAAGAGCACATCAATATCTACAGGATGCAGGGAACAATGTTCATGGAGAGGCAGCATATTATGAACTCCTCTGATTTCGGCGCCGTCATGCAGGGAAACTTCGGCGGTGAAATGGGCAAAAAATACAAGGAAAATGTTAATGACCACTTTGCAGGGAAATACGGCACGTACGCTATAGGCGTATACAATGGCTCCGGCTACCATAATTTGGAGCAAAACGCCAACAAAGTATTCCAGGGGAGAGTGACACTTCGCCCCTTACCTGAAATAATCCCCGGTCTCCAGTTCTCATATTTCGGCTTGATAGGAAAGGGCAGTGTTAATAAGGAATTTGATAAAAGCCCCGACTGGCAGACAAATTTGATTTTCGCATCTTACGAAAGCAAATATATTAATGTCACTGCCCAGACTTTATTCGGGAAGGGAGATAAATTAGGAAAACTGGTAGATGACAATGGAGAACCGCTTGAATACAGTGGCTATTCGCTTTTTGCAGAAGGCAAAATATATAAAGGATTAAGAATATTTTCTCGTTTCGACATTTTCGATCCCAACACAAATTCCGGAAATAATCTTGAGAACAGATTGATCATAGGCGCCGGCTATGACTTTGGAAACAGGAACATCCTCCTCATCGACTACGACCACAAATTCTTCAAAAGTGATGAAATCTCAGACGAAAGATTCCTGAAGCTCACCATGCAGGTGCATATTTAAAATTGTAAGTTGAAATCTTGCAACTCATAAAAAAAAATGCTTACATTGGGAAAAGTGTATTTCCCATAAAAAATGTGAGGCGACGTGATGGCTTTGTCAAGGTTTATTTATTATCGCAATCTTATTGCAGAAAGCGGCGAATTCCAATTTACATTTCCACTCCTGACAATAAGAAAAAAAAGTGGTTTATTGCAAATGGAAATTAACTAAAAAAATTTTGCAACCTTTTCTTTACTGAAGTGTTATTTTTATTGAGGAAATAATATTACAAATAAATTAAATGGAGAATGTCATGAAGAAGTTAGTATTACTCTTAGCTATAGTTATCTTATCCAGCGCTCATTTGTCTGCCCAGGTAAATGAGGACTGCTTGTGTATGCCGGAAGGAGAAACAGATTCAACAGGTGGATGGGGAAGTCATTATGATTTGAAGATTGATACTTGTGGAATAGTTGCTGTAGCAGACAGTTGTGATGGCATATTTGAAGAAATGACTGGTAATGCATTTGATTCTATTAGACATAATAGAATTTACGCAGTTAAAAAATGGATTATAGATATGGAAGAGGAAATAATAGAATTCCCAGATTCAATAGATTATGCAACTTGGGATAATGTATCGGTTGAATATCCGGAGGTTAAAGACAGTTTAAAAAATATTGAACAAAATTTTGGTACATACAAAATCTATGATGAAAATTCCGAGGTATTTCCTAATCTTGTTTTCGTAGTTTTTGATAATTATGTAAAGGCTTACACTGTTGAAAAAGCATTTAATAATATACCTTTATTAACATGTATATATGAACATGGCGTTTATTCACCTGTTAGTTCTATAAAAGATATTAAAAAAAATAATTTAGAATATATTGAAAGTGTATCTTATGACGGAATAATAAAGGTGAAATTTAACAAAATAGAGGGGTATGTAGATTTGAATGTTTATAATAATATGGGTGTTTTGATATTTTCGAACACTTTTTTTCCTGATTCACGAGAAATAAAAATAAATCTGCATAACATGAATTCAGGCATTTATTTTGTACAAATTAATAATAAATTCCATAAAATATTAATTTTGAGGTAAGAAAATGAGTAGCAAAATTTATAATTTTAAAGTCTTCTTTATAACAGGTGCATTAATAATTTTTAATATATTTCAGTTATTTGGAGAATATATTAAATTAACTGAGGAACATGGATATTATCAGGATGCAGAGCTATATTTCGATACTACAGGTATTGGCGAGTCAGATATAAAAAATCATATGCATGAAAGCGTAAGATATTATGCAAAAGATGGTTGGATAATATGGTCAAAAGAGCAAATAGTTGATTTGCCGAAATTGCCTAAAGATTCGGTGGTTATTATATCAAATGAGTTGATTCAAAATAAATTTAATTTTTTTTGCAACTTTTTCCTTACTCAAGTGTTATTTAAAATAAGAAAATAATATTATAAATAAATTAAATGGAGCAAGCCATGAAGAAGTTAGTTATCTTTTTAGCGATACTGATTGCGTATAGCGCTTCCGCCACACCGCCGGATAGCTGCTTGTGTATACCTCTCGCTGATCACATTCCAAATGAAGATTCAATAGCTGTAGATACTTGTAAATGGTTTAATTCTAATCCTTTTGGTGAGATACCTGATGATGTAAATAGATGCGAAGCTACTGTATATCCATCATCAAGAGCCGATTTTACACAAAAGGAAGAATTATATTATTCTAAAAAAGGGTGGCTTCTTTTTTTTGATGTACAGGCAATTAAACTTCCCGAATTTCCTTCGGATACAATTATTGATGTAACATGGGAAAGTATTGATTCATCATTTAGTCAACTCAGAAATGGAATGGAAGCTATACAAAATGATGTCGGTCAGTACTTCTTGAGAAAACAGAATCCGCAGGATTCATCGGGAAATTCGAGTCAGGTATTTTATATTCATTTCTTTGATTATAAAAACGTAGAGAAAGTGAAAAATAGATTTAATTCTTTAACTGATATCCAACTTTGTGGTTTCGAAAGTTACATTGATTATCCTATACAACACGTAGCTGAAAACCATAGTGAAGATTACGTCGTATATCCAAATCCTACTTCCGGAAAAGTATTTTTAAAAACAAATAAAATCTCAAAAAATAGATTACCAGTTTATAATTTACTTGGAATATATCAAGGTAAAGCGAAGCTAAAAAAAATAGACAATGGTAATTATATGATTGATCTTACTAACTATTCTGGCGGAATTTATATAATAAAAGTCAATAACACTAATGTAAAAATTATTATATGGAGATGAAAATGAAAATTATTATCAACATTTTATTTCTCATTTTATTTCAATATATATCTAATGCTCAACTTATGAGGGCAACAAAAGAGATGGGCAATTATCATGATAAAGAAATATATGTTGATACGTCTGGTGTTAGACCTGAAAATATTAATAATAAAGATTACTATAAAAGAACTTTTGCTAAAGAAGGTTGGGTATTATGGTCTGATATGGAAATAATAAATTTGCCGAAATTTAAAAAAGATACAACTATAGAATTTAATTGGAATAAGATTGATACTACTTTTAGTAGACTAAGAAATAAATTACAACTACTAGAAAAAAAGCGAGGTTCTTATGTTTTTAGAAAGCAGAATCCTGAAGTAGCTACTGGAAAAGCTGCACAGTTTTATTATATTATTTTTGATAAATTACAAAATGCTAAAAATATATCTGATTATTTCAATTCTATAAAATATTTAAACTGTGGATTTGAAAATTATTTAGAAAAACCATTATATATACCTAATGATAGAGGTTTGAATCCAAGAACTTGGGTCAATAAGATAATGACCGAACAACCTGACTTTTTTTGGAAACCAAATTTTCATAAACTCGGTTTTGGTTGGAATATTTACTCGTTGAACTTGCCAATGGCTTGGGAAATTAATATGGGAGATTCGACAACAGTTGTAGCAGTCTATGACATTTTCGATTGTGAATATGATGATCATCCTGATTTAAAAGTTGAGAGTTCAAACAATGAAAGTGGTAATTGGAAATTAAAGATGCCTATTAACGCTGGGGATGGTCTAGACAAATGGTCTTTTCCACCTGGAAGAGTCATTGAAGGATCTTGGGCTGATGATGGATTACATGGAACATGGGTACTTTCATCTGCTATTGCATATGCTGATAATGATAATTTATCGATTCCTGCAACTGGTGGTTTAGTCGGGACATGTCCTGAATGTACTGGAATTGCATTTTGGGGGGATGATTGTTGTAATCCGAAACCAACAACACCACAATATGATGAAATGGACTGTGATTTTACACAGAATAATGATACATTAAAAATTTCTGTGTTAAGTTATAGTTGGACAGGTAGAGGAGAAAGAACCTATTATGAACACTTAATAAAACAAGGTATATTAATGTGTGCGGCAGCTAGTAACAATATTGGTCCTGGATGTAAACATAATGGAACAATTGGCGAATTTTCCGGTTATTGCAAAACATCAAAACATTATACGTATTATTATACTCATCAAAGTGGTCGTGGACAGAATGTATATATACCTGATGTAAACGATCCTAAAAAAGATTATAAAATAATTTCTGTTACAGGTACAAGAGATGGTAATTTTTTTGATAAACTTTGTGATAATTGGGGAGATGGATATGATGTAGCAGGATCACCTAATTGGAAAGGTATAGAGCATTTTATTGATGGATACATGTTTTCCCCAGGTGTTGATAAATTTAATAATCAAAAAGATATGTATTATTATAACTGTGACACATTATTTACAGAAGATACACTGCATCTGATATATTGCGACAGTATTTTATATCGAAGAAAAGAAAAAGAAGCAGCATATATTGATGTTGCTGCTCCTGGAGCTAGCGTGTTTACTGCTACTAATGGTATTAGAAATTTAAATTGCGATGTTTATAACTTTCTTTCTGAAGATTGGAAAGAGTGTAATTGTCCAGAAGCTCAATATCCAGACAATGAAGTACGACAATATTGTATTGCAAGAGCCGTGTCTCATACCAGGAAGTATACACCAAACATCAGCGGTACATCTATTTCTTCACCACAAGTAGCTGGTATACTTGGATTAATGGTTTCTTTAAATAAATATATGGGTGTTGAACTTAATGAAAATTATAATCGACCTATAAATGGTGAGAATGTACAAAAAAAAGCTTACGATATTTTAACATTTACAGCAAAAAAATTAAAGGATTATGGTTATACACCAGAATCATTTTATTGTGATGATTATTGGCACTTTATTGAAAATCCAAAACAAGAAGACTATGTAACTCAAGGGAATGACTGGTTGTTACGCTCCTGGGCGCAAAGAATGGGATTTGGCAAAGTAAACGCCTATCGCGCAGTTGCCCATTCCATAGAACAAAAGGGCGATTATGAATATTCGTTATCGAATGATCTTACATTGGACTTTGACTGGGATGATGGCAGCGGCGACGCCCGCGGCTATGTAAATCCCGATGGTCAGCGGGTTATGCACTGGGGCTCGAAGGTTAAGGAAGGTAATAGAGAGTTTGAATTACCGGATTGGCGTGGACCAAATACTACTAACGACGGTGTTTATGATGTTCTCGACTGGGGAGGTGTGTCTTTCCCGGATGAATATCATAATAATTGGGGCGTAACAAGAGTAAATAATTCCAGTACAATTTCGGCAAGACGTAAAATAACAGTACCTTATGATTGTATTTTAGCTATTGACGGCATTTTGATTTCCGACCAGCCGAATCAGGCGCATTACGTATTAGCGCCGGACGAACCGGATTCCACAGAAGGTAAAATTTTATTTGAAGGATATATTAAAGATTTCGAAATAGCGGGAAATATAAGGGTCGGCGATGCTATTGTCGAAAGCTCAATAATATCGGATAATTATGGGGAACCGGGCTGTATTGGATTTAATGGCGGTAACGATGAAACGTGGAGCGAAGTTTACGGACACGTAAAGACTATAGATTACGGCTTTGTTTATAATTGGGAACTACTGCGACTAAAGCCCGGTTCTATAATAGATTTGCAGGGGGAGAAAGATTTAGTGCTTCGAATAGGTTCTGAGACGCATATGGAGTATGGATCAGCAGTACAGGGTAAAGAAGGACGCAGAATAGATGTAGGTACCGGCGCCGAATTAGTCATCGATCCTGGCGCAAAGGTTGATATAGACTGTGAACTTTATGTCCGCGAAAATGGAGAAGTGCATATAATGGATTCGGCAATTGTAAATCTTAAAAATTTTCATATTGAACCTGCAGGCACATTAATTGTCGAAGATGGTGCACACCTTGCTCTAACTGATGAAGAAAGCATTTGCCGTGGACATTTATATTTTAACGGGATAGACACAAACAAAATCAAAGTCACAGGTATGATTGGCGAGCATTGCAGACCGGACGCAGACACAATGTATTATCACTATGATAATATTAAAACTCATTCTACTATTTATGTGGAAGGATACTGCGGCAATCCGGAGGAGACATTTCTGGAAATAACGGATACTGATTTTAAAGATGTAAATGTATATGTGCTTAATGCTCGTACTGACCCGATAGTAAACAGCAGTTTTTCTTCATCGACGCGGGAGTTCAATCCACACATGCAGTTTGATTATATGTTATCTTTGAACCTGGAAGATTGTTTTGAATGTGATGATTCATTAGTTACAAACAAGACTATAGAAAACTGTAAATTCTTTGATATGTCCGGTCCCAATATAAATACGCTTGAACCAGATAATCCTAATAAATATACATATAATACCGGCGGTTTGATGTGTGAGAATCTGGAGAGACTATGGGTAACAACATCTTTGTTCAAAGGACTTGAATATGGTATCTGGACTCAAAGATGTGATTCGGTTACAACTACCTATAGTCAATTTGATACATGTGGAATAGGTGATTATGACAAAGGATCTTATACTTTGCTATGTCACAATAACTACAATCTTGTTGAATTTGGTAGTATAAGAGATCATTCCCTTGACGGAAGAGTCTATGAGAATTCATACAATAATACCAGAATAGGATTTAATGTAATTTCAGGTGATTGGATAGGATTCAGAAACAACTCTTTTAACGAATTTTATTATGGTATTCAATCAACATGTAATGAACTATATTTAGGTCCAAAGCCGACAACTGGAGACGAAGCTTTGATATTCGGTGGCAATCAATTTTCAATAACTGATCCTGCCACATATACGGGGAATCCGGAAGATTATCCCAATCAGTTTGTATATGTAACCTGCGATACAAATCATGCTGATGTTCATTTAATCGGGGATTGCTGTGATTTAAATATGTATTGCGGCTATAACAATATGGCAACCTTTACAAAAGATCATCTCAGGCATGATGGACCTGGATCTACGCCATCCGTCGATGTTAGTGTAAATGACTTTAATAGACCTGGCGGCGCCCATTATGTAGATGATTATGACGTTAACTGGTTTGGTAATCCCATTTAATCAATCTACAGTATTCGATGATAATTGTGCCGATTCTGTCGGTTTGTATGATTGTATATATAAAAATAAGAAAAAGGAAGATGAAATTGCCGGGAAGGAGATCAATCCTGAGAATAAACTAACTTATGAGGAACTTCAGAATCGATTAAATGATAATTATATAACTGATGATACCAAAATAAATGACATTAAACTGATCAATAAACATTCATTTGATTCTTTTACTAAGAATCAAAATAACGGATTAGCTTCTAAGCTTGATTTAATTGGCAATAACGCAGATAATGATATGAGATTGCGACTCGAAGCATTGAATGCGGCAGGTAGACTATATGAAAAATTGTCGGAATATGAAAAAGCAATAGGTGTATATTCAACTCTTGATTACCTATATGACTTTGACTTAAGCTATACATCTCTTAAATGGTCAAAGGTTTTTAACGAGATTTAAACTGATACTTCGTATAGCTATCCCAAGAAAGACTATCATCAGTACTTTACAACTGTATTGAAAGATATTAGGGAAGAAGTTGAAGAACCTTGTGACCGCTCTCAATTTACAGGTGTAAAAGGTGAAATTCCATTATTTACCGGTTTACTACAAGTAACCCCCAATCCATTCAATGAAAAATGTACAATCAAATATAGTATAAAAGAAGCATGTGAAGTACAATTGAAGATTTTTAACGCTGTTGGTGAAATTGTTAAAATTTATAGTAAAAATATTAATACTGCCGGAGAGCATAGTATTGAGTTTAAAGCAGATAGTAATCCACAGGGAATATATTTCTTCAAGCTGCAGATGGGGGATATAGTTAATTACGGTAAATTAATGCTCGTAAGATAACCCCACCCAATAATCGCACGGATTATCTGTCTTAAATTCTCATATTGAATGAAATAACAATATGCGGATAAGATGGATAATTCTGAATATATCATAAAACTTGAGAATATAAGCAAATCATTTTTGGAAGGCAATGTCGAGAGGAAAGTGCTGACAGACCTCAGTTTTGACTTTAAAAACGGCGAGATAAATATTCTGCTGGGCAAGAGCGGTTCCGGCAAGTCCACGCTGCTCAATATCTTGAGCGGCATCGACATCCCCGCTGCCGGCGAAATCTACATCAACGGCGGCCGGCTTTCCGAACTGACAGAACACGAGCGCACCCTCTTCAGGCGCAAAAATATCGGCTTTATCTTCCAGTTTTATAATCTTATCCCAACATTGACAGTCAAGGAAAATCTGCTTCTGCCGCTGGAATTGAACGAACTCAACGGCAAAGCGAATATCGACGCAGCGTTCGAACTTCTCGACTACGTCGGGCTTTCCGACAGGCTGGACAGCTACCCCGACATCCTTTCCGGCGGCGAACAGCAGCGCGTGGCGATAGCACGGGCACTCGTCCACGACCCGGCAATCATCCTCGCCGACGAGCCCACCGGCAATCTTGATTACGAGACCGGTCGGCACGTCATCGACCTGCTCGACAACCTCATTCGGCAAAAGGATAAAACTCTGATTATGGCTACCCACAGCCGCGATCTCATCGGCATGGCTGACAGGATAATGCTGCTGCGCAACGGCAAATTGCAGGAACAGCCGAAGGACGGCGCATGATAAGGATCCTCAGCCGGTCGGGATTCAAATATCTCTTGCGGCATCCGCTGCAGGGTGTTCTGTCGATAGTGGGGATAGCGCTGGGTGCAGCGGTCGTAGTCTCTATCGACATCGCAAACGACAGCTCCGGCAGGGCTTTCGAACTGTCCATGGAAAGCATTTCCGGCAAAGCTACTCACCAAATCTACAATAGCTCCGCCAGCATGGATGATTCAACTTATATCAATCTCAAGCTCAATACCGACATCCCTCTCGCGCCGGTCGTGCAGCGCTATATCTCTGCCGGCGACGACTACAAGCGGACTTTCCTGCTTATGGGGGTGGATCCGTTTGCTGAGAGACCTTTCAGGACTTATCTCAGCGGTTTGCGAAGAAAAACCACTGAGATACTGAGCCCCCTCATGACCCAGCCAAACACCGCCCTGATAGCCAAAAAGCCAGCCGACGATCTGGGCGTCCGCGCCGGTGATTCCCTTAAAATACGCGTCGGCGGCAGGTATATGAAGATAAAGATCATCGCTGTACTGAAGCCTAATAACGAACGCAGCGCCCGTGCCCTGCAAAATTTAATCATCACCGATATCGCCGCCGCCCAGGAAATTGCGGAACAGAACGGCAAACTCACCCGCATCGACGTCATTATCCCCGACAACGAACAGAAAAGTGAAAAAATTAATTCCATAAAAGCGCAATTACCGGAAGGCATCTATTTCTCTAAATCCGCCAGCCGCTCTTCAGTAAACGAGAGCATGACCGACGCCTTCAACATGAACCTGACAGCGATGAGCCTGCTGGCGCTGATTGTAGGCATGTTTCTTATCTACAATACCATGACCTTTTCCGTGGTGCAGCGGCGCAACCACATAGGATTGCTGCGCTCTATCGGCGTCACCAAACGTGAGATTTTCAGAAATATTATCAAAGAATCGCTGGTACTGGGCATTATCGGTACCATTTTCGGACTGTTATTCGGCATACTTTTGGGCAGGGGAATGCTCAATCTCGTGACCCAGTCAATTAATGATCTGTACTTCGTCGTCAGCGTCAAAGAGACAGACGTTTCCCCGTGGAGCCTCATCAAAGGCGCCGGACTGGGCGTCGTCGCCACAGTTCTCGCCGCTTTGAAACCCGCCCGCGAAGCCACCAACGCCCCGGCGAGAGTAGTACTGTACCGCTCGCGCCTCGAAACCGGCATACGAGAACGAATCCCGCGCCTGACAATCACCGGCTTAGTATTTATAGCCATCGGCGTCACAGTTTTCTTCCTTCCCGGCAATAACGTATTACTCAGCTACGCAGGAATAGTCCCGCTGATAATCGGCTGTTCATTGATGTCGCCGCTGGTTATATCATTTCTTGTAAAAATCGTAAAACCGGCGCTAAGAAAGATTTCCGGCATTATTGGTTCGATGGCAGCCGGCGGGCTAATCTCGCAGATAAGCAGGACAGCAGTAGCTGTATCCGCGCTGGCGATAGCCGTTTCTGCAGCGGTGGGGGTAGGGACGATGGTATCCAGCTTCCGGCAGACCGTCGTCCAGTGGCTGGAAACGAGACTGGCGGCGGATATTTACGTCTCCGTTCCCAGCATGATTTCCCGCTTCAACGACCAGCCTTTCGAACCGGACATTGTCGATGACATCCGTAAGCTGCCCGGTATAGAGAACATGAATCTCTACCGTGAATTCCGCATAAACACAGACGAGCGCATCATCCACATCCTCGCCGCCGACCTTTACGAACTGCGCTTTAACACATTCAAAACCCGCTCGGATAATAAGCAGGAAGTCCGCGACGCCTTCTACAAACAAAATGCAGTGCTGGTATCAGAACCCTTCGCTTATCGTAATGATCTCGACATCGGCGACAGCCTGCAAATCCCTACCGACCGCGGTCCCAAGAAATTCAAAGTCGCCGGCATTTACTATGATTACAGCTCGGACATAGGATTGGTACTGATCTCGTACGACAATTTCAAGAAATACTGGGATGACCGCAAGCTTTCCGGCATGGCTATCTTCACTAAAAAAGGCGCCGACAACGAGCAGGTCATGCAAAACATCCGCGAACTCACCGGCAAAAACGAGCATTTCATCGTCCAATCGAATCGCAAACTACTTGAAAGTTCCGTCAAGGTCTTCGACCGGACATTCATCATCACGAACGTCCTGCAACTGCTGGCTATACTCGTAGCATTCATCGGCATTTTGAGTTCGCTGATGGCGCTGCAGATGGAACGCACCAAAGAACTCGGCGTCCTTCGCGCCAACGGCATAACGCCAAGGCAGCTGCGAATTCTCGTCATAATGCAGACCGGTTTGATTGGGCTCGCGGCGGGCATTATGTCACTGCCGCTGGGAAATATCCTCGCCGCAGTGCTTATTTTCATCATCAACAAGCGGTCATTCGGCTGGACCCTGCAATTCGACTTCATGCCGGAACTTATGCTGCAGGCGGTGCTTCTGGCGGTAGTGGCAGCAATCCTTGCCGGCATTTACCCCGCTTATAAAATGTCGAAAACTTCGCCGTCGGTAGCGCTGAGAGAGGAGTGATATGTGGAAAGGACTGACCATAGCATTCATATTAATAATAATCTTAGCCGGAGCAATATTCCTGATCTTCAAAAATGGCGATGACAGGAATATTGAAGCCTCAATCACTGTCTCTGAAGCCCTGTCCGTCGAAGATTCCGCCAATTATAAAAAGGCAATTGGAAAGAGACACTTCACTTTCCCTGAGGATTACGGCGCCCATCCCGGCTATAAGACCGAGTGGTGGTACTTCACGGGCAACCTCGAAAACAGCGCCGGCAGGAAATTCGGCTATCAATTCACAATTTTCAGGATAGCGCTGTCACCGGATATACACGAGCGAGAGTCCAACTGGGCGACTAACCATTTCCACATGGCGCATTTTGCTATCTCGGACATAAAGAACGAGAAACTGCATTACTTTGAGGATTTCTGCCGCGCCGACGGCAGATTAGCCGGCGTAACAATCAACCCGATCAAGATTTGGATAAAAGATTGGCAGATTAGGGGAATTTATGATGAAAATCCCGCCGATCCAACGTTTCACATCACAGCAAACGCTGAAAACATATCCATCGATTTAAAACTGGAGAATCAGAAGCCGGTCATCTTACAGGGCGAGCAGGGCTTAAGCCAAAAGGGACCCGAAAAGGGCAATGCATCCTATTATTATTCCTTCACCAATCTGAAAACGACAGGGAAAATCAAGCTGAAGGAAGATAATTTCGAAGTAAGCGGATTATCCTGGATGGATAGAGAGTGGAGCACGAGCGCCCTCGGCGAGGATCAGGAAGGCTGGGACTGGTTTTCACTTCACCTGAGCGATGGAAGGGAGCTAATGTACTATCAACTGCGCCGCACAGACGGCACACCCGCCAAATACAGCAGCGGCTCATTAATCACAGCCGATGGCGAAAAGATACACCTCAAAAATGAGGACGTCACTCTAAAACCGCTTGAATATTGGGAAAGCAACGCTGGCGCCCGCTGCCCAATAAAATGGCGGATGGAAATCCCCCGCCGCGGCTTATCTCTTACAATCGAAGCCTGCTACCCCGACCAGCAGCTCGATGTATCCGTCAAATACTGGGAAGGTGCCGTAAAAGTCACCGGTAAATCAGGTGCTAAAGATATTTCCGGGAAAGGATACCTTGAGATGACGGGATATGCGGGAAGCTCTGGAAACTTTATCAAAAAATAGACATAATGTTTAAAAAACTTTAAAATTTTGTTAGGTGGAAATAATTATATTTATTATATTGACTAACTTTTGTTTAACATTTAATAAAAAAAATTATGAAAGGATATTATTTGAAATTTCTCGCACTAATATTATTCGTCGCTATGCTTGGTTTGGCGGCGTGTTCCGAGGGCAACTCAACAGACAGCAGCGGCGGCTCTAAAACAGCCAAAGCATCGAACAACACAATCCTAACACCCGAAAACACTTATGATCTCACAAGGATCAATCTTTACATGCAATCCACATTAAACCAGATCTGGATTTTTGTCAAAGACGAAAACACAAAAGCGAGCATAACGATCAAAGTAAGAAATCCCCTGCCATCTGCCGACAGCCATACATTCAATTACATTTCCTCGATGTTGGACATCAAAGCCGGCGAATTCCAAATCAGCGAATTAGTCGCCAAGAATGAATCCGACGAGACTGATTGGGTCACTGAAGGCAGCGCGCTGGGCATTTCCACAACAGGGAAAATGTACCTCAAGCGCAATAGCAATAGTACAATTTCGATTTGGACAAATGATCTCAAATTAGCCAGCGCCGCGTCCAACCCCGAGCATTACAAGAAATTCAGCTTCAAATTCACTTTCGACGCAAGCCTGCAAGCCACCAACGAACTTGACGATTACGTCGAGCTAAAATCAGACAAGTAAGAATAATTACATAGCTAAATAAAAAGGGCTTTCCAATTCGGGAAGCCTTTTTTACATATTGAGTTGAAAAATTCATATAAAGAACTAATAATTTTAACCTTTAACCTGTATCAATCAACAATTAACTTGTAATAAAGCACAATTTTTGATTAATATCCTAACATATTTACCAACAAGGCATTATATAAAACCCATTTTATATTGAAGATAATTACTCTTTTTATTATTTTTGAATTCTTTTGGAAAAATAGTATTCTTGAAAATAAAATCATTTGATAATTAAATTTAGGAGCTGATATGAAAATCTTAGCAAACGACGGAATTCATCCCAAAGGCGAAGAAATCCTCAAAAACGCCGGACACGAAGTTGATACAAACAAACTGTCTCCGGAAGATCTGATGACCAATCTGAAAAACTACGAAGTAATCATCGTCCGCTCGGCTACAAAAGTACCCAAAGAGCTGATCGACGCTGCTAATTTGAAAGTCATTGCCCGCGCCGGCGTGGGTCTCGACAACATCGACACAGCTTACGCCGCCGAAAAAGGCATTCCCGTACTGAACACACCGGGCGCATCGGCAATTTCCGTAGCTGAGTTATCAATAGCACACATGTTAGGCGTCATCCGCTTTTTAAACCTGAGCAAATCCGATATGACGGCTGGCAAATGGCCCAAGAAAGATTACAAAGCAGGCATGGAAGTAACCGGCAAAACTCTCGGCATATTTGGCATTGGCACCATAGGCAGGGAAATGGCAAAACGCTGTCTCGGGCTCGGCATGAAAGTCATTGCCTACGATCCATTCGTCACTGAAACCGATTTAGATGTCGAGATCAAAAGCAAGGATGATGTTCTTGCGGAAGCGGACTTCATCTCAATGCACATGCCTTTCATCAAGGAAGAAGGACCCGCCTTAGCAGAAGAGGAATTCGCTAAAATGAAAGACGGCGTTGTAGTTATTAACTGTGCCCGCGGCGGTGTCATCAAGGAAAAAGCATTACTCGACGCTATTAACAACGGCAAAGTCGCTGCAGCAGGAATCGACGTCTGGGAAACCGAACCCGCTGGCGACGACCTGAAACCGCTTCTGGAGCATCCGAGAGTATCCGTAACTCCACATATAGGAGCATCAACGCTAGAAGCTCAGACCCGCGTCAGCATTGAAATCGCGGAGAAAGTAGTTAAAGCGCTGTAAGGTTGATATGGATACTTAAAATAGGTAAATGTCATTCCTGTGAATGTCTTTATATCCTGCTTTGGCAGGGCAGGACTCAATAAATACAGGATTCTTATCGCTTTTATAATAAATTCACGGTTATCTTGAAATTATATAATAGCCTCAGAAGAATTCATTCTTAATTCCCCTCCTTACTAAGGAGGGGAGTGAAGTCAAAGACTTCACGGGTTGTTTCTTATAAACAAAAAACATTGAAAATAATCAAGGATAAACTATGGCAGTATTCAAACCATTTAAAGCATACAGACCTAAACCCGAAAAAGCCGGCAAAATCGCCGCTCCTCCGTATGACGTTATAAATTCTGAAGAAGCCCGCGAATACGTAAAGGGCAATCCGCTGTCATTTTTGCATGTTGGTAAACCCGAAGTTGATCTCGACCCGAGTATCAACCTTTACGATCCGCAGGTTTACGAAAAAGGTAAGCAGAACCTGCAATGGCTAATTGACAACGAGCACCTCATCGAAGATCCCGAATCATATCTTTATCTGTACGCTCAGACAATGGATGACAGGACGCAATACGGACTCGTAGGCTGCGCTTCAGTCGACGACTACTGGAACGACGTAATAAAAAAGCACGAAAAAACCCGCCAGGCAAAAGAAGAAGACCGAAGCAATCACGTCCGCGTAACAAACGCCCACACTGGACCAATATTCCTGACATTCCGCGACGTCGATGAGATAAATAATATAATCGATAAAATCAAAAATACTACACCGGAAAACGACCACACCGCTGACGACGGCATTCGGCACACAAGCTGGGTGATAAAAGATAAGGAAATGATAGACAAAATAACTTCAATTCTTGCTGAAGTGCCTGAATTTTACGTAGCTGACGGACATCATCGCAGCGCTGCGGCGGGCATCGTCGGACGTGAACGCCAGAAAGCCAATCCCAACCACCGCGGCGACGAGGAATACAACTATTTCTTATCAGTATTATTCCCCGCAAGTCATTTGAACATATATGACTACAACCGCGTAGTCAAGGACTTGAACGGGCTCAGCGGTGACGAATTTATCAACAAACTAAGGGAGAATTTCACGGTCATCGAAGCAGGCGGACAGTTCAAACCCGCAAAGAAGGGCGGCATGGGCATGTATCTCGACGGCAAGTGGTATCAGCTAACAGCCAGCGAGCAGTTCATAAACAATCCCGATCCTGTTGACAGCCTCGACGTCGCCATCCTGCAGAATACCGTATTGACGCCTATCCTCGGCATAGACGATCCCCGCACAAGCGATCGTGTCGATTTCGTCGGCGGTATCCGCGGACTTGGCGAACTCGAGAAGCGCGTCAATTCCGGCGAGATGAAGCTCGCATTCTCAATGTACCCCACATCCGTAAACGAACTCATGGACATCGCCGACGCAGGCAAGATCATGCCGCCCAAATCCACATGGTTCGAGCCTAAGCTCCGCGATGGCTTATTCGTCCACTTCCTGGATTAATCACACCTGACATATAAATTACTCTACTGCGCCGGGACGAGGTTCCGGCGTGGTTGTATATAATAAATTGCATTGTCTGAACCGCAGATTCACCCGGATCAAACTGATTACCTTGATTAAAAAACATATAGATCAGTGTGAATTAACGGTTCAGACAACCTATCTAAAATAAAAATGATTCCGCCGATTATTATAATCCAAAAAAACAGCGAAATCATTAAAATCAATGCGAATCAAAGGTTCAGACATCACACTATTTATTTAAAATCAGTGTAATCAGCGGTTCACCTTCGTCTGAAATATATGCCAAATAAAGTAAACCATCAGCAGAGCAAACATACCGATAGCCAGCCACTCCGAACCTGTTGACGCCAGCCATTCCTTATTCCGCAGATCTTCTATGCCCGACACCATCATTATGTACTTAATAATGGCGCCCAGCACGCCGAAGATCGCAGCCCCGGCTATGAAGCCTGACGCTATCAGAGTTCCCCTGTCATTACGTGCTTTCGAAACTTTTTCATCGCTTGAACTCTTCTTCACAAAGTGAGAGATAATACCGCCCAGCACCAGCGGCGTATTAAGTTCCAGCGGCAGGTACATGCCCAGAGCAAACGCCAGCGGCGATATACCTATGAAATTCATTATCAATGCAATCACCGCGCCGCCAAGAT
This sequence comes from uncultured Hyphomicrobiales bacterium, assembly GCA_964645005.1. Taxonomy (GTDB): domain Bacteria; phylum Bacteroidota; class Ignavibacteria; order Kapaibacteriales; family UBA2268; genus CAZXYS01. The sequence continues at coordinate 29,976 of CAZXYS010000011.1, read as the reverse complement.
ACAACATCCAGTGTATCTCCGCTCCCGGCGACATCAGCGGCTTAATAACCGCCGCCACAGCATTCGCCTGCGGCGCTACCATCGGATCCGGTGTCTCCGGCGTATAAACAAAGCCGTAGGTCTGATTCAAAATAAAAATGACGATACCCACTGTCGCAGCCGACACCAGCGTCCCAAGGAACTTCCACGACTGCTGCTTCAACGGCGTCGAGCCAAGCCAATAGCCTATCTTCAGGTCGGTAATGAAACCGCCCGCCATCGACAACGCAGCGCATACAACGCCGCCAATAACTATAGCGCTTATCATACCCTGCTCGCCGTGCAGCCCAGCCGCAGACAGAACAAATGACGACAATATCAGCGTCATCAACGTCATACCCGACACCGGATTAGTACCGACAATCGCTATAGCATTCGCCGCCACCGAAGTAAACAGGAACGAGATAATTATCACCGTCAGGAACGCCACTACCGCCTGCATCAGCGTCACATTAACTCCCGTAATAAAGAATATAAACGTCGCCACCGCCGTCAGCGCGAGGAATGTAATAATGAAGCTCATCTTCATATCTTTATCAGTCCTTACATGTTCTCTGCCTTCAATCTCCGTTTTGCCGAAAATACCGCTAAACGCCAGCTTGAATGCATTTCCGATTATCCGCGACGACTTAAGGATACCTATGATACCCGCCATCGCAATTGCGCCGATGCCGATATGCCTCACATAATCATTAAAAATATGCTCCGCGCTCATATCCGCGAACATATTAGTTTCACCGCCGAGCCCGATATTGATGTTACCTATCGCATTTATCATCGGCACAAGCACGAACCACGATAAAAACGACCCCATAACTATGATCGTCGAGAACTTCAGCCCTACAAGATAGCCAAAGCCAACGATTAGCGCGCTCACATTAAAGTGAAACACCATCTTTATATCCGACGCCAGCTTTTCGCCGGCAGGAATTATCTTCGAAGTAAAAGTCTCTCTCCACAATCCGAAGAAAGAGAACGCAAAATCATACAAACCGCCGATTAAACCGCTTATCGCAAGCACTCCCGCCTGCGTGCCGCCGGTCTCGCCGGTAATCAGAATCTCCGTCGTAGCCGTCGCCTCGGGGAACGGGAACTTCCCGTGCATCTCCTTAACAAAATACTTCCTGAACGGTATCAGGAAAAGTATCCCCAGAAATCCACCGAACAGCGCCGAGAAAAATATCTGCAGAAAATTTACATCCAGCCCCAGAATGTACAGCGCAGGCATCGTGAAAATAGCTCCCGCCACAATAACGCCTGAACTCGCTCCTATCGACTGGATAATAACATTCTGACCCAATGCATTTTTTTTCTTGAAAGCCGTGGAAACTCCCACCGCAATGATAGATATCGGGATAGCAGCTTCCATTACCTGACCTATCTTCAGCCCCGAAAAAGCCGCTGCCGCCGAAAAGATCACTGCCATCACGAGCCCCCAGCCTACCGACCAAGGCGTCACCTCCGGAAATTTCATCTTCGGCGACATCACCGGTTGATAAGTTTCGCCCGGTTCCAGCTCACGGTAAGCATTCTCCGGCAGCCCGGTTTGAGTTTTCTGTTCTTCCATCAAAACTCCATTGTTTATTTCATGACCCTATTAATCATTTGTCCAATCACTTACTCTTCTCAACCCATATCTGCACCAGGTTCACCATTGTTTCAATTGTTTTCAGAAGGGAATCTATCGACAGCCATTCCGTGCGGCTGTGGAAATTCTGCCCCCCTGTATAGATATTCGGCGTTGGCAAGCCCATTTCCGATAAACGCGAACCGTCCGTGCCGCCTCTTATCGGCTTCCAGTACGGATCCACGCCGGCTTTCTGTGCAGCATCCCAGAGCGCATCAAGCACGATCGGCTTCTCTTCCAGCTTCTCCCGCATATTGCGGTACATTTCGATGATCTTCAGTTCAATCCTCGCTTTCGGATGATCCTTCTGCACCTCATCGATAATATTCTGGACAATCTCTTTTTGTTTATCGAGCCCTTCCGTCTCGAAATCCCTGAAAAGCATTTTCAAAGTAGTTTTCGAGACGCTTCCATCCAGCACATAAGGATGAATATAAGGCTCATAACCTTCCGTCGTCTCCGGCGCCATGTTTTTAGGCAGCCTGGCGATAATATCCGCCATCGTCCTAATCGAGTTCACCATAATATTCTTCGCATTACCCGGATGGATATCGCGTCCATAAATAGTAATGATAGCGCTATTTGCGCTAAAAGTTTCCTTATTCAGTTCACCGGGCAGTTCCCCGTCAATTGTATAAGCAAAATCCGACCCGAGCTTCTTCAGATCCAGATGCTTCGTACCCTGCCCGACTTCTTCATCAGGCGTAAAGCAAATCCTGATATCTCCATGAAGTATTTCAGGATCATTGTTAAGTTCTTCAATCAAAGTCATTATCGCGGTAACACCGGATTTGTCATCCGACCCCAGCAAAGTAGTTCCATCAGTTGTGACAATTGTGTGCCCTATGCATTTTTTAAGCCCCGGGTTCTCTGATTCTCTTATAACAACATCCTGATCACCGGACAATGTAATATCGCCCCCCTGGTAATTTTCAATAATATTGGGTTTCACATCTTTTCCGCTTACTTCGGGTGATGTATCAACGTGTGCCGCGAAAGCTACAGTCGGCACCTTCCCGTATGCCGGATGCTCCTGAGGAATATTACTTTTATAAGTTGCCATCACATAGCAATTATCATCAATTTCAGCATCATCAAGCCCTAAGTCCTTTAATTCTTTCACGAGCAAATTACCTAATTCGAATTGTTTTTCCGTGCTCGGAAATGTGTCCGAATCCTCTTTTGACTGTGTATCAATTTTAGCGTATAGTAAAAATCTTTCCAGGACGCGTTCTTTCATATCACTTCCTTGTAAATTATTCGAAAAACATTAGCTTATTTGGTTATCAAAAAATGGCAATATACCATAAATAGTTATAAATTTAAAAACCAATTCAATTTTTTAACATAATAATAAGAGGGTGACCAGAAAGTAAGGAATTGTGGTCATAGTTCGATTCCGCTCACTATGGCACTCTCAAAAACAAATTTTGAGTCAGCCTCTTTCATACTTTTGGAGAGGGCAGGGTAAGGATGGTATTTATCCCAAATATTTCAATAGAACTCATTTATTTTACTAACATGATACAATTCCATAACTTAGAAGAACCGCCCCGTAAAGTCTTTGGCTCCACTCCTCTCCTTAACAAGGATGGAAAAGAAGGGGTGGTTAAGTTCTTAGAATTAAGCGATTTATTCTAATGCAAAATGTGGGATTATCATTATATGAAAACTCAATTTTTCTAAGTAAAATTTATTTCGAAAAATTAAACAGATTGCAAACAATTTTTTCATTTCTCCGTATATAGTTTTGCAAACTTTGCAATTATCCAAATTGGATTGGGAATTGGACGAATCTAAATTTAATGTAAAACAATTAATTGATTGATAGTGAAACAATTAGAGTGTATTTATCATTTCGAATTGAAGCAGAATACCAAGGAATTTGAGATCATCGGCGATGAAGCCAAACATTTGAAAGCGCTGAGGCTGAATCCTGCCGATAAGATTCTCGTTACCAATGGTAAGGGATTGATGGCTGAGTGTGTGATATCTCACATTACCGGTAAGAATTATACGCTGTTTGCAAACAAGTTCATGGATAATTACGGCGAATTGAGTATGGATTTCGGACTGGCTATCGGAATAATTGACAATCGCGATAGGATGGAATTCGCTTTAGAGAAAGGAATCGAGCTGGGCATAACGGATTTTATGCCATTGATAACAGATTTCACTCAGAAGAAGAATGTAAACTCGGAAAGGCTCCAACAAAAAGCCATCGCAGCTATGAAACAATGCAAGCGGTCTGTTCTGCCCAAAATTCATAAAACGCAAGAGCTTAAGAAATTTCTTGAAAATCAGGATAAATACGAAAAGGTATTTATCGCCGATATCGATGGAACCAGACCTGATTTAAGCAATGACAAAGAGCCGGCAATGCTGTTCGTAGGACCAGAAGGCGGCTTTTCCGAAAGAGAAATGAAAATGCTGCGGGAAGACAAAAGATGCAGCTTCATAAAATTATCTTCTCGCAGACTCCGGACAGAAACAGCCGCAATAGCAGGATTGGCTGTTTTATCACCCGATCTTAACGAAAAATAATTTGCTAATAACTTTTTAAAAAATTAAATAAAATATTATTTTGTATTGTTATATTTAATGTTATTAGCAATTATCCTGAAAATATTCGGGATAATAAAATTTATATAAAATTGACACTCACATCGGAGAAAACATGCAGTTAGATTGGCATAAGTGCGAAGGAAATGTTTGGTGCGAACTTAACAAGGTTGATCTTGATCATCAGTATCTTAAAGGTCTTGAGGGAGTATTCATAATCTGGGCTGGCAAATCGCCTAAAACCATACTATACGCAGGCAACGGCAACATTTCCGACGAACTTAAAAAGCTGAAAAAAGACATAGCTATCCAGGCTTTCGCGCCGCACGGATTATACGCAACATGGGCGGAAGTGCCCGAGAGCAGGCAGGACGCCGTGCTCAGCTATCTGCATACGCAGTTAAATCCGAAAATGTCCAGCAGGAAGGATTTCGGCGGACCTGGCAGGAAAGTAAATTTACCATGGTAATTTTTAACCGATTTATATATCAATATTTTACGGAAAACGAATTTTAATAAGAGGTTTTAGCACTGATAATTGAATGCCTAAATTGATAGTTATTAAATGGTTCCGCCACCTGGCTGTACTTAGCACATAGGTAATTGGATAGGAATATATAATGCTCGCAGACAAACCAGCGCCGTCCGCTTCGAAATCCCAGCCTAAGCCTATATCAAGGTAATAACGGGGATTGTTAATCCCGGGCAGTTTCTTCTCGGATACAAGCCGCATGGTATCCCTGCCGTTTCTATATCGAAGATAATTTTTCGGTTTATTTATCTGCATATACTGGGTGGCTTTGCTGTAAACATTATAGACCTGGGTCACCCCGAGATGAAGTTGGTAGTACGAAGCCAGTGATTGTTCGTAACGCAGGAAAGCGCCGTAAATGGGGAAATTTATTCCTAAAGATGCTGTTATAGCTTTTTCGTTCAGGAACATAATGCCGGTTTCTTTTACTTTCTTGCGTGAGCCGTCGGGTCTGAGAAAATGATACTTTTTCGCAGGGGTCATGAGCAGGCTCTTATACCAGTCGAAACTTAGCCTGGTCTCGAATATTACAGGCAGGATTGTCGAGTAGTTCAGGCGAAAGCCGAGCCCCCACGCTTCGGATAATGGGAAGGTATGTTTGTTTTTACTTCTATGATCGGGCTGTCTTATTTCACGCTCTTCCAAATCAAGATGATTTTTCGCCGAAAAAGGCAAGCCCACGTTGACAAAGTCCGGTGGATTTATATTCTTTGCCTGCTCAATCATAAAACTAACAGGAAATAAGAACTCCAGGGTCCAATGATCGGGGATTGGCATTGGGAAATAGCCGGAAGAATAATAAAAGTTCTCGAATTCGTCGACGGTGATCGAGTCGAGGTCGCCGAAGTCGAGATCGTCCAGATTGTATGAGGAATCCGGCTTGGCTTCTTCCTGAGCCAATGCTATTGGTGGACTGAATGCCATTAACAATATGATTATTAAAAATTTCCTCACTTATTTCACTATCATGAATTTCTTTTTACCGCCGCCAAAATTCGACCTTATCATTATCCAATAGCAGCCGGACGATAATCTGTGGTCAGGGACGAACTTGTAATCATGCCAGCCGGGCGGCACATCGTTAAATATTTCAAAATGCAGAAGATTACCTGCGATATCGTAAATGAACACCTTGATATATGTTTCCTTATCTATTCTGTACTGAAATACTATTTCCTGCCCCCGGGCGGCGGGATTCGGGCAGGGATGCTTCATATTCATAAATCGGATATAAAACAAGTCCACACCGGTGTTTTTGGCAATTATCTTCCCCCGGAAACTGCTAATTTCTTCATTGTTCAGCCGGACATCGCGAAATTCGACATAACAGATGCTGTCATTGCCTGCCAGAGCCTCGCCGCAGAGATTTATAGTGACTTTTTCGCCTTGGCTGCCGCTGAAATAGAGAGTGAAATAGCACAGGGTATCGTTGCTTCTTTCAAAATTATATTCAATATCGTGATTTGAAGTAAATTCCTCGGGATAGAAAAGGGTCGGATTTTCGAGGATTATCTTCCCCTTCATTGTGAAAGAAGAGGATTCATCGGCTTCAATAGTTATCGGCAGGCAGATAGTTTCGCCTAAATTCCCGCGCACGGTATCGCTTTCAACCCGTACCTGCGCTGAAAGTTCCTCACCCATTAAAATTAATATTATAAATATCAATGATCTAAGCATATCATTTTGAAATTATTTTAAATTCCGTTCTTCTGTTCTTTCTCATATTTTCTTCGGAGTTATTCGGGACGAGCGGTTTCGATTCGCCCAGTCCTTCTGTTTCAAGTCTATTGGGCTGTATTCCCAATCCGACCAGCTTTTCTTTCACTGCTTCAGCTCTTTTCTTTGACAATTCCATGTTAAATTCTTCGGTGCCGATGCTGTCGGTGTGTCCGGTTATCTTGATTTTCATTTCGGGATATTTCTTCATTGCCGATGCAACATCCCTTATGACCGGTATGGATTCTTCCTTAACATTCGCTTTGCCGAAGTCGAATTCGATATTTGCAATAAACTGCGTGCCGACGGGGTCTTCCTGCTTTAAAACAGTCCGGTCGTACTTACCTTTGGCTATAAATACTTTATCAGTATAGCCGGGGAAAGTAAGATGCGAATTAATAGTATGCAGACTTGCGCATTCCGGCGGTTTGTAGGTAATTCTGTAATAATTGTTCAATGTATAGTAAATATCAGCGAAAACATAGGGAAAAAGCTTGCTTGTATATACACTGTAATATCTGCCGCCGGTGTATTCTGCGATATTGGTCATCAATTCAGTGTTCACGGTTAAACCGTAAGAGATTGTGAAAATTGTAATGTCATTGCTTTTAGTCAATATTTTCAGGCTGTCAAGATCATCCTCTGGTATCTCATCGAAGCCGTCGCTGAAAAGGATCACTATTTTCTTAAGTGAATCGGGAGCTTTCATTGCTTCTTCAATACCTGCCATTACTCCCTCGAAAATATCCGTACCAGAGCCATAGTCACCCCTCAGCGCGTTAATCTTAAAATCGCCTCTGTATTTCTCGCGATCATTTGTCAGCGGAACTTCGACAGTTTGTTTTTGGGTGAATTTTACCACAGACACCCAGTCTTCATCTTTTAAAGAACCGAGCAGGCGGTATACGGCTTTTTGCAGTACCCAAGCCGTTCTATTTCCCATCGAAGCAGAATGATCCAGAACAAAGTTGATAGCATGCGGGCTTGCGTCTTTTTTTCTAACTTCCTTTACCTGAAAATCTATAATATCATTCAAATTCCCTTCGCATGAATCGGTAAGGGTAGTCCAGTAATCCCTGTAATCGCCCTCGCCTTCGAAGTATGGCGGCGCCAGCCCGGTTATATACCGCCCTTCTTCATCGTAAACTATAGCTCTTGCCGTTATTTTATCAGGGTATTCGGAATCATCGACTTTGATTATTTCGAAATTTAATGACTGCTTTTCAGGAACCTGCACTGAATCAGCTTCATCTTTTGTAGAAATTACTTCCGCAGTTGTATCATCTATAGCTGCATTTTTTGGCTCAATTATACTCGAATCAGCTTCATCTTTTTCTAACAATCCTTTTATCCTGGAGGAATCCGACACCGACAAGCCCGAACTAATGAATACGTTTTTGTGGCGCTTCCTAAGGCTGTCCTTTTTTTCCATTTGCTCATCAAGCATATTCACAAAATGATGCGGACAGCCCGCCAGCAGCGCAGGCAACGCTAACATCAAGCTAAATTTTAATAAAAATCCGTAATTGACTCTCAATTTTCTGTTATTCATTTTCCGATTTCTTTTACTGAATATTTCAAATACTAATACTATAAAAATAATGAAAAGTTGCACCAAAATTTAAGCAAAAGGATATATTTATGAAGACTCTGTCAACCAGTGATTATATATTTTTCTATTGAATTATCGGAATATATGAAAAAATGGCTGTTTTTCGACAAAATAATTTGTAATTTTATAAGTTTTAATGAGATAATTTAAATAAACAAATTGATAACGTTCATGACAAAAGGGAATATGTTCATCAGGGTATTTATTGTTATAACCGCTTTATTTTTTATATACTTATCAGATACTGCGGGACAGTACAAGGAAGTCAATGTCGAGCGGACAAAGCTGGATAACGGTATGACGGTGGTGTATCATGAAGATCACAGTGCGCCGGTTATTTCTACCGTCATGCAATACGGCATTGGTTCCGCCGCCGAAGGAAAAGAGCAGAGAGGATTTGCCAATTTTATGAAAAATCTTGCTATGGGAGGCACTGAGAATATCCCTGCCGGCAAACAAACTGAATATTTGAAAGAGGCGGCTGGCTCAATGGATAATTTCGTATCTTTCGACAGAACCGAATTTTCCATAAGGGTGCCTTCATCGGAGATAAAGCTGGCACTATGGATTGAAGCCGAAAGGATGCGTAAGTTGAAATTCGACAGCCTGAATATCGAGACAGCAAGAAAAGCAACAATTGATGAGATTGAACATTTATATGAAGAAAAGCCTTATGGCAGTATCATGGATAAGATCTGCGGGAGTTGTTTCATAGGTAGTTTTTATGATTGGTATCCCGTAACCGGGAAAGAGCATATAAAAAAAGCAACAAAAGAAGATCTGAAAAGTTTTTATGATTCGTTCTATCGCCCGGATAATGCAACGCTTATAATTTCCGGCGATATTGACATTTTTGAAGTGAAAAAGTATGTTAAAAGATATTTCGGGAAATATGAGAAGGGGGCTGCCGAAGACTATAAATTCACGGCGCCGGATACGCTTAGGAATAAACATTACGAAGAGATAAGCGACGAAAATGCTGTCCTGCCGGCAGTATATATCGGCTATAGAGGACCTTCAGTTAAGGATCCGGCTCACTATGCTCTGAGATTGTTTAACTCAATAATGACACAAGGCAAATCTTCCGGATTTTACAAAAGGATGGTGACAGATGAGAAAATTGCTAAAGAAGTAACCGCTATGCCGTTATTTTTGAGGCATTCCGGGGCGGACTTCTTTAAGATTGTGGTCGCTCAGGATGAAGATCCGAAAGACGTAATTGATGCTTTCAATAATGAGTTAGAGAGATTCATCCGGGACGGCGTTAAAGAGCATGAACTCGAAAGAGTTAAAAGCATGTATGAAGCAGAGTTCGTTTTTTCTAGGAAAAATGTACTGAGTAAAGCTCTTAAAATAGCCCAATATAACGGCGTCAATGAGAATGTAGACCTGGTTAACACTGAATTTGAAAAAATAAATGAGATAACAAAAGAAGATATATTAAAAGCTGTGAAAGAATTTTTCACAACTGAAAAGAATTTCACATTTATCTATTATCCAAAAGGTTATACTGATTAGTCTTAAAAAGATGGAAAAGAACATGAAATACTTTGTAATTATATTTTTGTTTGCTTTTAACTTCAATTTATTGGCGGATGAAACTGAAGATACGCTAAAACTGGATGTAACAAAAAAACCGGAGCCGCTGGAAAAAACGGAATTTAAATTTCCCGATGTTGACGACAGAGAAATGTCCAATGGCATTAAGGTATTTGTTGTCAATAATTCTGAGCAGCCTGCCATTGATATTCGACTATCATTGCCCGCTGGTTCATTGACAGATAAGGGATTAAAAGGTATGCCTGAATTGACAGCCCAAATGCTGGTCCGAGCAACTTCAAAACGTAATTCAAATCAAATAGAAATGACTCTGGATAGCATTGGTGCTTCGCTAAAGACAGGTTCCGGACAGGACAATGTCTATTTTTATTTACGTGGATTGAAAAAAAACCAGGACTTGTTAATTGACATGTTGGCTGATATGCTGAGGACACCGGTTCTTGACAAAAATGAATTCAGGGAACTAAAAGACGATTATGCTGCAGAATTGCGGCGCCGAAGACAGAATCCCGAATATCTCGGCAAGAAGATGATTTACAATGTATTATATGGAAAGGAACACCCTTATAGTTCACTTGTTGATCCGGCGTATATTGAAGAAATTAAATATGATGATGTAATTAAATATTACAAGGATTATTTCAAGCCAAACAATGTGATCGTCACCGTGGCAGGTGATGTAAACATTGATGAGATAATGCCTTATTTTGAAGAATATTTTGGTAAATGGGAAAAAGGCAAAGTTCACGGTAGGAAATTAAACCCGCGCAAGCCCAAACCTCTTGGTGTTTACTTTATTAAAATACCCGGTGCTGAAGAATCCAATGTTTACATAGCGAATTCAGCAGTGCCTTTCTCTGACAGAGATTTTGAAAAGCTTACACTTATACAATATCTTCTCGGAGGTAATAGAGTATCTGTTGTTGAAAATGAATTGCGCGATAAATTAGGAGTGTCGGGTGCTTCTCAATCCATTCTCACTTCTGATAAAGAAGGTAATATTGTAGCTTTCGGAGCTGAAGTTCCTGCCAGACACGCTGTTAAAGCTCTGGAGATTATCCGCAGCGAAATGAAGGATCTTGTAAATAGCGTACCTGCCGAAAGTAAATTGGCGCCGGTAAAGAAATATCATAAGAGTGAATACCAATTAGCTTTGGAAGATCCTTTTGTTGTTACTTCATTAATTGAAAAATTTGCTGTTCGGCAGATGGAATTCAATCTTTTGAAAGCTTATACCGAAAGGATAAGAAAATTATCCGGTTACCAGCTTAGAGCAGCAGCAAGTAATTACATGAATCCCAAAAATTCATATATTGTAGTAGTTGGTGATCCTGAAAAAGTTTCAGGACTGGAAGAATTCGGAAGAGTGTTTTATTATGACAGCAATTTGAATCCGTCTGCAATGGGCGAAAAAATATCCATCGATGCTGAAGAATTACTGGAGAAATATAGGGAAGCAATTGGCGGTGAAGATGTAATTGACACTGTAAACACACTCATTAAAAGGGGTAATGCCGAGTACAGCGGGCAATATGAAGGAATGATGATCAAGGAGATTACTCATTACAAAGCACCCAACAAAATGCACAGGAAAATTGATTTCGGCGGAAGGATACAGGAAGATTGGTTCGATGGAAATAATGCATGGTCAAGATTGTCGGGTTCTGTTATCGAAATGGAAGGCTCCGAATATGAATACATTAAAAGAGAAGCTGCAATGTTTCCCGTAACCAGGTTATTGGAAAACGGTTTTCAGTGTAATGTTGCAGGGAAGCATAAGGGGGAGATTATTTTGAACGCCGTCTCTCCTTCAGGAGAAGAAATATCTTACTTTTTCGAAAGCGAAAACTACCTTCTGAAAAAGAAAGAGACTGTGCAAAATGTTCGCGGCAATACGATACTTATTACTGAAAATTATCAGGATTACAAGCATTTCGGCGATTTATACCTGCCGTCGGTTATTATAAATGAGAATCCGAAATTCACTTTAGAGTATGACATGACTTACGAAATTAATCCTGAAATCGGAGATGAAGTATTTACACCGGATTCGGAGTGAGCTGTATTTAAAATATATTTCGGCATCAAAGTATTTACTCTATAATTTATCTGCGATTATTACTTTACCATCGGAGTCTATTCTGCCTGTCTTGCCATCTGTTTCGAAGACCATTTTAAACGGATATAGATATGCGGTTTCTGAGGTTGGGAACCATTTTTTGTCGATTTCTTTCACTATTATGAATAGTCCGTGCTCATCGCCTACTGTGCAGAACTTCTCGAAATCGCCCCAGAATAATTTCAGTCCGAATTTGTCATGGAGATGATCGTATATTCGGCGTACTTTATCTGTGGGTATACCGAATTCGCTTATATTAAGTATTTGACCGGAATTGAATTCAACCTCATAATCAATCTCAAGATTCTTCCGGGCGATGAACTCGAGTACATTTCCCGCCGCATCGTAAAAATACGTAGAATACGCATTCCAATTTACGAAGTCGATAATATCATCATCCTTGAATTGCTGTATTTTGACCCGCTCTTTGAGCCAGTCGATAGCTTCGTTAATCTTGAATGACGGGATGTTAAAAGCAAAGTGATAGATGCCGGCGGTTTCGTTTCGGACGAAAATAAGCGTTGTGTCGCCGGCTTCGATAGTTATTGAATCGTCGGTTTCATAGATCAAATCGAGATTCAGGATTTCCGCATAAAATTTCTTCTGCTCATCGAGCTTGTCGGTAAATAGCTGTAATTCCTTTATCTGCATAGGTATAGATTATATTTATTCTCAATCCTTATTCTTTTTATTGCTGAAAATTTCATGGAACTTATCCAGTTTGGGCTGTATTACCATCTGGCAGTAGGGCTTATTGGGATTACTCGAGTAATAATCCTGGTGATAATTTTCAGCTGCGTAAAACTCCTTGAACGGGCTTATCTCTGTGACAATCTTCTTTTTGTAGATGCCTGCTTCGTCGAGTTCTTTCTTGTATTTTTCGGCGAGGCGCTTCTGTTCTTCATTGTGGTAGAAAATGACCGAGCGGTACTGCGTGCCTGCGTCGGCACCCTGGCGGTTCAGGGAAGTAGGATCGTGCGTTTTCCAGAAAACTTCCAGCAGTTCCGGATATGTGACAACCTTCGGATCGTAAGTTAACTGCACTACTTCCGCATGACCGGTATTGCCGGTGCAAACCTGCTCATAAGTCGGATTATCTACATGTCCGCCGGAATAGCCGGATTCTACATTCTCGACGCCTTCCACCTGCTGGAATATCGCTTCCGTGCACCAGAAGCAGCCCGAACCGAATGTCGCTTTTTCCATATTCGTATTTTCCGTCATAGTTGCTTCCATTTTTGTTTGTTCAGTATTTTGCTGACCGCAGGATACTGCGGTGAACAATAATATAAACGCTATATTTAAAATCAATGCTTTCATTTTTAGCATTTAGTTGTTCCTAATTTTATAGGTAAGACGGAATTGTTTTAAATAAAATTGCCTGAAATAAAATATGTACAAATCAATTTTTTCTTTAATTGTAAAATGTAAAATAATAAAGGTATCGATTATGCCAGAACTACCAGACGTAGAGCTTTTTCGCGGATATTCGGAACAGGCACTGGGTAAGAAGATAACTTCAGTAGATATTTATATGCCAAAATTGCTTAAAAGTCCTGAAGATGAACTGAAGAACTATCTCTCAGGTAAAAAGCTGACGGCAGCGGAGCGCCACGGTAAATATCTATTTTTCAAGACAAATGGTGATAAAGAACTTGTCCTTCACTTCGGAATGACCGGCTATCTGAACTATTACAAGGATAATAAGCCGGATTATACAGCTATGAATCTTCATTTCGAGAACGGCTGCATTCTTGCGGATATTTCCGTGAGGAAACTCGGCAGGATTGAGCTGATCGACGACCGCGAGATATTCCTCAAAGAGCAGAAGCTGGGAGCGGATGCGCTATCGATTGGTAAAGATGAATTTATCAAACTGATCGGCAAAGCGCGGGGCTCGGCTAAGAGCTTTTTCATGAACCAGAGCAGAATTGCCGGGATAGGGAATATTTATACTGATGAAATTCTCTATCATGCGGGAATTCATCCGAAGAAAGAATTAAAGAAAATCGGTAGAAATAAGCTAAATGAGCTTTATGACAAGATGGTAAAAGTGCTGAATGATGCTATCAAATGCAACGTCGATCCCGGAGAACTGCCGGATGAATACCTTTTAGGCAGGCGTGAAGAAGGCAAACCCTGCGGCATCTGCGATGGTAAGATCAATAGGATTGTCATTAATAATCGAGGGGGTTATTACTGTCCGAAGCACCAGAGATAGACATAAGTTTCAATTCAAATTTGATTGGATTCATTAGTTGGTTATAAATGCCAAATAATTTTATTATTACTCGTAATATGCTTAAATTTTTATTATAACAAATAAATTAATATTGGATCTGCCAAATTTTTACATATTATTTGAAATGATGACATAATGACTGACATTTTTTCCTGACAAAAATTAATCTCTTTGTCAATTTTTCACTCGATTCTGTCAAAATGTACACTTAGAGCAGTTTGGCACGCAATTTTTATATGCAATAAATAGAAACGCTGAAAAAGCGAATAAAAGTTAAAGATTGTTAAAAGAAATATGTGAATAAATAACAAGAAGGAGGAATGAACTATGACATTGGTAAGATGGAATCCATACAGAGGCTTCGAATCGATGGTAAAACGCATGAATGATCTTGTTGGTGATTATGACAGCGAGAGAGAAGTAGATCTTAATTACGGCACTTTCGCACCGCGCGTAGATATCAAGGAAGACGAAAAGAATATCTACGTCCATGCGGAAATGCCCGGATTGAAGAAAGATGATGTGAAAGTCACCGTAAACGACGATAACATTCTCACTATCAAAGGTGAAAAGAAAGCCGAAGACAAGAAAGAAGACGAAACTTACGTGAGAATGGAAAGGATGTACGGTACTTTCACCCGTTCATTCATGCTGCCTGACAACGTCGATAAGGACTCGATTAGCGCAAAGTTCGAAGACGGCGTGCTTAACGTAACGCTGAATAAGAAGGAACCTGAGAAGCCTAAAGAGATCGATGTGAATATCGAATAATCAATCGAAGAGCGAAAATGAAATAGGCTGCCGTAGTTGGCAGCCTTAATTTTTTAAAATAATCAATAATAAAATTCTTGCTAATTCATTCGTCAATTATTAAATGTATTTGACACATTAATAAATTAATGTTTAATTAACTTAGACAGTACAAATGGAAGCTGAAGCAGGAGGAAAGAGACCATTGAGACAATCTTCAAATAAAGCGAAAGATATTTATAATACTTATAAGAAAAGTGAAGAAGGAAGAGATATTCCGATTACCGAGGAAAATGAAGAACAAAAACAAGATAATCAGGATATGAAAAAACAAAAACAGGAACAAACTGAAGAACAGCAAGTCAATGAACAAGAAGTAGAACAGAAAGAAACCGAACAAAAAGAAGCTGAAAAAGAAGAAAAGGATACTCTCGAAGAAATCATGAAGGAACGTGATGAGTACAAAGAACGTATGCTGCGAACTGCGGCAGAACTGGAAAATGTACGCCGCAGAAGTGCCAGAGAAAAGCAGGAACTGCTCGGGTATTCCAATCAGCAGCTTCTTTTCAAGATGCTGGAATTGCTCGATGATATTGAAAAAGCAAGCGAAGCAGGCAAGCAGAGCGATGATTACGATGCTTTGCTGAAAGGTGTGGAAATGATCGAGCAAAAAGCTAAAAAATTATTCAATGAATCCGGCGTCAGTAAAATGGAAGACCCGGTCGGCAAACAATTCGACGTTGATTACCATGAAGCTATGATGACAATGCCGTCGGATGAACCGGAAGGCATAGTAGTACAGGTAATACAGCCAGGCTATATGATCCGCGATAGAGTTCTTAGACATGCGAAAGTTGTAACATCTTCAGGTAAAAAAGAGGAACAAGAATAATTTAGACAGAAAAAAAAGAGCGATAAATCAGATTATGGCTAAAAGAGATTATTACGAAATATTAGGAATATCAAGAGAAGCTTCGGTCGATGAGATAAAGCAGCAATACAGGAAACTTGCAATAAAATATCATCCTGATAAGAATCCGGATGATTCCGAAGCCGAAGAAAAATTTAAGGAAGCCTCCGAAGCCTACGAAGTGCTGAGCGACCCGAACAAGCGCTCGCGCTACGACCGTTTTGGTCATGAAGGTATGAGGGGGCAAAGTACATATTCACAATCCGCAACAGCAGATGATATTTTCTCCGCATTCGGCGATATATTCGGCGATTCTGGTTTCTTTGGGGACATTTTTGGCGGCGGCAGCACCCGGCGCAGATCAAGACGCGCAACGGGAGAAAGAGGAGCTGACATACGTATTAAATTGCCATTGACGCTCGAGGAAATCGCCGAAGGCGTGGAGAAAGTAGTTAAGCTGAAACGCAAAGGTGTATGCGATGTGTGTAACGGCTCCGGAGCCAAACCGGGGACCGGATCCAATACCTGTACAACCTGTAACGGACAGGGCGAAGTAAGAGAAGTAACCCGCTCAATGTTCGGACAATTTATCAATATTACCGCCTGCCCGAGTTGTAACGGCACCGGTCAGGTGATCAAAGAACGCTGCGAGAAGTGCAACGGAGAAGGCAGGTCGGAAATAGAAGATTCCGTTACAGTAAATATTCCGCCCGGCGTAGAAGAAGGAAATTATCTGCCCGTTAAAGGAAAAGGGCAGGCAGGTAAACAGGGCGGTCCGGCAGGTGATTTGATCATAATAATCACTGAGAAAGAGCATCCGCATTTCACAAGACGCGGGGATGATATACTTTATGAATTGAAACTTAGCTATCCGGAAGCTGCGATGGGTACTGATGCTACCGTGCCTACGCTGTTCGGCGAAGAAAAAGTTAAGATACATGCTGGAACGCAGCCAGGCACAACTATTAAACTGAAAGATAAAGGAATTCCTCATCTGAATTCATACGGTAAAGGCACACAGGTTGTCTATGTAAATGTTTACGTACCGGAGAAGTTGAATTCGAATGAAAAAGAGATGCTTAAACAATTGGATGACAGCCCAAATATAGCCCCTCAAAAGAAAGCTAAAGAGAAACCAAAGGATCTTTTTGAGAAGATAAGAGATATTTTGGCTATATGATACTATTTATCTAACTTGCTAATTTCAAACCTACTATGCCGAATACTATTAACATGGCTGAGAATATTCGGAGCATGTTAATCGGATCGTTGAAAAATACTATCCCGATTATGAACGTTCCGAAAGCGCCCATGCCCGTCCAGACGACGTAAGCGGTTCCGATCGATATTGTCTTTTGCGCAAGCCAGAGGAAGAATCCGCTTGCTGCCATCGTAACGGCTGCAAAAGCAATCCATGCTAACTTATGCTTTCCGGTTTGTGAAAGTTTTAATCCGAGGGGCCAGCCTATCTCGAAGATGCCGGCAATGAATAAGTATATCCAGTACATATTTTTTTTTGATTATTGTTAAAATTACAGACTATTACTTTTTGTTTGCATGTCATTGCGAGGAGCGTAGTTATGAATTAATCTATTATTACAGAGATTGCTGCGCTCGCGATGACATATCATTGCTTTTCGGATTCATGGTTGTGCTCAGATTTACCTAACTTATTTTTATCACTATATTTAGACTTTACGAGCTTCTCGCCTGAATTGAATAACAAAATTACTGTTGCTGCTATGATGATCCCAACCAAAGCGCCGGCAAAGATATCCGCAGGGTAATGAACGCCTATATATACACGCGAAAATGCCACTGCAGATGCCAAAATAACGAACACCCACCATAACTTCCTGAAATAATAAGTAAGTACGGCAGCCATAGCAAAGCTGTTCGCGGCATGTGATGACGGAAACGACTTCCCGGGACCGCAGTTCACGAGCAGACGTATGTCGTCCGTAATGTGGCATGGGCGCGGTCGGGCAAAAAGGTCTTTAAGATACTCGCTGTTGATCTCGTTAGTTAAACCTACGGTTATTATTAGTGCCAATGAAATAAGTATGCCGCTTTTTCTTCTTCTATAAAAAATAAGGAAGAACATTATTAAGTATACGGGAATCCAATGTCTTACTTCGGTAATGAATGGCATCAGAGTATCAAAAACCGGATTGACCATACCCGAATTAAAAAAATGAAAAAGAAGGTGATCTATATTGACAAAAAATTCTATCATTGTGGAAAACTATTGTTTCATTGATAATTAAAATTTTTTTATCTTTATTTATTGTTACAATCATACTTCCAAATATAAGGTATAATTCTTATATTTGGAAAACTGAAGCATAAGGAGGACGAAAAAGCCTCTGAATATAAAAATAAATAATGAATATTATTTGGACGTAATAAATATTCAATATATATTGTTTTGTTTAAAACTGAAAATCAATTACTTTGTAAATCATTATAATTAATATAGATAGAGGGTGCGCATGAAATTCAACCGACGCTTTACACAGGAAGGGAAATCTCCCTATGACTTATTTACTTACAAAAAACGTTCGTCGGTTCTTCGAAATCCGGACGGCTCTAAAGTCTTCGAGATGCACGACATAGAGGTTCCGGAACACTGGTCGCAGGTAGCAACGGACATTTTGGCACAAAAGTATTTCAGGAAAACCGGAGTACCGCAATACGATGAGAAAGGAAACCCAATTTTGGATGAGAACCGTCAACAAAAGCTGGGTTCCGAAAAATCTGTAAAACAGGTTGTTCACCGGCTGGCAGATACCTGGCGCAGTTGGGGAGAAACCTACGGATACTTTGATACTGAGGAGGACGCTCAGATTTTCTATGACGAAACAGCTTATATGCTTCTTAATCAAATGGCTGCGCCTAACTCGCCACAGTGGTTCAATACGGGTTTGCATCACGCTTACGGAATTACCGGTACCAAGCAGGGACATTTTTATGTCGATCCGAAAACGAAGAAAATGCGGCAGTCGAAAGACGCATATTCCCGTCCTCAGCCTCATGCCTGTTTCATTCAGTCGATCAGCGATGATCTCTTGAATGAAGGTGGCATATTCGACCTCGTGACGCGAGAGGCTCGTATTTTCAAATTCGGAAGCGGGTCAGGCTCTAACTTTTCTTCGCTGAGAGCAGAAGGAGAAAGGCTCTCCGGCGGGGGTAAATCCTCCGGATTGATGAGCTTCCTGAAAATATTCGACCGTGCCGCAGGGGCAATCAAATCCGGCGGCACCACCCGCAGAGCGGCGAAAATGGTTATAGTTGATATAGATCACCCGGATATTGAGTCATTCATTGAATGGAAAGCTAAAGAAGAAGAAAAAGTTGCCGCTCTGGTGGCAGGCTCTAAGATAAATAAGAAATTTCTTGGCGCCATAGTTGATGAAGCGGCGAAAAACGGAACTGATTACAGCAGGAATCATGTGTTGGATGTACTGATCCAGCGTGCATTACACCGCGGTATACCTCTAAACTATATAAAAAGGGTGCTTGATCTTGTCGATCAGGGCTTCACTTCGCTTGATTTCGAAGAGTACAAAACACATTACGAAGATGAAGCTTATGTGACTGTTAGCGGACAGAATTCGAATAATTCCGTACGTGTTACAAATGAATTTATTAAAGCCGTAGAAAATGACGACTTATGGGAACTTACATGGCGTCTGAATAGTGATGAACCCAAAAAGGTAAGAGCAAGAGATCTATGGAATAAAATCAATATGAGCGCCTGGAAATCCGCCGATCCGGGGCTGCAATTTGACACAACTATAAATGAATGGAATACATGTTCTAATTCCGGCAGGATAAATGCAAGTAATCCTTGCAGCGAATATATGTTCCTTGATGAAACAGCATGTAATCTGGCGAGCTTGAATCTGCTTCATTTTATTAATGAAGATACATATAGATTTCAAGTGGATGATTTCCGTCATGCAGTAAGATTCTGGACAATGGCACTCGAAATTTCCGTCCTGATGGCGCAATTCCCGTCCCGCGAGATGGCGCAAAGAAGTCATGATTTCAGGACGCTCGGACTTGGCTATGCTAATCTTGGAAGCCTGCTGATGGTCAGCGGCATACCTTATGATTCTAAGGAAGCCCTTGCTATGTCCGGCGCTATAACTGCGCTGTTGACGGCGGAATCTTACGCAACATCGGCGGAACTTGCCAAAGAACTTGGTCCATTTGAAAGATATCATGAAAACAGTGAACCTATGCTGCGGGTGATCCGCAACCACAGGCGTGCCGCTTATAATGCAGCAGCTTCGGAATATGAAGGGTTGACGGTGCGTCCTATGGGCATTGATCCGATGTATTGCCCGCCGTATCTGGTGCAGGCTGCAAAAGATTCATGGGATAAAGCTCTTGACCTCGGTGAGCAGCACGGCTATCGCAATGCCCAGGTAAGTGTTTTGGCTCCAACCGGCACTATCGGACTGGTCATGGATTGCGATACTACCGGTATCGAACCGGACTTTGCTATCGTTAAATACAAAAAGCTGGCAGGCGGCGGATATTTCAAGATAGTTAATCAGTCTGTCAGAAAAGCTCTTGTCAAGCTTGGATATACGGATAAACAAATAGAAGATATTGAGAAATATTCCCGCGGGCACGGCACTTTGATCGGCTGTCCGGCTGTCAATAAGCAAACCCTGGAAGCGAAAGGCTTTACACCCGAGAAAATCGAAGAAGTCGAAAAACAACTGGATAATGTTTTTGATATAAAATTTGCATTCAATAAATGGGCGCTGGGAGAGGATTTCTGCAAGCAGTTAGGATTCACGGAAGATCAACTCAATGACCCCAATTTCAATATGCTTAAATCCCTTGGTTTCACTGACGAGGAAATTGATGTTGCAAACGATTATGTCTGCGGCACAATGACGATCGAGGGGGCACCGCATCTGAAAGAATCCCACCTGCCTATCTTCGACACCGCCAATAAATGCGGAAAGAAAGGCACACGTTTTATTGCTTATAAAGCGCATGTCAGAATGATGGCGGCAGCACAGCCATTTATCTCAGGGGCAATTTCCAAAACAGTTAATATGCCTGACTACGCCACTGTCAAAGAAATCGGAGACGTCTATCTGGATTCCTGGAAATACATGCTTAAATCTATAACAATTTACCGTGACGGTTCCAAATTGTCACAGCCTCTTAACACGGCTAATCTTGACGGGCTGGATGAAGTAGTCATGTTAGGTGATGCCGATGATCTTGATGAAACTCTTGGTCCCAAAGAAGTTCACGGGAGGATCCATGATAAATTGATAAAACATGAGAGGAAAAGACTTCCGAAAAAACGTACAGGTCACGTTCGCGAGGCACGCATCGGCGGACACAAGGTATATCTGCGGACCGGTGAATACGATGACGGCTCTCTCGGCGAGATCTTTATCGATATGTACAAGGAGGGGGCTTCGTTCCGCGGATTGATAAACAGCTTTGCCATACTTGTATCAAAAGCATTGCAATATGGCATACCTCTCGAAGAGCTTGTCGATACGTTTATTTATACAAGATTCGAACCGGCAGGCTATGTAAGCGGTCATGAAGCGATCAAATCAGTGCATTCGATCCTTGACTATGTTTTCCGCTCTATCGGCTATGATTATCTTAACAGGACAGACTTTGTCCATGTCAAGGCGGTCGATGAAACGCCCGAGGATAAACTTCAGGGAACTAAGGATTACGGCGAGAACAAGACGGAACATAAATCCGGCGACAATAAACCGGAAAAAAGCAGTGAAGATAATGATAACCTCCAAGCCAAAACAGATAATGGATCAAAGAAACCGCAAGAGAAAGAAAAAGAGCTTGCTAACCAGCCTGTGCGTTCAGGCAATGGCAAAACGGGGCAGAATGGCTCGCAAGGTCAGATGCAGGTAAGCCCGAATGATGCCAAGTCGATCGGCTATACCGGCGAGCAATGCGAATATTGCGGTTCCATGCGGGTAAGAAGGAACGGCGCCTGCACCGTCTGCGAGGAATGCGGCGGCACCAGCGGCTGTTCGTAATAGATTTTTCATGATATTCTCCCTCCCAATAATGATCCCGTTCATACTTATAAGATGAACGGGATTTTTTTTATCAAAAAAAACCCGAAGCAATTGCTCCGGGTTCAGGATCTATGCAAAATAACCGCCGGCTGCCTCAAACCGGCGATTAATAAAATAGGGGTTAGGTTGGAGGACCATAGAAAACATCTGCATGTTCAAGGGTGAATTTGTACCATATCTCTTGCTTTTCTTTGGGCAAGAGTGATTCGACGTTCTCGATAAAGTCTCTCCTGTCTGAATATATATTTCTTTCGCAATCAACGAAAAACTTGCTGTTTTGAAGTTTAGCCCCGAATTCGCTATTGATTTTATTTATCTCTTCCTGGGCTTCGTTAAGCGATATGGAACCGCGCTCGAATCTTTGTACTACTTCTGCTCTTATGTCATTTGCCTGGCTTACTATCACCATCTCGTAATTCATTAAATCGGTTATCACATTGTCAACAAATCTATTATGGTCATCCAAATCTGCGCGGACCATATCAAGATTAACTTTATCATCTATAAGATTTTCTAATTCAGGAGCAATCTCCATTTCGTATTCAACTCTTTCGCAATTATTTATAGCAGCTTCAAGATTGACTGTAGCTTCCTCAAAACCGCATGGTTCTATTTTCACAACCGAAAGATTCATTTCCTGTTTTTGCTGTTTTTCTACCGGTTTGTCTACCGAGCTTTGCTCACAGCCGAAAACGACTATTGCAAATATCGCTATGAGTAATGTTATTGCTTTTGCTTTCATATCTTTCATGATGATCTCCTTTCTTAAATTTATTTTTGTCATCATCTTTCACTGCTAAAATACTTCATAACTACTTTGAATTCAATAGCATAAATTGTGATTTTACTGTAGTTTTTTCCCTCCTGAAGTGTAATAAATGAGGCAGCCGGGTTTGTAGTAGTATTGTTACAATGAAGTAATGAACATAGTCTGATTTATTTTCGGATACGTTGTTAATTCCTTATGTACTAATGAATTTTTTCTACTACATGATTGTAGTGACAGGCAGCTAAAAGTTGGCTTCAGAAGCACAATCCAACAGAAAAAAGTGTCAGGTTCCCCTGACAGGTTTAATGAATTGTGATAATTTTTTAAATATTTATTTTGCAAATTTTATATAAAATTGTTAAAATATTATCCGAAAATTTGAACTTTCCATAATAACGGGATCAAACCATGGAAGAGAAAGAAGTAAAAAAGAGATCGGCGTTAGTCACCAGTGAAGATTACTGGGCAATATGGCTGGCTCTTGGAATTATTCTAGCAGGGCTTATTTTCTTTTATTCGGGATCGACGATTAAACCGGTAGCGGTGAAACCGCCGCGCTGGGAAACGCTCGGACAATTGGGGCAGCATTTCGCGGCGACGTGGTACTGGTATATTATCCAATTTGTTCTTTGGACTATTATTTTTTCTATCAGTGTTAGCATAATGGGGCTGAATGTAGGCAAATACATTCGCGGCTTTATTATTTTGTATGTTTTGTCATTGATAATTTTATCCTTTTCAGCATGGCAATATGCCAAAGATTATAATCTGGAAGCGCCGCTGGCAGCTTTAATAATAGGTTTGATAGTGGGAAATATATTCAAATTGCCAAAATGGCTGGATGTATCACTGCAGACTGAATATTATATCAAAACAGGTATCATTCTCTTAGGAGCTACGCTGCCGTTTACTCTCATAATCAAAGCGGGACCCATAGCATTCCTGCAGGCAACGATTGTATCGGTGACGACATTTATGACAATATTCTGGGTAGGAACCAGATTTTTAAAGTTGGATCAGAAGTTCTGCTCTGTTATGGGTGCTGGCGGCTCTGTTTGCGGCGTTTCTGCGTCGATAGCTGTCGGCGGTGCTGTCAAAGCAGAAAAGGAAGGCGTCGCAATAAGTATTTCACTTGTGACAATCTGGGCAGTAATAATGATTTTCTTCCTGCCCATAATTTCGCGGATTTTAGGGTTGGATTCAGGTGTTGCCGGTGCATGGATCGGTACTTCCGAGTTTGCCGATGCAGCGGGTTTTGCTGCGGCTCAAGCTATCGGAACCGAAAAGGCTATCCGTGCATTCACATTGATGAAAGTTGTCGGCAGAGATATCTGGATCGGCTTATGGTCATTCATTCTTGCCATAGTTGCAGTGGTTTACTGGGAGAAGAAAACTCTGGACGAAGCCCATAAAAGCCGAGTCTCTGTCTCGGAAATTTGGATACGCTTCCCGAAGTTCGTTCTCGGATTTTTCGTTGCTTCGATAGTGATAACACTTGTATCATTAGGCTATCTTGAAGCCAATGAATATGAAAATATCCTGAAACCGGAACTCATAACTCCTATTAAAAATCTACGTACCTGGACATTTATTTTTACATTTATTTGCATTGGCTTTACTACGCGGTTCCGCGAGCTGGCAAAGTTCGGCTGGAAGCCGCTTGCTGCATTTACTGCAGGAGTTGTGATCAATGTGATATTGGGATTCATTCTGTCTAATTATGTCTTCGCGCATTATTGGTCGGAAACTATTAAATAAAAGAGCTGAATTGTGTGGTGTTACACAGGTTGTAAGAGAAATGTTGAAAGATAGTCATGAAAACACATTTCATAATTTTGTATATTTATTGTATTGCCTTGACGGCAGCGGTTATTTATTTGTTTCTTAATAAACAAAATGCTGATGATAAAAATGAAATTTCAGTATCAAAGCTTACTATTACTGATTCAACAAATCAACGAAGATTGATATTAAGTCCCCAATTACCCGATCCTTACCTTAATGGAAAAGAATACGAGCGAGAAATTGATCCCTCAGGGATGGTTTTCTACGATGCAAATGGTAATGAATGTGGTGGAATAGCTGTTAACAATTATAAAGATCAGGAATTGAACGTGCTGGCTTTTGATTATGACAACTCTGAAGCTGTCTTCCTGTTCAAATCCGAAACGGAAAACCTGTTAAAATACCACTCAGGACTGACTATTCTCGATAAACCCAATCCATCAAAATCTCCTAAAGAAATAAGCCCGTCCAAAAGAATAATACTTGATAATAACAATGGCAATGCCGGATTAACCATCTATGATAAGCACGAAAATCCAAGAATAGTTCTGTCTGTTGATACATTGGATAATGCATCAGTCAGGATTCTGAATGAAAAGGGAGAGGTAAAAAAAGAATTGAAATAGTTATTGCTATGTGCCACACCCTTTAGGCGTGGCACATAGTTTTAGATTACTTAGTAATTATCAGCCGTTTAGTTTCAAAGTGATTGCCGCTTTGCAGGCGAATCAGGTAAATTCCCGATGGCAGGTCACTCAAGGAAAACCTTTGACGGAAATTTCCGTCAAGATAATTTTTATCCACCAATGTTCTGATCTTATTTCCTACGGAATTATACATTTCCACCAGTACTTCTTTCGGATCGTTCATTTCGAGACCAATAGCAAAGTCATCTGCCGCCGGATTGGGTTCAATAGTCATAATGGAGATGCCATCATTTGAATATCCCGCATCCTTTACGCTGTTAACAATGCCTTCGCCTTCCACAGCTAAGGAATATAATCCTCCGCATGCATCGGGGGCAGCAAACTCTATTTCCGCATTCCGAATACCTAATTCGGCAGGTGTAAATTCAATTTCAATGTCAAGACAGCCGTTTGCAGGTACCATCTGTGAACCTCCGCCGGCTGTCAATTCGAAATCCGAAGCATGTTGACCTTTAATAGTGACTTCTATAGGCATTTCTACTGGAGTATGATTTTCAAAAGCGCAGTCAATCTCAAAAGTTTCAGTAAGCCATTGCATCACTGTATCTACAACGACATCTTCTGCGGTTGAAGCATTGCAAAGTGAAATGAGAGTGACTTCCGGTTCAGTACAGGGATAACCTTCCTGTTCGAAGGTCATTGTCACTTCCTCTGATTCAGTCGGATCATATTTTTCGGTATAAGCGACAGTCAGCGTTCTTTTATGACCGGTTTTCATTTCGAAAGGCGGCGATGATCCTCCCCAGTCTGTGATATAAAAGTCATCTGAGGATGAGAAATTCAATCCATTGACAGTCATATCAGGACCTCGATAATTCATGGTAACATTCTTGGATACATGTTCCGATTCTTTTTCGCCGTAAAATATAACTTCATTATCTGTGCCAAATTTGGCGATACTGGATTCAGGAGCTTCATAATTGCCATTGATTGTTTTTTCAATGTTAGTATGATTTTTATTCCACCATTTTATCTCAACATTTCTGTTCCTGCTTGCTTCATCGCAGCCGTAAGGAGCCTCCCATACTAATTGATAATATTCGAGATCCTGGAAAAATCCGGCAAAATACTGGAACCAGTTTGTAATTTCTTCTTGGTTTAATGCAATTCTATCTAAATACTTACCGCCAGTATTTGCGCTTATTAAACTAAGCGGGAAAGAATTTTTTTCAATGATAAGAGTATGAAATATAATTTTATTCTCTTCCATTTGCTCGGCTAGTTGACGGGCTGTCGAAATATCCAGCACAGGATTCTCAGGTTGACCATCAGTAACAAAGATCACATGTCTTGGCTGATTTGCAGGTGCGGTCTTTAAATATTCAATTATATTTATATGTGGTCCCTGAATAGCACTTAAATGATTAGTCCTTCCCTGTTCTATGTCAATTCTGCCCATAATTTCATGGATCTTTTGCGGGTCAGTTTGAAAACCTCCATGAACCGGTGGATTCTTGGACTGGTTAACAAAAGTGACAACACCCACCCGAGTTCCGGGTTTCCATTTGAGTGAATCGGCAAATGCTTTTACACCGTTTTTCATCATCTCAAATTTATTATTCTCACTCAATGATGTGCTGACATCCAGAACCAAGAGTACGGAAACGCTCGGGGTATCAGGTTTTTTGGATTTGTCGATGGTGATTGTTTCGGTGCGGGATTCGCCATTGTCAGTTACTTCAAAATCTTCCGGTTTTAGATCGAGGTCATCGCCGTCCATATTGGCAGCTATAAGATGTGCTTTGATAATCGGAAATCCGCTGTTATCGATTTCATAGATGTGGCGGGCAAATCCGTAAGCCTCAAATATACCTGCGCTAAAAATAACTGTGATCAATGTCAGAAATAGGGTAATCTTCTTGTTCATTTTGACCCCTCCGTATAATTTATGGATAAACCTATTATTTACTTATAGGTTATGTTGATCCGTCAGTTTTTAACTTCCGCTTGAATATCTTATAATATAACAATTATAAGACTAATAAATTACAAAAAAAATCTTAACAATTTCGAAGATATATTATTAATGTTGTTATTAAATCAATTAATCTATAAATTTATTTAATTATATATTAAAATATTAGAAGAAATTTTATGAAAATTAATTTAAATTGGAATGGTTTTTACTGTATAGTTTACAATGAAAATTTCTTGTTTATTCAAAAATTTTTAATTTCAGAATATGTAAAATATAGCAGAATGTTTTTTTGACTGAAATTTTGAAATATATTGGATTGGTAATAGTTGTTATATCAATGACAGGTTGTACTTCCTATGTGCGTTTCTCGTCCGAATCGGAAGAAAGTATAGTAGAAGCAGCCAAAAATGAAGATGTTGACAAAACCCAGCCGGATGCTGATGTTTTCTATGGCAAAGCTTCATATTATGCGGATAAATTTCATGGTCGGGAAACAGCCAGCGGAGAAAAATATAACAAAATTGAATTCACCGCAGCACACCGGACACTGCCTTTCGGCACTATAGTCGAAATTGAAAATCTGCAAAATGATCGAACAGTTCAGGTAAGAATAAATGACAGAGGACCTTTCAAATCCGGCAGGGTGATAGATGTTTCCAGGGCTGCTGCTGAAGCGCTTGGGATGGTCAGGTCAGGCGTGGTAGATGTTAAAGTGGAGATCATTGAAAAACCCTGAATATATTACCATTAATAAAATCCTTAAGGCTCGAAATGCCTTCAATATTAGATAAGAAATATCAACTTGCTGCCACAGTTCTCGGATTTACTTCCGTCATAACACAGGTAATCCTTGTTCGAGAATTTTTGAACATTATCACTGGGAATGAACTTGTTATCGGGATCATCTTAGCAAACTGGATGCTGCTTACCGGCGCCGGAGCTATTATAGGGCGTTTCGCAGGGAAACTGATAAATTATGATAAACTTCTAATTTTCTTACTTACTATTACGGCACTGATACCTTTTCTAAGTGTTTTGACGCTTAGATTAATGAGAAATGTCATTCATGAACCCGGCGTTCTCTTGAGTTTGCCGGATGCGGGGATATATTCATTAGTGCTGTTGATTCCTTATTGTTTGATTTCCGGAGTATTATTCACGCTGATAAGTTCTGCAATGACTGACAGAACAGACAATCCAGCCCGCACTGTCTATTTCTACGATAATATTGGCAGCATAGCAGGGGGTGCCGTTTTCAGTTTTATTCTCATTTTTTTCCTTTCAACATTTCAAAATCTATCCATACTCATACTTGTAAATTTACTGACTGCTTATTTATTAATATTCGATAATAAGAGTAAAACTTTAAAATGTCTTTTCCCGGTTCTATTTCTGCTTTTCTTTTTGCCATATTTTTTTAACATCGATGCGTATACGGCGGATAAACTTTACAAAGGGCAGGACCTTGTGATGCAGGAGGAAACTCCCTATGGAAATTTGACGGTGACAAAAACAGCCGAGCAATTCAATTTCTTCGAAAATGGTGTTCTGTTGTTTTCCACTGGAAATATAAAACAAAACGAAGAAGCAGTGCATTACGCTATGATCCAGCACGAAGAACCTGAAAGAATTCTGCTAATACACGGGGGTGCCGGGGGACAAACCAAGGAAATAAGTAAATATGAGCCTGATTTAATTGATTATGTAGAAATAAATCCCGAAATTATCAAGTTAACCGAAAAGTACACAGATAATCTTGATGTAAAAAATTTAAGCATTATTTTAAATGACGGAAGAAGATATATAAAGCAATCTGACAAAAATTATAATGTCGCTATTATTAATGCACCTTCTCCTTCAACTGCCCAACTTAACAGATTTTACACCGTAGATTTCTTCAATGAAGTGAAAAATACCATGGCTGATTCCGCTATTCTGTCAATTAATCTTCCATCCAGTGAAAATTATACCGGGGAGGAAGCCCTGCAGCTAATTTCTGTAATTTATAATTCACTGAGTTCGGTTTTTAAAGATGTACTGATCATCCCCGCCGGGAAAAATTATTTGCTGGCGTCTGATGGCAAATTAAGTGAAAATTACATCGCTCGATTTTCAGCAGCAGGTATAAAAAATGAGTATGTCAATCAATATCATATTGATCCTTTCTCAAGACAATTCCGGCGGGATGAATTGATGAAATCCCTGCGCAAAAACACGGAATTGAACAGGGATTTCAATCCCATAGCCTATTTTCAACAAATCACTTATGAATTGAGTTATTTCAATATTGATTATACCATAATTTTTATTATTTACCTGATTCCCTTCATAATTTTTCTTGTCAGGCTTAATCCCGTAAGTCTGGGACTCTTTGCCGGGGGATTTGCCGGTTCGGCTTCGCAGTTAATTCTTCTGATGTCATTCCAGATAATGTTAGGCTATATTTATTACATGGTGAGTGTAATAATAACTTTGTTTATGTTGGGGCTTGCCCTTGGTATAAATGGATATACATCGATCAAGATTAATGGCAAAAACCTGCCTGATTGGCTATTTGAAAAAGCAGACAATCCCGTACTGAATTTACAGATAATGCTATTGTTTCTGGTCACTCTTTATTCAATTTTACTACCCCTCAAATTGATGTTTATAAATGATCACTTAAATACAGAATTTTGGGTGGTATCGCTGATATCCATCTATGCACTGGTCATATCTTTCTTTGTGGGGCTGCTGTTTGCTGCCGCAACAAATCTGAAAACATTGGAAATCAATAAAATTGAAAGCAAAATTAAAAGGGCTGCAAATATTGCCGGTGAATATTACGGCGCTGATCTCATCGGCGGTGCTTTGGGGGCTTTCCTGGTATCCGTATTTTTTATTCCCATAATAGGATTTTTTAACACCTGCCTGATCACAGCAGGACTAAATATTCTGGCTGCTTTAGTCCTGTTTTTGAGAAGAAGAACGATTGTTTAACTAAAAAAATCATTAGAAATTTGAATTTACTGTAAACTTATGTAACAAAGTGCTTTA
>CAZXYS010000010.1:0-106807 GCA_964645005.1 uncultured Hyphomicrobiales bacterium | reverse complement strand
ACCGACTACCCTTATAAGCATGATAAAGCAGCTGCAATCGGCGGCAGGCAATCACAGCGCTTCTCAGCGCCGCCCGACGGTTCTTATCGACGCCGGAATAGCCAGCGAGGATAATCTGGCATATCTGAAGCAATCCGGTTATGATTATATCTGTGTTTCCCGCAGACAGCCGGCGGAAGCGCCGCAGTTGGAGGAAGGCAAAATGGTGGAGATAAAAAACGGGGGCGGCAGCCATATCGAGGCACAACTACTACAAGAAGGCAGCGAACAGATATTATATTGCAAGAGCAAACAGAAATTAAAGAAGGAGCGTGCAATGCGCAGTCTGCATCAGGAGCGGTTTGAGGAGAAACTGAAGATGATCGCCGGTGCGCTGGAGAAGAAAGGAGGCATAAAGAACTATGAAAAAGTAATAGAGCGCATAGGCAGGTTAAAGGAAAAGTACAGCGCCATAGCGCAATACTATGAAACAGAGGTAGTCAAAGGCAGCCATGGCAGGGCGTCGAAGATAAACCGGCGGCTGGACAAAGAAAAAGAAGCCGAAGCGAGATATTCGGGTTCATATTATCTGCGGACGAGCCGGATGGATATAAGCGAGAAACAGATATGGGAGTTGTACGTAATGCTTACCAATGTAGAAGAGGCTTTTCGTGTACTGAAGAGCGAGCTGCACCTGCAGCCGATAAATCATCAGAAGGAAGAGCGCAGCGAATCGCATATATTTATAACCATCCTTGCATATCACTTATTGACCGCATTGCGTACCAGGCTGAGGGGGTACGGCATAAACAAGCGCTGGTCAACGCTGAGGAAGCTGATGTCGACGCACCAGCGAGTCACCACCTCATTGAACCTCAGCAGCGGGAAACGTATATACCTTCGCAATACCTCGACGCCGGAGTATTATCACAGTGAAATATATACGGCGTTAAATATCAGACCCGATCCAATAGGTATTAAGAAAACGGAAACATAAAAAATCCGTAGTCACCATTGGAAATTTGCTGATTACAGCTATTTTTTTGATTTGTTTATGGTTATACTTTTTTTCTTTTATCAAAATGGTAAAGTTGGGTTAATACAGTTAATGAAAATAATATTACGTAAATAGTAATCTTCACAATTATTTTTATATTACTTTACTTACCTTTTCCAAAGTCCCATCCCCATGCAAACATTCTCCCATTGTAAGGAATCTCACCATATTATGGTGTCTCCCCATAAGTAGTTTTGTCAAACAATGTAATAATTATTATTAGATATGTAAATTTAATTATTTAAATATTATCTCAAGTTGAATTAAAATATATTTCCACATTCAGGACATAATAAACTTAAACCACCTTTTTTTGGTTTCCAAAACAAATATAATATCCCTGCTGTACAACAAATTGATACAATATGAAACCAAATTGGATATTTACCTTTTTCTGCATCTACTAATTCACATGCTCCCTTGTATCCACATTTTGGACATTTTCCTTCCTTTTTTGTTACTTGCCTCATTGCCGCAGTATTTTTTGTAGATTTGCTCATTATTGACCTCTCTATATTTTAAATCAATTTATGCTTTTGTCCATACTTTAATTCCACGCCTTTCCCTTTCTGACAAGCTACATTCCCTTAATTTTTCAGCAATTTTATCCAATTCTTTAATACCGACAATATTTAAATTTGGCGTTTCTCTGTCAGATGATCTGATAATCAATATCCCAAAACCAAGTATTCTCATTGTTATAGGATAATTTACAGCGAAATCATCTAATCTATATAATTCAACATTTTTCGTGGTTTTCGAAAAAATCCCTTCAGTAATTATGACTCTTTGAGATGTCATTTTATACTTTCTTGTAATACTCTTTAGCCAATAGTAAATAAATAAAATACCTCCAGATAACAATGCAAGAAAAATTTGATTTATATTATAAAATATGGTGGGCTTACCTTCGTATATTAATTCTTCTTTATTAGTAAAATCATCAGAAAATAATTTCTTTTTTTCTTTAGTAAATTCCTCCTCAGTAAGAATACCCTGTTCTTTCAATTTTACTAATTTCTCTAATTCATCTAACTTATTCATTTTCTTTATATTTTATCAGAAAAATATTTTAGAATTTCTATTCTGTATATATAACAATTTATTTATATTTTTTCTTATAAACAAACATTTATTAAAAAATATTGTTTTTTTATATTTCGGAACTTAATCCAAAAATCCTTCTTGGATACATTATTTGACTTTACATAATTACCCCATTTCCGACAGATAATACATCCGACGAATCACCTCATATCCTGCTGTTTTTCATACTATTTCCAAATCATCTCAATCCCAATAATCACACCAATCACAGTTCAAACATAATCAAGGAAATCTGAATAATCAGCACAAATCTGCGGTTCAGACTCTTCATTCTTAATTCCTAATTCACTCCATTCCCATGATCACTCAGCAGCAGCTCATACAGATCATCGATCAGTTCTATCTGTTCCGTGGGCTTGCCGTATCTGAGCATTTTGACCATCATCAGGTAATCCCTGCATTCCTGCAAAAGGCAGTTCACCTTTATCCACTGCCGCACGCGGTCGATGCGCCGCGTCTTGCGGAAGCCTTCCCGCAACTGCGGCGGAACCATCTCTATGCAGTTGATGAGCCGGGCTTTCAAGTCATAAAAGTTGTCCCGCGGTATCTCATCGGAAATATCCATCACCGAAACCACCAGCCGTTCCGCCTTTTTCCAGACCATTTGCTCGCGATAGCTCCTGGGCTCGCTCATGGTTTTTCTCCTGTATTTTTTGTTGGTTTCTGTCATAATTACACCTTCACATTACATACATGATTTCTTCCGTCGCTGAACATGCCGATGATCTTGTTTATGCTGCGCTGCCCGCGGTTTGTAAGCACGCGGTTCGTTTTATTCGTTTGATCCAGCTTCGTCATCTGTTCCTGCAGCTGCCGGCGCATATTCTTCAATTCCTTCAGTTCTTCGCCTTGGATTTCCTTCTCCAGAGTTGACAGCCTCAGATTCAACGCATCATCCCGCGAAATGTCCAGCCACTTTATCAGCAATTCTATCCTGTTTTCCTCGGCTTCGGCGAGACTTCTCGCCATGTGTTCCTGGTAGCTTGAAACTTCTTCCAGCTCGCTCGTCCTGTAGTTAATAAGCGCCTTCTGCTGGATATCCGCAAGTCGGTTCATCTCCGTCAGAAGCTGCAATTCGTGTTTCAAGTATGTTAAAAGTTGTACAACCATGTCCATCTCCAAAAGTTAGTGGGGGAATTGATCGAGATATCTATGTACCCGTGAAATATAAGCTTTCGTTTCCTTGAATGGCGGTATCCCGCCGTATTTCATGACATTGCCCGGTCCGGCGTTATAACCCGCCAGCGCCCTGTCGAGGTCGTCATCAAACATCTCCAGCATCTTACTCAGGCAGCCCGTCCCGCCGAAGATATTCTGCCGCGCATCATAGGGATTGGTAACGCCCATTTCGCTGGCGGCGCCGTCCATCAACTGCATTAGCCCTTTGGCGCCAGCTCGGGACTTCGCTTCGGGATTACCGGCAGATTCCGCCGTAATCACCGCTTTAATCAAACTGCCCGGGACGTCAAATTTCTCCGAAGCTTCCGCGATATGCCGTTCGTATGGCGCTATCCTGCCTGTAACTTTCTGCAGTAAATTCCCCTGCGGCTGCATCCTGCCGCTTTGTAATCCCAGCATAGCTTTCTTTTCCTGAATTTCCGCAGGAACTTGAACCGCAGCATCCTGATGCAAATTTTCAGTCGTCACGGCAGGCAATTTTTCTCCTGTATAATATTGATAGATTTTATCCGCTATACCAATGCCGCTGCCGACATTTGAGAAATGCTCCGCCAGCTCCAGATTCGCATATCCCATGATAGTATCCGAGCCAAAGTTCGAGCTGCCCTGACTTTCCGGCATACCGAACTTCATCTCCTTCAGAAGCATATTCATGAACATCGCCTCGAAACCCCTAGCAGCGCTCGCCAATTCAGACTTATCCTTGTCCGACAGTTCCTGTTTCTTTGAAATAGCAGCTATCCGCGACAGCGAATTCATGCGGCTATCGACACTCGCTCCGTCCGAAAGACTATTCTCTATGTTAAAATTCGTTTCCATTTTTTTATCATGCATCACTTGTTATTATGGCATTATAACTACTCTAAAACCAACTACTTAATACAACTTCCCCTTATTCCCCTCCTTAGTAAGGAGGGAAAAAGAAGGGGTGGTTAAAATTTTGCTATTTTGCCGAAAGTTCATCATTTAAATAATGTATAAAAAGTACCTTAAAAACTACTGTATTATCAACTCTCCCTGCAATGCTCCCGCTTCTTTGAGCGCCTGAAATATCGACACAAGATCGCGCGGTTTCACTTCAAGATAATTTAGTGCCTCGGCGATATCGTTAACTGTGGCATCTTCAGGTAATCGGTCATAAGGCTTAGCCTGATTAATTTCCTCTTCCACAAAAACAGAAGCCGTCTCCACCGGTTCCGGCGGGAAAAGCGTAAACGGCGCCTGCCGCGGGACATGCACCTCGCGCTGGATGGAAATCTCCAGCCCGCCATGAGCAATAACTACCGGCGACACAGTCACTTCGCCGCCAACAACCACCGTGCCTGTCCTTTCATTAATCACAACCCGTGCTTTATTTGAAACTGTGACATCAATAGTTTCAATTTGCGCTATAAGTTGAATTATCTGCGATTGATTCAAACCCGTTGGCAGCGTCACCTGCACCGTCGCTGCATCAATAGGCACAGCCCCGTTATTCAGTTCGGCAATTTCTCCATTAATACTCGTTGCGACCTCGTTCACGGTTGAAAAATCCGGCTCCCTCAGCGATATACGTATTTGATTATCACTCACATAATCCCTGTCAAAATTTTCCGTAAGCACAAGCCCGTTGGGCACTCTGCCCGTTGTCACAAAATTGCGCATCACCTTCGATCCCAGCGCCTCGAAATTATAACCGCCAACCGAAAGCGGTCCCTGCGCCATGCCGATAATGCTCCCGTCTGCAGTGGACACCGGCGTCATAAGCAGTACGCCGCCCTGCAGCGAAGTCGCATCCCCAATCGAGGACACCGTCACATCCACCTTCGATCCTTCCTTCATGTGCGTCGGTATTGTCGCTGTGACCATCACCGCCGCGACATTTCTCATCCGCGGATTCCTGCTCGGAATAGTCAATCCGAACCGCTTCAGCATATTGGACACCGACTGCACTGTATAAGTCGTCATCTGATTGTCACCGGTTCTGTTCAAACCCGTGACAAGACCATATCCAATAACCTGCACGCCCGTCGAGCCTTCCACCTCGGCGATGTCTTTAATGCGGGCGCTATAAACATCAATAGCGGTAATAAACATCATCACCGCAATCAATGCTAAACTAATACTGGAAACCCTATAATTGAGAAAATTTCTCATATTTAGAATAATATCCTCAAAAATTTCGTAATCAAGCCCGGCTCCTGTACTTCGGAAACCATGCCGTCACCTTCAATTCGCAGCGTCAGATCAAGAATATTATAGGAATAAACCGAGTTATTCGGCAGAATATCCACCCGCCGCACAACTCCGCTTATAACGATAGTCTGCGTCTCGTCGTTAATCGTGGTATTCCGGCGCCCTTCTATCGTAAGCAGATTGCCATTATCCTCGACCTCGACAACACGAGCGCTCAATTTCGACCTGATTTTTTCTTTCCGGGATGTCCTTCCTTTCCCTTCGAAATCATTCTCGGTATTTAGATTACCTTCCAGCGTGGTCCCCGAATTATTCATGGAACCTTCCAGACCGCCGCCGACACTCGACTCCCTGCCCGATTCCGTCGAAGCCGAATTATCCGCCTGCGTATCTTCCATAATAAGCACCATGATAGCATCGCCTTCCTTATACGCCTTCACATCCGAGAACAGCGACTGCGCCGTCGTCTGGTCAAACTGCGCATAAACACAATTCGCACCCAGCGCCAAAATCATTATCAATAATATTTTTGCCCATTTTTCCATTTTTATCAACATTATATTTATAAAATTCTTAAATCTAACCTTTCAACTTTAACCTTTAACCCTTAACCTTTTTTTCAATTCCTCGCTAAAATCACAGTCCCATCTTCCGCTACAGTTCCCTGAAGAATCTTCCCGTCGCGTTTAATTTTCACATCCTCTCCGACCGCCGCATCCTTAATCGCATAACCCGAAGTCCTGATTCTGACTCCGCCAGCCTGTACCATCACCGTAACCTTATCGCCGCGATGCACGACAGCCTCTCCGCGCACCATCTTATGCGTAATAACAGTCCCCAGCGGCACATTATGCCTAAGGTCCTTATCGATCAAATAGCGCATTGACGACAGCTCATCGGGATTATAACCTGTCACATCGACAAGTTTTATCTTAAGGTCAGATTTCCCCAGCGTAGTCCCATTAGACAAAGACCGCGCCGCTACGACCGCCTTCCCGAGAATCTTCACCCTAACCGGCACGCGCAGCATCTTGACAATCTTATCACCCTGCCGGAACTCGAGTCCCACATAGCTCAGCCCGCGCAGATTCTTCGGCTCGGCATGACATTTCGCAGTGATGCCGTCCTTTTGAAAGACCTGATCCCCGATTTGCTTGACAACACTGACCTCGCACTGTTCGCCGAGCAGCTTATTAACATAATCAATACAGGCTTTCTCCAGCCTGTCACCGGAAAAAGTCGATTCCGCCTGCAATCCCGCAGGCAGCAGCAATATTGCCAAAATTATCACTATGAGCAAATTGAATTTCATATCTTGGAATCAGTTAGAGACCTTAAAAAAATTTAATAATTTAAAAAGTTGTCAAAGATTAAATGTAAACTACCCTTCTTTTATCCCCTCCTTATTAAGGAGGGGATTAAGGGGTGGTTGAACTAACTTTTCAATGAACTCCCTTATAGCTTTCTATTTAATTCACCTATCTCTTCAAATTAACCGCCGTACCCATAAGGTTATCCGCCGTCTGCACCGACTTCGAATTAAGCTCGTAGGCGCGCTGGGCGCCGATCATATTGACCATCTCCTCGACAATATCCACATTCGAGGTCTCCAGGTGGTGCTGGATCAACTCGCCCGTATTATTGAAACCCGGCTGCTCGAAAATAGCCTGCCCTGACGCCGGCGTTTCCACGAGCAGATTGTCGCCGACAGCCCGCAGACCGCCCGGGTTGATAAACCGCGCCAGTTCTATCTGACCGATAGACTGCTCTTCCGTCGAGTTTTCATTCAGAATGCTTACAATTCCGTCCCGTGAAATATTGACCTGCACGGCATCTTCCGGAATATTGAATCCCGGCTCGAGGTGGTAACCCTGCGAGGTCACGACATCGCCGTTCCTATCCACCTGGAACGAGCCGTCGCGTGTAAAGCCAAGCGTATTATCGGGGCGGCGCAATACGAAGAAACCTTCCCCATTAACCGCCACATCAAGGGAATTACCGGTTTGTTCGACATCGCCTTGCGAGTAGATTCGGGTAGAGGCGACAAGTTCCGTACCCGAGCCGATTTGCACTTCATTCAGCGGCTCAATGCCCGTCCGCTGGGTGTTACCCGCCGGGTGCAGCGTTTCGTAGAGCAGATCCTGAAATTCCGGTCTTGTCTTTTTAAACCCGAAGGTATTGACATTCGCCAGATTATTCGAGATAATTTCCACGTAGCGTTGTTGGGCGGATAGTCCTGTTGCCGCTGTTCTAAGAGTTTTTTCCATCATTCATCCATGAATTTATTCGCCAATCCTAAGTATTTTCTTTTCTTCCCCCTTAAAAAAGGGGAACAAAGGGAATTGTTCAGAACCCTGCTTCCCAAATTCCGATTTGGGAAGCACAATTTTCTTGCAAAGTTGTTTCTCATTCCAACGCTCCAGCGTTGGAATGCCTGCCTGACGCTCCAGCGTCATAATCCCCCTCATCGAGAGGTGTCACATCAAGCTCAAAAATCAAAGAACTAATCAACTAATTACAATGCCTGTGCCACGTCCAAAAAATCCCAAAGAGTCATGACCTTTTCATCTCTATAATTCATTGCAAATAATAGAGATAAAAAATTATCACTTAATATCGCGAAACAAAAATCCACAGGTTAACAATCATTAATAATGGCTAAAATGCTTCGGCGGTTGGGGGGATGGTTAATATTATGCATACAAGAATACTTTTAAATTTAAACAATAAAAACAAACACAATAATTCTTTTTTATTAACAAAACAATCAGTATATTGGATTACGGACATGGAATCAATCATAACCATAGAGCCAGGAAAACGCGGCGGCAAGCCATGCATTAGAGGTATGCGAATTACCGTATATGACATACTCAACTGGTTAGCCAGCGGAATGAGTTACATGGATATAATGAACGATTATCCGGAACTGACCAGAGAGGATATACTCGCCGCAATCAAATACGCAGCCCTGAGAGAACAAAAAACCAGCACAGGGTAAACTATGTTATTATTCGATCAGAACCTGTCTCATAAACTTATTCAAAGAATTTCAAATTTATTTCCGAATTCAGATCATGTTAAAAATCTTGATATGGCTGAAGCAGACGATTATACGATATGGAAATATGCCAGAGATAATAATTTGACATTAGTAACACAAGATGTAGATTTCGTAGAATTATCAGTGTTAGAAGGAATACCGCCTAAAATAATATGGCTGCGATGTGGCAATACCTCTACATCAAATATCGAGGCTATATTGAAAGACAATTCATCATAAATCTCTGATTTCATTGCCAATTCAGATGATTACTGCCTGCAGTTGTTCTAAGCCATTCTTTATCCCCATCATCTTCTAACGTTAAACCTAACAGGAAATTAATAGAATATTCCACTTGCAAATATCAAAAGAAAGCATTAAATTAAAAAAAGCAGCGGTTAAATTTTCGGGAATTTGCTCATGAGTTACAATTGGAATAATATTATACCCAACGCCAAGAGAAGAATAAGCATGGAGCATCAGTATATTCTATATGAAGATATTGAAGATGCCGTACAGGAAGCCGCTTGTAGATTCTTTGAAGAAGCAGATAAATCAAAATTTCCTGATAGCGAAACTGTATTAATTTCATTCATTGAAAAAGTCGCATATTATTTATTGTTGGATAACAATAAAAAAAATAATAGAATACTAAGATTTGACTATCCGGATACATTCACAGGTTTCGTAATATACGAAATTATCGAATTTCAACACTTTGAAGAAATTGAACATAAAATCGACTGGAAGTTACTCTATGAGCAATGTCTGACTTATTTAACGGAACGCCAAAGAAAAATATTAAATTACGAACTTGAGGGCTATACTAACAGCGAGATAGCACAAATGATGGGGATAAGCGATATGACGGTTAAAAGAGAGAAAAAGAAATACCGTGAAATAATAAAAGAAAAATTGCCCCCCCCCTTGAAATATTTCTAAGAAGAATAAAAATATAATTTAGGTGTTCCTATTTTGCCTTCTAAATCGTTTTATATTTAAAGATCAAGTTTATTGATAATTTTTTTCTCAGAATGCAATATTTTGCATAATTGAAAATAATTTTATTTAGTAAATTTTATTGGGAGATGCCATGAAAAAATTCATTATTTTAACATTTATCGCTACCTTACTGTTTTCATTTAAAACTTACAGTATAGATCCTGATATTGATTGTTCTCCATGTGAAAGTGTGGAATGGACTTACATTGATACCTTATGTATTATATTTGGAGAGTATCCTGACCGCTGTATCTTAAAAGCTGACGCTTGGATTAAGTATTATGATCGTGATGATTATGATCGAGACAGTTGTCCTAATGCATATGGTAGATACTTTGAAATCCAACTTGGAAGATTTCAACCATATCCGGAGAGTGAAAAAGCGAAAGATAACTGTCCTTGTACACAAGCTGATTACTTCGAATGCTATACAACACTTCTTGAATCTATTTTATACAGAGCTTATGTTGATGAGGATTTTTGGGATGCTGTCACTACCGAAGAAAGACCTCTCTTAGGAGAAACGTCATGCGATGGTACACCAATTCATATATTCATACCAACTTGCTATTCAAATACAGGAGTACAAAAAGAAGTCTGTGATATTACTCAATGTTGTCGATATGAATATTGTTGCTATGAGTCAAACAATGGACAAGTAAGAATAGGTAATATAACAGAAAATCATGATTCGGATAATTGTGATAATAATCCACCCGCTGATAGTTGTGAATACCTTTGTGATACATTGGCTTTGAAAGATGGAACTCTTCTTGGACCAGCACCGGATATGATGAAAGATCCTTTGAGTAAAATTTCGGAAATTAACGATAAATACTTAAAAATTGAACCAAATCCAGCAAATGATGAAATTTTCTTGAAATTCAAATCAAAATTAATTGGAAAATTTGAGATAATTATTTTTGATATTTATGGAAATAATATTATCTTAAAGAAATTTTCAAAAGCAAATGAGTTATTTGAAACAAAATTACATATTAATAACCTTATTTCAGGTATGTATTCTTTACATATACAATCAGTTTCGGGAAATATTGTAGTTAATAAAAATTTCATTGTCATTAGATAATTTTTATTATTATAAAATTACTAAAATAATATTAATAGAATTCTAAAGGTATTTAACATGCGATTTAAAAATTACCTGTTGGCTTTTTTTACATTGACAATACTTTTTTCTATTACTTCACTAAGCAAAGATAATTACCAGGTTATCGAAAAGAAAAGAGTTTATGATAATGGTATTCAAAAAGATCCGCCTAAATACATTTGTTATAATTATGATACAAATAATAGGCTTAAAATTTCCTATTATCGTTCTTTTAGAGATGAAGCCTGGGATACGACTGCTTTTTGCCATTTCGAATATGATAAAAATGACAGTTTAATTCTCGAATGGTATGAAGGAGAAACTTTCCGCCGCGGATGGGGAAAAATTGGTCAGTATATTTTCGAATATAATAAGGACGGATGGTCAAAGATAAAGACCCAGCAAAAATATATAACAAACTATGAAACGATGAATGAAAGAAAAGACTATGAAAAATATAATGGAAAAGGATATTTAGTCGAACAAA
This sequence comes from uncultured Hyphomicrobiales bacterium, assembly GCA_964645005.1. Taxonomy (GTDB): domain Bacteria; phylum Bacteroidota; class Ignavibacteria; order Kapaibacteriales; family UBA2268; genus CAZXYS01. Next base: position 95,667 of record CAZXYS010000010.1, on the reverse strand, counting down.
TGAAAAAAGTGTGGTATTCTGATGATGATCATTGGCATAATGTATACCGGAAATTTTATGAATATGATAAATTTGACAGAGTTAAAAAATATCAGCATAAATATTGGGATAGTAGTAATGAAATCTGGATAACTAGCTCAAAAAATATTTATCATTATAATTCAAATGATCTAATTGATACTATAATAGACATAGACCTGAACAGAAAAAGTAAGAGTTGGGATACGACTTATATTAAGAATTTTTATAAATTTGACAATAAAGGAAGAGTAATTGAACACTCTAGTGGTGAAATACAGGGGGATTCTGTTATTATATCTGTTATAACAACTACTGAATATAACGACGAAGAAAATTATGTAAGAACCATTGACAAAGAAATATTTAAAAACGAATGGATAAATGTGTTTAAATGGGAGGATTACTTCGATGATAATAATAATTTAATAAAAGAAACCCATAGTGAATGGTCTTTGTATGATTCCGTCTGGGAATATGAATATTGGTACGAATACAAATACAGGAAGTACACTAATGTTAAAGAAAAATTACCTTATGAAATATATAGTAAAGTATTTCCCAATCCGAACTCCGGAACCTTTCAAATAGATCTGAATACACCTGAAATTGGAACATTTAATATCAAGATCTATGACATTATGGGCAATATCGTTTACGATCAGATGAAAAACAAGAGAAGTCCAAATTGTACTTGGAATATAGAATTAAATAATCTGCCAAACGGTTTATATAATTATAGAATTTCAAATAATGGTAAGTACAAATTCGGAGGTCAAATCCTAATAAACAAATAGCATTGTCTATCTAACTATGTCAAGGTTTTTACTTGATGAAAATCTTCTAACAAACAATCTCAAAAATTTAATCATATTTGATTGAGATCTATTTTCCAATCCTGAACCCAGAAACCCAATCCCCGTCCCCGGATACCTGATTGCCACATTATCCAAAAACACTCTATTCCCCCATCAATAATACGTTCCCATACGTATCGAATTCGAGAGCGTTTCCTCATTCGAGCGGATCACTTTGCTGCCGGCTTCGAACTGACGCTGCAGATTGATCATTTCCACCATTTCGCTGATTACGTTCACATTCGAATCTTCCAGCCATCCCTGGCGCACACTAATCTTTTCGGGGGGGACCTCCGAAACAATAGTATCTTCCGTGATAGCAAAATCCTGTTTAGATGCGCGCCTCAGGGAAGCCGGATTTTCGATCGTTGCGATTTTCAGCGCTCCGACGAAATAATCATTAGCGAAGACCTCGCCATTCTCGGTGATTTTCACATCCACCGCTTTCGTATCCGTCGGCTGTAGGGGTTCGGCGGTGAACTCAGTCCCCATGCTGAGAGCACCGCTCATACCCATAAGTTTTTTGCCGTCCATGGCTGTGATCGTTCCATCCCTGGAAAGTTGAAAGTGACCATTCCGCGTATAGAGAGTATTGCCTGCTTCATCCTGAAGTTCGAAGAATCCTTCGTTTTCAATGGCAATATCCAGCGGATTATCAGTTTTTTCGTAATTACCATTCGAGAAATCGATAAAAGTTTGCATCCTTGTATCGGCGCGTTCCGAATCACCCGGCATATTATACTGATTATTTTGGGCATCGGTGATGGCGCGGTCGAACGCCGCCGTCCGTTTAAAGCCGGTCGTACTTGCATTAGCCAGATTATTCGCGGTAATTTCCAGCTTCGTAAGCCGGTCATTCATTCCAAGCGCCGCCGTATGTAACTCTTTTAACATTTTTTACTTTTCAATTAATTTCGAAAACTGTCATACCTTTATTCCCCCTTAAAAAAGGGGGACAAAGGGAATTGTATAATTTAATGTCATTCCTGCGAATTTCTTTAGATCCTGCTTTAGCAGGGCAGGAATCTTTCGGAACCCTGCTTCCCAAATTCCGATTCCTTCCCTGAATCCTGCTTCCCAAATTCCGATTCCTTCCCTGAATCCTGCTTCCCAAATTCCGATTCCTTCCCTGAATCCTGCTTCCCAAATTCCGATTTGGGAAGCAAATTTTCTTGCAAAGTTATTTCTCATTCCTACGCTCCAGCGTCATAATCCCCCTCATCGAGAGGTGTCACATCAAGCTCAAAAATCAAAGAACTAATCAACTAATTACAATGTCTGTGCCATCACTAAATACTACCAGAAAAACCACACATTTCTATCTCTATAATTCATTGCAATTAATAGAGATAAAAAATTATCACTTAATATCGCAAAACAAAAATCCACAGGTTAACAATCATTAATAATGGCTAAAATGCTTCGGCGGGCTGGGGATATGGTTAATATTGTGCAGAGTTGAATTTTATATCAAATCTACATCAACTTTATATAAATATTTCTTCTATTATTATGATAAAATTTTCTATCCCAAAAGGAAAATTAATTAAATCTATCCTGATTAGAATTCATATAATTAATCGTATTTAAATCTTTTAAATAAATACAATCCTATTGCAAAGATAATTGATGCTATAATCTGACTGTATGATAAAGATCCAAGGTATTTGATACTATCTCCTCGAAAGAACTCTGCTATGAATCTCTCTAATCCATAAATAATTAAATATAAGGAAAATATAATACCTGTCCTAGTTTCTTTCATACTAATAATAAACATAATCAAAAATCCAAGAAATAATAAAAAAGATTCCGTTAATTGGATGGGGAATCTATAAAAAATAATATTAATGCCTAATATTTTGGGAATAAAAATATTACACTTATAACCATAGCAACATCCAGCCAAATAACATCCAATCTTACCTATACTTTGGAATAACATAAATGCAGGAGCAATTATATCTATGTATTCTATCCAGTGGAATCGTGTTAGATTAGAAAGAATATAGATTGTAATTAATACTCCAATTATTGCTCCAATAATTGAAGTACCTCCTGTAAGTGAGAAAGAAAAAATTTTAGAATATAATAATTCATGGAATATTCTAGCCCAAAATAATCCATATATTATAGTAAAGAAAAAAATCCATAAAAATATCCTGGAATTTAAATTTTCCTTTCTAGAAATAAATATTATATATATAATACCCAAAATAAAACCCGCCAAATTTAAAAGGAAATATGGCGAGTAATATAATCCTAGGATCTGCATAAAAAAAATTCTTAATGACTATTGTACAACTTCGAATTCTACGTATGCTTTAGATACAGCACTTAAAAAGAAATTTCTATCATTTACTTTTATAGTTTTGCTATTATATCTAATAACACCAACGTAAATTGATCCGCCGACTGGTAAATCTGTTAATTCAGAAGTTGAAAAACTAGCAGAACCATCATCATTTTCCTCTTTCCAAATGTAAAAATCTTGATCTGATAATGTAGAATCATAATAATTTGAACGACCAAGATATTGAATAAATACAATAACATCATTAGTATTATTATTATCTTGGTTCCAGGTTACATTTAGTGTTGAAGATTTCGAGATACTTGTACCAGGTACTGGTTGATATAGGGTGACTATATCGGGTGTATACATTGTATCAGTAAAACTAGGGACACTAAGAGAGGGATTACCATCAAGGCTCCAAACAGTTTCCATTCCATAATCTGGTTCACTCCCTCCCAAAGGGCTAGCCCATTGATACCAATAACCATCAATTGTATCTGGCACAACTTCTTTATTTGAAATTGTCATTGTTCCACCATAAATCATTTCTCTTGGATAAGATCTTGATTGGTAAACAGCTCCATCGACCTTATATGATTCAAGATTAATTGATGTATCTCGAGTTTTTACAGTGCTGTGTAAATACCCATCCACTGAATCCCAAGGGATATTACCAATATCTTCAAATAGAAGATTGCCATCATTTTTATTTACTAACTGATTAGTATCAGGGCTATCGATTGTTTTTTCGCAGGAAACAATCATAATCATTAGAATAATCATTCCAATTAAACTAATATTTTTAAATTTAAGCATAGTTTATCCTCTTTATTAGTTAACAAAATTATTTTATTTAATATTAATTCATTGTTTTTAAAAAAATGTTAATAATATTATTAATCACAATAACATAAACATTTGGTAAAACTTACTACTATATACGTAATCTTATCTTCAGAGTACTCATATTGACCTAAATCTTCAAAAACAGGCATCCCCTTTTCATTAAGATCTTGATCATCTTCTCCACAACCAACTGGTGGTACTCCATCTCTCCATTCGTAGTTACAACACATATCACAATTTGTAACAACAAATATATCAATGCCGAATATCCCTTTTTCAGGGACATCAACATTAATTTGATTATCCCAATTCAATGTTGGATGTTGTGGATCACCTATTGGTTCAGCATCTCCCGTACCATCCATTGTTACAACTTGAACTTCAAGCTCTTGGATTACAGAAGGATTAAGCGTATTACATCCAGCAGCATCATAACTACCAACTAATAATTCAAATGTCATCTGTTTTGAATTAGCATCCGGATCTGCTGGATCAGGTCCATCTCCATTGCAATCGCAATCATTTAATATAGAACTCTTACCAATAAAAATCAGAAAAAGTATCATTGTAGTAATTTCCAAAAGATAACTTGATTTAATAAATTTGATTGTTTTTGACATATTCTTATCCCTTCCTTTTCATAAATAATAAAATATCTCACCCCTTCTATAAAATAATATGGTGATAAATATTATCTATAAATTTTGTAATAGCCTTACCATCAGAACCTGGCTTATCACTTTTCTCAGTTATTTGGCTTTTCCCGATGAGAGACCGGATCTGCTCTTCGGTATAAAGCTCATCACTTTCAATATTTGATTTAAATTTATCGAGATATTTCTGCAGATTCTCAGTCATTTTTTTGTCCTCCCTGTTGCTCAACAGGCAAATTATTTATCTCATCATCGACGCCGAGTATCTCAGCCAGTTTCTTTCTCGCCCTGTGTATCCTGACTTTCACGCTCGACACTGATGTGTCTTGAATTTCAGCAATTTCTTTGCTTGTCAGCCCTGAAAACTCGTATAGAGTCAACGCAACGCGATATTTCTCAGGCAGTTTATCTATCGCTTCCTTTAACAATTCAATATCAGTCTTATCTTCCGGCGAAATTTCCTCCGAATTTTTCCCGTCGAAGACCTCCTGCTCCCGCTCCTCATTTCTGCTATTTTTCCTGTACTGATTCACTTTCATCCTCTTGGCAATCGTAAACACATAGCTTAGAAAAGCCTGTTCGGAATTAAGCTTGTCAAAATTCTCGAAAGCAGTTAACACGGTATCGCCGACAATATCCTTTGCCTGTTCGCGGCTGTTGGCAATGGACAAAGCATAACGCTCCAGCTTCTTATAAACCGGCATCAGCAATTTCATAAATTTCTCTTGCCTGCTATGCTTATCCATGATTTTCCCGCTTAAAACTCTTTTTATATAGGATGTCGCATTAAGTATGGAATAAGTTACAATTTTGGCGTAAATAAATAAAATTTATTCAATTTTCTTACTCCTGCTTTCCAAATAAATTTTCCCGCAAGGTTGTACTTTGCAATTGATATAAGTGATAAAAAAGCTTCAAGAATCTTAACTTTAAATTTAAAATTAAAAACTCTTAAAGCCTTTAGCCGTTCCCCGTTAACCGTTAGCCTATTTACAAAAGCAAATAAATCATGATCATCCAAAAATATACAGAAAAATTATAAATTTTTGAAAATAAGGCAGCGTTATGCATTTTAGTAATTTTTCATTATTTTATAAAATAAAAAGATAGCAAGGACTAAGAAAACAAAGACAGGGTGAAAAAATTGGGCAAGGAAAAGAAGCAATACGATCCGAACATTCATGGACCGCTGCTGGCGGATTACTCCGAGGAAGTCATCGTTTTCAAACGCAATTTGGTCAAAGAACTGCGCAAACTCTGGAAAAATAAAGAGTATGAAAAAGTCGAACAAGAAGGTCAAGCGGGCATTGACAAGCTGCCCAAAGAACCAGTCGGCGAAGGCGACAAAGACATTGCCGAAATATATCTGCTCACCGGTTCCGCAGTCTGGGAACTGCACAAGGATGATAACAGAGCCCTGGAATTAGCTAAAAAAGCAGCGAACTTCGACAGGAACAGCCGCGGCGCCATGTGGTTAATCCGCGAAGTTAAAAACCAGTACAGCGACAACTCAAAATATTACATACTCGAGGTCACCGGCGAGCACTTCGCCCCCACGAAAGAAGGCGTCAAGCTGCTCCCCTTCAAGACAATGTACACCGCCGTCGCCGATGATCCCGACGAAGCAATGCAATTCGTCCGCGAATTCGAGCGGGAGGAAATCGTCGATTCAATAGAGTTAAAAGGAGTAAAAGAAGCAGAAAAGGAAGGCGATCTCCCCAAAGGCATATACTCCACTATAGGCTTGATCGTCACAAAAAATCCGGACAAAGTATAATTTACTTAATCGTTAATCCCAAAAAAATCATTAGAAATTTGAATTTACTGTAAACTTATGTAACAAAGTGCTTTAGCACTTTGCAAATGGTCTGAAAAACTTAGAATTAGCAGCAAGCTAAAGTTTGTTGCTGCAATTGTTTCCAAAAATTTATATTGTATAATGTAATATCTCATCTAACTCTTTTGTAAGCACTGGTTTTCCATAGAATTATCAAAAATCAGGGGTTAAATAAGAATCCACCCCGCCCTCGCCGCGCTAAAGCGTTGTTTACGCTGGGCTGCAACTGCGCTCGGGCACCCCTCAAAGAGGGGAATTCGTCAGATGTAACATCTGACAGGGCGTTTCCAGACAAGTTAGCTGTTTTTTGCCGCAAATGCAAGTTTGTATTGTGAATTTGGGTTAATAATAAAAATATACAAATAATGAAAAGAAACCCTCGTCTGAAAAATTAAGTAGTTTTTGTTTAATAATTAACAGAGATTACCTCTCTACTTGCACCTCCTGCTCAATGCGGGAGGTTTTTTTTACCTCTTATCCTTGAAAGCGATCTGCTTAGAATCCGCAGTGATCACCTGCTCAAAGAAATCACTGAATTCATCATATTTCTCGAGGGGCACATAATCATTTTTAAAAGTCAGGATCCTTGTGGCAATAAGCTTATTACCCTCCCGCCTATAATTCATGCTATACTCGGCTGCCATACAGCTAATATTGACAGGTTCCGGTATTTCCGCTACCACCTTATCATCGGGAATCTCAATAGTCAAAATTTCCTTCTCCGTATCCGTAGAACTATACTGCCACAGAGACAGTGGATACTTCCTGTTCTTATTATCGATAAACTCGACAGGTTTCTCAGCATCTGCCCATGGAGGTTTGAAAATATACAGCCCCGCAATCTCATTAAAAACATTCTTCACTTTATATCCATAAACATAGGAAAGCGAATCATCAGTCTTATTCAAATTATCATCAAATTCAAGCTTCGTTAATTCCACATTAGGGTAATCACCGGAAACAGCCTGCTGCATATTTTTCTCTTGCTCTTGTTTTCCCTCGCTGCGATAATAACTCCTCATAGACGAAGCTTTACCGCCAATTTTCACAGTATTTTTCGTGACATCCATATCATTGCCGTCAAATTTAATTTCGGAAATCCTGTAGACAGAATTCTCAACTCTCGTTGGCGGATCCAAATATTCCGGCTTTACACTTATAGACTTATCATCTTTTATCTGCAGCGCAAAAGAATTTTTCAAACCATAATACAATGTCGAGAATGGATTATAGTCATTTGTCAACTCGACAAAATATTCATCTCCGCCAGCATTGACGTTAACTATGCAATGATCAAAGTCAATCGTAGGCAGAACCATGCTTTTCTTACCGTATTTCCGGGAATCCACCAGCACAAGGTTCGCATCAATATTCGCTTCCTTGCAAAGCGACACAAACAAAGTAGAAACATCCTTGCAGTCCCCCATTTTAGTGTTAATTGTTTTCGAGGCTTTCTGCGGAATCAGCCCACTCTGCCGGAAAGAAACATGACTGTATCTTATGTTTTTTACAATGTAATCGTAAATCTCTTTTACTTTTTCACGTTCGGAGATATTATCATTTTCTTTAAACAACTCTTTTGCTATTTCTTTCACTTCAGGGTCTGATTTAGCTTTCGATTTTGAAAGATCGGAATACCATTTGGAAACAAAATCCCAGTCAGGCATCGAGGAATAATGCAAAACTTCTCCAATATCGCTCAAAGGAGGCATATAAGCTTCATATTTTACTCCGGGTTGATCTTCTTTCTCCCATGTGTACTTTTTGAACTCTCCGACATCCTCGATTTCAGGTTTCATATTAGAATTAACAACCACATGTTTAAATTCTCTGTCAGGATCAACTAATAAGCTATAAGATGTTTTCTCGTAAGCAAAATAATGAGTAAAATATTGTTTGCCCCAAAAATGATGCGATAACTTGCCATAGTCGTAATCTTTTAATTTATAGATCAAAAGAATGGCATCACCTTCTTCCAGATTGGTGAAAACAACCTGATTACGGCTTTTTTCAGCCTTAAGTCTGTTCCCGTCTTTTTTCAGAACTTCGGCTTTTTCAATGTCAAAGCGTTGATTATTTGTATAAGGGATATAATATTCTTTCCACTCATCAACTCCGGCGGAATTAAAAACTTTCGCCAACATATAGCATTTCTGTTCGGATGCGCCGTCGTAAATAACACGCTGTGTTTCATCAAGAATGATGACGCTGTTATCATCTGTGTAATTCTCAGCAATTGGGGCATTTTCGTAGAGTTTGTATAAATCCGGTTCTTCGAAATATTCGAAAACAGACTTTTCATTTTGCAATTCCCTGAGCTTTTTGCGTATGTCGTATTTTGTCGGATCATAAACAATACAATTCTCATAGGATTCAACAGCCTGCTCTTTTTTACCCATTTCTTTGTAGATCTGTCCCATCTTTCCGTGATAAGCGCCAACATAAGGTGCTATTTGCAGGCATTTATCATAAAATTCTTTAGCTTTCTCATAATCTCTTTGATTGAAATAATTATTGCCTATCTCCTCATACCAGCCAACTGCAGCCGGACTGTCCTCGAGACGCAATTCAAGCAATTCGAATCCCTTTTCGGGATCACCTATATCAAAATAATGATCCGATAGCAGCCCTATTGCTGAAGAATTAAAATTATCCTCAACAAAATCCTCGAGGATGGACTCAGCTTTTTTAGTATTGTTCTTTCTTTTCTCCAGATAATACATCGTGCTGACGAATGAATAATCATTCGGATATTGCTTGTAAGCCGTTTCCGTAAGCTCCATGAACTCTTCGTTTTTCTTTTCCTCTGCGGCTAATCTTAGCTTTTTCAGGAGTATCTTTTTATGCTTTTTACCCCAATTATCTTCTAATTTGTTCAGTATGGATTTGGCTTCTTCGTAATCTTCCTTATCCACAGCCTCATCGAATTTATTATCGAGAGTGTATGGATTATCAGGATCGATCTTCTTGAACCGCTCCATCGCCAAACTGAGAGATGTTCTGTTCTTATCCCGCATATAAACCTGTATTAACTGAAGTAAAGTATAGCTGCAATCCGGCGCTAATTCCTGAGCTTTTTCAAGTGTGTTTCTTGCTTTCGTTGTCTTATCATTGCGCATGTATGTTTCAGCAAGAAGTATATAATTCAGCAGCTTGTCGGAATTTTTTTTAATTTTTTCCTCAAAGAATTTCTCAGCGAAAATTGAGATAGTTTTACTTTCATAGTTATAATTTTTATCATAGACAGTCGATGATGGGTCGTATTTACTTCTGAATTCCAATCCATGAATATTAAATCCATTTTCGTCGGTGATCCGGCATAAAAAATTTAGGTCACCGGCTTCGCTTTCGCCAAGCTGCAAAAGGATCCTGTTAAAACCTTTATTGAGCTTAATTTCAGCGATATATGTATCAAGACCATTGTTTCTCTCTTCCTCAACACTTATAGCTGTCTTGTCATTTATCCAGGCTTTTAAAGAGCCGGAAGTTCCAATTCTCAACTGTACTATCGTATCTGTTGGACTTTTGCAAAAGGTCTGTGCGAAAACAATCGAATTTGTATAGTGAAAATGGCAGCTAAAATTGATCCAATGACCGGGGCGGTATTCAGGCACTTCAAACCATTTAATATCAGCTCCTCGCTTACTGGTCATGACTGCATTGGACTCAGGATGATAAAGTGGCGGCCAGTCTTTATCAAAACCGCTCGCAGAGATATTTTCAAATTCCCCGATTATCTGCCATTCTAAAATAGTGCCGATCCTTGAATAAAACTTAACCGCCTTTTTTCTTTTGTTTATTTTATCATAAGATCTGCCAAGAATTTCATTAGCATCAGCAATCAGTGTTCCATTCGCTTTGGGATCATCAGCAAGTTCTTTAAAAAAATCCAATTGATCATCGGTCTTTCTCTCAAAATCCTTAACTATTGAAGGAGTTAACCAAAGTGCAAAGATATAAGGATAAGGATTCGGATGAGCTTCATAAAATTCAAGAAAATAATCAAATGCTTCTTTACTTGGTTTATCAACTGAAGCTAACAAAGAAAGACCAAGATATGCTTCGGCTGCTGTTTTATCATCTTTGGCAGCAGCTTTGAAATTTTCCCTTGCTTCAGCCCAAGCGTTATTTTTTACATTTTCCCAGCCTTCTCTAAGATTATTTTGATTTGCAAATGCTGCTAAATTCAAAGAAAAGAGGGTTATCATCATACACAGGAATTTAATACTTTTTGTCATGGCATTTATCAGTAAATAATCCGTAAATGACTTATTTAAAAAATATAATTTAGTCAAATTATAAACTCTGAGCAATTCTTTTGAAGTATAAAATTAAAAATTATTGACAATGGATTAAGGTTTAAGAAATGAAATGAACAAAGCTCTTCATGAATCACTATCCGAGCGCGAATTTCGGTTTCTTTTTTTTCTTCAGGAAGACATTTTCTCAAATAGCGCGTGAGTTAGCTTTAAGCGTTAATGCAGTCAACATCCACAGCAGCCACGTTCTCAAGAAAATGAATATGCAAAACAACTCCGAGCCAACGTATTATTCAATAAAGAATAAATTTATAAATTTTGCTTCAGCTTACAAATCTTCCAATTATTTTGAGTTCATCTCCGCCAGTCTTTTAATATTCTTCAACATCTTGCGGCGGATAAGCTTATCACCGCCTTTAATCAAAGACCAATAGACTTTCCCCGTCCAGTTCTCGAATTGTATGCGCACAACATTGGACAGGATACATTTATTCGGCGCGCTTTCCTCGATATAGAAACTGTTCTCGGCGCTCAGGTGCGAAGCGTGGAACTTCAGTTTCAGGAAGAAATTCTCTTTCTCCGAAAAAATCTCGAAAAAGCTTATCTTTCCGCCGGACACCGGCTTTTCATTTTGAACGAGCACACTATCAACACCCCGCTTTTCAGCTTTCTTCATTTTGATCATAAAATCATAGCTGAGCCAGCCGTTCTCCCCTCCAAAATTTTTGACGATACGCCAGACTTTTGCCGGCGTATCGTCAATCTCAATATTCATCACCGATTCAACATCCGTACGCTGAAGTATCGGCGGGAAATCGTGCTGAGTTCTGGTAATATTCTGCATGAGATTTACAAAATAACTGTTAAACCCGGAAAATTCATTAGAAGAATTCCCTCATCCCTAAATCCCTTCTCCCAAGTGGAGATGGGACTTTCAGTGTAATAAGACACCCTTACTCCCTTCTCCCGCTGGGAGATGGGCTGGGGATGAGGGGGAACAAGAGATTGTTTTTGTTTAATGCAAAATCCGGGATAAACTTTTTTCAATTTATAACTCAAATCTTAAAATTTAAAACTCTTAAAAGAGGTTAAGTCCAATACTCTCTATCCAGCGTCCTGTACTGAATTGCTTCGCTGATATGTTCCGGCATTATATTCTCGCTGCCGGCAAGATCGGCGATAGTGCGCGATACTTTCAGGATGCGGTCGTAGGCGCGGGCGGACAGCCCAAGGCGGGTCATCGCCATCTTCAGCAGATCCTGTGAAGCCTCGTCGAGCACGCAATAACTACGTATTTGCTTGCTGCCCATATCCGCATTTTTATAGATTCCTTTTACGCCGTCGAAGCGCTGTTCCTGCAGCTTGCGGGCTTTTATCACGCGTTCGCGAACATTTGCTGACGGTTCGCCCATCCTCTTGGAAGCCAGTTCCTGGTATTTCACGACCGGTACTTCCACATGAATATCTATCCTGTCCAGCAGCGGACCGGAAATTTTTCCCTTATAGCGTTGGATTTGCGTCGGGGTGCAGTGACATTCCTGAACCGGATTGCCGAAATTTCCGCATGGGCAAGGGTTCATCGAGCACACCAGCATAAAATTCGCCGGATAGTCTATAGTTTGCTTTGTTCTTGATATAGTGATCTGCTTCTCTTCGAGCGGCTGGCGCAATACTTCCAGCACATTCCTCGCAAATTCCGGCAGTTCATCCATGAAAAGCACGCCGTGATGCGCCAGAGATATTTCGCCCGGGCGTATCTTACTCATGCCCCCGCCGACCAGAGCAGCATCCGATATGGTATGGTGCGGCGAACGAAACGGACGCACCGTAATCAACGCTTCATCGGCAGTCAGTATCCCCGCTACTGAATGGATTTTCGTCGTTTCAAGAGATTCTTCCAAAATAAGCGGTGGTAGTATCGACGGTATCCTCTTCGCAAGCATCGTCTTACCCGAGCCCGGCGGTCCTATCATCAGCATATTATGTCCGCCCGCTGCGGAAACTTCCAGAGCCCGCTTTACGCTTTCCTGACCTTTTACGTCCGACAGATCATAATGATATTTGGATTCCCCATTAGAGAATAAATCATTAATATCAACAATCCTTTTTTCTATATCCGTATCGCCATTGAGAAATTCCACCGCCTGCTTTAAAGTATCAATGGGGTAGACATCCAACCCTTCCACCAGCGCCGCTTCATCGGCATTGGCAGCAGGAAGCATAATTTTATTGAAACCCTTTCTTTTAGCCTCGATGGAAATTGACAGCGCCCCGTGAATAGGACGCAATCCCCCTTCCAGCGACAACTCGCCGAGCGCTATTATCCCTTCGAGACTTTCCCTCGGAACAATTTCAATAGAGGACAAAATTCCCAGCGCTATCGGCAGGTCGAAAGCGCTGCCTTCCTTGCGGACATCTGCCGGCGCAAGGTTCATAGTGATCTTTTTCATTGGGAAAATAAATCCCGAATTTTTAATTGCGGCGGTCACTCTTTCGCGTGACTCTTTAACTGCGGAATCCGGCAGCCCGACCATCAAAAAGCCGGGCATAGAATTATCCATGTGAGTTTCGATATCAACCGTAAAAGCGTCGATCCCAAAAACTGCGGCGGAATTGATCAAAGAATACATTAACAAATCCCGGATAACTTATTTTAAAATACAATTTAACTTTTCACATATTACTAAATTATCCGATTTTTTTCAACTTTTTCGTATTCTTCTTTCAAATTTTTATAGAAAAAGAGCATGATATCCACCGAGGTGATGATACCCTTCAAATTATGTTCCCAATCCACCACCGGCAGGCAATCGGTTTTATACTTAGTCATAAGTTCGACTGCCTTTAAGACGCTGTCCTCAGGATAAATAATTCTTACATTTTTCGCCATTATACTACGATAGTCGATAATTTTATTATAGGCAATTTCGCTAAGGCTGCTGTCATAGTCATACAACTGCCGCAGCGAATATTCCATCAGCGTACGCTCTGTAATCAATCCAACGAATTTCGTGCCATCCACCACGGGAATATGCCTGATTTTTTCGGTTTTCATCAGGTCGTCTGCTTTTTTTACAATGTCATCGAGGTTTACAAAAAAAACGCCCGTGGTCATGATTTCCGAGGTATTTGTCCTAATGGGCATGAATTTTCTCCTTTGTTAAATTGGGTAAGTTTATTTTATCCTATATAACAAAATATTTCATATAATCAAATTAAAAATAGAATGCACTTTTAATTTTTTTTCATTATCTTTGGCTTTTATTTAAAATTAAGCATATAATAATAAATCTTTTAGGCTGATCGTTCTTTTAAATTCATGTTTTCTCTTTTTTTACTGAAATTATTATTCAAAGGCTTATGAAAACTTTAGAAGAATTTGTACTATCGAAAAAGAACTTTATTGTCGCTCATCGCGGATCTTCGGGCACAGTTCCTGAAAACACAATGGCTGCCTTCAAAGAAGCCCTGCGCGAGAAAGCGGATATGATAGAAGCGGATATTCAATTAACCGCCGATGATAAAGTAATAGCTATTCATGATAAAACTCTGGATAGAACTTCCTCGGGAAGAGGTTTAGTCAGTAATAAAACGTTTGACGACCTAAACAAATTGGATGCAGGCAGTTGGCATGATCCTAAATTTTCAGGTTTGAGAATTCCTATGTTAAGCGAGATCATTGACCTTTTAAAGGACACAGCTTACCTGAACATAGAACTAAAAAACCGCGAAGGCTCTGATTTAACAGCAAGAATTGACAAGATCCTCGAAATTATCTATGATAGAAATTTTGAAAAATATACCCTTATATCTTCCTTCGATCACAAATTATTGAAATCTATAAAAGAAATTGACGAAAATCTTCACATCATCCCGATAAAAATTCCCAATGACGAACGACTGCCTTCCGAAGTATGCGAACAGACAAATTCCGCGGGTTTCGTCTGCAGCGTGAACGAGATCAACGACGAAATCAACCGCGACGCAAAAGATTATGGTATATACCTCGCCGTATATTCCATAGATACGGATGAAGACTGGAACAAGATCAAAGATTACGACGTTAAAGCATTAGTAACAAACTATCCTGCAAGAATGAAGAAATACACGGAGAGCTGATGGAGAATTCTCTTTTGATCAAAGGGGGAACAATTGTAAACTCCTATAGATCATTCAGATCAGATGTGCTAATAGCAGACGGCAAAATTATAAATATCGATGATAAAATTAATTACTCTGCAGATAATATCATCGATGCTGACGGGCTGCACATCTTCCCGGGCATCATCGATCCGCAGGTGCATTTCCGCGAACCGGGCATGACAAATAAGGAAGACATCCATACCGGCAGTATAGCGGCGGCGGCGGGGGGCATAACAAGCTTTCTCGAGATGCCAAACACTAAACCGCCCACAACTACCGGTGAACTTATCGCCGAAAAGAAAAAAATGGCTGCGGAACGCAGCGTCGTCAACTACAATTTTTTCATCGGCGCAACACCTGACAATGTCGAAGAATTGAACGCTGTAGATAATGTCCCCGGCATAAAGATCTTCATGGGTGCTTCAACAGGAAATCTTCTGGTAAGCGAAGATAAAGATCTGGACAAAATTTTCGGTAACGGCACCCGTTTGATAGCCGTTCATGCGGAAAATGACAGAATTATTAAAGAAAATCAACGAAAATATAAAGATTCCGTAAATTTTGACGAGCACCGAAAAGTCCGGGATGTCGACTCAGCGTTATCCGCCACCAGACTCGCCGTAAAGCTTTCCAAAAAATACAAACGCAGGCTGCATATCCTGCACTTGACAACTATGGAAGAAGCTGAATTTTTGTCAGAGGCAAAGTTCGATCCGTTGATAACAGCCGAAGTGACGCCCCAGCATCTCTCTTTCCATGCACCGGACTGCTACGAAAGGCTCGGCGCCCTTGCCCAGATGAATCCGCCCATTAGAGAAAAACATCACTGCGAAGCCCTATGGCAGGGACTGGATGCTGGAATTATCGACTGCATTGCCACTGATCATGCACCGCATACGCTAAAAGAAAAAGACCGTCCCTTCGGGGGAGCGCCATCAGGGATGCCCGGCGTGGAAACATCTCTCGCAGTAATGCTCAACCATGCCCACAACGGCAGATGCACAGTTAACGAAGTTGTCAAATGGATGTGCGAAAAGCCCGCAGAGCTCTACAGAATGCAGGGCAAAGGACGTGTCCTGCCCGGCTATGACGCGGATATTGCAGTCGTCGATCTTAAAGAGGAAAAAGTTGTGGTCAGAAAAAATCTGCTCAACAAGAGCGGCTGGAGCCCATTCGAAGGCGAAAAACTCACTGGCTGGAATAAAATCACCATCGTCGGCGGGAAAATAGTTTACAAAAACGGTACAGTAAACGAAAATATTCGTGGATCAGAAATAAAATTTTATTGATAATAGTATAAATTTATTAAATTGAGTGTTATGCTAAACAAATTAATGATATTCGGAGCTGCTTCAGCAATTGCAACGGAAACAGCAATTAACTTCGCCCGCCGTGGCACCCAACTGTATTTGGTCGATCTAAAATTGAACAGAGTGTCAACTGTAAGAGATCATATTTTAACCTTTGCGAAAACAAAGATTGAAATTGACGAACTCGACGCCAATGATTTTGCCAATCATCAAGCTCTATTTGACAGAGCCGTTGAGAAAATGGATGGACTGGACGGAGTGCTGATCGCTCATGGCACACTTCCCGATAATGAACAAACGAGAAAAAAAACGGATTTGGTTCTGAAAGAATTCTCTACCAACTGTACGAGCGTTCTCTCTCTGGCTACGATTGCAGCTAATTATTTCGAGGAGAAAAACAAAGGGACACTCGCAGTTATTTCATCAGTTGCGGGAGACCGCGGCAGACAGAGCAATTATATCTATGGAGCGGCAAAGAGTGCAATTACAACATTCATGGAAGGATTAAGAAACCGTCTGAATGAAACCAACGTTAATGTTGTTACGATCAAACCCGGTATGGTAGATACTCCGATGACAGCACACATGGAAAAAGGCGCGCTTTTCTCAAAACCGGAAATTATCGGAAAAGGAATTTTTGAAGCTATGACAAAAGGGAAAGATATTGTGTATCTGCCAGGTTTTTGGTATTTAGTCATGTTTATTATAAGGCATATTCCTGAGTCAATATTCAAAAAACTGAAATTGTAAAAAAAAGAGGGAGTATCATTCTCCCTCTTTATTATCATCATCATTATCTTGTTGATTGGAAGGATTTTCTTGCTTCTCAGCCTCCTTCTCATCTGTATTATCCCCGCCATTAAGTTTCATAGTTTTTATTGCGTTAATTGCTTTCTGATTCACGGGCGGGAGTTCCTCTCCTTTCGAGAGTTTGTCCAATTCTTCACTATCAAGTGTTTCTCTTTCGAGTAAAACTTTAGCGGCAGTGTGCAGTAAATCTAAATTCTCTTTCAAAATATTTTCAGCTTTGTTGCTTGCTTCGCTTAATATCCTTCTGACTTCAGAATCGATAACCTGGGCTGTTTCCTCGCTATGGTCTCTGCTCTGAGCTATTTCCCTGCCGAGAAAAACTTCATCCTGCTGATTATTGAATCTTACAGGACCAAGCACATCGCTCATCCCCCATTCGCAGACCATTTTCTTAGCAAATTTCGTAGCTCTGTCCAGATCATTAGCAGCGCCGGTAGACAGCTTTCCGAAAACAATCTTCTCTGCAGTTCTGCCAGCAAGCAGCGCTACAATTCTTGCCTCTATATAATCCTGTGACCAGGAATGAAATTCTTCCATTGGAAGATACGAAGTTGCGCCAAGAGCTCTTCCGCGTGGTATTATAGTTACCTTATGGACAGTGTCCGCTTCCGGTAGGAATTTTCCGACGAGGGCATGCCCCAATTCATGGTAAGCAGTCATTTCCTTCTCTTTCTCGGAAATGACCATACTACGGCGCTCTACTCCCATCAATACTTTATCTTTTGCATTTTCAAAGTCATACATTGTTACTTTATCGCTATTTCTCCGCGCTGCAAACAATGCAGCTTCGTTGACAATATTAGCAAGATCAGCTCCTGATAATCCCGGTGTGCCTTTGGCAATGACCTCAAGATCGACGTCTTCACCCAGAGGCAAGTGCTTTGTATGTACTTCCAGAATTCCCTCTCTTCCTTTAACGTCGGGGCTATCAACCACAATCTGTCTGTCGAACCTTCCGGGACGCAGCAATGCCGGATCTAGAACATCGGGGCGGTTAGTCGCCGCAATAATTATTACACCGCTGTTTTGCTCAAAGCCGTCCATTTCTACGAGCAACTGGTTTAGTGTTTGTTCTCTTTCATCGTGTCCTCCGCCAAGACCTGCGCCGCGCTGACGACCAACTGCATCAAGTTCGTCGATAAAAACAAGGCAAGGAGCATTCTTTTTAGCCTGCTCAAAAAGATCCCTAACGCGGCTTGCACCAACACCAACAAACATCTCTACGAAATCCGCTCCGGATATCGAGAAGAAAGGCACCTTGGCTTCCCCGGCTACAGCTCTTGCAAGCAAAGTCTTACCCGTACCGGGTGAACCAACTAATAATACGCCTTTGGGTATTTTTCCGCCGAGTTTCTGGAATTTTACCGGTTCACGCAGGAATTCGATTATCTCGACTAACTCGTCTTTGGCTTCGTCAGCACCTGCAACATCTTTGAATGTAATTTGTGGTGAACTTTCCGAATGAAGTTTCGCTTTGGATTTTCCGAAAGAAAAAATACCTTTCGACCCCCCGCCGCCGGACTGCATTCTTCTCATTATAAAAAAGAAAAATACAACTAATATTAGTAATGGTAATAACGAAACTAAAGTGCCCCAAAATTGGCTGTCACTCTCTTTATAGCGCCAAGTTATACCTTTTGATGCCCAGAGTTCTTCAGTTTCAGAGTCCAATACACCTAACTTGGTGACAAATTTATTAATTTCACGGGGTTTACCATCTATAAACACGGTAACCTTTTCCTTCAAGACACCGTGAAATTCATAGTCATTAAGCTGTGATTTTGTTATAACTGCTGATTTAATAAGATCCTGTTCAAGAAATTTGCGGTATTCAGTATACGAAACCTGATACTCACCGCTTTGATTTCCCTGAGTGAAAACATAAACAGAAAATATGCCGGCTGCTATGATAAGCCATAAAAGCATATTCCTTGTAAATCTGTTCTGTGGACCACCATCAGGACCTTTATTATCATCTCCGCCAAAAGGATTGAATCTATTATGATCCTTGTTTTTATTCTCGTTATCTCCCGGAGAATTACTCATTAAATTAAAACCTCCGTTACTAATTGAAT
Source organism: uncultured Hyphomicrobiales bacterium (assembly GCA_964645005.1). Classification (GTDB taxonomy): domain Bacteria; phylum Bacteroidota; class Ignavibacteria; order Kapaibacteriales; family UBA2268; genus CAZXYS01. The sequence goes on along the minus strand of CAZXYS010000010.1, from coordinate 76,563 downwards.
TTATTTGCTCAATGTATAATTTCTCATCAAATACGACGTAAGAGTTACCATTTATTTTTATATAATACAACTACACTAAGGTCATTGCCAGACTTAATAATCAATGAATACTACACAAAATTTATTCTGACAAAGCGTAAATTTCCGGTAGATTTCTTCCGTGCTCATCGTAATCCAAACCATAACCAACTACAAATAAATCAGGAATTTCAATACCCAGATATTTCACATTTACTTCAACTTTCCTTTTCTCAGTTTTAGAAAGAAGAGCTGCCACTTCTATCGAATTGGGTTGATATTCTTTTAATTTTTCAATAAGTTCTTTGATCGTCAAACCTGTATCGATTATATCCTCAAGAATTATAATATCCTTACCTTTAATATGATTCAAGTCACCGGATTGAATATCTACTTTTCCCGAGCTTTCCATCCCGGAACCGTAGCTGCTGGCTCTTATAACATCAAATGAACAGTTGAATGGTATTCTTCTGATAAGGTCAGATGCGAATACAATGGCTCCTTTAAGGATAATTAAAAATAACAAATTCTTGTTATTATATTCCCGGGCAATTTCCGATGCCATTTTATGAACCGTTGCTTCGATTTTATCATAGTTAATATATGGTTTGAATGTTTGACCTTTTATTATAAAAACTTCTTTCATATTTAAATCTAATTCTGTGTTTCTGATATTATTAGTTATTTTCCTTTTTTTCAATGAATTCTGCTTTAACAACTCTTTTAGTATTCTTTTCAATTTTATAGTTTTCACTTATTCTTCTGCCGCATACCCAAATAATATCATTCTTGGAAGCAAGAACAAGCACATTTTGTCTTTCCAGCGAAGAAACTTTTATATTGGTTAGAAAGTCGCTTACTTTCATAGTGCCGTTCAATCCAAGAGGATTAAATGAATCGCCCGGAGTCCAGTTTCTTAAAGTCATTAGCATTGGAATTTTATCCATGTCAAGGAACTCAACATTAGGATCTCTTTTATATCTGATACTTCTTTTGCTTACTTCAGTAAGCCTTAATTTATATTTTCCAGTATCAAATTCTCCGTTTTTATTGATTATCATATTACATCGATGAATTGAATTTTTCCTGGCAAAAATAATTTTGTTGCGTTCTTTGATTGCAACAACCTGCTTTTGTATTTCGTGAACAGCACCTACTGAGCTTTCCTGTAATTTTAATATCCGGTCTATTGAATTCATTGACAGAAATTTGATCTGTAAATGCTTATCAAGAGCAGCTTGAATTATCTCTCCCTGGAAAAAATCATCGAATGTCCGGAGAAGAGAAATTTTAACGGAGAACCTGTCCGATTGCTTATCTATTACAATATCAGGCAAAATATCCTTAACATGCCCGCTTATGAATTTATCAGCTCCGTTGATCAATCTTGCAGATCTGTTAATTGTATCAATGATCGAGGGATTAAAATTCTTTTGAAGCCCAGGTATCAACTCATGTCTGATCCTGTTCCTTGTATAGTTGAGCATGACATTAGTTTCATCTTCTTGCCATTTGAGATTTCTTTTTTTGGCATATTCAAGTAATTCCGTTTTTTTGAATTCAATAAGCGGTCTGATAACAGTGACATTTCTACCAATGCCCCTCTTTGGAGGAATACCGCTAAGCCCGGTGAGCCCCGATCCTCTTATCAGATTCAATAAGAAGGTTTCTGCCGAATCATCCAGATTATGTGCGGTTGCAATTATTGAAGTCCCTTGTTTGCGGGCAGTTCTCTCAAGAAACATATAACGTAATATTCGCGCTGAATGCTCGACACTAAGCGAATGTTTCTCAGAATATTGTTTTACCTTGCCTCTTGAACTTATGAATTGAAGGTCGTATTTCTTTGCCAAATTCTTGACAAATTCTTCGTCTCTGTCAGAGGAACTTCCTCTGAGATTATGATTGTAATGAGCTACAGTAAGATTATAATGATGAGTTTCAGTCAAAACCATTAACGAATCAAGCAGTACTGCTGAATCCACACCTCCGCTAACTGCTACGATCATTCTGGAACCATCTTCAATAAAAAGCTTCTGATTTATAAAATTCTCAATTCTGGTAATGAATTGACTTAGATATTCATCCCGTCTTTCATTTTTTGAAAGTATGATCTTTGGCGAGACTTTTAATATCTTCTCAACTTTCTTTTTTTGAGGGATTTTTTTATCCTGACTTTTTTGGGTTCTCTCTTGTTGCTGCTTCGGTTTCTTCTGTTGTTTCCTTTGTTGCTGCTGTTTTGTTTTTCGATAGTTATGATGCTTTTGTTTTTTACTTTGCTGATTGTCGGATTTTTGCCTGTTTTTTTTCGTTTGTTGCTGCCCCTTTTTATCGGGCTGTTTTCTTTTTTTGTTATCAGCGGAATTATTCCTTTTACTCTCTACTGAAGCGCTGTTACTTTCATTAGGCTTATTTTTCTTCCTATTTTTCTCTATGCCAGAGAATTTATTTTTTTTCTTTGCCGGAGCCATAAATTTTGATAAGATTTAATCGAAAAAATTTACAAAAAATAAGGCTGCCCTTTAGAAAAACTGATTTTCAGGTTTATCAGGGCAGCCTTAATGTATTTTATTTATTCACAATTATGGGAGTGGTCTTGTTGTTTTCGTCAAGTTTCGATCTTAAATAATATACACCATTAGTTAAATTGCTGACATCAATGATGTAATTGCGCCGCCCCGCATCTATCATTCCTTCTTTCACGTCTATGATTTTGTTCCCGAGATTATCATAAATGCTGATATTGATATGACCGGGTTCCCTTGCGCTCATGGAAATATTTAGAGTATTCCGCACAGGATTGGGAGCTACATCAATATAATGGTTATTGATATTTCTTTCTACACTGACGAGATCATCTAACTTCAAATCATCGATGAACCAACCCGGAGCATTGCCAAACAATCCGGCAGTAATCCTAAATCTCACAAAGAGAGTGTCACCCATATATTCGTCTAATTCCGTTTCAATAAAATCAAATTCACTGCTTTGAATGTCTCCTTTGAACTTATCCGGATTAGTCCTTTCATCAGTCCAGATAATATTCTCCCAGGTATTTCCAAAGTCTGATGAAATATTTACAGTTCCAAAATCCGAGTCATTTCGATCTATCAATGCCATGTGGTGGAAATTCAAATTGAATTTGTCCTGTTGAATAACTATGGGGACCATGAACATTGTGTTTTTCTGATTATTCTCATAATTTTCACCAGGAGAATCAGTCAAACAGGTTGAGCCTGAATTTGCAGCTTCCTGCGTAAGCCCCCATTTCCCATCGGAATAGAAAGGAATTACATTAGACTCATCTTCAAAATCTTCATTAAGCTCCCTTAAAGGAGCGCCCGAATAAGCAATTATCTCCTTTGAAATTTCTCCGTAATATTGTTCGCCGGATCGCATTGTACCAATCCTTAGCTCGACTTTATAAAATTTTTCGGTCTCAAGTTCAAGTAATGTTGACTGCATTTCGTCAGCTTGAATACCTTCAGATACGGTTTTATTTAATTCTCCGTCAACGTAGATCTCAACTTTATTAAGGTCATGCGCATAGGAGCCGTCAATATGTTCTGACGGATTTTCCCAAACTACATTTATTCCATTCCCAGCAGGTTTTGGCATGAAGGTTTCTATCTTTCTCGGGACAGGGGCCCCCCCTGCAAATAAAGAAACCGATTTGGCAAGACTTCTGCCTTTACTGTTTTTGGCAATTACCTGATATGTGTATGAGGTACCGTCAACCAATCCTTCATCGACATATTCTTCAGTTCCATTTTCGACTTCGGCAACTTGATTTCCATCCCTTAAGATTAATATGCTAAAGTCAGATAAGCTGCCGCCCAAGAGATTTTCTTCAGGATCATCCCATGAAAGAACAGCCTGTGTGGGATTCTGGTAGTTACTTTCTGCAGAAAGTTTATCTACAGGCTGGGGCTTTGCAGAAAGTTCCACAGTGAACAGCTCCAAATTGTGAAAACTAGATTCTAATGGCTGAGGCATCCAAAAGCATGGATAAATCTTTCCATTATAAGAAGCTACTGATGTATAATCTCCCCAATATAAGTTATTATCCACACCTTGAGGAAATACATCATTTGAATTATCAAGATACCATGTTTCCGGTGTAATTCTTATATTTTTAAAGTTCTCGCCGTCATTCGAATAAGCCAAATAGCCATCTACTCCTTGATTGTTAGGATCATTCTGGGAGCTATAATAAAATATTGCGATTTCGCCTGTTATTGGATCAACAGAAATTGAAGGGAAAAATATGTCATTTCTGAGTTCATTATCGTCTATTCTGATATTGCTTTGCCATGTATCTCCACCATCTGTCGATTTCGCCAGATACAGACCACATTGACCACTTTTGTTATCCCCGGACTGTACGATATAAATCCAGCCGCGTCTTGGACCATCAGAATTGTCAACAGCTATAACCGGTTGTGAAGATACACGCATATCCTGCTTGTCCGATAATACTCTCCTGATAGCGTACGGATTCTGTGAACTGGCTAAGTCTTCGCCGATAGTGAAAACTTCCTGAGCTACAATAGAATTGAATAGCCAGGTTTTGCCTCCGTCTGTTGATTTCTGAAAAACGGCTTCAGTTTGATTTTCTCCTTTACCTCTGCGAAAAGTAAGATATACAACTCCATCCGGTCCGACTACAGGAACAGGTGATTGAGTTCCACGACTAGATCCTTCGACTTTCTGAGCAGGAGACCAGGAAGATTTATTCTTTTCCTTTACAGAGAACACACATCCGTCATTTATTACAAAACGCTGCCAGGATATATACAAATTATCAGTAAAAGGAGAATCTTCAAATATGTCTGAAGTAATTGTGAATCTATCGTTAAATGGCTTTTCCTGCTCACCCAGCTCAAGTGCAGCAACTGATGGTGGATATTCCCATGTTAATCCGCCATCAGTAGAGCGATTAATAAATACACCGTTCTCTTCTTCTCCTCTTTCACCTTGAGTTTGCGTAAAGCCATAAGAATAATATGCATAACCGCGAGTATCGAAAGTTATGCCGGGATCAAAAATAGTCATAGCCCATTTGTTACCGTTGGGAGGCTCAATAACTGAGCCATCATCCCTTAGCATTTCAGGCGTTTCAAATTCTTCCCAGGTTTTGCCTCCATCTTTTGTAACCCAGCCATACATAGTGTAATCAGGGCGAAATCCTCTGCCATCGTTGCATGTCGCAATGATATTGTCAGGGTTTTTCGGATTTATAGCTATCCAGGTTTCACTCTGATGAGAAGCCGCCTGAGAAATGTTTACCAATTCAAATCCTACATCCTCATTTAATATTCTGTCTTCCGGCGGATTTTTCTTGAATTCTTCGAAAACCCAGTCGGGGATTGGTCCGCCTTTAACGACATTCGTATATCCATGATTCAGATAATGTTGCTCAGTTTTTGTAAGATCTTTCTTATTTTTCAGATATATTGGTATATCTTTTCGAACAAGCTGCGCTTCCAAAAGTGAGCCACATACAAGACCAATTGATATAATAATTAATACAGGTATCTTTTTAATCATCGTTACACCTTTTTATTAATAATATTGATATTTCGCATTTTGTAAATGTACAAATTACAAAGTTGCACATTTTTCCAATTAAAAGAAACAGTGAGATAGTGAAAAGTTACAAAAAAAATTAAATATCTGAATATGAGACGTTCAGTTATTATACTGATTTTGCATAATATCTTGGTTTTAATGAAATTATATTTCCATATAGGAATATTTTCTGAGTACCTGAAGCGCAGCCTTAAAATCTTTTGGGTAATCCGAAGTGAAATTTATTCTCTCGCTGGTAAGTGGATGGCTGAATTCAATATTATAAGCATGCAGGCTAAGCCTCGATAGAATAGGATGTTCCTCGGTTCCCTTTTTCAGATTGAATTTCTTCTTAACCGATGAGACATAAAATTTATTATTTTTTCCATACAGTTCATCTGTAAGCAGCGGATAACCAACAGCCGAGCAATGCACTCTTATCTGGTGCTGGCGACCTGTTTCCGGCTTTGCTTCTATCAATGTGGCATGGCGGAATCGCTCTAAAACTTTTATATAGGTCAAAGATTCCTTTCCTCTGACCGAGGGGATCATCTGCCCTTTTTTCGAGGGATGGGGCAGCAGCGGTATATCTATGGGAAGTTCATCTCCGTCCGGAATGCCGGAAACTATCGCATGGTAGGTCTTATCCACCTCCTTCTCAAGGAACTGACGGTTAAGCTCCTTATGAGCTTCCTTGGTTCTTGCAAAAACCATCACGCCGCTCGTCTCTTTGTCGAGCCTGTGGACTGTCAACACGTTATCAAATTGCTCCCTGAGCTCCTGAAGGACATTTGCCAGAGCTTTGTTGAATCTGTCCGGTATAGTTAATTCATTTGCCGGTTTTGATATTACTATAATATCTTCATCATCGAAGATTATTTCCATTTCTTCTTTTCTCTTAGCCATAGGTTTAAATCAATTTTTTCGATTAATTACATGTTGTCCAACAAGTCGGTGCCTTGTAAACATCATTTTGAGCGTATCGAATAATCCGGTATCTACGGGCATCCAGGATACCTCAACTCAATTCATTCCGTTCGTAATGATGAATTCCTTAGCCATTGTTCCTACAAGTCATCCTCATTTGATGAATACACCGCCGATAAATAAGTGTTTTTCATGAGCATAGCTATTGTCATAGGTCCTACGCCCCCGGGAACAGGCGTTATAGCCGATGCCTTCTCCTTCACATTTTCGAAATCGACATCGCCGGTCAGGCGGTATCCTTTCTTGGCTGTGGGATCGTCCACCCTGTTTGTGCCTACATCTATGACGACTACGCCGTCTTTTACATCATCAGCTTTTATTAAACCGGGCGAGCCGACCGCCGCTATCAGCACATCCGCCTGTTTTGTATAACAGCTCAGGTCTTCGGCGGCGCTGTGGCAGATTGTCACAATTGCATTAGCGTCCTTGTTTTTCTGGTATAAAAGATTAGCGACGGGCTTGCCGACAATGTTGCTCCTGCCGACTACAACTGCGTGTTTCCCTTTCAAATTAATTTCCGAACGCTTCAGCAGTTCCATGATCCCCTGAGGCGTACATGAAACAAAGCGGGGGATACCGGTCATCAGTCTGCCCAGATTTTCCGGGTGGAAGCCGTCAACGTCTTTGTCCGGTGAAATTTTTAGCAGGACCTTATCGGAATCTATATGCTTCGGCAGCGGTAACTGGACTAATATGCCATGGATACCAGGGTCATTGTTCCATTTTTCGACCTGGTCGAGAACCTGCCGCTCGGAGGCATCTTCCGACCAGCGCTCAACTATAGAATGATAGCCGAGTTCGCCACAGACTCTTTCCTTACCGCGGACGTAAACCTGTGAAGCAGGATCCTCGCCGACCAACAGCAGCGCCAGACCGGGCTTTATACCTTTATTGTTGTATAATTCTTCCGCTTTTACTTTTAATTCCTCCCTGATTTGGGCTGAGATAGCTTTACCGTCGATTATTTTCACCATAATTTCTCCTGTCTCCTTCAAAATTAAATAAGCCGCTAAAGCGCGCCTGCACACCGAAACTAAATATACTGAATTCGCTATAGTTATAATCTACATAGATCGTGACTGGGCCAATAGTTTTTGCGAGTCCCAATATAAATTTAATATTAAAATCAGACAGTGTCACAACCGATGTCTGAGGCTTTGTATCACCAGGATAGCCGTTCTCGGGATCGGCAACAAGTTCATTTCTCACAGTATCCAATTTAACCAATCCCAACTGCCACTGAAGAGTTACAGGTAGATAATATTTGTAATCCGCAGTAATGTTTATCTGTTCAAACGAAAGCCCTGTATATACTTCTATTATGTTATCAAATTTCTTACCTGCGTGTATATTTGCGTTCCAGAATGTCGCATTGGATGTCAATTCGGCATTAGTGACGCCAATTGTATTCTCCAGATGTGTCCCCTGATAAGCACCCTGTATAGCAAGATCGAATGGGAAATCATCGAAATACTGAGAAATGCTGTGTTTCAGCGCTATCCCCCAGAAAGCGAAATCGCCTATTTCCTCACCGAGATCGACAGGCGGAATACCTCTTATCAGCAATTCGGTTCCCCAGAGTGCGCCCATTTCAATTTGTGGGATATAGGCAAAGATGGAATTCATATTTGCTCCATCAGGAAATACAAATAAATTGGGTAAATCTCCTAAAACATTTATTACCGAATCCTGCATGTGATCAGGCAAAAATGGGTAAACAGGGTGTTCTTTTGCAAGATCAGCTAAAACAGCACTGTCAAGTTTAAAATTCGACGCCTGCCCCCCTAAAATTGTTGATGATTCATCGGGTGGATTTAATTTCCCCTGCTGAACACCATCATAAAGTAAAGTTTTAAACAAATAGCTTATTAACCCGGCAGTATCTTGAATGTTTACTGTACCGTTTACAAAATCAATCTGCCCATATTGGGAAACTTTGGTTGGGGAAAATTCTTCTATAGGGAAGCTCGGACTGTAGGATTTCATATCATCTCTGACAAAACCGTACATCCCGTTAAAACTGATCTTAAAATAGGGTTTATCTACATCTTCCGGGATATAAGCGCTGTTGAAAAATCGTGCGTTGGATGTAGCATTTACTGCTTTAACCATTGGCTGCAGGTAAGGAACGCCGTTGAGATCGAATATATCTTTGCTGAACGAGCGCGTGAGATCTATCGACCACTGGCTCGCCATGTTAGGATTTTGTGCCCGAGCCAGTCCGGGTAATGTTAAGAATATTATGAGAAGCAGAATTTTTTTCATTTATTTCCTTTTGATAAATGGATAATCCAATAAGATCATTGAATTTTCATCATGAAAAGAACTTTTTCTTAACTATCAAATAAATTGGAATTGCAATAATTATCAACGGAATTAAGAGTATGAATTTAAAGAAAAATTCTGTTAGTCCGAAAATCAATTGTAAAATCATCAATAGTACTATAGATGCTGCAATTAGTGCAATAATCCATGATAAAATTGTTTTCCACATACCTTTGCTCTATTGAATTTAATATTTTTATTTGCTTACGATTGACAGGGTTTATAAGTGTTAAACCAGTATATTCATTAAATACAATCTTTAGTACCAACTTTATACATATCCACAACTTAGAAGAACCGCCCCTTTATCCCCTCCTTATCAAGGAGGGGAAAAGATAAAGATGGTTAAATTATTAAGTTTAATTATTTTAGTTTGATATAACATATTGCTATTGAGAAAATTGGATTAAATCTCACATTTTATTACCCGTCAGAAAGCCGACGGAATTCTGCCCGAATATATTAATCAATTCGGTCGCGGTCTCTTTGTCCAGAGGTATATGCACATTGTCCGCCAGATACATCTTCCTGTAGTCGTTGGTTTTACTGTAAACATTGAACAAAATCCGGGTTGATGGCGCTTTATCGTTTTGGAAGCGGTTATAGATGTTGTTGATGGTTTCCGCATCATGCCTGTCGATGTCTATCCAGAGCTTGTAGCCGCTGGCGTATTTCTTGACGGCTTCCTCAATTGACAGGACTTCGTCCACCACTACTTTGATCATATCATTACCCATCTCGGATTTGCCGAGACACATGATAACCGCGTCATCGTACAAATAATTGCTGAATTTCGCATAAGTCTTACTCCAGAAGATACATTCGGCTTTACCTTTCAGGTCTTCGAGCATGACGAAGGCGATAGTGTTATTCTTCTTGTCCAGTTTCTTGCGGACATGATTGACAATGCCTGCAACGCGCACTTCCTGACCAATCATATTGCTTCCCTTATCGCCGAAATTAAGCGTCACAAGGGAATTAAGAAACGGACGGTATTCGTTCAGCGGATGCCCGCTGACATAGAAATTGAGTACGTCTTTCTCCCACTTAAGCCTGTCATTTTCAGCCCATTCATCCACATCCGGAATTTCCGGTTCTTTGGTTGCCGCATCTGATTTTTCGCCGAAGAGGCTCTCTTCTTGGGCATTGTTCTGATTTATCGAATGAGAATAGCTCAGAGCGGATTCTATAGATTCCCACAGCGCCGCCCTGTTCGGGTGCAGCGAATCGAAAGCGCCGGAACATACCAGCGCCTCAAATGCTTGCTTATTGATCAATCGTGTATCAACTCTCGCTGCAAAATCGAAAAATGAGGTAAATGGCTTCTCTTCACGAGCTTTAACTATACTCTCGCAGGCGGGCACACCGAAATTCTTTATCGCCGCCATGCTGAAGAAAATCTCATATCCTTCCGCGCGGAAGTCCGGCAGAGGCTTGTTCACATCCGGCGGAAGCACCTCTATGCCGAAGCGCTTAGCGTCGTCTATCAGAGCGACTATTTTTTCCTGTGAATTCAGTTCAGCGGTCATGTTAGCGGCGAAGAATTCCGCAGGATAGTTTGCTTTCAGCCATGCCGTTTGGTAAGCCACGTAAGAATAAGCCACCGAGTGCGATTTATTGAAGCCATAGGATGCGAATTTATTTATCAACTCGAATATTTCCTCGGCAAGCTTCTTATCGATTCCTTTTTCTTTGGCGCCAGCAATAAATTTTGGTTTTTGTTGAGCCATAAGCTTCAATTTTTTCTTGCCCATCGCGCGCCTGAGTTTATCCGCTTCGCCAAGCGAGAAACCGGCAATATCCTGCACGAGCTGCATTACCTGTTCCTGGTAAACAATTATGCCGTAGGTTTTCTCAAGAGATTTTTTCATTATTGGATGCAGATATTCGATTTTTTCCTTTCCGAATTTTCTTTTTATATAACTAGGGATATTTTCCATTGGTCCGGGTCGGTAGAGTGCATTCATAGCCGCAATTTCCTCAAGATTCTGAGGCTTGAGCTGGCAGAGATAGTCCTGCATCCCGCCGGATTCAAACTGGAACACGCCGAGAGTATTTCCCGCTCCGAGCAGGTCATAAGTCTTTCTATCATTAAATTCAATTTCATCAATGTTTATGTCTTTATCATGATTATGTTTTATCATTTCCAGAGCATTGTCTATTATAGTAAGGGTTCTCAAACCAAGGAAATCCATTTTAAGCAAACCGGCTTTATCCAGTTCGTTCATGGAATACTGGGTAGCTATCTTGACGCTCTGATCCTTCGATTTAGACGGCTTATACAGCGGTACGTAGTCCGTCAAATCGCCGGGAGCTATGACCACGCCCGCGGCATGAGTGGAAGCGTTGCGGATCTTACCTTCCAGCACTTTAGCGAATTCAATCAAATCTTTCTCTTTGGTATCGCTGCTTTCTTTCAGCCATTTCAGTTCGGGCAGTTCTATGGCATCTTTCAACGGCGTAACCCTGCCCTGAACTACAGGGATATTTTTATTAATATCATTGATCTTATTATGGTCAATGCCAAGCACACGCCCTACATCCTTCAATGCCGCCCGAGTGGACAGTGTACCGAAAGTTATGATCTGCGCCACAGCTTCCTCGCCGTAAACATCCTTAACGTAATTGATAACTTTTTCCCTCTTGTCATCCTGGAAGTCAATGTCTATATCAGGCATATTCACACGCGCGGGATTCAGGAAGCGTTCGAAAAGCAGGTCGTATTGAAGCGGATCGATATTCGTAATTTCCAGCGCATAGGCGACAAGGCTGCCAGCCGCCGAACCTCTGCCCGGACCTACGCGGACATCGAGTTCCTTTGCTGCGCGGATGAAATCCCAGACAATAAGAAAATAGCCGGGAAAGTCCATCTCTTCAATGATCTTCAGTTCGAGGTCGGCGCGCTGCCTGTATTCATCAGTTATTTCGCCGAATTTCTCTTCAAGTCCTTTATAGGTCAGTTCCCTGAGATAGTCAGCCAGAGTCTCGGAGTGTGAATCTTTTGGGATATTAAATTGAGGCATGTGCATCTCACCGCTGAACTCGACATTGCATTTATCCGCAATTTCAAGGGTGGATTCTATCGCCTCCGGATAATCCTTGAAAAGATCGTGCATCTGCTGAGCAGATTTATAGAACATCTGCGGGGTGCGGTATCGCAGATCCCTTACATCTATCTGTCCGGCGGTTGCTGAAGTGACATCGCGGATATTTAGCAGCACATTGTGGGCAACCGCATGATCCTGCTTGATATAATGAATATCATTGGTGCAGACAAGCTTTATGTCCAGTTCCTTTGCTATGCGGGGCGCCTGCGCAAGGATAGCTTCGTCTTCTTTCAGTCCGTGATTTTGGATTTCAACGTAGAAATCGCCGCCAAAGAGATCCTTGTAATATTTCGCTTCTTCCATGGCTCTGTCGTAATCGCCTCTTACAATATGCGCATTCAGTACGCCGGTGATGCAGGCGGAAGAACAGACAAGTCCCTCAGAGTATTTTTCCAGCAATTCCTTGTCAATTCGCGGTTTATAGTAAAAGCCCTCGGTGTGGGCGAGCGTTGTCAGCTTCATCAAATTTTTATAGCCGGTTATATTCTTTGCCAGCAGCAACAGGTGAAAGTAGTTCTTCTTCTTGGGCTTTGATTTGTCATTTCTGTTCTTTCCGGCAGTTTTGTCGAAACGGCTGCCGTTCGCCATGTAGGCTTCCATTCCAATGATAGGTTTAATCCCTTCCTTTTTAGCAGTCAGGTAGAATTCATAGCAGCCGAACATGACGCCGTGATCGGTCAGCGCGATTGCTTTCTGATCGTCATCTTTGGCTGCTGTTATGAGTTCTTTGACCGTCGGAACCGCATCCAGCAGCGAATAATGAGTATGATTATGTAAATGTATAAATTCAGGCATGATTTATCCTTAATTCATTTTTTGTATAGAAGCTTTTAAGTTATTTTTGTAAAGATAATATTAATATTCGCAAATTTAATAATTTTGACAGATTGTAATAATATGAATTTCAAAATAGTTTTCCACATTGTTAGTAAAGTATTAAAAATCAAATTATTATGAAAATTGAACTTGAGCCCGTAGGAATCATAAGAACACCGCACAAATCGCAGGAAGGTATGCCAATCCAGCCTCTCGGCGCAGAAGGCATGGAAGGCAGGATAGAACTCAATCCCGAAATGAAGGACGGACTGAAGGATATCGAGAGATTCTCACATATCATTCTGATCTATTATTTCCATGAAAGCAGCGGATGTATATTGATCCAAAAGCCTTTTATGAGTGAGACGCCGCGCGGCGTTTTCTCGATTAGATCGCCTAAACGACCAAATCCCATAGGCTTATCAATAGTCAAACTTATCAGGGTTGAAGATAATATCGTATATTTCGAAAGACCGGATCAACTCGACGGAACGCCCCTGCTGGACATAAAACCATACGTCCCGGAACTGGACAGCTTCGAGGACGCTTCACGAGGCTGGCTGAAGAATAAAGCGCAGGATTTCAGGCATAAGTTGTCCGATGACAGATTTACGAAGGATTAGCAGCGATGGTATTTCTTAAGTCTATTAACCACCCCTTAATCCCCTCCTTATTAAGGAGGGGAAAAAGAACTCTCCCCTCGTTCCAATGCTCTATCGTTGGAACGAAATACAAGACGCTATTCACTCGTTCCTACGCTCTAGCGTTGGAACGAAATACAAGACGCTCTAGCGTCTTTTGGACGCAATACAAGACGCTCCAGCGTCTGTCAGTATTTATGAAAACAAATAAAAAAAGACCGAATCATTGGAAAATAATGATAACAAAATAAAATTCCTCATAGTTGCCGGCGATCCGTCCGGCGACATCCATGCTGCTCGACTGATGAAAAAGATGAAGGAAATCCAGCCGGATGTTTCTTTCGTCGGTATCGGCGGCAGGAATATGGAAAATGAGGGACTTAAGTCGATCATACCGATGGAAAAGATCTCGATAGTCGGCTTTTGGGAAGTCGCCAAAAATTACAGCCTGCTCAGGCAGGTTTTTAACGATTGTGTCGAAGTCATTGAGAAAGAAAAACCTTCAGCTTTTATCCCTGTAGATTATCCCGGTTTCAACATTCGACTTGCGAACAAAGCGAAGAAATACGGCGTGCCGGTTATTTACTATATCGCCCCCCAGCTCTGGGCATGGGGAAAAAACCGCGCTAAGAAGCTTGTCGATACTGTCGATAAACTGCTGGTGGTATTTCCATTTGAGAAGGAATATTTTGAGAATTACGGCTTGAGTACTGCATTTATCGGGCATCCGATTATGGATGATGAGACTATCCCCGATAAATTCCCTGCTTTCGAAGAGCGCAGCAATACTATCGCTCTTCTGCCCGGCAGCCGTAAACAGGAATTAAAAAGACATATTCCTATAATGAGAGAGGTCTCTCAAGCTATTGGAAAACATAATAGTAACATAGATTTTAGTCTCGCAGCTTCTCCATTTATGGATAAGAGAAATTACGATGTGATTGAGGAAGAAAATCCCGGATGGCAGATCTCAACCGACGTCCGCCAGCTAATGAGAAACAGCCGCGCCGGCATTGTCAAGACAGGCACCAGCACTCTCGAAGCGGCGCTCTGCGGAATGCCTTTTGTTATGATATACCGCGCTTCATTTTTTAATTATATAATCGGCAAAAATCTTATAAATCTGCCATACGTCTCTATGGTTAATATACTTGCGGGGGAAGAGATAATCAGCGAATATGTCCAGAATGAGATCGATCCGCAGAAAATAGCAAAAGAAATTATCGAAATATCAGAGAATAAAGAAAATTTCGAATCATTGCAGAATAATTTCAAACAAATAAAGGAAATCATCGGAAATAAAGGCGCTTCTGAAAGGGCGGCGAAAGAGATTTTTGTGTATTTGAAAATTGTTTAACCACCCCTTATGTCCCCTCCTTATTAAGGAGGGGAATTACAATGTGAATCTATGTTTCGCTTGATAAGGAGTGGAAAAAATAATCTCGGTTTACCGCCTGCTTGCTTAAGTGGGATAATATATAGTTTAATCAGTTTATCCCCTCCTTGCTAAGGAAGGGAAATCAAAAGGGGGGGTTCAAAAAATTATGGCACTTAAATTCAAACATAAAGCGGCAATTAAGCTGCTTAACCTAATATCCAAAACATGGCGAATAAAAGTGGATGGAAACATTCCCGAAAAGCCGGGAATTGTAGCTTTCTGGCATGGCTCGATGCTGCCGGTGTGGCGCTTTTTCAAAGGGAATGAGCCGGTGGGTGTAGTAAGTTTGAGCAAAGATGGAGAAATCCTCTCACAACTGCTTAAAATATGGGGATACAAACTAATCCGCGGCTCATCGTCGAAAAAAGGAGACGAAACACTGCAGGAAATTCAGGCTGCAGCTAAGGAGAAACTGGTTTTAATAACGCCGGACGGTCCCCGAGGTCCTGCAAAAAAATTTAAAGCTGGGGCGGTAGTTGCTTCCCAAAGAACGGGCGTCCCTATCTATTTATGCAATGTAAAAGCAGGCTCAAGATGGGTTTTCAGAAAAAGCTGGGATAATTTTATACTGCCTCCCCCCTTCTCGATAATAAATTTGCATTTTTCCGAGCCAATTTTTATAAGTGAAAATTCTGATAGAGAACAAATAAATTCTTATATTGTATATTGTGAGAATGAACTTTTAAAAACAAATGAGTTAAGGACAGAGCAAAAATAAGGGAAAATTATGCTGGGAATTTTATCAAAGATTTATGGTTCGGCAGTAAAAAGACGTAATAAAAGATATGACAGTAGTTCAAATTCACTTGCCCATTGCGCAATACCTGTTATCAGTGTGGGAAATCTATCAGTAGGCGGAACAGGTAAAACGCCATTCGTAGAAATGCTTGTAAGGATATTGAAGAAAAGGGGACATAACCCTGCAATAGTCGGCAGAGGTTATAAGAAAAAGACAAAAGGCGAAGTAATAGTATCTGACGGCAAACAAGTCCTTGCTAACGCCGATACATCAGGTGATGAAATGTATCTGCTGGCTAATAAACTCGATGTACCGGTTATTGCTCACGAAGACAAAACACAGGGCGCACTTTCCGCCGAAAAGAACTTCGATATCGATTTGATTATTCTTGATGACGGCTTCCAACATCGACAGTTATTCCGCGATCTGGATATACTTTTGATCGATCAGGAAACAATCAATCATCCTGAATTAATTCCTAAGGGAAGATTACGAGAACCTTTAGAGAATATTAAAAGGGCTGATGTTATCTGTCTTATGGGCGATTTGCAAATGGATGATAAATTTATTAAAAATACCAGACCGGAACAACTTTTCATCAGAACAACAGGAAAACCCTCTAAACCATATGATATTCTGACTGGCGAGATATTGAACTTCTCCAAAATAAATGAATTAAAGGAATCTCTTGTGGCTGTATCCGGTATAGCAAAGCCGGAACGCTTCGAAAATATGCTTAACTCCCTCAATTATAATATTATTAATCACTATGTTTTCCCGGATCATCACGATTATAAACTAAAAGATCTGAAAAAAATTAAAGATGAGCAGGCAAAAAACGGATATGCCAATATTGGCACTACCGAGAAGGACGCCTCCAAATTGATCAAATATAGAGAATTCTTCGAGGAAAACAACTTGAAATGCTTTGTTTTTCCTTTTTCCCTTAAAATTACTGAAGGCAAAAAAGAGTTTTTTAACACTATAGAAAAAATATTTGATACAGTTAAAAAATATTAGGTATAACTTATTAAAGGTAATTAAATGAAACATCTCAACAGCATCAAATTTCGCAACAGGTCAATAATTTATCTCCGAAATGCATTTGCGGCTGTATTATTATTGATCTTGATCGCAGGATGTTCACAGGAAGATAAAATTATAAAAATAGCTCTTTCTAAGGGCAGCGGTGGCGAGCATTACGAAAATTATTCAAAATGGATAAAGTCTTTCGATCAGGAAATTGAAATCATTGACATGCATCAAATGTCCCGCGAAGAAGCCTTTGAAAAGATTAAAAAATGCTCGGGGCTTGTTCTGACAGGAGGACCGGATGTCGACCCGAACAAATATGGTCGTCCCGGAGAAACCGGAAGATGCGATATTGATTACGAGCGTGATACTCTTGAATTCGGCTTGATTGACAGAGCTATAGAGCAAAAAATCCCCCTTTTAGGCATCTGCCGCGGCGAGCAGATACTGAACGTAGCTATGGGAGGTTCACTTGTTGTGGATATACCAACGGATTTCGACACAACCATCACTCATCAATGTATGAAATCAGACTCATGCTATCATGAAGTAACTCTCGTAGAGGGCTCATATCTGAGTAAAATTACGGGAATTACAAAAGGCAGGGTAAACAGCAACCACCACCAGGCTGTTGAAGGGTTAGCAGTGGGTTTCGACATATCAGCTTACTCTGATGATGGTCTCATAGAAGCTTATGAATGGTCGAATCATGAAAAAGAACCTTTCATGATCTCTGTACAATGGCATCCTGAACGTCTCGATAAAGATAATCCCTTATCTCACAACATTGGTAAAGAATTCATAACGGCTGTTAAAGAATTTCATAAAAAAGAAGCTGCAAAATAAATTTAATCTTATAACGAATTTATTAATACAAATTAATATTATTATTTTCGGTTATATCAAAAAACTAATTGAATTTAAAAAAACTGAAGTTAAATCATAAAGAAAAAACATATTTTTTGTAATTTTTTTGTTCGATATGTGTTATTTCAAAAAGAATCTTATTTAAATAAAGTAAAGATAAAAAAAATATTCTATTTTTTATTGGTATAAGTTTTGCGTATAAAAAAATATATTCACAGAAATTTGCTTATTTTAACTAGAGTAAATGGTTTTATAAATAAGTTATTAATATTAATATGAAGTATTGGCCCGTACCGGAAAGTTACTCTGAACAAATGCCGCAACCGGGTGAAAAAGGAAGCTTCTGGGAAAACAGGAGCGAATTTTTCAGTTGCGGTGTGGAAATTTATGCTCCTGAAAATTCAGCGGTTCTGGCAATAGAAAGCGGTATGGTAATTGATAAAGGTGTATTCACTTCTTCAGAGAAAAAGATCTACTGGAATACAACATATTATATTACAATAAAAACATCAGAGAATATAAATTATAAATATTGTGAATTGAGCGAAGTATATCCACATATAGGTGATTTTATTGATGCCGGACAAGAAATTGGTCGGGTTGGTAAAAGCATTAATAAAGAAAGAATAACTTCCAAGACACCTTACTATATTCGGGAGCTTGTCCAAAACGGCAACCCACATAAATTGCATCTGGAGTTATACAAATCACCTATTAATGAAGTTAGGCCTTATTCAGGGGGGAACTTCAGCGGGAATGACCGCCCTCAATCTCTTTTGGATCCACTGGTTATTTTATCTGAGATATCTAAGAAAAATAATTGATTTATAAATTCAGAGGTATCATCTATTATTACCTTTTGCTTCCACCTGCTTTTCAATCCATTTATATGTAATTTCCATTCCCTTTCTAAGTGCCCAATTAGGTTTCCATTCAAGTTTTTCTTCGATCAGATTATTGTCAGAATTTCTGCCTCTGACGCCAAGAGGTCCTTCGATATGCTTGATAGATAATTTT
This sequence comes from uncultured Hyphomicrobiales bacterium, assembly GCA_964645005.1. Lineage (GTDB taxonomy): Bacteria > Bacteroidota > Ignavibacteria > Kapaibacteriales > UBA2268 > CAZXYS01. The sequence continues at coordinate 58,005 of CAZXYS010000010.1, read as the reverse complement.
TTTCCGGCGATATCCATTATCATATTTGCGAGATCATTTATTGAGATCATTTCATCGGAACCTATATTAACAGGTCCAGTAAAATCAGAACGCATTAATCTTGTAGTTCCTTCGAGACATTCGTCAATAAATAGAAAGGACCTTGTCTGTTTGCCATCCCCCCAAATTACTATCTCTCCTCCATCAGAAGCTTCGGCAACCTTCCTGCATAATGCCGCCGGTGCTTTTTCTCGACCGCCATCCCAGGTTCCCTCAGGTCCGAAAATGTTGTGATAACGGGCTATTCTTACATCCATTTTGTAATTTCTATGAAATGCAAGAAATAATCTCTCGCTGAATAATTTTTCCCATCCGTATTCGCTGTCGGGGGCTGCCGGATAAGCACTGTCCTCAGAGCAATTAGGATTCTCCGGGTCTAATTGATTATATTCCGGATATATGCAAGCCGAAGAAGAATAAAACACTCGTTTAACATTTCTTTTACTGCATGCATCGAGGACATTGAGATTTATCATACCGGAATTATGCATGATATCAGCATCATTGTCGCCGGTAAATACAAATCCGGCGCCGCCCATGTCTGCGGCAAGTTGATATACTTCGTCAAATCTTGTGTCCATAGCCATTCTACATGTCAATGGATCACGCAAATCGCCGATCATAAAATCATCAGCTTCAGTTTCTGCAAATTCCGGATATTTGAGATCAATTCCTCTTACCCAGGAACCTTCATTTTTTAATCTCTTTACTAAATGGCTTCCAATGAAGCCTCCTGCTCCGCAAACTAACGCTTTTTTCACTTTACCATCTGTTTTTCAATAATTCAATTTAAAAAGAATCCAAATTATTAAAAATTTTCATTGATTCAAAGTAAACTATGTCCGGTGATATTGATTTCATGCATTCATGAGTGCCTAATGGGCATTCCCCACTGCCATGAATCATGCAAGGCCGGCATTTCAAATTTTTATTTTCAATTATAGCTGTTTGTTTGCCTCGAGGATAAAATCCGAAAATGGGTGATGTCGGGCCATAAATAGTTGCTGTAGGACACCCGGCAAGCCAAGCCAAATGAGTAGGAGCACTATCGTTAGTTACAGTCAAGTTAACTCTCGACATAAGATATATTAATTGGGGGATAGTCGTTTCACCGGATATATCTAAAGCACCTGTTATGCCTCCAATATTTTTACAAAGTTCTTTTTCACTTTTCGATCCGGCAAGGATGCATTTGTATCCATCTTCAGTAAATTTTTTTATCAGTGTTTCAAAATGTTTTTCCTTCCATTTTTTGGTTTCCCATATAGAACCAGGGGCGATCAGAATTTTTTTGTTTTCCCCGATAAAGCCAGCCATAGCAAGCTTATTTTCAATATAATTTTTGTCGTCAAACTCAAAGTTCATCCTGATCTTCAAATCATCTGTTTCTTCATATACATTTATATCATTAAAAACAGACAACAATTCCATGTTTCTGTCAGCTTCGTGAAGATGGAATTTATAGGGTACTTTTTTTGTGTGAAGAAACGAAAAATCGGCTGTGTTAAATCCTATTGTTTTGTAGACTTTCGAAAATTTTGAAATAAGTGTGCTGCGTAATGATCTATGGGGTGATAATACTAATTCCACATCTGAATTTCTTAAAATACTTGCAATATGTTTAATACCATCTAAGCCGCGATTCTTGCCGCGTTTATCATATATGATAGTTTTGTCTACTGCTTCAGCACTTTGCACCATTTCGGCAGATTGAGGCGTAGTAACAAAATTTATCCGGCATTCGGGATTGATTGATTTTATGAACTCGGGTATAGCCAAGGTTAAAGCAGCATCTCCAATAAATGCTGTCTGAATTATTGCTATTTTTTTAATATCTTTTAAAAAAAAAACTTTTTTATTTTTCATTATATTCTATATCTGCTTTTTTTGTTTCAGTCGTTTTGGGAGAATGTTTCCACCGTCTGTGCTGCCATGCCCATAGATCGGGTCTTTTCTTTACAGCCTCTTCTAACGCTGCTACATGACGCCTTGTCAATTCTCTGATTCCCTCTTCATTATCACTCAAATCGTCGTGTTTTACTTCTTTCAGTTTGACATAATATGTGCCGTCTTTCTGTCTTTCGGCAAATCCCATAACAATAGGAACATTAAATTTCAGAGCTATTGCAGCGGGCGAATCGAAAGTCAAGGTAGGTTTTCCAAAATAATCCACAACAAGATCGCTGTCCTTGGAAGGGCTTTGATCTGCCAGCAAAGCTATTGCTTTGCCTTCTCGAACAGCTTTCACAATTGGGCGGGCAGCTTTGCTCATTGCTACCACGTTGTTTCCATTGCGCGTACGAATCTTATTCATGTGAGTATCGACAAATTTGTTTCGCTGCTTTTTCACAATTATTAATACTGGTAAATCGGTAAATAATCCTGCCGTATAGGCTAACATCTCCCAATTCCCATAATGCCCTGACAGCAAAATCACCCCTCGTTTTTTAGCCAATAAGTCTGTTATTAATTCAATGTTTTCATATTTGATGTAGTTCTCGAAGTCTTCCCTGGAAAAGCTTTTAAATGCGAGGATCTCAGCGAGTGTTATTCCAAGATTTTTATATGAGCCTTTCAGTATTTTTTTATGCCAGGAGTGAGCTCTTTCGGGGAAGGATGATTTGATATTATCCAGTGTTATTTGTTTTCTTTTGGAACTGAGCAACCTCATTATATTGCCGAGTAAAGCACCAAAAGCTGTTCTGGTTTTGATTGGCAGTATTGTCGAAATAATGCCAAGCAATTGAAGCATAATTGTTTCAAATCTATATAGAATTTTACGCACTTCCTATCTATTATCTATATAATTGATTATTAAAATTATTATTTCTGTCATCTTGGTTATTATCGCGTACAATTGGGACATATTGATCGTACCAGTCCGGATTGTAAATCTCTCCCATTAAGGTTGAATGAACAAGGATGTAATCACTTGAGCTATAAATATCAACAAAGTAAAACCTTACGCCTCCCTGCAATTCATCATAATACCAGACCTCGTAAGCCCGGTTATAATCTTTGGATGGATTTTTGTCCCGCTGCGTCGGCATACCATATTTTAGCAGTACACGCCCCCTGTCAGTTCTCCAGCCGGCTTGTTTAATACCGCTTGAAAAATAAGTGTCCGCATAATCAGCTAGATTCTGGTATTCAACATATTTTTCATTTACCGGAGTTTCTTCTTTGGGATCTCTATTCTGCCAAAATCTATAAAGAAATCTTTGTTTAGCTTCCACGGTGGATAGCATTTCATATTTATCTTTCTCCTTGGCTGCAGCTATATATTTCGCTTTTTCATATTCAATCCGCACCCTCTCTGCTGACATAGTTGAAAATACGCTCTGCTCAAATGAAGAACTCTCAACAAATTGCGTATGTTCTCTGGGGGACATATCCGGATTTATGAAATAAAACTTTTGTCTTGATAATGCTGAATCTGTTTTCCCCTTATGTTCATATTGAATAAGTGCTTTAAGATAATATGCCCCGGTAGGCAATAACTCAATTGGAATTTCAACATAATCTACTATTCCGTTAGCCGCTGATTTCTTCTTTCTGGGAACGGTAAACATTTCTTTCTCAGATGAATTTAATATTTTGTATTTCAATGTGAAACCCTCGGGTGCATATTTTTGGGCATTGTAAATTTCCAGATAAGCTTTGCAAAACGGATCTTTGCCGTAGAACTCCAAGTTCGGATTTGGTACCACCCTTAAAGTATTTTTGTAAAACATATCTTTGGGGGCATTTTTACCGGCTTTTTCAATTATATTAGCCAATTCAATATCGCTAATGGATATTTTGTTTTCAGCAAATTTTCGGGCTAAGATCTTGAATTCAGTCTGATCTGAAGTTGAACTATCATGCTTATCAGTTACTTTTACCTGTGCATTATACTGTCCTATAGGCAGGAAAAACGTTTTCTGACCAACCAAATTAAGCTTAAACTCATCTATTGTACTGTCGCTGGAATGAGTAACTATCCAAGTTTCCTCATACTCTTTTTTAATAGACGAATGGAATTGTATTTTGAAGTACATTTCGCCGACATACTTATCACCTTTTTTAACATATTTTAATAATGTGTCGGGAAAGGAATAATAAAATTCCCATTTGACTCTATTATTATTATGACGAAAAAGAGAGCCCATCAGATTTAGTTTTACTTCTTTAGCGCTGCTAAAGGTTCCGATTGTAAGAAACGTCGATATGATAAGTATTAGTAACCTCATGGCGATGCTTCCTATTTATGAAAAAAATTGCCGCCAGGATATAATTCCTAACGGCAATTAAATAAAAAAATTTTAATTTCCAAATTAATCCATACTAATCGCAACAGAAAGTCTGTTTACTAATCCGAAAAATTGCATTGGATTCATGGAATAGTTAATTTGTCCGTTAAAACCGCCGCCAAGATAATTTATTCCTGCACCCCAGGAAAATCCAGCTGCATCAGATCCGAACACATAACCTGCGCGAACAGAAAATATGTCATTCCAGGTATATTCGGATCCCAGAGCAAACTGCTCGGGGACATCGGAGAATGTTGTAAAATCTCCTGCTGCAATTAAATGGTGTTCTTCCGTTTCAATTATATCTGAAGTAATACCTGCCCGGAATGCGAGCGGCAAACCAAATGAACTGGCGTCATATTTAGCATCCAGCGGACTGGCGTTTAAATTCTCATGGATCTTTAAAGTTGTTCCAAGATCACTGCCTTCGAGAGTTTGTTCAGTACCCAGGTTCATGATAGCGAATCCGAGTTTTATGCCTTGAATTCCGGTTTGATACATTGTACCAATATCGAAAGATATACCTGAACTTGCTACCGATGCAAAACCGGTTCTAATGTATTTTCCAGTCAGACCAAATGAAAACTGGTCTGTTAGATAACCGCTGAAGGTAAATCCAACGGAAACATCCTGCACCTGGTAGTAAGAACCGTCGCCTTCCGGTTTATTTATGGTTGTTACCGGTATTTCACCACTGCTAAGAGATACAAGACTCAAAGCCATAGTGAACTGATCTCCGAAGGGCAAGGAAAATGCAGCAAAACTGTGGTTAAAGTCTGCAAACCATTGTGTATACGAAAAGTTTGCTGCGATAGCATTTACATCGGCAAGTCCTGCTGGATTCCAGAAGATCGAGGTAAGGTCATTCGCTACTGAAGAGTAAGCTCCTCCCATACCTGTAGCCCTTGCTCCAGTGGGTACTTTCAGGAACTGTGCTCCTGATGCCCCGACCTTTTCAAATCCGCCGGCAGAGGAACCATAGCTCTGCTCTTCGACTGCTTCAAGGTTTATAACTGAAAACCCTATCATCAGAACTAAAATAGTTGAAAAAATTCTCTTTATCATAATAACCTCTGTTTATTTTAATATTCGATTTTCAATTATTAATAATTTTTAAATAATGCCCGGGGCAGTTCCCCGGGCAGGTTTATTTTATTCATCAGTTTCAATCAATCTGAAACCTCCTACAACAACACTGAATTTCTTAACGGTCTGTGCACCGTTAGGTGTTGTTATCACAGCAACCATAGTCTGGCTTTCAACTCTCTGTCTGTTTTTCGAGAGAAGATCCCAGACTTCAACTGCCACTTTATTCTCGTCGTAGGAATTTATCTCATCATGTTCAATTGTTTTTATTAGATCTCCCATGATTGTGTAGATGTCAATTGTACATTTCTTTGGCAGTTTCGTGAAATACAGTTGAGTGTCATAGGGAGATTGCTCGCCAATGTGTGAAATGTAATATGGATTAGGAACAACCTGAATCTGATCCAGCAGATTATCAGTGTATTCACTCATTGCCGGTTCGCTTTCTGTGACTCTGCATCTGATCTTTGCACCTGGCATGGGTAATCCCAGTACTCCTCCTTTGGTCTTGAGCAGCACTTGATCACCAGGCTCAAAGTCCTCACTGTAGTCATACTCATCTTCGGGTACGGTAAATGCGTCATCACTCCACATATTATCCGATTGTCCCCAGAATCTTGCTTTATTAGCAAAGTCAAAGGCAAACTGAACTCCGTTCACAGTTAATACATTTACAAAATCTACTGTATTACCGCCACTAGCAGCTGATAAATAATAACGTCCTTGAGTACCAACTATAGGAGCTACAGTGTTTTCATAATTGCCTTGCTGTTTACCCACCTGTTTGTTAAGTGTAAATGCGGAATTATCTCCTCTACCATTAACAAATGCGTGTGATCGTAAGTTATATCCACCTATCAGTGTATCATAATTCATACCAAGACTGTAGGGATTAGGATACCAGGTATTAGAAAACTGAGTTCTGTGAGTGGTATCCAGAACTACATGATGCCATGATTCCTGTGGATACTGAATTTCTATAGAATCTTCAGAGTTAGGTTCCACCGGACGATTCATGGTTATAACGTTTTTGACATCAACTTCAAGATACTCCACCTGGAATGTTTCTTCATTTCCGGAGCCCCAGTTTAAGGTCATCTCTTCTGTTCCGCCGGGTTTGAATTCAACTTCCATCCATGCGGGACCATTGTTGAAGCTGCCGGATATTCGTCGTAATGGAGTTAATGTCATTTTATCCAAATAAACAGTATCAACTACTTGTGTAGTGAATACATGGTTCCACTCCTGATATCTGTCCACAAAATCAACCGGCGTTATCGCATCGCCATTTATTTTCTGAGTTGTGGAATCCGGTCTGTAACGCCCGCCGTACTGTTTCATAGTGAAATCAAAGGAAAATCCAAGCTGAGCGAATGCATCCTGGGCAAATGATCTGGTATAACAATGACCCTCATCTTCAAATTCACCCGTAGTGAAATAGCCGGATCTAGAAATTGCTCCGGTACCATAAGTAGTTCCAAAGTAATTTGTATCCCCAGCTACAGTGTCAATTACTGGGTCATCCGTAAATACATAGCTTGCTGCATTTTCAGTGAAACCGCCTCTGTAAAACCACTGACATGGTGAAACTTCAAAATTGGTCACTCCGTCAAACAATACTTCATCAGTAGAAATATTTCTCAAGATCATCCTGCGATAATACATACTGAATTCGGTGGGATTTTCATTGCCCGGAAATGTTATCTGGTTTAAATTGAAATAAGGTTCAAATTCAAGTTCCAGAGTATCCCCGGCATAAAGCTGGTTTATTCTTTGTTGATCAAAAGCAAAAAATTCGAAATTATACAATCCACCCATTCTTGCCGTATCGTAGGGCAGGATATCGAAAGCAGCTTTTTTACCCGCTGGGGAAGATTTAGCATGGGTTTCAATAAAATTCCTTGTTCCATCATTAGCTATATTAAATTTCGTCGGTGTTGGTTGTACATAATCACCTTCATCATAGGCAACTATTTTATAATAATAATCGATATTATTCAATATCTTCTCTGTCTTTGATGGATCAAGGTTGGTCTCGATCACCCCGTTTCTGTTGTCATCACCGAAATCAGTATATGTGAAATCATTGGTTGCTTCTCTCATATAGGGTATGATGACATCTTGAATTATCTCAGGTTTGGATTCAAATTCAGGAAATTCTACTTCAGTAACCATACCTTCCTGAATATATTTGTAAATACTATCGAGTGAAGCCTGAACATGCTCACGATCACTCATGATATTATTCAAATTACGTTTGACCATGACATCAATGTAAAATTCACCTGATTGATCTCCTTTGCTAAGAGATTCTTTAAAGAACACTGTATCAACAACAGTGAATGTTTTACTTCCTGTTCCTTCTTTATGAGCTACTATTCCCTCTCCCCAAACATTGCTCGTATCAAAAATTGTAGAAAAGATATAAGATGTATCAACATCTTCTACCGTAATTTTCTTGAAGAATATAGGATTATAATTCAATAAGGAAGGATTAAGATGTATTTCACCAAGCATAACGCTGTCAAGTAAATAATTATTTGTTTTACGGCTTGGATGAGTAAACAATGCATCATCTCTACCAACAAACTGAGCATAGTATGGTCCCCAGGGTTGGGAGAACAAAGAAGTGTCTACGGCTTCGATAAAATATGGTATCAAATTGCCTTCTTTTGATTGTAGGTTTCTGGTTAGTGAGGTAATTATCGGATGCACTGTTTGCCCCGGATTTACTTCCTGAGCAAGAGAATCAGATAATAAATTAACCCCTCTGCCTACCCTTATAACCTGCAATTTAAAGGGATCATACTGTCTCTCATAGGTATCATCTTCAACAAAACCTACAATCTTTAAAGAATCAATATAAGGCATATATTCATTATTAGGATCTTCACCAGCCCTGTGAACAGATTTTCTGAATGGATTTGGCAGTCTCCAATCTCTGATTTCTTTCCATCCGAATGGACCTGCACCTTTTGTCAGTCCCTGTCCTGGTGATATTTGATCAACATTAAATGTATCCAGAGTAGGATCTTTGGCACGGAAGATTTTATAACCCATGAAATCAAGACCTTTTTCATAAGTATCAAATGAAGCCTCTGCAGTGCTGTCCCACATTATTTGAATTCCGTTATTCAAAGGCTTATAACCCTGAATTTTGGTTTTAAATGGTGGTGTGGGTGCTCTGAAGTTCTCATCATAAACTCGCTGAGCAAATATATCTCTGTCTACAAGATTTTTTACGTCTTCTTTAGAACCGTCCGGTTCCTGTCTTACTGCCGCATTTGCAAGAATAATACCTACTACCACTCGGGCAGTGTCTCCGGGTCTCATGTGAAAAGGACCGGTTGCCATCATAAACCGCTTATCACCGGCACCGATATCTCCATCTTTCTGAGCCGAAGCCATAAATTCATATCTTGGCTCATCTTCGAGAATATCATTTTCAATAGCCCAATTTCTGAAAGTAACTAGTCCAAGCTGTGAACTCGTTGCATAAAAAGAACTGTCTTTTCTTATAAAACCTGTGCTGTCCGTTTGTATTTCTTTTATTACCGTATCGCCGTCACTAGTAACAACTGTATCGAAAGTCCTGATCACTGCTGGTGATTCGAGAAAGTCAAATCCGAGATAACCAAAACCTCTTCCTGCTTCGCCGCGATCCGATTCAGACCATTGAAAAGCAAGGTTTAAAGAATCTGCTTCTTCGTAATATCTGGCTCTGTCATTTCCGGCACCAAATCTTGCGTTTTGTCTTCTGGCAATATCAACATCCATTACAGGCGCCACCCAGCAATCTTTTAGAGTATCCTGTGAGTAATTAATGATTGTGTACTTCACAAACATGAAGTTTGCGTAGTCGCCAAATCCCCAGGAATAAATCATTTGTTCAAACTGAAGACGTAAAGGGTAGCCTTCCTGACTTCTTCTTCCGTAGCCGCCTTCATACTGGTTCAGGTCAGTATCCTTGTAAGTACAGAATATATCTTCACCGGAAATAAAGGCAGGACCCCGTTCATACTTATTTGATGTACGAAGAGCTTTTTCACCGACGAAAGCTCCAAAATAGCGATTATATTTTAATTCTACTTCAGGATCTTCAGCTACGTCCCAGATGGGCCAATCCCAATCGCCGCCCTCATCAGGATCAATTGTTTTTCCGTCAGGGCGAAAATCTGTGGAGAAATAGGTTCTGTACCTATTAATATCTGATTGATCTGCTACATCCTGTTCGTCATATTTGATATGTCCGGGAACCATCCATGATTCACCGCTATTTGGATTATAAGTCACTTCGACATATTTCTTTTCTTCGCTGGTATTCGGGTTTTCCCTGACTGCACCAAACCAAATACCACCTCCAAAGATATATTGATTTTGAGAACCACGGGGCCAGTAACCGCCGCCGGTACTGTTTGCAACATCCAATCCAATAATTCCGTAGTTAGTTATAGGCAATTGGATGTCACTTATGGAATTCTCCTGAAGGTCAAAGTATCTTTTATAAGTTCTTTGGATTTCATCTTTCTTATTTTTCTTTTTTCTGGCTTCTTCGCTGATATCTGCCTGGGAAATAAAAGTTCCCGAAAAGAACATCAGTAAGATCATTGCCAAAATTGATTTTTTAAACACTATCTTCATAAATCCCTCTATTATTTATTATCTTAATTTATTATTCTTGGGTTTTATTAAAATCTGAACAGAATACTGAAGAATACTGTTCTGGGATTCCGATAATTATTCATGGTCTCAAATAGATCTTCAGTTATCTCAAGGTAACTTTGATATTTTTCATCTTGAGTTACTGATCCGTTTCCGTCATAATCTGCATCCGGGCTGTATTTTCTTCCGCCGTAAAAATCATACTGTTCGGGTCGAGTAGTTTCAACAATAGCAAAGTTTGGCTCATCGTAATAAGTGATGCTATTTGTTATTGTACCTTTTGTTCTCTGCAGCCAAACCCCGTCATCATCAGGATCATTCGTTCTGGAATAAACACCTGTTACGGCTGTACTGTTGACCAGATTGTAAAAGTCAAGTATCAAATCGATGGCAGAGTTACCCATTGACTCCCCAAAGATATCTCTTAACCAGAACTTCTTGATAACTCTCAAGTTGTTAGACCATACCGATGGCTGTCTTTCAGCATTGAATTCCGTAATCGGATTTCCTGCTAAATCTCTTCTAGTATAAGGTGAACCTGATCTAAACGTAACTCTTGCATTAAAGTTCATATTTTCGAGAACTTGAATACCACCAATCGATGGACCTTCATTATTTGCCCAGTTGAAATTCATTATAAAGTTTATCCTGTGTCTTATATCATAACCCAGTGGATAGGAATCCAATGGTATAGCAGGAATATCAGTATAAGGATCCAATGGGCGCAGATAGTTTGATGTGGGACTGGTCGATGTTCCTTCCGCCTGTGCAAGGGTGTAGTTTATATTGAATCCGATATGGTCGGTAGTCCTCTTTCTGAATTCAAATTCTATTCCCTTTGAAAATCCGTATTCAGCTACAGTATATTGAAAAAACGGATCCGGAACAGCAGGTACATACTCCAGACCAACCTGATTGTAAATATCCTTGTAGTATGCTTTTATTGCAAGCATGAAGTCATCGGTCAACTGATTACGATAAGCAACTTCATATTGATTGGTTCTTTGAGCATCCATATCCGGATGTCCCAAAATTGCATTTCCTCTACTCTCCGTCTTATTAAAGTTATCATACAGATATTGCAGCGGAGGAATCTGGAAGAACATTCCATAACTAATTGAAATGTTGGATCTTTCTGTTAAAGGATAAGCCACATAAATCCTGGGGCTTAACTGTATTTTTGTTTCAGCTTCCGCAAAACCACTGTCCGCAGCAATTGAAAGGAAATTCTGTGAAGGCAGCCTGTATCGTGAATCAGGTTCAAAGAAATCAAATCTTAATCCCGGTGTAAAAACAATACCTTTGTACTCAATCTGATCCTGTGCATAAGCTGCAAAGCGGTAAGGTGTAAATGGTTTACTTGTTCTGTTGTAAATTTCAGCGCTGTCTTTTAGATATATGTTGCCTCCCCATTGATCAGTATATATGTCATGAAATGGATTAGCGCTATAGGGATTGCCGTTATAATGTCTTAACAACTCAGTATATTGAAATTCAAAACCTGTTTTGAATTTATGGTCAAATTCTTCAGTTTGGAAATTATTAAAATAACTTCCGTCAACGTTGTATGAATACTGCCTTCTGTATTGGAACCCACCTGAACCATGGGTTACGAAAAACTGATCGAAACCATAAGGATTATTCGATCCGCTTGTATTCGTCTGCCCCTCATAATAACCGGTTAAAGGATTTCTTACAGGAAACGCACCATACTGGTAACCATCAGCACTCTTCTGGTTTTTCAGGATCAACTCGTAATGGTCAACAATTCTGTTGAAGCCCGGAACGAGTTTAAAATCAGAGACTCTGAATTTATCCTGTGGATAGATAAAATCGTATCCCGTTACAAAATTCGGATCATGAAGATCTGGTCTTCTGCCAGCGTCATCATTATTTATTTGAGTAGAAACAGTTAATTCATAGAAACTCGAAGTACTCAATTGATGATTGATCCTCATGAAATAATTTGCCAGTATCTGATTACTTGCGTTCTGTTTCATCAATCTCTCAGGCACACCATTTGAGTATGAATTGACCTCGCCATTTGCAGTAGTGTCGTAAAAAACTCCGGAATCATTGGCATACAACCATGCCCAACCTGTCCCGAACCAGTTAGTCATACCGTACTGTCCGCCGAGGATAAGTTTTATCTCCGGAGTAAGCGAGTAGGTCATACGACCTGTTAAGTTTTTGCTCCAAATCTCAGTGCCTGTTTCTTTGCCAATGTCATTTCCCCAGGGATCAAAATGTGAAAAATAGTTTCCTGTTGACCTGGCAGAATAATTACCTGAAATATAAAATGTTGAATTTGCCAGCAATGGCAAAGGTCCACCAGTACCAAATTCTACTTTATATTCATCAGTCGCTTCGTAGTCAAACCCATCGTTCACATGAATAAGATTGTTTTTTCCTTCTTCACGAACTAATTTTAATCTCTCGTTATGTGTACCATAAAGGAAAGGAACTGCATCTTCGTAGCGGAGGAACCCCTCATATCTGTCAGTTCTTCCTCTTTTAACTACAGTGTTAACAACTCCGCCCATGGTATTTCCGTACTCAGCGGAGAAGCTGCCGGTTATAACCTGTGTTTCTTCCGTAGCATAAGAGGATACCAGAGGTGCATAACCTGTTCCCGCACGTCCAATACCGCCGGTAAACTGGTTGCTGAAATCCAGCCCGTCAACTCTTATTTGGGTTTCCGAAGTACGGCTGCCGCGTATATTCCAGCCGTCGCCGCCGGAACTTACACCTGCGGTAATTCCAACCAGAGCCTGAATACCACCGCCAATTTGTTCAACGTCATCGGTGCTGATAGTACTCATGCTGCCGACTTCGTCGTTACGAACCATTTCCTGATCTGCGGTAACAACAATTTCATCGGTTTCTTTAACTTCTGATTCCAGCACCACATTAATTTTTGTTGTCTTATCAGGCGAAATTTTCACATTTTCCTTGTGTTCGGCATAACCGACAGATGTAATTTTTACGGTATAAGTGCCCGCATTAATATTGACAATAGTAAAGCTGCCGTCTTGTTTAACCAACGCTCCTTTGGTTGTCCCCTCAATCCTGACGGATGCGCCTGCCGCCGGACCTCCGTCCTCAGTCATGACTTTTCCTTTGAGGATTCCGTATATTGAGGCGCTCGCCGCTGCCGGGAACAAAATACTCACCAAAAATATAATAGTTATTAGTTTTCTCATAAGTCTTTCTCCTTTAAAGAACTTGATTCAAAGTTAAATTTATTTCCTACCTTATTTTACTATTGTAATCATTTTTGTAAATTTTTGACCGCTTGCCAGAATCGTGCAATAGTAAGTTCCTGCAGGCAAGTCCCTTGTATTCACATTGAAGGTCTTGACTCCGCTGCTAATTTTACCATCGTATAATAATTTTATTTCCTGACCTAATACATTCCTTAAAGAAACCTTTACATCGTTAACCCCGTCATTATTAAATAGCTGCAATGTAGCATTATCTTTTACCGGATTAGGATAAACTTTAAGGTCCATGCTGCCGATTCTGTCAATTTGATCCTCAACGCCCACAACAACATTGAAATGAGCAATTGTAACATACTGGGGTATGAAAGGATTCCGTACTGGAATCGGCTCGCTGCTTCCTGGTTTTGAAGCAATCTGGATTAATGGAATACCCTCGAGATTATTTGGTAAAAGACCAGGTATCCATGTAGTTCTGTACAATGCCTCAGGATTGTCTGTTAGATTTCTTACTTCCCAGTCATTAGAAGTCAATGATCGTGAAGCTATGAATATGTCAGTATGTTCAAAAGTAAAGGTCTGATCTCCGGTATTATATTGATATCCCTGTATATCAACCCATTTGGCAAGTAAAGCCGAGCCGTCAACTGTTCTTGATACTTGTACTTCATAATCAAGTTGGTTGGAGCCAAGATTGCTCTGTTGATTTTCGTCATCCCACATAGGGAGCCATACAGGATTTTTGTCAGCGATCTTCCGAATTCCCCACTGACCGTTTTTTGTGTACACCTCGACTATCTGAGAGAATCCATTGTCAGCATTATTGGATCTTTCAAATTGAAGCGCAAAACTCAGATCTCCATTGTTGTGAACAACAAAATCATTGCTTCTGTATGAAAAGGTTACACTATCAGGATTAACTCCCTGAGCCTGCGCATAATCTCTTGCTAACTGGAAATCAAACACTTCAAAATCGCCCCAGGTCTCTCCGTAATCTTCGCTAACAGAGTAGCCAACAGTAGGTCTGTTATTGATTGGTCTTCCTTTGAAATTCCCAAAAGCTGCAAAATACATTTTACCGGGAGAATTCTCTTCTTCCGAAGCAAATTTCAAGCCTGCCACTGTGTTGCTTCTTGAATTTTCATTTCCTACAGGATGAAAATTGTCAGTGGACCATGGTTCCGGTATTTTGATGTTGAAATTCTCAAAATCCGCTGTTCTTCTATAAGCTAGATTACTATTCACATAAAAGGAATCATTTTTTATAGGAGGTGTCTGAGGGTATAATTCGCCAACAGCAAACATATATGGTGTCCCTTCTATTATGCCACCGCGAACATAAGAGCCTGTGCTCCAGTTAAACTCCACATCATTAAAAGTCATTCTGTCACTGCTGTTGGCAACAAAGAAATTAACCTGTGTTTCTAGCTCCGGAACATTAACACCGGTAACAACACCATCCCAATCTAAGCCGTCATTGGGATCTCCGTCGTGCAATGGCGAAGAATACAAGAATGCCAATTCAGTGTCAAATATAAAAGGAAATACACTTGGATATCTTGCTCTCATTCCAATCGGCACACTGTTTGCAGGATCTTCGTAATCATAGATCAGCAGAGGTTCTGTCCATGTTTCCCCCCAATCGTTAGAAGTACGTAAGAATAAATTATCCAGATTGGTTTCAGATACTTCGCGCGAATCCGGACCTCTTTTTATCATTACCAAAGTTTCTGTTTCAGGATGATAAATCAGAGGCTCCTGCTCTGATGAAAAGAATGAGAATGCATTTTGCAATGAGTCTATGACATAAAATTCAGGTGCCTGAATGGAATTGCCATTACTCTTAAATTCCTGAACTTGATGTCCTATGATATTTTCTCTATCCTGGGAAATCTTGTCATAGACTGGCTTTTTCATTGATTCGCCATCAAAATTGCTGCTTTGAGCATTGCTAAATCCAGGGAAACAGAAAGCGAGGATTAAAGCCAAACAAATCATCGCTTTAGTTGTAAATGAGTAACTTAAATTTTTCATATATAGCTCCTTCTTGACCTTAATACAATGTTATTAATTTTAAAATTAACAATTTCCCAATATAAAATTTTTTTTAAAAAGTATAAAGAGGTAATTCACTTTTTGTAATTATTCTTTATAATAAAAGTTTATTAAAATTATTTAATCTTAGTTTTTATCATTCAAATTAACATCTATCTTAGAACTTAAATTGCAGCCCGTAGATAATTGATAAAGAGGAGCTTAATTCTTTTCCTTGATTACCTTCGTTCATAAGGTTTGCATAGAACATTCTGTAATCTCCACCAACAGTTAAGTTTATTCCGCTGATTATTTCGTATTTAGCCGTCAATCTTCCAAATCCAAGAGGACCATCGTTCGAACCACCAAATCCAACTCTATAACCAAGATCAAAATTGGTAATATCAAAAACAGTTGATTCATAAAACACTGCGCCCCAATACAGACGCTTTTCCCTGGTAAAAGTCCATGGTATCTCTATGTAATTTTCGTTGTCAAACACTTCAACAGTGCTGAGTGAAGTTCCGCTTTCAGGTGTTTCGGGAGCAGGCACGTAAATATTGCCGAGATGATTATAAGTAAATTCGGAATAGCCTAACTCCATACCCAATTTGGATTTTTCGCTCAAATCATAAGCAATGCCCAGAGATGTATGCATCATTGGTGTGTCATCCTTTGTTTCAATTCCGTCGTGATACATATCCAAACCAAAGACAGGTGATATATGAATGTTGCTGTTATAACTGTATCCGAAACCATTCATCGGCATTACACCGGTTTGTTTGGAATTTTCCATCATCTTTTCTCTTTTGCCGTTTTTTAATTTTTCTATAGTGCGGGAGCCATTTTGGGTATTAACTTCTTTAGGGACTATAGAAGCAAATGAATTCCTGTTACCGAATTTTTTATCAGTCAAATTACCTTTATCAAAACCTCTATTATTTAAATTTGAAAAGGAGTAAAAATTATCATATAAGGCACTGATACTGGGCTCGCCATTGTAAATCCTGGTTAAACCGGCATTTTCTTTACTTAAAAAGCTTCCAAGATCAAAATCATTCAATATGTTTCTATTATCTGTAGAACTGAATGCCAATATAGCTCCTTCGAACTCATCATTTGCAGGTTCAAGGGGAGTGTCTGTATTATTCGACTCAGCGGCAGCCTCGACCGATTTGATATCTTTTTGCATTTTGCCTTCCGGCACTAAAAATTCGATTTCAGCCTTACCTTCTTGTACTGCGTTGTTAAAAGCTAAGAATGGATCAAGCTTGTTGTAATACATATCATCTATACGGAATATTGATATAAGCAAGAAAACGACTATCAAAGAAGCAAAAGCAGGTATTATTCTTCTTTTTGGTTTGGTGTCAACAGCAGCAGGAGTATCCTTTAAGATCTCCATCATTATCCTGTCTTCAGTTTCCTGATACACTTCGCGGGGAGTTTCCAGTGACTGAGCATCTTCACGCATTGCAAGATAAAGACTCACCGAAGAGTAGAATTTTTCTCTTGATACGGCGTTCTTCGCTATATCTTCGCGAAGCGCTTCATCTTGTTCAACAGTTAGTTCACCGTCAACATATTTCGATATAAGATCTTCAAGATTCATTTATTTCCTTACGAATTGGTTTTAATATCTTTCTTAAAATAATCCTTGCCCGATATACTCTCACCTTAGCCAATGAAAGATCTATTCCTAAAATATCCGCAATCTCCTGATATGAGCACTCCTCATATTCGCGAAGGACCAAAGCCTCCCGCATTGCTGGCGGAAGCGTGGCTATTGCTTTATCTAGACTATCCTTCAAACCTATATCTGTCACTCTCTCATTCTTCGAACCGTGAAAAACTTCGTCGAAAGTCTCGTGTTCTCTTCTCGCTCTAATGTGATTCAAACAAGTATGTCTTGCAATAGTAAACAGCCACGCTGAAAAATTCTTACCATGGAATTCCTTCCTGTGCTCGTATACGCGTATGAATGTCTCCTGAAAGGCGTCTTTGGCAGCAGCTTCATCGTCAAGCATTCTAAGGCAAAATCTGTATACTTTATTATGATATTTGTTATAAAGTATCTGAAATGCTTCAGCGCTGCCTTGTTTCAGTTCCTTGACCGCCCGCTGAAGCTCTTTATCACTTACCTTATTTGTCTTACTTCCTAACATCTTTATTCATTCTTAACCATATTTTAATTTTCCATGGTTTCAAAATAAAAGACACTCCATTGAAATAAAAAGTTACATTTTTTAAAACTTTTTAAATTTTTTTCACAAATAATTTTTAAATACATTTTTTATGTTTGTAATCATTGTATAGTTTACTATCAATTCTCTCTTGAAACCTACATATTCTTAACAAATATTTAATCAGAATATAACTTTAACATCAAAAAATTACTTTTTGCGGTAAAAATTTTACAACTCTTCCGAGTATTTCCATTGAGCTGATTAATTGTTTGTCAGATAAATAAGGAGCCGGTCCAAAACGAAGAGAATCACTTCTGAAATCAGTAAGAACACCGTTCTTCCTTAGCAGCATACAAATTTCCTCAGCCCTGTTAGTTTCCAAAACCAGGAAACCGCCTCTTAAATCCGGTCTTAGTGATCTGTTCCTTGATATTATACTTTGATCTAAATCTAATTCGTCAAATTCCCCGGCTAAAAGCGAAGTTTGATGCGTATTGATTTCCCTGAGAAATTCAGGGGTCATTTCTTTTCTTTCAAAAAAATCAAAAACCTCCGAAGCCCTGTAGTGACTTACCGGATCATAGGTTGAGCCTGCAAATCTGTCTGCGCTTTTGCCATAGAAAACCTTATTATCTTCTTTGCCTTCAGTTAATTGTGAGAATTCGGCAAACCAGCCCGTGACTACAGGACGCATGCTGCAATCCGGCGGCACCCTCATGAAGCAGCTGCCTTCACCAAGCTGGCAATATTTATATCCACCGCCCACTACAAATGAATTAACCAATTTTAACTCCTTAACTGAAAATGGCACAACATTAACAGAATGGTAGGCATCAATAAGCAATTCAGCACCATATTTTTCGCAGACAGGCTGCAATTCATGAAGTCCGGGTATTATCAAACCGCTTTGGAATAGTACGGAGGAGACCATTACTGCTGCAGTCCGATCATTAACATGTTCAATAATTTTGCCGATAACATCGGTTACCGGCTTGGTCTGAACTCGGACAATTTCTATACCTTCTTCTTCCAGCCGCTCCAACTGACGGCGTATGGAATGGAATTCACCAACTGTGGTAATAATTCTTGGTTTTTCCCTTAATGGCAATCCTGATAGAAAACGAACAACCAACTGGTGAGTGTTCTGTCCCAGGGCAATGTTTTCAGGATAGTCATCAATCAAACGAGCATACCCGGATTTTACTTTTTCCGCTTTATTAAAAGCTTCATTCCATTTTTCATCGACATAAATCGCAGCATCCTCTATTGCTTTAATCTGTCCGTCAAATGCACAATCGGGCCATGCCTGATGGGAATGCCCCGTCAGCAGCAGTCTTTTTTCAACGTTGAATCTTTTGTAATGCTGAGCTAATTCATTTGGATGTTTATATAATTCCTTGGGTTTGTACATTACTTATCCATTTTATTTATTTCTCTCAAATTCTGTTCTGACAATCCATGAATCATTTTCTGTTAGTTTTTGTTTAAGGAAATCTATCTCGTGTAAAATTTCCTTGAACCAGGGTTCATAAATCTGGTGGATGATTATAAACAGCATCTCATCATGATCTTCCCCCCCGGACTGCATCTGTTGTAAAGACAACAATTCATCTATGTTCAAGTAACTTGAATAGGTCAAAGCCATAAGAAATTCCTCTTTATTATTTATTCTTTAATATTAACATATTAAAATAAATATAATTGTGTATCTTTAAAAATAATTTAACACATTGTTTAAATAGAAATAGAGTAAATATGTTAATCAAATAAATGAATTTATCATGGAAAAAAGACGATGCGATTGGGCTGTAGGCGATGATCTGCTGATAAGATATCATGATGAAGAATGGGGGGTGCCGCTGCACGACGACCGGAAGCTATTTGAGTTCCTAATTCTTGATGGATTTCAGGCGGGCCTTAGCTGGGCTGTTATTTTGAAAAAGCGTGAAAATTTCAGAAAAGCTTTTGATTATTTCGATGCTGGGAAAATTGTAAAATATAATGATAAGAAGATTGCCGAATTGCTTGATAATAAAGGTATTATAAGGAATATGCAGAAGATAAACGCAGCTATATCAAATGCGCAGATTTATCTTGATATAAAAGAAGAATTCGGTTCGTTTGACGAGTATATCTGGCAGTTCACTGATGGTAAAATCATACAGAATGAGTATAGATCGTGGAATGAGATTCCTGCCACTTCGGCGGAATCCGATAGAATGAGTACAGACCTTAGATCCCGTGGATTCAAATTTGCCGGACCGACTATCTGTTATGCATTCATGCAGGCTTCGGGGATGGTCAACGATCATACAGTTAACTGCTTTAAATATAATCACTTACGCACATGAAATAGGTTTCCGATGAAAACGTTTATATCAAGGCATAGCGGTTTTTGATAAACTCATATGCAACTCCCTTGATCCCCCTCAAAGTGAGGGGGATTTTTTATTTCATCTAACTGTGAAATTTCCTTATTTATTGTTAATTTTGATAATGAACTCATTAACAAATAGTTATCCATGATAATATGATTAAATACATGGATGCTATTTTTTTAAGTCTATTAATAATTGGAACCGGGTTCCAAATCGTTGTGTTTTTAATAAATACTCTGACTAAAGCAATTATAATATTCTGTTAGATTGTCAAAGAGCAAGAAACATAGAGATTCTTCATTTTATGGATACACGGAAGGGATAATCTCTCTTATTGTGAATGTTGTCCTGTTCGTGCTTAAGTACTGGGCGGGTATTGTTTCCGGGTCCATCGCCCTGATAACGGATGCGTGGCATACCCTTTCCGATTCTATTACCTCGATTGCAGTCATGGTCGGTTTCAAATTGTCGAAGAAGCCGGCTGATCAGGAACATCCCTTCGGGCACGGCAGGATTGAGTTGATATCTTCAGTTTTTATCGGTATTTTCCTTGCATTTATTGGTGTTAGCTTTTTCTCGAAATCGATTGAAAAATTGGTTGATCAGCAGAGTGCGAATTTCGGTACACTTGCTATTGTCGTAACTATCATTTCTATTGTTGGAAAAGAAGGTATTGCTCAATATGCGCTTTGGGCGAGTAAAAAAGCAGAATCACAATCGCTGCGGGCGGATGGCTGGCATCATCGTACGGACGCCTTTTCTTCTCTGATAATCCTGATAGGAATTTTCTTTTCGTCGCAATACTGGTGGATTGACGGGGTGCTGGGCATTATTGTTGCTGCGATGATCCTTTACGCTGCATTCGATATTTTCAAGAATACCGTCAGTTCTTTGATTGGTGACAGCCCGGAAGAAGACTTGCTTAAACAAATCAATGAAGTAATCGATTGCAGTGTGGAAGATAATGTTTATCCACATCATTTTCATTTGCATAAGTATGGCGATCATAAGGAGTTGACTTTTCATATAAAATTACCCGGCAACACTCAATTATATGATGTCCATAAAATCGTCCAACAATTAGAGAGGTCGATCAGGAAAAATCTGAAGATAAATCCGACGATCAAGGTCGACGCTCTCAAAGAAGAAGACAAACAGGATATTTTAGACTACTAAGGCGGTACTATGTCAGATAGCAATCCTAAAATACTCTCTCTCGAAAGTTCCGGTGAGACCTGTGGTGTCGTTCTTTCCGAGGGTGAAAAAATTCTTGCCAACTATTCTATATTCGGGCGGAATGTCCATGATAAGATGTTAGCAGAGAATGTGCGGCGCGCCCTCGCAGATAAGGAACTCAGGACTGATGATCTGGATGCCGTAGCTGCCTCGGCGGGTCCGGGCTCGTTCACCGGGCTCAGGATTGGCGGAAGTATCGCGAAAGCGCTCTGCTATGGCGGTCAGCCGAAATTTATCGCCGTACCGACTATGGATGCGCTTGCTAAGGAAGCATGGAAGTATCACGAGATTTCCGGCTTCGAGAAGATCGTCGTGATAATCCAGGCTTATAAAGATCATATATATCTTCGCGAATATGACCACTCTGCCGAGCCTATCGATGAAATTGAGCAGAAGGAATTCAAGGATGTCGATATACTGAAGCTGAAGGATACGCTGGTCTGCGGACCGGGATCGTGTATGCTCGAAGACATACGGCAGCCGGGAATACTGTGCAGCCTTTCCGCCGAATATATCGCAAAACATGCCTATACCCTCTACCAAAAAAATCAATTCACCGATCCGGAGAAGTTCACACCGCTCTATGTCAGGGAATTCCAGCCGAAGATGAAGCGGAAAGATCCGGATATTTAAAACTAATCTGCTTTTTGTGTTCATAGAATATCTGTGCTCAAAAGTTTCGTTACTGGTTTTTGAGAGGTCTAAATTTGAAGTTTTAATTTAAATTGAATGGAAATGCGGGAATCTGGGATTTGAGGGCACTCCATATCTTAATCCCGGAAAATTCATTATAAAATTTCCCTCATCATTAAATCCCTTCTCCCAAGTGGAGAAGAGAATTTCAGTGTAATGAGAAATTCTTACACCCTTCACCCGCCGGGAGATGGGCTGAGGATGAGGGGGGAACAAAAGATTGTTTATGTAATGCAAAATCCGGGTTAATATAAAATTGAAGTTTTCATTGATTATTACACTTTATAAACTTGCCTTTATTCATTTTTCCGCTGGTGTGCAGTACATAAAAATGACATGTGTTTTTATTTATGCCTTCAGCCACTTAATCATTTCGCCTATTTTCGGTTTTTGACCGGTCATAAGTATTCCTATCCGGTATATTTTGCCGGATACCCATAATGCGCCGAGGAAAGTGCCTGTCATTAGTACAACCGATAGCGCTATTTGCCATAAGGGTACATTTGTTGCAGCTATTCGCAGCATCATGATTATCGGTGTGAAAAATGGGAATAGCGATAAACCCACTGCCAATGTGCCATCAGGGTTATTCATCACCGGGCTTATGAAAAGCATAGGGATAATTATCAAAAATGTGACCGGTGTCTGAAGCTGGGCTGCATCCTGTTCCTGATCTACTGCGGAACCTATCGCCGCGAATAACGTAGCGTAAATGAAATAGCCTGAAAGGAAGTAGAACAGGAAGCCCACCGCCAGCCAGGGTGAGACTGATTTGAATGCATTAATGATCTCGAATATCTTTTCCTGATCCTGCGGCATGCCTGCACCGCCTGCGGCTGCGGGACCCATAGCTTCGGTCATGGCTTCCGGCGATTCGATGAACATCCCGACAATTGGTCCTGCGGCGAAGATCAATATGACAGAAAGTATCAGCCAGAAGATTACCTGCGTCAGCCCTGAAGCGCCGATGCCGACGACCTTGCCGAACATTATCTCGAATGGGCGCGCTGATGAGGCAATTACTTCCACAATTCTGTTCGCTTTTTCCTCGATGACGCCCCGAGAGACAAAGCTGCCGTACAACAGCATCAGAATGTACATTGCAAAGCTCAGCACATAACCCAAGCCGGTGTAAGCAGCGGTGTAATCTTCCTGGGCGCCTTCTTTAGTGATTTTTTGGGTGTTTATAGAGACGCCTTTTTCGACGAGTTCGAGGACTCTTTCGTCGGCGCCGGAATTGATGAGGCGTTCGCGTCTCAGGATGTGCTTGAGGTTGCCTTCCAGCGCGGAAATAAAGCCGATACCGCCGCCGCCTTTGCTGTAAACGGCGGCTTCCCCTGTATTTAGTATGTCTTCGTGCAGGACTATGTAGCCGTCTATCTCGCCGTCGAGAATTTGCTGATTTAACTGCTCCGGTGTTTTATCAACGATGTAGTATTTTGAAGTGTCGGTTTGTTCGAGTTTTCTGCCGATTTCGCCGGATTTGTCAACTATGGCGAGTTTTCTGGATGTTTCGTCCATTGACAAAACTGTTATCAATACTATTACGCCGAGAAAGAGAAGTATTCCCAATGGTCCTATCAATGTTCCGATGATGAACCACTTGGATTTTACTTTGGTTGTGTATTCGTGGCGTACAATTGTTCCGATTTTTGAAGTGCGGTTACTGTTTGCCATTGTATTCCCCCCGTTCGCTTACAACATCTATGAAAATTTCGTGAAGACTCGGTTCCACAAGTTCATACTTTATCAGATCTACATTTTGCATAGCCGCATTAAGTATATCTTTCGAATTAGCCTGCGAATCCTTTATCCTGAATTCCGCCCTGTTCTTAGAGCGATTGATGAATTGAATGCCGCTGAAGTTATTCAGGAAGGAATCATCGCCGTCGTATTCCATCAGCACAGTGTCCCGCCCAAAGCTCTTTTTTATCTCGCGCATGTTGCCGGACAGGACAATCCTGCCCTTGTTTATCAGGCAGATATCGTCGCAGACTTTCTCGACCTGTTCCATGACGTGAGTGGACAGCAGGATAGTCTTGCCAGCCTGCTTCAGATCTGCAATGATGCTCTTCAGCACCTCGACATTTATAGGATCGAAGCCGGAAAAGAGCTCGTCGAGTATAAGTATATCGGGATCGTGAAGGATAGTGGAAATGAACTGTATTTTTTGCTGCATGCCTTTGGATAATTCCTGGATCTTTTTGCTTTCCCAGTCGGCGGCGTCGAGCTTGCGCAGCCAGTATCTGGCGCCGTTGACCGCTTCCTGCCGCGAAAGCCCCTTTAACTGCCCGAAATAAGCCAGTTGGTCGATAACTTTGATCTTTTTGTACAAGCCGCGCTCTTCCGGCAGATAGCCAATGATGTTCTGGTGCGCCGGACCGACGGATTCCCCCTTTATAGTGATAGTTCCCTCGTCCGGTGTGTAAATATTGGTTATCATGCGGATAGTCGTGGTCTTGCCGGCGCCGTTGGGACCGAGCAGACCAAGTATCCTGCCGGAATCCACCGAGAAGGAAACATCGTTGACTGCGGCGTAATTGCCGAATCTTTTGGTTACATTTTGTAGATTTAGTATTTCCATATTCAAATTAAATTTTTTAAAAATATACCGTAATTACGGATTTATAAGGAAAATGTTATCAAAAATCAGAAAAATTTAGGAAGTTATGTTAATATGGTACAGATCAATTTTCAGGAGCGGGAAAATCATGTTTATTGATAAGCCATATTTTGTCAAATGTGGAATTCTCACGTATCATATAATATAGCTAAAACAGGTAATTGTATATTAACTACTCCCACTCAAAATTTTTTGTATCTCTTGGGAACAGAGATGCATGTAATTCTAAAAAAGTGAAAAGCCCATTCTCTATAAAGAAATAGAGTACTAAATTATAAATGTACTGAACTGCATGAATTAATTGGGATTATTAAATAATATCCAGCCTTTTCGTTTTCACTATCGAAGGAATTTGCTGCATAAGAATATATGTACCTGCCGTCAGATCTCCCACATAAATCCTAAATAACTTTTTCTGAGGTTTGGGATTTTTTCGAAGATAGTGGTTACTTTTTCGCCGAGAACATTGGTCAGGATTAAGCAACCTCGCGCCTCCTTCCCTGCATATACCGAGCAGCTCAAAAGTGCCTCTCAAATATTCCGTCTCATAATAGATCTTAATCTTCATTCTCATCGACTAGTTTATTGTATCGAAATTATAGTTGTTTCAAATAAGTTTCCAATAGATTTAGATAGATTACTTTATCCTTTTTCACATTGGCACATCAATTACTGAAAAGTTTCAACATTTTTTTTTATATTATAAAAAAAGAATTATTAATTATTTGAAATAAATCTATGAAAAAACATGTAATTGGAATTGACCTTGGCGGTACCAAAACCGAAGCCTGTTTGATTGACAATGATCGGAACGAAATAGCTCGTGACCGTGTTGACTCCGAACCCAGAAGAGGTACTGGGAAAGTTATAAAGAATATTGTCGGACTCGTTAATAAAATCTCCAAAGGTTACAGGGTTTCAGCAATCGGTATCGGAACACCCGGTACGTATTTACATGATAAACAAATAATTTATGGCGTCCCACATACGCAGGAATATGAAGAATCGAAATTCATTCCTCAACTCATTGAGAATTTTGATGTACCCGTAATCATCGACAATGACGCCAATTGTCTTGCTCTCGCAGAGTTTTTCGCTGCATACTATGGTAAATACGAATACGTCATGGCTGTTATACTAGGAACCGGTATGGGCAGCGGCTTGATACTTGACAATAAACTCTATCACGGCGCAAAAATGGGCGCCGGCGAGATAGGGCATACATCGATAGATATCTACGGCAGGCAGTGCCAGTGCGGCAGACAGGGTTGCGGCGAGGCTTATCTATCCGGTCCAAGTTTAGCGCGGCGTTATTCCGAGTTGACAGGCAAAAATTTAAAGATTCGCGATATTTACAACTTGTATCAAAAACAAGAACCCAAAGCCAGGATACTTTTCGACGAAAGCTGCGAGATCATGGCACAAATATTTGCGAATGCCGTCAATTATCTGGATTTGGAAGCCATAATATTAGGCGGCGGCATATCAAATTTGGGCATCTGGTACGATAAAGTGCCTCAAATAATGCAGAAATCACTATTTGGTCCTCCTCGTAAGGAAACACCCATAATTAAAGCGAAACTTGGCGACTCCGCAGGAGTTTTTGGCGCTGCCTATCTCGCTTTGAGGGAAATAGGTGAAATGGATTTTTGATTGTCTTATTCCATATTAAATTGACAAACTCGCTAAAATTACCAGTGTTTAAAATATTTAAATAAAATAATTCTGACTAATACCGTTTAAAAATTTGTAAAAAAAAATTAAATCACTTATTTTTGTAAGCTCTGAAAATCAGCATGTTGGGGCGTAGCCAAGTGGTTAAGGCATCGGCCTTTGGAGCCGGCATGCGCAGGTTCGAATCCTGCCGCCCCAGCAATTTTTAGTTAAAATTAATGGTGTTACATTGGATCTAAAAGTTGCAACAGGGCGTTCAAATCTGCCATTAGCGAAAAAAGTAGCGGGTCATCTGGGTTTAGACCTCGCCGGTACGACGATAAGAAATTTTAGTGACGGCGAGATATGGGCTAAATATGACGATAATGTCCGCGGCGTTGACATGTTTATCATTCAATCCACAATGGCTCCTGCAGATAATATAATGGAGCTTCTAATTTTGCTTGATGCGGCAAAAAGAGCATCATGCAAAAGGGTTACTGCTGTTATCCCGTACTATGGTTATGCTCGTCAGGACAGGAAAGACCAACCCCGAGTATCAATTACGGCTAAACTTCTTGCTAATCTGATGAGCCGCGCAGGCGCTGACAGAATAATTACACTGGATCTGCATTCATCCCAGATTCAGGGATTTTTTGATATACCTATGGATCACCTTTACGCTTCGCCTGTACTTATACGAGCCATCAAAAAATTGCGGCTTGATCCAATTGCTATAGCTTCGCCGGATGTCGGCGGACTTAAAACCGCAAGAGCTTATGCGAAAAGACTGGGTGCTGACTTGATACTTATAGATAAAAGGCGTCCCACACATAATGATGCGGAAGTTATGAATATTATCGGCGAGATAAAAGATAAATATATTGTAATCGTCGATGATATGATTGATACGGGTACAACTTTTGTAAAGACTGCCGAAGCATTGATGGACAGAGGCGCAAAAAGTATTTACGGGCTGTGTGTCCATCCGGTTTTTTCCGGTAACGCTATAAAAAAAGTAGAAGAATGCGATGCAGTCACGAAGATTTTTTGTACCGATACAATACCTTTAAAAACAGATACAACAAAAATAGACGTTATATCAATCTCAGAACTGCTTGCTGAAGCGATAATCAGAACCCATGACAATAGATCAATAAGTTCATTATTTGAAATTGAAAGGTAAAACAAAAAATAAAGGGTAAATAGAATGGCTGCAATAGTACCATTAAAAGTTAGCAAAAGAGATATTGGCAAATCATCTGCCAGACAGTTGAGAAGGGATGGCTTCGTTCCGGGAGTGTTTTATTTTCACGGGGAAGAATCCATGCCTATATACGCAAATCCCCTCGATTTGAGATCCATTGTCTATACTTCAACTACAAGAATCATTAATCTTGAGATCGAAGGCAAAGATGATAAAAGAGAATGTGTGCTGAAAGATATAGCTTTCCATCCGCTTACGGACCAGCTGATTCATTTCGATCTGATGGGCGTTAAACGCGGAGAGAAACTCAGTGTTAAAGTACCTATCGTCCTTCGCGGAACGCCTGAAGGCGCCAAAGTTGGCGGTATTACTTATACTACACTTAGAAGTTTGAGAGTGTACTGCTTACCGAAGGATCTTCCGGAATTTATCGATGTAGATATTACGCACCTTGGAATGGGTGATTCAATCTATCTTGGTGATGTTATGCCCGAAAATGTCGAGTACGATTATTCTCCGGATTCAGTTGTATGTTCCGTTGTTCAGCCGCGTGTCCTCGAAGAAACTACCGCCGCCGAAGAAGGCGAAGAACTTGAAGAAGGCGAAGAAGCTGAAGAAAAAGAAGAAGCTGAAGAAAAAGAAGAATAGGAATCTGCTTTTTTCTAATAATTCTCTCACAAATAATTTAGCATCTTTTAAATAATGCTTTAATTGCGCAGGGATTTTAAAGACCAAAGACTTAAGGTCAGGAAATAATATAATTTCATTAAATGCAGTCTGATTATTATCGGTCTGCATTTTTTTATACAAAAAAGCCGGAGCTAAATTACTCCGGCTTTAAGTCATAATCTACTCCGACTAAAACTTATTTCATTACCGTGAATTTAGTTGAATAAACTTTGCCTTCATTGATTATTTTCACGTAGTAAACGCCTTGAGAGAGATCAACAGTACTTATAGAAATGCGATTGAACCCTTTATCAACAGCGACCATTTTTGTCATAACTTTGGTTCCGAGACTGTTTACTACAGAGATGTTTGCTTTGCCGGTCTTGCCATCAAATTCGATATTTGTGAATAGATTGGCTGGTGACGGATAAACCGATACACCGCTTTCGGCTACTTGTTCATCTACTGATGTAGCCTGATCCGGGGTGATGGTTATATTCACATCAACGCTGGCTTTCTCTTTATAGTCGGTCTCTACTACCCTGGAAGAAGGAGTATATCCTACTTTATCAGTGTGAAGAGTATATATACCGGCTTCAATCTGATTAATGGAAAAATCACCGTTCCGGTCGGTAAAAGCGTAATCAACGATATTATCATTTTCATCAGTGATATAAACAAAAACTCCGGGAACCGAATTTGTGCTCAAAGGATTGTCACTGCCGGATTTGATATAGTCATTCTCCGCTACTATCTTTCCTTTAAGCTGTGCAGGTCCGAATCTGTCTTCGTAAGCCTGATGCTGACACTTGAACAGATCATTCATCACTGTTTCTCCAACACCAATCTGTGTTGCGTCCTGCCAGTTCTGTACGACAAGTCCGTTATTTCTGTAGTAACCGGGAATGAAATCCCTGTTCTTGGGTATGGACAGCATAACATAATCGCCCGGAATTAGATTCTTGAATGTGAAAGTACCCTGAGCGTCAGTTTCGACAGTTCGAGTGAATTTGATTTCGCTGCCATCGGCGGCTTTGATAAGATTAAGTATGACAATAGCTTCAAGTCTGTTGCCGCCAACAGTTTCAATGATCCCCGAAAAACCATTATCGTAATGCATTTCTTCCTTAAGTTTGAAATTGATACCTTCAACATCTCCCTCTACAGGAATAAGGTCGGCTTCCATCTGGTTGTCTTTACCCTTATAGAACTGATGCAGGTATCCACTGTTCATTTTAGGTTTCGCAAGAGCTATATAGGTATGTGAACCCGGCACTTCCACTTCATAGAAACCATTTTCATCAGTAGTCCCGACAAACACCTTTTTATATCTTTCGTTATCGCTCCTGCCCTGGTTCCAGTGCATAGGCATCATATATATCATAGCCCATACGGGATCGCCGCTTTCATCGGTTACATGCCCGGAAACTTTGAAAAATTCATGCTCAGGTAT
The DNA here is from genome assembly GCA_964645005.1 of uncultured Hyphomicrobiales bacterium. Taxonomy (GTDB): domain Bacteria; phylum Bacteroidota; class Ignavibacteria; order Kapaibacteriales; family UBA2268; genus CAZXYS01. Next base: position 28,573 of record CAZXYS010000010.1, on the reverse strand, counting down.
TTTTTCCAATTCCGCTTTTAATGAATAATCATGCTCACATTTTACATCTAACTGAGCAGCGCCTTGAATTGAACGGACATCATCATAGAATTCAGTTACAAATCCAGGAGCTTCGAATTGTACCGCATATACGCCTTCCGGAACATTAAGCGCGAAATGTCCTTGTCTGAACTCAGTTCGAATCGGGGGAACCTTATCTTTCAAAGACCAGGCAGTAACTATACCCTCCGGCACGGGATTCCCGTCCGGATCTGTTATAGTGCCTGATATCACAGCGCAGGGATCGGGTGGATGTTCTCCTTTCACTTCGACAACCCATTTCTGTACAGTATGAATATCGGGATGGCATTCAAGATATGCTTTAACTGCGATTTCATATTTTCCGGGTTTTTGCGGCACCCACTTTAAGAGACCCCGATTCTTGTCGATTTCCATTCCGTCAGTTCCATGAATTAATTTGAAGAGGATCGGGCATTTGACGTTTGACTCTGCCATTAACTGATAACTGTACGGTTCGCCAACATGTCCGTAGGTCTTAGGCTTTGATTTAATCTTTACCCAGCCTTTATTGTCATTACCTTCAGAAACTCTGATTTTATATGTCTGAATATCATGGATATCCTTGGCACAGTCAAGATATGCTTTTACTGTTACGCTGTACGAGCCTTCTTGTTTCGGAGTCCATGTAATTTTACCTGATTCATCAATCTTCATGCCCTCCGGAACGTCAATTAGCTTGTATAGTACAGGACATCTTACATTGGATTTGGTTTTTAGCTGATAGACATATTCTTTTCCAACGTAACCTTGATAATTAGGTGTGGAAATTATCTTAACATATTCCTCTTGTGGCGGCTGATCAAGCGTCACATGCACAATATCTGAAGGATCACTCTCAAAAGCCTGACCATTTTGAAAGATCACTGATGATATGTAAAAAGAATAATCACCGCTTTTTAATTGTCTTATCACATATTGCAACTCTTTGGAATTTTCCCTGTAAGGTACTTTCTGATACTTTTGAAATTTGTTAAGGTCTTCTGTTTTACGATGCGCAATGTAAATATAGAAATAATCAGGCGTATCTCCTTCGTCATTGAGTTTCCAGGTCAATTCGACAGCTAAATATCCGTCGTCAGTTTTAACGGTATTGGCAGCAACATTTGTCGGTGGTTTCGGATCGGGCTGTTGAGCCAGACCGGCATAATTCAACCCAATAAAGAGTGCCGCAATGATAAAAACAGTAATTAGATTTTTCATAGTTCTCTCCAAAAATTTATTAATAATTTTAAAAATTGTTAATCCTTATATTATATTAACAAATTAAAAGCGATTTCGTTTCATTTATAAAAGATTTTTTGAATTTTAATTGAAATAAAATTTAAATTTATGCTGTACTTGCGTTTATTTAGTACTAAGAATTCAAAAATTCGTATGGAGAAACCGAATATTACTGGAATTTCAATATTATTGATGTCGAAAGCGAAGTTATATACGCTATACTTCCACCGATGGATATCGGCATAAATGCAGGTAATCCCACTTTTGCACAGACAAACAACAACATAATAGCCTTTGATATCTTCGATGATAACAATAAATTACATTACGTCATGGAAGTGAATCTGTATTCCGGTGAGCTAAATTACATCATCTATTTCTCAGCCGAAGACTTTTACTCAGGCTATCCCTGCTATTCGAGTGATGATAAAAATATAATTTTTCATGCATTTATTGAAAACGATCAGCAATTTAACATTTATAAAGTACCGATGGATAATACAAAAATTGCTTCCTCGGACGAGTCGATTGGATATATAGTCGAAGCTGTTTTTCCCAAATGGTTTGCCATTGGCTCCAGACCGGATGGCATAGCGGATAACTCAATTTCCTCTGAACTTAAGATAAACATTATTCCAAATCCTGTCAGTGAAAATGCAATGATTACTTATAATCTTCCTGAAGATGGAGAAATATCAATGAAAATATTCAGTGATATAGGCAAGACTATAGCTGCGCTAAAGGAAAATGAATATAAGTCAGCCGGAGCCCATTCCATAGTATGGGAAACCATTCAAAATAACGGAAAGCGGCTTTCAGCAGGATTGTATTACTGTGAAATAAGATTCATTAGTAATTCCGGCAATCTTATAAGAAAAACTGCACTCCTATGTGTCGATTAACGTTGTTTATTTTGACAATCTGATTTTGATTACTTATGACATCCTTAAATCAAGCCGTATTCTAAGAGTTGGTTTAGGGATTTTATAAATTAATGATAGTATAGAGTTTTGAAAACAATTTTTTAAAGGAGAAAAAGCTTATAATGATTGTAACATGAAAATCGGTTAAGGAACTTTAAAAATAGTATGTTACATTAAATTCCATAGTGCGGAAATGAGTTGCCAAATTTTAAGAGTTAATTTGATATTAATATATATACACAAGTCAATATAGTCTATTTGTTTTATATTTTTCCAAATTCTCTTATATTTAGCAATTCGTAAATTGAAATTTTATAATAATTGATAGGGGAAAAAAATGAAATCGATCATTTATTTATTTGTTATTTTAATTATAGCAACGGCATGTACAAGCAGGAAAGAAGCTGATGTTGCCGAAAAGCCAACCAAAGGAGAATCAAAGATGGATTATATAGGCGAGAAAACACGGAATGAAGCGATTGATTCGTTATTAGCTAAATATGGCGAGGAAAACAAGTTCCGCATCGAAAGAGGTGTCCAGCAGGCAGCTTCGTTCTGGACAGTCGATGACGGTACTAAGGAAAAGTTCGTCAAATTCTGTGTAGAAAAATTTGTCATTGATGAGAAAGAACTCGATAAGGTTTTCAAGAGAATATCCGATAATCTGGAAACCATATACGGTCATCTGCACCAAATAGATTTGCAGCTCGAAAAACCTGTGGACCTGACCGGATATGATCTTCTGGATATAGATAAGATCTATGCCGCGTATAATCCTTACTCTCACCTGACAGAAGATTTTTTTAAAAATAAAATAGCCTTCATCGTACTGCTGAACTTCCCACACTATTCTCTTGACGAGAAGATCGAAAACGGAGGTGAATGGTCAAGAAAACAATGGGCTTACGCCAGAGCTGGGGACTTATATACCTCGCGCGTACCGGCGGAACTTCTATCTGAAGAAAGCCGTGTAATGACCGAAGCTGATGAATATATCAATAATTATAACATCTACGTCGGCTATTTGCAAGATAATGAAGGGCAAACCTATTTTCCAAAGGATCTGAAGCTGATAAGCCACTGGAATCTGCGCGATCAGATAAAATCCGAGTACGGGAATGTGGATGCCCTGAAAAAGCAAAAGCTTATTTATGAAGCAATGAAGCGGATAATTACCCAGGAGATACCGGAAACAATGATCGATTCCGACAAATATCAATGGAATCCTTATAAGAACGAAGTTTATAAAGAAGGCGAAAAAGTAGAATTCAAACCGGAACCGAATAGCAGATACAAGCATATTCTCAAAAATTTCGAAGCTAAGAAAAAGATTGATGAATACTATCCCGATTTTGACACCTACGTTGACAGGAGATTCGATAAGCAATTTGAAATTCCTTATGATAAAGTTGAGGAATTATTCACAGGATTACTTTCGTCGCCGGCTGCTAAGAAAGTTGGCGCTCTCATAAAACAGAGACTGGACAGAGACTTGCAGCCTTTTGATATCTGGTATGACGGTTTCAAAGCACGCAGCGGAATGGATCAGGAAAAACTCAATAAGATGACTCGTACAAAATACCCCGATCCTCAGTCCTTCAAGGAAGATATGCCGCGCATTCTCAGGCAGCTTGGCTTTAGTTCCAACAAAGCGGAATTTCTTATGTCGAAGATCGAAGTTGAGCCTTCACGCGGCGCCGGTCATGCTGCCGGAGCAGAAATGAGATCGGCTAATTCTCATCTCCGTACTCGCATAGGCGAAAAAGGCATGGATTACAAAGGCTACAACATCGCTATCCATGAATTCGGGCATAATGTTGAGCAGACCACCACTCTCCATGACGTTGATTACTACATGCTGAACGGAGTCCCAAATACTGCATTCACTGAAGCCTGGGCGTTCATTTTCCAAAAGCGCGATCTTGAATTACTGGGAATAAGCCAGCAGAATCCGAATGAAGAAGCATTGCGTGCGCTGGACAATTTCTGGTCGGCTTACGAGATCATGGGAGTATCTCTTGTTGATATGCGAGTCTGGAAGTGGCTCTACGAGAACCCAAAAGCCGCACCTGGAGAACTAAAAAATAAAGTTATTGAAATTGCCGAAAATATCTGGAATGATTATTATGCGGAGATATTCGGCGTAAAAGATCAACCGATACTGGCGATATATTCGCACATGATCGATTATCCTCTGTATCTGCCTGCCTATCCTATAGGAAATCTAATTGAATTTCAGATTGAAAAACATATTAAAGATAAAAATCTGGCAAAAGAAATGATACGCATGTTGAAGCAGGGGGATATTCTTCCGAAATACTGGATGGAAGGCGCCGTCGGCAAAGGTATATCGATCGAACCTCTGGTGGAAGCTGCGGATAAAGCTGCTGATAAAATGATGGAGAAACCGGATGCATAGAGACACGAATTTCACGAATTGGCACGAATTTCACGAATTGGCACGAATGATATATTTTGAGGCTGTCTCAAAAATCGTCGTTCTGAACGGTACAAAGTTGAGCGAAGCAAAATCCTGATTCAGCAGGGTGGAGTGAAGAATCCAGAATGCCCGTCAAAACCGGATTCTTCGTTGCACTCAGAATGACGTTTTCAAGTCTCCGCATTCATGGGAGGATCTCATCTTAAACGTAAATTTTATTTTTATTTGGAAAATCCTGTAAATTATTCATATTTTTGATTATTATTTTTTCGAGAAAAAGAATATTTTATTCAAAATCAAGGAGTTTATATGTTAGCAAGGATAATGATAATTCTATTATTGATACCAGGTCTGGCAGCCTGTTCCCAGGAAAAGAAAGAGAAAGATATTCAATTGAAGTCTCAGGAAGATTCGGTTGCATATTCAATTGGTATGCAATGGGGATTGAATGTCGGAAGGCAAATCAAGAAAGATTCATTGAATTTGGATCCCGCAGTATTGGCACAGGGAGTTGAAGACGCTATAGCCGGCGATACAACCGGAACAAAATTGACCCAGCAAGAACTTCAGGAGGTCATGCAGAAGTTCCAACAGGAGCTGATGGCTAAAAGACAGACAGGACAACAACAGCAGCAGCAACAGCAGCAACAACAGCAACAGCAGCAACAGCAGCAACAGCAGCAAGGACAGGGCGACGCTGCTGCAAATAAGAAAAAGGGAGAAGCCTTTCTTGCCCAAAATAAGCAAAAAGAAGGTGTTAAGGTTACTGAGAGTGGTTTACAGTATAAAATCCTTAAACCCGGCACAGGCAAAAGCCCTGATGAAACCGACAAAGTGAAAGTACATTACAAAGGCACTTTGGTCAATGGAGATACTTTTGACAGTTCCTATGATCGCGGTCAACCGGCTGAATTTCCTGTAAACAGAGTTATTCCCGGATGGACCGAAGCGCTGCAATTGATGAAAGAAGGCGCCAAATGGAAGCTGTTTATTCCTTCGGACCTTGCATACGGTCCCAGAGGACAGGGACAACAGATACCTCCTAATTCTACTTTAATCTTTGAAGTGGAATTGTTAGAGGTTAACGAACAGCAATGATAGGGAATAAAATGAATAAGTTTTTAAAACTTTTAACAGTATTAATTTGCATAGTATTTACAGTTCCGGTTTTTGCGCAGGATGCAAAACCGGAACTGAAAACTTTCGAGGACTCGGCGGCTTATATCATTGGGTATCAGTGGGGATACGGCTTTAAGAGTGACTCCCTGAATTTTAATGTTGAAGTAATTAAGCGCGGAATCCTTGATGCTATGCACGGTGACGAATCCGACAGGCTCTTCACCAATCAGGAAACACGCGAAATTATGAACCGATTCGACTCGGTTATGAAAGAAAAGCAGCGCCGGAAAGAAGAAGCCGAAGCCGTCGAATATAAGAAAAAGGGACGGGAATTCCTCGCCGAGAATGCCAAAAAGGACAGCGTCCATGTAACCGAATCGGGTTTGCAATACAAGATCCTTAAAGAAGGCACTGGCGACAGCCCTCAGGAAAATAGCGCCGTGAAAGTGCATTATCACGGCACCTTGATTGACGGGACAGTTTTTGACAGTTCCATCGAGCGCGGCGAACCTGCTGAATTCAATGCCGGCGGCGTAATACCGGGCTGGACGGAAGCCCTGCAAATGATGAAGGAAGGCAGTAAATGGAAAATTTTCATCCCATCAGATCTGGCTTATGGAGACAGAAAAATAGGAAACAGAATTCCGCCGGGCTCTACACTGATATTCGAAGTAGAACTGCTCGAAATTGTTGAATGAATTTTCTTATTTCCGAATCTCAATCCTCCTTATTCATTATACAGCGAAGACAAATATAATAATTTTTCTCATAAGACCTATAAATCCGAGCAACCTGAGTTTTATCATACCTGATTTGGCGGGCATATTTTGCAGGACCGGAATATGTACTGGACGACCAGTAATAACCAACCGTATCAACAAGCCCGGAGTAGTCGTCGCCATAGGCGTATCCCGCTAATGTCAGGTCGAGACCGCTGCTGCCGCCAGCTTTCATCTTAGTTCCTATCCCATCACCTCTAAAATTCAATTGATTTGCCTCGGATTCGGACATTCCAAGAGCCATTTCCAATTCTTTCCAGTCTTCATCGGTTGGCACATGCCAGCCTTCAGGACAAATACCCTGTGAGCCTTCCATTAGGAAATAATCCATTGCTTCTTCCCAGCTATACAGGGCTCCGTATTTATTGCAATTGGATGGATCATCATCGACACAAAACTTTTCCACAACATCGTCAGGAGTTGGATCTTCTCCTTGATTCAGCATGACACCTTTGTTAATATTTTTCTTCATCCAGACCTGCTCGCCAATCTTCACTACATCAAAATCATAAACTTCAAAGTCATACGCATTGCTCTCAATACCATCGACAGTAACTGTCAGATCTCCCGAATTTGCTCCCGACGGCACTTCTACGACTATCAGCGTATCACTCCAGCTCACCACATCGGTAGTCACTCTGCCGTTAAAAGATATCTTGCCGCCATCCTGCTCATCGTGGAAACTTCTGCCTTCAATCTTTATCTCCACCGTTTCCGGCGCTTTGGGCGGATTGACGGAGGTTATCTTCGGCGAGACCTTGAAATGATAACCCTTGCTCCAGATATTTTCGGTTATCCAGACTTTTATATCGCCTGTTTCGCAGCCGCTGGGAACCTCCACATCAATTTCCGTATCACTCCACGAATTTATCCGTCTCGCTTTTATATCACCGAAGTATACCGCGCCTTCCTGATCTCCGAAAGTTGTTCCTTTAATGGTTAAATCATCTCCTATCGGGGCTGTTTCAGGTTCAGTACTGGTTATATTCGGCACCATAATAAATTTCTTGCCGTTACTTTCCAGTCCATTGACTATGACTGTGACTTTTCCTGTTTTCGTTTTTGGCGGGACTTCGGCTTTTATCTCCTGATCCACCCATCGCGATATATTTTGGGCTTCCTTGTTATTGAATTTAACGGTCTGCTTCTTGAAGCCAAAGTTAGTGCCGGTTATGGTCAACTCATCGCCAACTGCTACGCTGTCTTTATCTGTTGAAGTTATCCCCGGTTTTACAGTGAAATCAGCTTCCTTACTTTCTATACCATTAGCCATCAATTTGACAGGTCCGGTCTCCGCCTTTTCAGGCACTGCGAGCGTGATCAAAGTATCCGTCCATTCAATAAACTCAGTCGTTTGTTTACCATTAAAACTAACCCATCGGCTGTCCTCGGTGAAATTAGTCCCGTAGATCTCAATTTCATCGCCAACAGCGGCAGCAATTGGCACAATCGAATCAATTTTGGGCTGGATTGTAAAAGGTATTTCGTTGCTTTTAATGCCGTAAACCGTTACCGCTATATTCGCCTGACCGGGCGGCACACCCCGCGGGACAAGGCTCTTGATCTGACTATTCGACCATGATGCGATTCCTGCCGGTACGAGGTTATATGTAACAGTGCCGGACGTTTCACTCTGGCTGGCACCGAAGCCCTGCCCGGAGATAGTCACAGTGTCGCCTACACCTCCCTTTGCGGGAAATATTGAGGCAAGCTTGGCTTCGACTATGAAATCTGCTTCGTTGCTGGCAACGCCATTGACTGTCACAATTATAACGCCTGTAGTTGCATCTTCCGGCACAATCAAATGAATCTCAGTATCCGTCCAGCTTAAGATCTCGGTAACTTCAAGTTCATTAATTTTGACCTTGCTGCCATTCCGGCTGTCACCGAAATTCTTGCCATAGAGAATTATCTCTTCGCCTATAGCTGCATGTTCAGGCGAGACTGAAGTTATCACCGGATCAGTCTTGCTTTGCACCACTACAAAATTAACGCCGTTGCTTTCTCTGCCATTAATAATAGCTTTTACTTTCCCTGTCGCAACGCCTTCAGGCACTTTAGTTACTATTTCCGTATCAGACCAGCCTGGATACTCCTCAGCCTGCGTCCCATTGAAATCAACATAGCTGTTACCGCGCTGATCGCCGAAATTCTTGCCTGCAATTATGACTTCATCACCTACGGCGCCGCTTTCAGGATTTATCGATGTAATTTCCGGTTCGATACTGATCTCCTTGAACTTAAGGATAGTATTCAGATCATATTGATCTGTACCCGACTCAGTCTCGATGTTTAACTTCTGGGCTGCGGCGGGAATTATGCCGAACAACATCAATATTAATATTAATTTTCTCATTTTCTTCACCCTTTATTTTATCCCAATAATCTTTTTCATGAGGACAGTGTCACCGGAACGGATAATGCAATAATACGTCCCGGATGTAACGATTGCACCGCTTTCATCGGTACCGTCCCAGTCCAATTCATGGCTGCCTTCGCCGAACATCCTGTTTGCAAGAGATTTAATCATTCTACCATTTTGATCGGCAATAAAAATTTCAATTTCATCCGGTTTTTCTAATGTAAATTCAATAGTAGTTTTATCATTGAATGGGTTTGGGTAGCTTTGCATCGGCTTAATGATAAGGTCATTTTCACTGACATTGTCAATCCTGCTAAAATTAACACTTTCAATCGATGCAACCGATATGCTGTCATCTTCTTCACCGGAAACATTAATATTCATGTTGTAGATCGAATCCTGATCGCTGTCAGTAAACGTAATATTATCTTCTTCACCAAGTTTCCTGCCATAAACAGTGTCGATTCCAATGAAGTGCACAGTCACCATACACTGCCCGTCGAGCTCTGTAAAGAACATTTGCTTTATCTCGGCTAATTCATAATAGTTCGTATCCGCGGTGCTGATGACTTCGAGCTTATACGTCGAAGCAAGCGCCGCCGAACTCATTATGACCAATAAAAACGGTAGTAGTTTTAATAGTTTCATGATCTCTCCTCCTTTTAATATACAGAAAGCATTTATTTTTTATTATTTATTTGCCGACTAACTCATAGATATCAAAAGTTCACTCCAAAACTGATATATAAAACTATAAGATTATCCAAAAACTCAAATACCTCGTCTTTAGTTCTTATCGTAGGGATGAATCCCATTCGAAATACATTTCCCCCATTTAGATCCTGATGTTTATATCCAATTAAAAACATAGGTTTAATTTCATCATATTGGAGATAATTTTTTGGATTCGATGGATAATAGTCAAGATATATCCCGCCGCCTAATTCAATTTGATCTCTTTTACCATAAGAAAGAGACAATCGGATTGGAACACCTGAAATTTCCCCAATCGGAATACCATAAATACCAACGCTTGTATTTAGGTAAATATTATCTAAGAATAAATCTTGAAATAAATTTCTTTCATAATTGATACTTACATTAACAAAATCATAATCTGCCCATGTGGCATATATATAGTTCTTATGAATAACCTCTTTCTTTGTTTTATTTTTTGTAACTTCAATAAATTCATCAGTATCGAAAGCCGGCTTTTCAAATTCATTCATACTTAAATGTATGTCTTCAAACCTACCCCATCCATTCATGATATAATCATGAATAATAGATGTCCCACTCGAATTAAAAATATGTAATAGGTCACAAGCTACCCAGGCCCACGATATATGACTTTCCATCTCAACTCTTGAAACAAGACTATCGTGAATAAAAAGAATATTATGATCATGCTTTTTATCTAATTCGATATAAGATCCTTTTTTATCAAACTTAATATCTTTTTCGACACTATCCTCTCCGTAAATTCTTGTATTTTCAGGAATATCGAGATAAACCGAGTCATGTTTACCCTCGAACATGCTTCCGCAACTTGTAAAAAAAATAAAGACTGCTAAAAGCAAAAAAAACTTTATTGATATTTTTATTGCAATAATCATTTATCAACTCTTTTATGTGTTAAACATACATTTGAAACAATTAATATCATTATTAACTATCTTGAAGAGATATTGAAATGATCTATTTCCCAAGTTTATTAAATTTTGAGCTGTTTAATTAAATATTTTTTATATGCTTACAGTTTTTTTACAATATTATACCGATATTTTATAACTGAATTCAGAAATAAAATTATTAACTATAATTAATTATTATGAATATTATTATCCATATCTCGACCTAAATTTACTTCCCAGTTCTTTTTTATGACGAGGCTCACAACAAGGGAGTTCACCTGTTGGATCTGTAATCCAACGTTTTTCTAGTTTACCTGTTTTAATATTTTCTTTATATGCCCAATGGCAAGGGTAGCATTCAGATTTTTTAGGTGGACACAAATTTCTCAATTTTGGATTTCCTTCTTCATCCAAGATTAAATTTCCTTGGTCATCATATTCGTAACAATATTTAGGATCTTCTTTGGGATTGCAGCAATAAGTAGGTTGGTTCCCATCACAAAGACAACTATCCTCATTTCTACTATCAAATTCAAAACCTGCATAAAAAGATACTAAATCTTTAATTGTTCTAATGGTTTTATAATATTTTCTTAGATCCTCAATAAATTCTTTTTCTTCGTTATCTCCGATATCTACATTTTCACCATCTTCTTTTCTTCCTTCTTTGAAGAGTTCAACTAATTCAATTAACGTTAAGATATATACAGCTATTTCCACTGCAACTGTAGCAGTATACCAAGCTACATTTATTATATCACAAAGCCAACCATGACCATAAGTAATAGCATTGTATATTTTACTTTTAACACATCCGAAGTATTTTAAATCTGCATTTATTAGCTCAAAAACATTTTGTGAACACCACCTGTCTTTAGCTAGTTCTCTACAGCACTCTGAAATATTAACAAAATGGGTGCCACCGCAAGGAACATATACTCTCTTAGGTTGAAGGCATGCTTTAGAGACAGGAAATTTGAAATTGGTCCAACCATTAGATGTTTTTTCAGGTTCACATTCGTTTTCTTCTTGTAATACAACATCTCTTTTTTCTTTAGAATTTGAATTATCTTCTTGTTCATTTTTGGATTTATAAATATTATTAATAGACACCCAAAGTGACATGAATGTTATATTTAATGAGTTCAAATCAATATCCGTATTAAAACTGTTATATTGATTACTGAATAAATTATTATTTTTAATATCTTCGTCGCTATTTAGTTCAAGATTTAAAGGTTCTTTATCTTCTTTGTGATCAATAATTTTTATATTTATTATATCATTCTTTAAAATGACAGAAGTAATTGAATAAATTGAATTATAGTTAGAATCTGAAAATATGAATGTTGAAGATTCTCCTGTTCTTGGATGTTTTTTATTGAGAGAATGTCTTTCCTTATCACCAATATAATTTTTAATATTTATATATCCATTTTTATAAAAAACCCTTAGGTTGTTTTTATCAAAAAAATTAATAAATTCAATGAGAGATAAATTAATTAATTTATCTACATCATAAAGATTTACAGCTTCATTTAGATATTGTTCTTGAATATTATTATTCAGACCAATAACTTTATTTCTTTCTCCCTGTTTAAGTGATGTATCAACAATTGAAGAATTAAATTCTTCCCTCCTCAACTCATAAATCCTGTCAATTTCATCGGTCAATTCCCCGCTGCGTTGATAGCTGCGGGGAATAGGTCTCGGTTGAGGTTGTGGTTCTATTTCCGGTACGGAAGGTTCGATGTCAATCGGAGTTATTTCCGTCAGCTCCGTCTGCTCTTTTTTAATAGTATATTTTGTCGCATCCATATCACACCTCCCTACACTACCGGTATAATTATGGAACGTAACTCAAAGATTGCCGACTGGCTGGAGGTGTTCTCCGTCCTGATGCCAATATTCAACGGTCCAAAATGCCCGCTGAATATCAACTGTAAAGTGTTTACTCCAGAGTAATTTGTACCTGGTGTTATTTCGAACACTTCAATTTTTCCATGTTGATCACCCCCTGTACCTGCATTTTCCATCACACTGAACTGTACAAGATTAATACCTGTACCTCCAAAATCCAAATCCATAGTAATCTGGTAATTATACATGCCATCGGGATTACCGTAAAGATACACAAGATTTTGTAAAGGAATTGCCAGATCACTGGCGAGATTTGCCATTTTCGTATGCTGGTTCATTGCATCCGCCTTCATCAATTCATTAAGAAAGGTTGCATTATTGACAGCATATACTTCCGGTTCAGCATTGATCGATATTGGTGTAGCAACCCATGAGCCGCCTGTAGGTGAATTATAGTTGGTTACACGTTTAACAACGCCCTGGTCAACATTTGAACCATCATCAACCGCCCAAAAAGCTGTCTTGTCAGATATCGACTGTGGCTTTGCGCTTTCGAGGTCGAGCCATCCGCCCTGAAACTGTGCCATAATTTTTCTCCTGAATATTATTAGACAAATAAATTATTTATTTGCCCGACACCCGAAGATTTACTATTTTTGTACGTTGTAATATTTTACGACTATCAGTGTATAGTCTCGTATCTTCGGGTACGGGACTTTTTTATGCAATAGTAAAAATCAGTGTGATCTTTTACTTAATTTTTACTTATCAGTTAATTCCTTCATACTTTTTTTCCACTTAATTTATTTACAATTACTAATATAAACTTATTTTTGAAAAAAGCAAGTTTTTTTTCAAAAAAATAAGTTCAATAATATCAATAATTTACACAGCAAAAAAATCATCTTGATTACAAATCAAAGTCCGGTCAATCGAACCAATCACTGCAATAACCGCACCAGACCATCTGAGGCTGACTCATAAGTCGTGTTTGTCTATCCTTCGACTTCACCCCGCTAAAGCGGGATTTCGCAAGTTCAGCTCAGGATGACAAAAACAAGTGTTTATAGGAGTGTCATAGCGAGCGGAGTCGAACTATGACCACAGTTCCTTACTTTTGGGGCAGCCTCAACATTTCTGCCTTCCACAAAAATTGTACTTTGACTGTACTACCGGATATGGATAAAAGTAAAACTTTTCAAGAAAAATACGTTACTAAATCGGAATTTAGTAACGAGGGATATATTATAAGCTATCTTCCTCATAATGAAATTTTAGTTACGCTAATGAAATCGCCCAATATTCGTTATATTATATTAATGAATGGTTAATTTTCAGGAGGTGACTATGGCAGAGATAACAACAAATGAATCGACTGAAAAACGATTGAATGAAATTGATAAAGAACTCGATGAGTTAAAAGAAAAGCAGGCGAATCTTAAAGAAAAATGGGATCGGGAAAAGCAACTGATCCAACAGATTCGCGAATATAAAGCGGAAATCGAAAATAAGAAGCTGCGCTCCGATGAACTCGAACGGCAGGGCAATCTCGGCAGCGTCGCGGAGATCCGCTACGGAAAAATTCCCGACTTAGAGCAAAAACTTAAAAATGCTAACGAAAAACTCGTCGAAGTTCAGCAAGATAGTAAACTTCTTAAAGAAGAAGTCGAAGCCGAAGATATAGCCGAAATTGTCGGCAAATGGACTGGGATTCCCGTTTCAAGAATGCTGGAAACCGAACGCACGAAGCTGCTAAAAATGGAAGAGCGTATCCACCAGCGGCTCGTTGGGCAGGATGAAGCCGCAGCGGCAGTTGCGAATTCTATCCGCCGCTCGCGCTCCGGATTGCAGGATGAGAACCGCCCGGTGGGTTCGTTTATATTCCTTGGCAGTACCGGTGTGGGCAAGACGGAGATGGCTCGCTCGCTGGCGGAATTTCTCTTCGACGATGAAAATGCAATGGTGAGGCTCGATATGAGCGAGTATATGGAGAAGTATTCCGTATCAAGGCTCATCGGAGCGCCGCCGGGATACGTTGGCTACGAGGAAGGCGGTCAGCTTACCGAAACTATCCGGCAGCGACCGTATTCGGTGGTGCTGCTCGACGAGATCGAAAAAGCGCATACCGATGTTTTCAATGTCCTGCTGCAGGTGCTCGACGACGGCAGGCTCACCGACGGCAAAGGACGCACCGTCGACTTCAGGAATACGATAATAATTATGACGTCGAACCTTGGCTCGGACATTATTCAAGAAAGATTGTCGGATGTAACTGATGATAACAGGGATGAGATTGTATCCGGGCTGAGAGTGCAGATTATTGATTTGCTGAAACGCAGTATGCGACCGGAATTCCTGAATCGTGTGGATGAGATAGTCCTGTTCAATCCGCTCACGAAAAATGAGATATATCAAATCGCCGACTTGCAGCTAAACAGGCTAAGGAATAAACTGGCGAAGAACAATATGTCGATGGAGATAACCGAGGATGCGCTGGAAGAATTGACAAGAATCGGCTATGATGTGCAGTACGGCGCTCGACCGCTGAAGCGCGCTATCCGGAAGAATATCGCCGATCCGTTCTCACTGAAGCTGCTGGCGTCGGAGTTTGCCGCCGGCGATACGATAAAGATTGATGCGGGCGATCAGGGATTTGTTTTTGAGAAAGTTGAGAAATAGTTATTAAACTTTAATATTTATTATCTGTACAAATCAACATTTAGTATTATCTTTCCTGTTAAGGTCTGCGGACAGGAAGGCGTATAGAGGTAGTATATATATACTCCGTGAGCGAATTCACGGGCATTGAACCTGACTTCGTAATTTCCTTCTTTCTTAAGCCCCTCATCAAAAACAGCTAATTTTTTGCCCTCTATGTTGGTCAATCCGACCTCAACGCTCGTCTCTTCAAAAACCTGATACTCTATTGTGACAATTCCCAAACCGGGATTCGGAAAACTCTGGTACAGTTTCACAATATCACCGCAATAGCCAATCAGATAGCGTATTGATTCGCCGCAGGCAAGTACAAATTCTCCGGGTGAGGAAGTAATATTAATCTCGTCACCCAATGCTTTGCTATTTTCGATATGAATTACTGTTGTATCGTAATAAGCCCTTTGTACAAGGAAATCAAGAAATGCAAGGGTATCACCGGCTGCAGGTTCTCTGGGCACAGTAATATCTTCAATGAGCATTTCTCCGTTACTCAGAATGTATGGCGGAGTTCCGTTGACCGGTTCAAGTACTCCATCCCGCATACTAATATTTATCGAATAACCCGTGTGCGAGGCAAATTCAAATGATTGAGCATTCTGTAAAATGATTGGCATCTGCACCGTATCGCCGGGGAATCCGCAAAAATCACCTGCTTTCAATGCAACTGACGGCAAAGGGCGAGTTTCTGCTGTTAACTCAATATTTTGGGTATTACCACAAGAATCGGCAATAGTTAGAATTTCACTATATTGTGTTTCGGGTTTATCAGAATTGAAGTCGACTTTCACAGTTGAAAGCTCATCCGGTAAAGTTCTTTGCGGTTTTACTGATAATATTTGGAATTTGCCGAGTCGGGACGGCAAATCCCAGGAAATCGGATAGGAGCCGGTGTTTAGTATTGTAAATGAACCCGCAGCATCAGTACTATGTTTTAACAAGCCGAAATCAAGTTTGTCGGAGCTGAGAATAAATTCAGATTTCTCTGATCTTCCGGAAATAGGAACCTCGAGAATGCTGTCGGTTGTATTCCTCGCGTTGGATTTAATCATCATCATGGCATCACTTTTACCAATATGACTTGCGGGAGAATATTTAATATTTATCGCAAAGCTGCTGCCTGGATTGACATTGATAGCATCAGGACTGAAGGATTGGAGCACTTTGAAATGATGATCATGCTTCCCTGTGAAATATATTGTGTCAATCTTAAGTATATTTTTACCGGAATTTTTAATGTCAACGGTTACCGTATCAATTTTTGGATTTTCGCAAAGCAATAACGGAAATTCAATGTTATCGGCGGCTGAGATTTCAGGCAGACCGATCACGACCGCTTTGAAATATATCTCATTACTATTGCCGCAAGTATCTTTTAAAATATAGTTTTCAATAAATTCGGAATCTTCCGGTCCTCCCTCAAAACTTACTTTTGCTAAAGCGCTTCCCTGAGAGGGAATTATCTGAGGTGTCAATGATACAATCGTAAACTTGTCTAAAATAACAGGCAAATCCCATTTCAGTTCGGTATTCCCTGTATTTGTAATAGTAAATGAACTACTGCCCGGCGTACTTTCCGGCAGCATACCAAAATCAACAGTATCCGTTGATAATTCAAAGCCTGATCTTTCGTACCTCCCGATAAGGTTTATGGTTGAAGAAAAGCTGCTTTGCAATATTTCCGATTTGACCACCAGTTTAGCTTCTTTTGCACCGGGAAATGTCGGCTGAAAACTGATATTCAGTGAATCACTTTTATCAGGTTCGATTTTTAAAGTATCACCCGCAGAGTATTCTTCAATATTAAAAGCATTTGTATTATCATCGATAATTTGTGCGGAACTTATTTTTATCAATTCCGAACCTAGATTCTTAAAATATATCATAGTATCTTTGCGCATTGGCTCACACATTTGTTTCGGGAATTCCACGAAATCAGCTATTATCAATCCATGTAATATTCCTTCTCCGAACAGTCTGACAATGGAATTCTCATTGATCTCCGGAACTTCAAATTCAAGAGCTGCTGATTTTATCCCCTTACTTTTAGGTGAAAATCTGATCGTCAGTTTTTTCGAACTGTCCGGCTCCAGAGTGAAATCAGAGGCTGCATCTATTATTTCATAGTTTTCCTGCTCCGCAGGTTCCAGATCTTTCAACGAAAAATTTAAACTTGTCGAACTCATATTCCTGATTACGGCTTCTGTTGTATCCTCACTGCTGTTGATCGGCACTTTGCCAAAGTCGATGATTTCAGTAATTATTTCAATCTTTTTCTCTGTCGAAGCTGCGGTTAATGATTTTTCCACAGTGTCTGATTGTGTGACAATTCTGACTTTAGCGCTTTTCACACCGCTTGGTTTTTCCGATCTGAAATAAAAGTGCACTGGTATCGATTCCGAAGGTCTTATAAATAATGGAAAAGAATCATGTTCGATATTAAAATAATCTACATCCCCTCCATGAAGAGTTATTTCATCTATTCTCAGTTTTTGAGTTCCCTTGTTGTCCAGAAAATCTGTCAGAATTGTATCTTTAACTGTTCCTGCGGGCACTTCACCGAAGTCGATATCTTTGCTGGCAAATCTTGGTTCTGAAATTTCCCAAATATCTGAAATATCCTGCTGAAATACCGGGCTGCCGAAAGGTATATCATCCGGAGACCAAACCAGTATTATTCCGGAAAGGTCACCAGTTGCCAAATAAGTTCCATCGTTATTCCATTCAACCACCTTTATATCTTCCTGCTGCCCGTAGCCAAAAAGCCGGTAGAACTCTTCGTAATCAGGTAATTTGTACAATCTGGTGCTTTTGTCATTTAAGCCCGCTGCAAGGAATCTCCCGCCGGGGTCGGGTGAAAATGATACGGTCCTTACATTAGCGGATGTTTTTATTGTATCTTTTTCCCCGGTTTTAATATTGAAGAGGAATATATTATTTCCATAACCGGATAAAGCCATATTCACATTATTCATATCAATAGTTACGGAAGTTATTACCATCCCCATATTAGGAGTTTCAAAAACTTTTTGAAAGCTTTCAGTTTCGCACACACGAGATGTTTTATCCCAACTGCTGCTTAAAAGAAATGAATCTTTTCTGCTCCAGCACAGGTCACTTATAGCGTCAGTGTGATACTTTATACTATCAATGATTTCATAATTTTTATTCCAAATTAAAATTTTGCCGTTTCTGTCACCGCTGGCAAGATATTCTCCCTTATGACTCCATTGAACAGCAAGAACATCTGCATTATGTCCGGATAATTTTCTAACACTATTGTCTCTAATATCCTGAATGCGTATAGTATCATCCCGGCCAACCGAGGCTATATGATTCCCGCCGGGATGCCAGTCAAGCATTGCTATTGCAGCACCTTGATCCTTTGCTATAGTACTTATCTTCTGCCCCTGTAAAGCATCCCACATGATAATAGTACCCTTATCGGTGCCACTGACAATACGTGTACCATTGGGATCCCATGCAATTGCATATATTCCATGCCCTACCGTTTCCCATAATTGTTTCGGAGCGTCGGTATTCTTATTTATCTGAGTAGCTCTCATAAGACATAGTCTGGATGTAGATTTCGGAACAGTCCAGTTGTATTCGAAATTTTCCGCATTTTCACTTATCAAATTCCAGTTGTCGCCATTGTCTGTGCTGTATTCGAGGACAACCTGCTCACCGGGAAGCACCCCTTTCCATGATATTATTTCATGTGAACCTGCATAAAAATTTTCTCCACCGACAGGATGTGTTAGTTCAAGGGTCTTCTCCTCTACTTTGCCATATTTACCTCCAACATATATAGTATTGCCTAAGCATGCGTTACTATGGATAGTTATTTTAGCTATAACACGTCCGGAATCACTTGTCCGGTAAGTGATTTCAAAATTCTTTGATTCGCCGGGAGTTAATGAAAAACTTAAATCAGGCACGGATACATCTTCATTATCACTACTGATACCCGTAACAGTAATCGTATCATTTTTTGCCGTAACTGTTACTGTCTTTTTAGCTGTGGAGTCAGGAGCTACTTCTCCGAAATCAATTTCATCCGAGGGAGTGATCAATAAATTAGGTAATATGCTCGGTGCAGCTTCATATTCAGAATTTGAAATCGGGTTGTTATCTATTCTGAATTCAACGTTTCTTCTCTGCCCGCAATTGGTTGTTACCCAATGCAGCCGGCAGGGGGCAATCTCTCTTGCTCTCATCAGAATCCGATTTAAAGCTTCTTT
This sequence comes from uncultured Hyphomicrobiales bacterium, assembly GCA_964645005.1. GTDB lineage: Bacteria > Bacteroidota > Ignavibacteria > Kapaibacteriales > UBA2268 > CAZXYS01. The sequence continues at coordinate 9,216 of CAZXYS010000010.1, read as the reverse complement.
TAGGTGTGATTTTACAATAATAGTGCCGAAATATCTCCCTTCCGTGAACACAGAAATATCTTTTAATATTTCAGGGGGTTCTATATCGAAGAAAACCGTATATATTGAGGCATTGAGATTGTTCGCCTTGTTAATGATCGAATCCCTGTTGGCAGTCAATATACCATCAGTGATAAATATCACGACCTTTTTATTCATGCCTCTGGCAACAAAAGGCAGCGCCCCGGAGGGTTTTTCTAGGAAAGCTTTGTCGAAATTAGTCCCTCCCTTTGTCTCAATTTTCTGTACCGCGCTGATCAAAGAACTTTTGTCAAGAGATAATTCGTGCTCGATGTAGCTTAATTCGTTAAAGGAAGTTATACCTGCTTCCGTTCCCTCCGGCATATAACGAATAAGATCTGCCAGAACACTTTTAATCATGCTAATTTTTAACCCCGACATCGAGGAAGACTTGTCTATGGCAAATATAAGTGAAAGTTTCTTAGGGGTATCCTGAGGGGGGCAGGTATCTATCTCTGCAGGAAACCTAATCCCGTTCTCGGTTAAGTAAATATTGGAATCCTGAATGTTTGTCAGCCTTTCGCCGGTTTTATCGATAGTATAAAATTTGGCATTGATTGTTGGATACTCTGAAATATCAACGTCGAATATTGAATTTGCCTGGGAAAAAATCTCATTACCAGACAAAATTATAATGAAAATCACAATCAGCTTAATTTTAATTACTAATTGATATTGGTTATATAATTTGCTGCTGTTTTTCATTTATTTAGTAAAAATTTAATTATATTCTTTTATTAACCAAAATTAAACTATACATTTTATAAAATTAAAGATAATTTACTTAAATGTTTATTTTAAGTTAACTTTTTTTGAACGTTCATATTGAATAACCCAACAAACAGTGAAAAGTTACGGCAGGATACAAAAAAAATTATGAGAAGCAATATTCCTTGTTTTAGCAATGGATAGGAAAATTTAAAATGCATGGAAAATTATTTGCAAAATGTAATTATTGATTGGTATTATTGTTTTGAGTAAGCACATGAATATTAGACATTTATTGGAGGCTAAAGATTCTACTTACAATTTACACCCTGAATTTTTTTCTTATCTCTTTATCAATATCTTTTTTCTTCTTATCCTCGCGCTTGTCATATTTACGTTTTGCACGAGCAACAGCCATCTCGAGCTTCACAAAAGGACCGGAAAAATAAATAGTCAGTGGAATTATAGTCAATCCCTTCTCATTTACTTTGGTTTTCAAGCGGATAGCCTCGTGCTTGTGAACGAGAAGCTTGCGTACCCGAGTAGGATTATGATTATCCCTGCCGCCGTGTTCGTACTCTTTTATATGCATATTGAAAATGTACAATTCGTCATCCTGAGGGCTTTTAAATCCGGCATAAGCTTCCTGTATACTGCATCTGCCCATACGCAATGACTTTACTTCAGTCCCTTTCAAAGCTATTCCGGCTTCGAAAGTCTGAAGAATTTCAAATTCATGCTTAGCCTTTCTATTTGTAGAAATAATCTTCTCTTCCCGCTCGAGTACATCCTGAGTTTTCATATTTCTTCTCTGCTTTCTATCGAATTAACAAACTATAATATAATCATAATATTAATAAGAAACTACGAGTTTCCGTATACAGGTATGTAAGCGCCGGAAATGTCCGCAGATTCCTCTCCTGAAAGAAACATGATAACCTTTGCTATTGATTCGGGCTTTACCCAGGAATCGAAATCGGCATCAGGCATAGCTTCTCTGTTAGCGGGGGTATCAATGACACTTGGCAAGATAACGTTAATATTAATATTATGATCTTTGACTTCCTCGGCTATTGTCTGTGTCAAATTGATCACTGCCGCCTTCGATGCGGAATATGCCGAGAGGCTGGCTGCACCTTGCAGCCCGGGTCTTGAACCCATATTAATGATCTTACCTTGATTTTGCTCCAGCATGAATGGAAGGAAATTCTTGCAGCTTAGAAAAGCAGTTTTAAGATTCATGTCAATCATTTTATCCCAATCTTCTTCTTCCATTTCGCTTACTTTTACACCGCCGAAAAACCCACCTGCTAAATTGACAAGAATGTCTACTTTAGAAAATTTTTCAGCAACGTTGTTGGAGAATTCCTCTACTTCCTTTCCGCTAAGGAGGTTAACCCTGAAGCCTGTAAGATTTTCTCCGTTTGCAGTAAATGCAGAACGTAATTCGTCGAACTCACTATCATCAATGTAAGTGGTAATGACCTTTGCGCCGGAATCGAGAAATTCCCTGGCTACGGGTTTTCCTAATCCTCCGGTACCACCCGTAATGACTATAACTTTGCCTTTTAAGTCCATAAATCCTCAGTAAGTTTAATTTATCAGTAACTTAATTTATTTCAGATATTTTTAAGACGATTTGAAATTATCTACATTTACGAATAGACATGGTCAAGATTTTTTATGTAAATCAAAAGGATAAGATCAATTATTTAATTTTTTAAAAAGGACAAATATTTCTAAAATTTAATTAAAGAATTCAAATTTTTCGCCGATAACTTTAAACGAAATTATAATTAATAAATGCGTTCTTTGTGGCTAATATTGTACGATTGAAGGAATAAAACAATTGTGATATCGCAAAAAAAAACCAAATCCTTCAATTTTGCAAACATTTTTAAATTAAAGTTTTCTGATGGATAATTTTTTTAAGTACTTTAAATTAATATAATTTAATAAATTAATTAAAATTCATCTCGTATAGATAAACAAAAGTATTCATTACACAAACACAAATTGGCATATAAGTTGTTTTCAAGGTCAGAAATGTTAAATATTATGAAATTATTCAAATATAAACTTGGAGGAGAGGAAGAATTTCTTCCTTCCTTTTTTGTTTTGAACGTTAACCAAAAATTACCGATATTAATAAATTCTTTTTTAACAATTTAAGGGAATAGCTATGGACTTGAGAAACTTGACTAATTCAAGGCTTATCGGCAGCGGAAGCCGGCTTTTTCTCTTGCTGATTGCATCTTTTCTCATGGTGCAAACAATAATGCAAGCCCAAACTCAATATTATGAGATAACAACCAATCAACGAAGGATGGGTGACACGATCGGAGTAGAATTCTGGATCAAATCACTTACTTCTGATTCCCCAAATTTGGGGAATATGTCTATTGCTTTGACATATAACAGAAGTTTCCTGTCACCTGCGAATCCTTCAGACTATTCACTGGCAACAACAGATTCAGTAGGATGGAACGTTAACTCAACGAGTAGTTCCTACACAACCATAACATCCCCGTTTTCAAACAGTTTCACTACTGATTACGGATATTCGGCATTGCAGGCGCAAGCCGGAAACAACGGCTCTATATATGTTTACCAGTTAGATGTAAGCATAAATCTTGGTGAAGAAGGTTACCAGCCTTCCACAGAAGGGCGTGGAAGTTTTGTTGGTATGTTAAAATTTCAGATTACCGAAGATTCAAATTTGGATTGTGACGATCTAACTCAAGTCCAAATCAATGAGGCGACTTCTATTGGAGATTTTGTTATTTTCGATGTAGAAGGCAATGATGTTGAGGACAACACCACATTAACCCAGCCTGGCGATTTTACCATTCAGGGTATTACGATTCTCAATCCCGACGGAAAAAATGAAACGGTTAATCCCAGCAAAGATTATCAAACACTTGATGTTAAAGGTTATCCTATATTTTACGAAAGAAGCGGTTTGCTGACTTCAGGCAGTGCTACCTACGGAGAACCTGAGCTGGCATATTCCGTTGATTATTCGACGGATAACGGATCGACCTGGCAAACCGATGAAATAAGATTTGCGGAATCTTCACAGTCATTCTCATCGGCATCATTCACAAAATACAGTTCTGGTGATATTGGCTGGGTAACAATAAGCTCCAATAGTTTCGTGGTCACGACAGCTGCCGGTTCGACATGGACGTCGATTGCCGGTAACTCCAATTCATTCACTACCGGCTACAGCGGTGTTTTGAGATTTATCTGGCAGGATGTTTATTTTCCGCACCGCTCCGAGCAGGCGCTTTTGAGAATGACACAGCTTGATACCGACAACAGCGCTACTATTACAAGCAGAAGTGAATTGACGGGAACTTGCTACACGGATGTCAGCAATGACTATTTTGATTTGTCGCGTCTTAACTTCCTGCAATTGGACGGCGCTACAAGCTATTTAAAATCAGAAGACGATTACAGCAACGCTACCCAATTGACCGTTGAGGCATGGGTAAATCTTAACAGCATTCAGTCCGCGGACGGCGCCGAGCCAGGTATAGTTGCCATGGGACCGGGACCAAATGATCCGGCTATAGAAGGTGCATGGCTGTTGTATTTGGATGAAGGACAGTACCCTGCCTTCCGTGCCAGAGAGATCATAGGCGGCTCCGGTAGAGGCGAGAATGGAGGTGAATACATTGCAGCGGTGGTATCGCCTGATATTTTAAGTACAACAAGCGCATCATTTCCTATCAATGAAAATCCTACTCATGCTGATAACTGGAAGCATATTGCGGCTACAGTCAGGAATAACGTAGTTAAGCTGTATGTTGACGGCGAACTGATGGCATCAAAAACAAATAATAATGCAGATGACATAAGAATGCTGACAGCACAGCATCCGGTATGGGTTGGTGTCAATCCGAACGGCGGTCTTGATGCTGATGACTACCTCCACGCAGGAATAAAAGAGGTTAGAGTCTGGAGACGAGCTCTGACTCAAGATTCACTGAGAAAACGAATTGCAGGTATTTCCTCGTCTGCTTCGACATTTACCGAAGGTCTTGAAATGTACTATAATCTTGACGGAACAAAGAATGACAAAGCAAGTTCCGGGGGTACAACGATCACAGATCAGGATAGTAATAATGTCATTCGTTATTATACAAGCTCGGGCATAAACTCGGCCAATGATGATAATAATATCAATTACAGACCTGATAAAGGTCATGTTACCATTACATCGCCGAAGACGTGCGTAGGCGTCCAAAATCTGTCCAGCAGCAGTTATACTGTACGGTGGGCTGCTTTCGGACTTGGCGCGTATGACACTACAGGTACGGAAGATATGGTAATTGAGTTCAGCCGTAACTCCGGTGGCAACTGGATTATAGCAGAAAACACAAGCTCCACTCTAAGCGTCGATATTGAAGACGCTGAAGCAATTTGGGAGCCTTATTTAAGTTCGACATCTGTTGGAGATACGGCAGACCTTAAAGAAGTAGTTCCGGGCGCCGATACGAATTACACAAAAGATGTAATGCTCAGAAGCAGAGGACTGACGAGTAAAGCTCAGAATAATATAAGCTATACAACCGGCAGTTTCCAGGTTGCACCTTATTTTGCATTGAAGAATACCGGTAACCCGATTATAAGAATTGCCGGTACGGCAGCGCTAAACTTATCAACTGATGAATCCTTCCTGGAAACCTGGATTCGCCCCTATCGCTTCCCGACAGCAGATGAAGGTTTCTTCCCGATCATCAGTAAGAAAGACAGTACAAATAATAATCTGCATTATTCACTCAGATTATTGAATACGGGACAGATTCAACTTGCGGTCGGTTCAGGTTCATCAACGATGACAGCGACAAGTTCATCAGATGAGCCACTTGTTCAACCTAATCTGGAAGAGAACGACTCCGCATGGACACATGTGGGCGTCTATACCGACTTCATGGGCGGAAACGGACAATCTACGGTTAAATTCTATATCGACGGCAAAGTTCAGGCTGCGGAAAGTATTACTCAGCAGTTTGGCACAGACGTATCCGTCGATAATGCCAATACATATCCCACTTACATAGCGTATGAACCCGGAACCGGAAACCATTATATCGGCGAGATAAAGAATCTAAGACTATGGAACGGCTTGCCTGCCGGACAATCTGCAACAGGCTCCGAGCCAACGGCTTTGACTAAATTCATACAGGGCGCTTTAACCCTTAGGTATGATGATCTTTCAAATAATTCTTCCACAGTGACAAATCTTGCCGCGGCATTCTCTATGAATGGCGGATCATTCGTTTATGATGATTTTGCATACAATAGTATAATCTCAGATTATCCCGAATCATCACAGATCCAGGCTAAGATCGAAAGAGACGACGGTATATGCTATAAGGGTGTCAAACCTTATCTGAAACTGGTCGAACCGCAATTCGGCGATACTATTCCGAACACTACGGAAGATCTGTATATCCGCTGGGTTGGTTTCGACTACACAAGTGCCAGCTTCACTTCCGGTTCTTCCAGTACAGCTTCAGGTACTTTCTCATCCAATCTTGAATATTCAATCCTCGGCGGCGGCGGCGACGATGATGACATCCCATACACCGCCACTTCAAGTTCTTTCGAGAATACATCATTCACGAATTCAGCAACATTCACAGATTCGGATTCCACCAGATTGATTTATAATTCTCCATCTTATAGTCAATATGGAGCAATATTGAATGTTTCTATTGCCGATCCGGATGACAATGGTGATGGAACCACTGATGATCAAGGAGAAATCGAGCCGGCGCTTATGAACGGTAGATTCCGATTGAGCGGTAAGGCAACAATTAATGGGGAAAGCGCTTCATTTACCGAATATAAACACACCAGAACCGAGAGTCCTCTGTTTACCATTACACCAAACCACAACTTTACTTTAAGAGTATTGGCTGAGGGCTGGCATACTTCTGGTACAATATCAACCCCAGGAACCAATAGCGAATGGCTTGACGAAAATGCTTTCACCGTTAAACTATACCAGGATAACGGCGGCACTCCCGGGGACTTTGTGGCACAATCTACAAATAGCAGGACTTATGCTGATCTTGCATTGACCTCGCCTCCAAGTGCATCTTATGCTAATCTGTATTTCTTATTCCCAACGGTTGATGACGGTCAATACTTCGCTGTCGTCGAGCATGACAACTACCTGCCTGTGATGTCGAGATTCGCAGCCACATTCTCTTTCTCCGGCGAGGATACGACAACCACAAATATTGAATCAGGCTGGGATTTCACTAGTTGGGATGGTGCAGCCAGCAATGTATTAACAGAAAGCGATGCACCTTATGTCAATCTTACTAACGAGTACACAGCCTATGGCAATCTTGTTGATGCCGCCGATACGTCGAATACCGATTATGCGGCTATGGGGTTACATTACAACGACGGTACGTCATCAACAATAACAACAGCTTCCAAACCCGCCATGGTTGCCGGCGACGTCAATGGAGACGGCTTAATAAACGCCGCCGACCGTGTTCAGGTCAGATCCGAAGCAGGGTCGGGAGTCTGGTCATCTGATGTTACCGGAGATGGTGAAGTTAATGCTCAAGACAGGAACATTGTTGACAGAAATAATGGTTTAATATCATCTCTGTCCAATCTTTCACTCGGTTCCTCTAACAAGAAATCCGGTAAATCTGAGATCATGAATCTTGCCAAAGGCGGCGGAACAAAGATAATGTCAACGGACGGTATCGAATACAATCTGACCGGTAGATTCGAATTGACGGATAACTTTATTAACGTATCCTTCTACATTTCTAATACCGGTAAAGAGTTCGCACTTGGTAACTGTACCTTTGCCGTAGACTTCAATACACAGGCTCTGAATTTTGTCGGAATGACAAATGCCGATGACAGCCCATGGAATAACGACAATGAGAGCGGCTACAGTAAAATGTACTATGCCCCGAGAGCAAACTTCGAAGGCGGTGCTGCAAATGTCAAATCAGTAGAGATTGATTATGACTTTGTATCGCATAAACCCGGCACAAAGGTTCCTTATGAGAAAACTCTTATTGCTACTTTGAGATTCTCTCTGAAGAGCGAACTGCCGGAAAACGTCTTTGATCTGTTCAAATGGCACAATTCCACGGTTGTTCTCGACATTAATGGTCGCGACATCACAGACGAGGGCATCCTACAGTTTGGTCCTACACCCGCTATAATTCAGGTACCCAATGGCGGCGAAGACTGGAACCCGGGTACTAATTATGCAATCAAATGGACTAAACCAGGCTTTGAATACCCTGTATATCTGCAGTTATCAACTAATGCCGGTGAAAACTGGATAACCATGAATGAAGATCCGGTAGAAGTAAGCAAACTGCGTCTTGACTGGTATGCACGCAGATTTAACTCAACACAGTGCCTCGTCAGATTGATCGAAGCCAACACCGGCAGCGAGATCGACAGAAGCGACGACTACTTCACTCTGAATACATATCCGGTAACGATTACACGTCCGGCAGCCGACGATCCGATCTACACCGGCGGTATCAATGACTTTATCAACTGGCAGGCAAACGAAACTACGCGAGTACGCTTCAAGTTCTCGCCAAACGGTGAAACCGACTGGCAGGAAATCACCAACGTCACAAGAGCGAACGCCGAGAAGCAGGCTTGGAGACTACCGTCCGTAAATACAAAACACGCGGTAATTGCTATGCATGATGCTATTACGGATGAGTTGATAGCCCGCTCCGAACCATTCAAGGTATTGGCTGGTACTGTAGATCTTGCAGACATCAATGCTCAGGTTAACATGGGCATGGAATTGAATCTGCGCTGGTCATATAACAACGTTGAGCAGTTCGATATGGAATACACTCCTGACGGAGGCGTTACCTGGAATGAACTGCAGTACGATGTTAACGCCGCACCTCAGAAACTGAAATGGACCGTACCTCAGAGCAGCAGTACATCGATCATAATTCGTGCCCTCTGGGACCGCGATCCTGAGATGGAATATGACCGCACTACGATCATAACAGGAGTTGATAATCAGGATCTCGACGGACCGTTTACAGTTGACGAACCTTATCCGAATCCGTTCACAGGCAAGACTTATGTAATGATAACTCTGCCTGAAGGGTACGAAATAAAAGCAACACTTTACACGGCTTCCGGCGTAAAGGTAATGGATGTTCTTAACAAGACAATGATGAGCAGCGGAACTCACAAGATCGAAATTGATGGAAGAGATCTTTCGGCAGGCGCTTATATCCTGCACATATTTGCCGATCAAAGGCAGATAACGAAAGACCTGATACTGGTCAAGTAATCCGCTCTCCAGGTAAATAAGAAAAGTGCCCTTTCGGTTATCGGAAGGGCATTTTTATTTTTATATCACTGCTGTCCAAAATAATCACAAAAATAAAAAATATTAACGTAAATACAGGT
>CAZXYS010000009.1:0-112220 GCA_964645005.1 uncultured Hyphomicrobiales bacterium | reverse complement strand
GAAAATTGATAATAATGAAATTATTTTTGATGAGCCTTTTTACTCTAATGGCTGGGTTGTAACCCCAGATAATAGATTCATTATTTCTTTTTCTACCGCTTTCGGACTTCTAAAAATCCGAGCACCATGGGAGACGGTTGGCATTTCTGAAAAAGAGCGAATTCCTAAGGATATTCTTGTTTACAACAACGGCAATCTTCATTTTGGATATTATCTCGATAAACCGTCTGATGTAAGAATCAGCGTTCATGACATAACCGGCAGGCTGGTTGCTGAGCTTGCCGATAAATACCGTCCTGAGGGCTATCATATCTTGAATGAGAATATCGATCTGGCTGACGGTGCGTACTTCCTGCTGGTAGAGAAGGCAGGGCAGGTGAGTTCGAAAATGTTTTTTGTAATTGATTAAAAGGATAGATTATGAAAAATATAATATTACTTATTCTATTGCTATACTTACCGACTGTTTCTCATGCGGAGATACTCACCGTCGGTAATGACGGGGACGGCTATGATTATTCGCTGCTGTCGCAGGCGGCGGGAGCAGCGCAGCCGGGGGATACTATCATGATATACGGTGATCCTTACAACGGCGGCGAGTATGTCGAGAATCTGAAAGGGACGCCGGACAGATGGATTACCATTATGTCCGGCACCGGTGAGAAGATACTCTACCAAGGCGGCAATTCGGGGATACATTTTGTGAATATCGAGAATGTACGTATCCGAGATCTGGCTTTCGAAGGGCAGACAGGAAACGGCGTGAATATTGACGATGGCGGTGATTACTCTACTCCGGCACAGAACATTGTCATTGAGAATTGCGAGTGGCGCAGTATGGGCGCCTCGGGGAATAATGACGAGCTTAAGATGTCAGGCGTGGACTATTTTACGATAAGGAATTGCTCGTTCAAGAATGGCTCTGCGGGTGGCAGCCTTATTGATATGGTTGGCTGCCATGACGGCGTGATCGAGGGAAATACTTTCGAGAATGGAGGCTCGAATTCGATACAGGCGAAGGGCGGTTCCGAGCATGTCACTATCCGCGGGAATTTTTTCAAGAACGGGGGACTGCGATCAATTAATATTGGCGGCAGCACCGGTGAGGATTATTTCCGTCCGCTTGGGGCGAGCTTTGAGTCGGCGCATATTTTTGTGCATTCGAATATTTTCTTTGGATCGCAGGCGCCGATTGCGTTTGTCGGGACGGTGGAATCGCGCGTGGTGAATAATACGATAGTCCTGCCGAATAAATGGGCGGTGCGTATCCTGCAGGAAAATACAAATGAAGGTATCGAGCAATGCGGCGATAATGATTTTGTCAATAATATTGTATTTATTGACGGCGCCGCCGCCAGCCCGACTTTTAATATCGGTCCGAATACCCGCCCCGAGTCTTTCTACTTTGCGAATAATCTGTGGTATCATTTCTTGTCTGCGGATTGGACGGGACCGAATTTGCCAACATCTGAGTTTAATGGGATTATTGGCGAGGATCCGCTGTTCGAGAATTTTTCCCAGGATAATTTTAATTTAAGTCCGAATTCGCCGGCTATTGGAAATGGAATGGTGTTGTCGGAGAAAATTCTCGATTATAACGGGAATGCATTCAATGACCCGCCGTCGATCGGCGCTATCGAGGGTAATCCGCCGACGGGGGTGGAGTTTTTCCCGCATAAAAGTCCCTCGAATCTCAAGATTGTTCCGAATCCTGTGTCCGGCAGCGCCGAGATTATTTTTGATAATGAGAAAGCGGGCGATTTAAGAGTGAGGCTGGTTGATGCTGCCGGAAGATTGATGGCAGTCCTTTATGATGGGGATATGAGCGCCGGAGAGCAGAGTCTGGGCGTGGATTTTGGGGCGTATGGTCTGGCGAACGGTGTGTATTTTGTTATGGCTGGTGATATGGTGGGGATAGTTGTTTATAGGTGAGAGTATGGTTACAGGCTGCTGGTTTTTAACCGCCGGCTATTGTTATAGGAACACCAAGGGGGCAAAAACATGAATTGGGTGCTTTGGCTATTTCGGTTTTAGCTGCAATGCGAGGTTACAATGTGGTTTATATTGGAGCCGATGTGCCCGCGGAAGACATCGCCTCCGCAGCCTTAAGTTCAAGAGCTATTGCCGCCGCTATAAGTATTGTTTACCCAATGGATGATGTAACTTTATCGAAAGAAATAATACTTCTTATTGAGCTTCTAAATGATATTGATCTGTTCGATCTTCTTACGGATATAGAAGTATCGACGATAATGGCAGTGTGCATTTTATTAATGATATCCCACATTTCCTCAAACAACTTGATTCGATAAGGATTTAATTTGAGGATTGTTCGTTTTCCCCAAGATCCATTTTAAACTGGTCTGTATCTTCCTTCACGTTTTCCTTTTCTTTTTCGATAAAGTCGCGGATAGCAGGTTTGATGTAAATACCTTCCAGATCTTCGTTAAGGAGGCTGCGAGCTAAAACAGCCGTTTTGGTTTCCAATGGTGTTGTTCTGTTGAAAAGAATCAGCTTTCGGTTGTTGAGGATGCAGTATCCGCTGTTGAACCTGCCGTTTTCGTGTCTGATCCTTATGTCCGCCCGTTTAGCAATATATCTCAATTCCTCGAAAATATCCTTCAATTTCATATATATCTTTTCAGTATTTTTTCCAGTAATCATTTAACCTGTCTTTTCTTTGCTTTTGTTCAGGGGCTGCCAAATTGTATAAATAACAATTGTCAAAGCCGATAAAAGACCAAGTCCGCTCAAAGTTGAAATAACAATGTTCTTATACCTGTTAACGAAATATTTCTGTAAATTTTCATTCCAAAAATTAGTAACGTCGTACCAATAAATTGTTACGCCTAATTTCAAATCGTAAAATAATATAATTATTTCAATTATGGAAGCTATTATAAATAAAATGGATGACATCAGAAGCCATCCCTGATTTTTCATATATCTGCGCCACCGTATCATCAATGCGATGCCGGTGATTAATGCAATGATGAATCCGATTCCCGTATAGGGAGCGAGCATGGTATAAAGATAAACGGAATGCATACGGACTTCTGAGGAATACTCCTCTTTAAGCTGTAATTGCGTTCCGGTTTCGAAAAGGTCAAACGCTATGGGCGCCCTTACTATTGTTCCCCCAATCCAAATTATGAATCCTAAAGCAAATAGAGTTAGCAGTATTTTCGTCGATGTTTTATATAGTAACATTATTATTAAAGTTAATTTCTACATTTTAACAAAATTACAAAATAAGCAGCGTTTAGTACGTCAAAAAAATTAAATCTGCAGCAATATTAACAAAATTATTATAGAATATGATAAAAAATTACGCCAGTTTTACAACTGAAGATCTTTACGTTGTTTTCGGAAATGCCTGTATGATAAATATAGACAGTGACTTCCGAAATAAGGGTGTATCGACTGATTCCAGAACTATCGAACCTGAAAATATATTTGTGGCTATACGGGGCGACCGATACGACGGGCACGACAAAGTTGCCGAAGCTTACGAGCAGGGTGCTTCAGCAGCAATAGTTGATAAAATCTGGTATAAAGAAAATAAATTACTTATTGAAGATAAACCCGCAATAATTGTGGATGATACTCTTGATGCTCTTGGCGCGCTGGCGTATTTTCATAGATTGAGATTTGATTACCCTGTCATTGCCATTGCAGGTTCTAACGGCAAGACCACCACCAAAGATATGACTGCTCATGTGCTTTCGCAAAAATATAATGTTCTGAAAACTTATCTGAATTATAATAACAGAATTGGCGTGCCTCTTGTGTTATTTACGATGAATAATGACTACGACATGGGTGTTATCGAGATAGGCACCAATCAGCCCGGCGAAATAGCTATCCTTTCGGAGGTGGCGGCGCCGACCCATGGTCTTATCACGAATATTAGCGAGGAACATCTGGAGTTTTTAATCGATCTTGTAGGAGTAGAGCTTGAAGAGACCTATCTTTTCGGCTATCTGCGCAAAAAAAATGGGATGGTCTTTTTGAATCATGATGACGATGTGATTAGGAGATATGGTCAGCTTATAGAGAAAAAAGAGACTTACGGACTGAGTGACGGAGTATCATGCAAAGGTGATATTATTTTAAATGATAATCTCAATCCTACAATAGATCTGGAATATCATGGGAATCAATTTACAGCCAATCTTTCTACAGTGGGTTATTCCAGCGCTCTAAATGCATTAGCGGCTGCCACTGTCGGCTTGCATTTTGATATGAGCGGTGAAGAGATCAGAAAGGCTTTGGAATCCTACAAACCTGATGATTCAAAGGATTTCGGTCGAATGCGCCTGGAAAAGGCAGGTTCTCTCAGAATCATAAACGATAGTTATAATGCTAATCCCGCTTCGATGGAAAATGCACTTAACACTCTTCAGAAATATGCTTCATCCAAAAAAACAGCAGTTCTTGGGGATATGCTGGAGCTTGGGCAGATATCAGCCGACAGGCATAAGAAAGCTCTTGAGCACGCAGCTAATTGTGCAGACATTGTATTGACTTTTGGAGATGAATTTTATAAAGCTGCGAAAAGGTTCGATTCAGGTAAGATAAAACCATTTAATGACAAAACCGAACTTTTGAATGAATTGAAAAAGCATTTGAAGCCGGAAGATGTCATTCTGGTAAAAGGTTCACGCGGCATGAGAATGGAAGAGATCGTCAAGATGCTTAAAGACCCCTCCGGCTTTTTCGGAGAAGATTTCAACCTGAATTAAAAAATTGCTCACCTAATCAAACTTGAATTACGCTGTTTGGAATTCTTTTCTTAATTTTGCGAATTAAAATTGACAAGAATTTCACTAATTGACACTAATATAAGCTAATGTTTTATTACCTGTTTAAATGGCTTCATGACACATTCGATCCACCCGGTTTCGGTGTTTTTCAGTATATAACATTCCGCGCTGCTGCTGCAGCTATCACAGCTTTGTTAATCAGCTTTTATTTAGGTCCAAAAATTATTCGTCTGCTTCACCGGCATCAGTTAGGTGAGCAGTCCAAACTGGAACTTGACGGGGTAGGACAGCATGCCGGTAAAGCCGGAACTCCGACAATGGGCGGGCTAATTGTAATTTTCGCGGTTCTGCTGCCGACGCTGCTCTGGGCGAATATGCTGAATATGTTCGTAATTTTGATATTTACTACTACGGCATGGCTGGGATTGGTAGGATTCCTTGATGATTATCTGAAAGTCGTAAAGAAGCTGCCCACCGGCTTAATCGGCAGGTATAAGATCATTGGTCAGATTTTGATCGGGGTTATTGTTGGCGGCACTATAGTCTTTTTCCCGGAAAAATTTTCAGCCGATTTCGATATTTTCAAGACATTGACCACCGTACCGTTCGCTAAAAATATCAATGTTGATTTTGGCATCTTTTACATTCCGATAGCCATTTTCATTATAACCGCAACATCAAATGCAGTTAATCTTACTGACGGTTTGGACGGATTATCTATCGGTACTGTTGGAATCGCATTTCTTGCTCTTGCTTTGATAAGCTACTTCTCTGGCAATATCAATTTTTCGGATTATCTGAATATAATTTACCTGCGCGGTTCCGGCGAACTTACAATTTACTGTGCAGCATTGTTTGGTGCGGTTCTTGGCTTTTTATGGTATAATTCCTATCCGGCACAGGTGTTTATGGGAGATACCGGATCACTGGCTTTGGGCGGCGCACTCGGGGCAATGGCTATACTTTTGAAAAAGGAACTTATTCTCCCTATCCTTGGAGGAATTTTCTTAGCCGAAGCTCTTTCGGTAATTATCCAGGTATCATATTATAAATGGACAAAAAAGAAGTACGGCGAGGGCAAACGTATTCTACTTATTGCACCTCTGCATCACCATTTCGAGAAAAAGGGACTTCCGGAGCCGAAGATAGTAATGCGTTTTTACATAATAGCCGTCATGCTGGCGATAATTACCATGATGACGTTCAAAGTAAGGTAAATCAAATATATTTATTTGACATTGTTTATATCAAATTTATTACAAATAGCCAAGTTGTTTTATTCTCAATATCACTTCCTGTACAAGCACCTCTGGTTCAACATTTGTTGCATTGACTGTGATTTCAGGATCTTTCGGCGGTTCGTAAGGATCGTCGATGCCGGTGAATGCCTTGATCAAGCCTTTGCGGGCTTTTGAGTAAAGCCCTTTGATGTCGCGGTCTTCGCAGACACCGAGAGGGGTGTTTACGTATACCTCGATGTAGCCGCCGTATTGTGAGATTAGATCGCGGTTGAAATTGCGGTCGGATTCGTAAGGTGCGATGGGTGCGCAAATAGCGATGCCTCCATTTTTGGTTATCTCGCTTGCGACGAATCCGATGCGGCGGACGTTTATCGAGCGATCTTCCCTGGAAAAGCCGAGTTTGCTCGAGAGATGTGTACGGACTATATCGCCGTCAAGCAGAGTAACCGGGCGTCTTCCGTCCTGCATGAGCTTTGCTAATAATCCTTTTGCCAGGGTTGATTTTCCTGCGCCGGATAAGCCGGTAAAGAAAACTGTAAAGCCCCGTTTTGATAATGGCGGGTGTCCATTCTTTAATTCATCAATTACGTCGGGATAGGAATACCACTCGGGCATGGGCAAGTCGCGGCTCATTCGGTATTCAATTTCTTCGTTTGATAGGTCCATAGCCGTGAAGCCTTTTGGTACTTCTTCGACGGGAAAATATTTTGCCATTTCGGTGACGTAGATCATGTCCGGCTCAGGTACTGCCGTTATGCCCAGTTCTTTTTCATGATCCTTAACCAGATGCTGGGCTTCTTCAGGTTTGTAGAAGGATTTGTTTTTGCCGTTGTCATTATCGGCGTGATTTTTTCGGATAAGTATGTAATTGCAGCCGTAATTCTTCCTTATAATGGCATGCAGCATGGCTTCGCGTGGACCAGCAATACGCATTGCAAGCGGCAGCAAAGCCATGAGGGCTGTCCCGCGGGGGTATCTTTCCAGAACCTTTTCGTAACAGCGAACGCGGGTGAAATAGTCTATGTCGCCTTTTGCCGTAATGCCAACAATAGGATTGATTAGCAGGTTGGCACCGATCTCATTAGCGGCATGGTTGGTTACTTCCACTTCACGGCGGTGCATAGGTTTGCGGGTGTGATATGCAAGCACTCGCCGCCAGCCGCGCCGGGCGAATTCGTGACGTAATTCACTTGGTGTATATCTATAGCTGTTGTAGTCGAAATGTACAGGTAAATGCAAGCCGGAGATTTTCCCTCCAAGATATACGGGGTTGTCTATGTTTAGGAGATAATTTACCCCGGGATGCTCGGGATCATCGGTTCCGTAAACTTTGTCAGCTTCGATTGCTTTTTCAGGCTTCCAGATGTCTTCAATGTGTAAAATTGCGAGCGGGAAACTCTCGCTATCACGAAGGACAATGTCTTCGCCTTCGCTGAGCTTCTCTGCGAATCGCTCGCTTACGTCGAGGTAAATTGGTATTGACCAGAGACTGTTATCTTTCAGGCGCATGTTATCCAGCACGGATTCATATTCCTCACGGTTCATGTAACCTTGCAGAGGAGAGAATCCGCCGTTCAAAAGTAATTCAATATCGAAGTACTGCCTTTCGTTCATTGCCCATGACTTCATGGAGTAGCTGCGGTCTTTCAGCTCTTCTATCCGGGTTCCGTCCTTAATTAAAAGCTCTGTCAGTTGTCCGCCGTGCGGTTCTATTAATTGTTTATTCATAATTCTTTTTTCCTATTTGTAAAATTTTAGATTACAAATATGAAAAAAATTAAATATAATCCATAAAGCTATATTTGCTGTTTGAGTACAAAAAAAATTTTCGGCAGAGGTAAACAATTGCAGGAAGAGAATTAATGGCTGCCGGTTACAAGCTGCTGGTTTTGATACCGTTTCTTGCTTAGCAGTATAATCCGGCAAAGTATCCTGCCGGTTACAAGCTGCTGGTTTTGATACCAGGTAAATGGCATTCTGCGGCTATAGTTTTGTTATGGTTTTTGAAGTTATTTTGCTCTTAAATTCCTGGTAAATCTTTTCCAGCTCGGCATTTTCAGTATCGGGGATACCTTTTAAATAATTCTCTTTTAGTTCGTTAGTATAGGCTATCCCGCCTAAAACAAAAAGGTTTTTCATTTTTGTTACTTCTCTGAGTTTGTCGGAAAAGCTGCCTTTAATGCCTTTTTTATTTATAATGATATAGTTTGGCAGGTTGATAGGAGCAGTGTTATTGATCATTTTCAAGAGACTGAGATAGTTCCGTTCGGTTGCTTCGGCGATAAGGATCTTAATTGGGCGGTTACCTGTTCCGTTTTGCTTAAACTCCACAGAATATGGATTACCGTCAATAATTACAAAATCCGGCTTTGTCTCAGAAGCAATTTTATTGGTTGTCTCTTTTATGATATTAATTAACTTTTCGGGATTATCAGTGCCGGGAGTCATTTTGCCATAAATCAATGGTCCGGCGGCGGTTTCGGCGATAAACATTTGTCCGGAGATTTTAGGGACCAGCTCTATTCCGTCGAGGGGACAGGCTTCCGTGCATTCGCCGCAGCCATCGCAGCGGTATTCATTTACTTCGAAATCAACTATATTCTCGATTGCGTTAAATTTGCAGGCTTCCTGGCACATGGCGCAGTGGATACAGAGGTCCTGGTTAATTACGGCAGCTTTTTGTCCGGTAAAGTCCTCCTGTTTTGAACTAACCGGTTTGTGGAAATGATGCATTGCGGGGGCAAAGACGTTGTAATCGGATATGATAATCTTTTTGCCGTCCTTAGCAAATTTGTCAGCAAAATATGAGGCAGCGGTAGTTTTGCCGCTGCCTTCAATTAAGCTATAGAAAAGTATTTCCTTATATTGCATGACTTATTTTACGTAAAAAACTTCACCGGGATTTTCGTTGATCTTTTCTTCGATCAATGAATAGTTTGTTTTTATGTAATTCACCACTTCGTCTACGTGCCTTCTGCCGGAAACAATGGGCTTTATGTTGAATTCACCGATAATACCCGCGATATCTTTATCTATTTCCTTAGAAACAATAATATTTACATCATTAACATATTTTGATAACAACGACCTAAGTTTTTCTATCGCATTGTCAGCAGATATGCTATTTAGATCGATTTTCCTAACATCATCGAAGAAAACATCTTCATTTTCGGAAACATAATAGATATCGAATCTTTCGCATGCGGTAATGTCTTTTGAAGACAGATGTATACCGTCGTCGGTACTTATTGCAAGAAGTAATGCCTCCATATAGCGCCCGATAAATGAAAAAATATTTTAGTTTTCACAGGTATCTTCGGGTCGGATGATCAATTCATCCTTGATGTACATCATCACTGCCATCTTGATATCAGTCAGGTTGGTCACGAAAGGCTGAATGTTGTTGTTCATCAAATCATCGAACAGTCTTCTTCCCATTCCTCGTGAAATGACAGCGGAGCAATCAGATAAAGCCTCAATGACCGCTTCATGGCTGTGCCCGCCATGTCCGTGACCGTGATTTTCTTCGTCCATAGCGTGAGCAGTAAATTTATTCTTTCTGTACTCCTTACCTGCAAATTTCTTTTCTTCAATAGTCACTATAACGAATCCCTTAGTTCTTCCAAAATGTTGGGCAATTGTTTTCCCGTCATCTGATGCCAGTGCAATCTTCATGTAATTTTACCTTTCAATTTAATTTCGTGCAAATATTGCTGATATATATAACCCCTACACTTTGAACAAAGAATAATTGCAAATAAAAAATCATTCGCAATAATATCTTTTCGTTTAGACGCTTATTCTTTATCTTTCTTTTTTTCTTTGATCAAATCGTGGTGATAAGAACCTTCGCGCACCATACGAGAACCGCAATCGGGGCATTTTTTCTCGGTGCAGGGCACGCCGCGCTCGTGGGGTTTTCTGTAATCGCATTTGGGGCAAATACAATATCCGCCGGAGCCTAAAAATTGGCGTTCGTGATCGTCGGATGCCAAGTCCTGTCTTCTGTCCTGCATTCT
This sequence comes from uncultured Hyphomicrobiales bacterium, assembly GCA_964645005.1. Taxonomy (GTDB): domain Bacteria; phylum Bacteroidota; class Ignavibacteria; order Kapaibacteriales; family UBA2268; genus CAZXYS01. The sequence continues at coordinate 102,194 of CAZXYS010000009.1, read as the reverse complement.
ATCCTGCTTCCTTTCCTGTTTTCTTTCTTGTTTGCGTTCCTGTTTTCTGTCCTGTTTTCTTTCTTCCTGTCTTTCGAAGCGTCTGTTGTCCGATCTTCTTCTTTCCATGATTTCACCTTTTGATTTTAGTTCTTCATTTATAAAAACGACATCCTCCGAGTCGCAAAACGGACATATTACTTTATCCTCTTTGCCGGATTCGATGTCGAAAATTAATTTGCATTCATTGCATCTGTACCATTTTTTGTCAAATTCTATATGCCCGCCGTCGAAAAGAAGCAATCGCCCATTGATAAAGGCGCTTGCAATTTTTTTCCTGGCACTGTCCACGATGCGTGTGAAAGTTGGTCGTGAAACTTCCATTATTTCCGCAGCTTTTTCCTGCGAGAGACTTTCGTAATCTACCAGCCTGATAGCTTCATATTCTTCGTAAAGCAGGTGCATAATCTCGTCATCTTCGCAGATACCGCCGAAGGGCTTGAAACCCTGCATGCCCGGGGGGCGGCGCATTCTTCTGTATCTCTTTGGTCTGGGCATCTTTTTGCCTTTTTTTTATTACATTTTTAATTTTGAACCATAGTTCAATACAAATATAACGAACTATTGTTCATAATTCAAGTATTTTTTTAATTTTTTTTTAACAAATGATCAGAAAAATGGAATATTTTGTAATCTTTTGCAACAAAGCGCTTTAGCACTTTGCAAGGGATCTAAAAACTACGAATGTGCGGGGATGTCCCGTAGTTTTGGTCTTTCTTCCGGCTCCGGCCCGCTGAAGCTGGATTTTGCAATCTCATCTCAGGATGACAAATACGAGTTTTCATGGGCTGTCACCAAGAGCATAGTCGAAGTGTCAAAATTTACTCACTTATGATACAGCCTGTGTTACAGATAATTACAAATAATTGTTATTCGCTGATGGAATATACGGGATGAATATTTCAGGTAATCCAATTATATGTGGCAGCTAAAAAGATGGTGAAAGACAAATTAAATAAGTTATGCAGCACATTAGCAATTGAAAGTTTCAATCAGAGTCTCGACAAGTCCTTCGAGATTATGCTTGCCGGCTATTGTAAGATTTGTTACCCCTCGCTGTTCAAGGGCGCCTCCGGTTACGGGACCAATAGCGACGGCTCTGGTTGTTTTGAATAATTTATTAGCTTCCTTTTCACCGAGAATGGAATAAAAATTGTCTACAGTTGAAATACTGGTGAAAAGAACGGCATCAGCGCCTTTTTCTTTTAGGTAGTTAATCCATTCCTGGTCGGGTTTATCACCGGTTAGGTCATATACTTCGCAGGGAATTACATCTCCTCCCTTCTTTCTTAATCCCTCAGTCAGCGGGTCACGCTTGAAACAGCCTTTTATTCTGAGGAATCTTTGTCCTTTTATATCATATTTTGCGGTTAATTCATCTACCAAATATTCCGACGTGAAGCTTGAAGGCATGAAATCATAATTCAAACCGAACTCACGTAATTTTTCAGCAGTACCGGAGCCTATTACGGCAATTTTAATATTTTTTAATATTCTTGCATCCCTGTATCCATTTTGGAGAAGCTTGAAGAACCATCTTACTCCGTTTTCGCTTGAAAAAACCATCCAGTCGAAGTCATTAGAAAAGATCAAGCCGATAATTTCTTCAGATGAACCTGCTGAAGCTGTTCTAATACAAGGGAAAGGTATAGCTAATGCGCCTTGTGAGGAGAGTATTTTGTAAAGTGATCGTGCCTGATCGCGGGCTCTTGTAACAACTATTTTTTTGCCGAATAAGGGTTTCTTTTCATACCAGTTCAGTTTTTCATGCAATTCGGCAGTTGGGCTTATGATCGTGACCATTGGTGCTTTGAGCCCCATCTCTTTGACTTTTCCAGGAAGTTCTTTCAATTTTGCAGTTAATGATCTCTGGCATGGCAGGCAAGCATGCTCGACAACTGCAGATGGCATATCCTCCGGCATTCCATTTTCTATCAGGGTTTCAATTATTTTGGGAAGAAGAGCTCCTCCCATATAAATAACAATGGAAGTATTATTCATCTGGGCAAGATTGTTCCAGTCTACCTGAGTTGTCTCCTTGCCGGGGGTTTCATGTGCAGTAACGAAAACAGTTTGAGTGACAACATTACGATGAGTTAAAGGGATGCCCGCATAGGCGCCTGCGCCTGTAGCTGCGGAGATTCCGGGAATAATCTCAAAATCCACACCGGCTTCACGGAGTGCGACACCTTCTTCAGCCCCCCTGCCGAATATGAGAGGATCACCACCTTTTAAGCGGACGACGGTTTTTCCGCTTTTCGCGCTTTTAATCATTTGTTTAATTGTTTCTTCCTGCTTCATATAATGTTTTCCGGCTTCTTTACCGGCGAAGATGTATTCCGCATCAACTTTGCAATACTTGAGCAGTTCGGTATTAGCAAGTTTATCATAAAGCACGGTATCAGCTTCATAGAGTGCATTCATACCTTTGACTGTGATCAGGTCGGGGTCTCCCGGACCCGCCCCTATTATGTATACTTTACCTTTTTTGTCCATAATTTAAATGTATATTATTGAAATAATTCTTCCATTCTTTCATACGCTCCGTCCAGCCCATGTTCGTAGAGAATTTCCTCCCACGGTACTTTCAGGAATTGCTGGAACAATTCGTACCTTCGTTCGGGATTCTCGAACCGTTCGTCGTCCATGAGTCTTCTACGGAATACGCCCGCTATTGTTGTTATATCCGCGATCATAGGCGAGATCATAGATTGTATCTGCTGCCTTTTTTCCTTGACGTAGAAAGGCGCCTCACCTTGCGAGGATAATGCTAAAATAAAAGCTCCGCGCTTAATTGTGGCAGGCATGATGAAATTGCAGAGTTCGGGAACATCGGCAACGTTCAGGAGTTTACCAGCTATATCGGAATCCTGCTTTACCATATTATCTGCCGCTTCATCTCCAGCAGCGCAGAAGATAATATCGAAATCATTAACATCGCCTCGCTCATACTTGCGTTTGATGGCTTTAATCTTACCTGAATCGATGAGGTTCTGCAATTCAGGTACAAATTCAGGAGAAATGACCGTAGCTGTTCCGTTGAATTCGAGAATGTTCTGGGTCTTTCTATAGGCTACCTCGCCGCCGCCAATGACAAGGCATCCGAACTTTTGCAGATCGATCATGATCGGAAGAAATGCTTTTTCTTTGTTTTCCATGTCGAACCTCTAATTATTTTTTACAAATTATAAAGATAAATATATTAAATAAAAAAAAATACTGCAACACGTAACTTTTTTTGAATCTTCCCGTAATTAAAAATGTATATACTCCTTCTCAACCTTATTACAATGAAAAAGCCGCGTGTCACCACTCCTTCTCAGGCTCGCGGCTGATTTTTTAGCAGCTCTTAAATATGAGGCTGCCCCAAAAATAAGAAAATTTAGTCACACTTCGACTCCGCTCAGTGCGACACCTCCATGTCATCCTGAAAGAAGTTGAAGCAAAGACAAAATTCCTGTTGAGTCAACCTCGTAAAGTATTTTATATGAATAAATTAGAACAATTGTTTTGTCCATTGCTATTTATAATTCGCTTAATGGTCCGGATATTGAAATTGTAGAACCGAAATTGCCGCTGCCCAGAGGACCAATACCCCAGCGTGCATCAAAGCGAAGATAAATGACATTACTTATGAAAATGGGTATCCTGCCTAAAGCAAAACCGACTTCGGAATAAAATTCGGGTTTCCCGTTATAATAAGTGCCGCTTATTAAACCGTAAGTATTACTATAATTAAAAGACTCGCCAAACATGAAATACTTGCCTGCCGAGCCGGCTAAAATGAGGTCCAGTCCTCTCCCTTCATATAAGGGCAGTCCTATAGCTCTCCACCAGATATCGGTAAGATTATATGACAGATGCCCGTTATAGAACTCCTGTCCGGCGAAATAGCCAAGAGGAGAAGAATAAAATCTATCACCGGGATTCAATCCCCACATCCAGGAAGGCATCCGGGATTGATACTGCAATGGTAAATTCCTATCAGCCAATCCACCGGCGAATTTCAAATCCAACATAAGTGGTGAATAACCGGTGTAGAAAGTGGGTATTTTAAATTTGATGTCTCCCTCAATGCTTTGAAAATCTTTAGCTTCGTTCTCTCCGTAAAGGATATTTACATTAATATCTGCTCTGAACCTTGAATCCCATCCGAAAGTCCTGTTTGTATTGGCATTTATTCCAAGGGTGTATGTATTATAATAACCTTCCTCAATTTGGGGATTCCTTCGCCACAAATTATCGTGGAAGATTGAAATATCAGTTTTTTTGTTAAGTGATAAATGATTGGAAAATTCGACCTTTCCTTTCAGACCAATGCCTAATACAGAGGCATCTACACCTGCTGAGAAACCATCTTTCCTGAAATAATCGAAAGCATCATAGTGAAGGAAAGCAGCCGCCCCCGCATTGGCTAACCGCGGATAATCATCATCAAAGGGAATGGATTCTATGCCGGAAAATATGCCAACATTAAATTTAAGTCTGCTTTTGCGTTTGCTGAAAACTGTATAAGATAACTCAGCATTGCCGAAAGGTTCTTGCTGACCGAAACTGAAAAATCCGGCAGAATTTAAATTCAGGCTTTTATAATCTATACTCATCAGCAAACCTAAACCAATCGAATTTACCCTGTTGAAATCGATATATGGGAAATAGCTGAAATCAAATTCATTGCTCGTTGTTTCCGATGTATCGAGAGCAACGAGGCTGTCAACTTCCCTGTAAATTTGTTCCTCGCGCTCGGTAATGCTGCGCAGGGAATTCTTCTCCCAAAACTCGCCCTGTAAAGAATCAGCTTTTTTTGATACTGTTATGCGGGGAATTTCCTTTTTATAAATGGAATCCGGTAAAGGTTTGTTTATCTCTACCTCGCTGTAAATGCTTGCTGCTTTGAGATCGGCGTTTACATTGATGATACCTTTAATCACATCAACCCGAGCTTTAGCATTAACTTCGAGGAATTTCGGGTACCAGATGTTCTCTTTTATTTCATCGAATTTTTGGATAAAATGGAGGCTGTCTATAAAAGAGACTGCAGTGGATTTGCTCGGTCGAACATCAATTTCAATTAGATCATAAGTGCCTTCAATTATTTTCATTACACCGGAAAAAGCAGGGAATACCGGTGAGGAAGGCTGAACGTCAATAATGTAAACATAACGCTTATCCATGGCGGTTTTGCCTTTGAAGTCAAAATTATAATAGCTGAAGGCATCCTCGCTGAGCGGTGTTATGATCTCAGTGCCGGGTAGTTTAATCCTGTCTTGATAAAAGCTGTTGAAATTTGCGAGAGCGAGTATATTTTGCTGAGGCTCAATGTTCGAGGTCTGACGCCGATTGATTATTTCAGTATGACTGACATTTTTATCAAAATCTCTGTATGTCCTCGAAAAGGTTTCCATGAGAAACATTTTGTATTTCTCGGGAGCCTTTTCTCCGATAGTGCCGCCGATGCTGATGGATTCTTCATCGGAGTCAGCGTCTGCAAATACGGGTCCGCCTAATTCCAGGACTAATTTTGAATATAACTTTCCGGTATGTGTTTTTATTTTAGCCATATTTTCTTCTTTGCGTTCGATGGCGCGCCTGACAACTTCATCCGGTTCAATATCTCCTGTTACTTCAACGCTTTTCATCAGTATCGGTGATTGTTCGAGTTTGATCAGCATTGTGTCTTTTTGAACATTTACAGTTTTACTGATGTAACCGAGGGATTTAATTTTTATCCGGTCGGTAGCTTCAGGAACCGGCAGCCTGAAATAACCTGACGGGGAACTGTAAGTCCCGAGCTTGCCGTTAACTGTCTTTATGGTTGCTCCGGCTATTATTTCGCCCGTCTTTTGATCGATGATCTTGCCGTGAACAAGTTTCCCACCATTAGCGAAAACCCCGCCTGACAATAAAATCAATAATGATAATAATAGAATTGAGTTAATACTTTTTCCTTTCATGATACTCTTACCTTTAAAAATAGGTAAAAATAACAAATTCTAATCAATTTGGGATAAGAATTGAGAATTAAGATTGAATTTTAGTTTTGTTCATTATTGATTATATTTGCCATGTATTCAGGATATATTTTAAAGTAATAATATAACCGCTGATGTATTGCGGAAAAATAAAGATTGAAATATTTGTTATAATTCTATTAATAATAAATATTTCACCAGCTCTGTCACAATTGAAAAACCGCTTTTATGACAACTCTGAATGCGGTCTCAGGATTATACACAAAAGCACACGCATTACGGGCAGGGCAAAAAACCATGCGCCAAACCCGCAGCCTGTTTTATTTACAATCAATGAGTTTCCGGATTCATGCTTTGAATTCAGGAAAGCTTATGCCTGGTGGAGTGTTTCATATAGAGAAGGAACTGAACCCGAATCGGAAATAACAGTTAATGGGGGCGCGGGATCTTCGAATAAATTTTCCGCTGATTTGATAGGGGAAGAAGTCGACAAATGCTGGACAAAATTAGGCGAACTCGGCACGAGAAGCTATCGGGCAGATATTTCTGATGCCATCACCGGCAACGGAACTTACTCATTTCAAGTCAGTACTACAGACTGGGAAACTGACGGTATATCCATATTAATAATATATAGAGATTTAACTGCGGATTTTGAAGGACACTTGATTTTACAGGATGGAATAATTACCCGGACAGGAGAAATGGTTTGGGATACTTCTCAGACGATTTCAGGTTTCGAAGCCTGTGATAATTCGATATATGCCAAAGGATTTGCTGTTATTTCCGATCTGCAAAAACGAATAAGTAAGTATCAAAATCTGATAATTAACGGTATAGACGAAAGAATAGAGGTTAATTTCTGGAATTCCGAATTAATTGAGACCCAATTATTGGAATACCAAAATTCCTTTTCGATCAAGACTGATTTCGGATCTGAAACTACCGAACAAGACTGCTATTCCTGGATAGCTATGGGCTTGTATTATCGTACGGATAGCTGCGGCATTTGTCCTGAGCAACCTGATGTATCGATAGATACTTATAAAGATACAATTTGTAAGGGGGAAATAATTTCTCTGGAAGCTAACGGCGCCGACAAATACCAATGGCGGGATGAATCAGGCAAAAAAATCTCTTCTTTCGGACAGTTAACCGTATCTCCTACGAAGACAAGCAAATATTACCTAAAAGGCTATGATCCCGGATTATGCTCTGTTGGGTACGACAGTATTAATATTGTTGTAAGAGAAACAAGATCAAAATTCAAATATGAAATGGCAGAGGTTTGCGCAGGGTTCAGGGATGATTTTATATGTGTTTTGACTAATACTACTGAGTGGACTCAGGAAATCGGCAGCATTAGAATATCTAATAATGCCAGCGCCTTTCAGCTAAAGGAAAATTATAATTTCCCAATTAAGCTTAAGGGGGGAGACAGTCTTGTCTTTCCAGTGGAGTTCTCGCCGAATAAGGAGGGGATTCACAGTGATTCAATTGCAATAAATATTATATCCCCCTGTGATTCCGTTGTTAAATTTGAAATCAGAGGAAGTAGTGTTTATAGTGGTTCCGAAGTCAGATTGCCTGATACGAGCGGATTGATTGGCACTGAAAAGTTTACGGTTCGTTTAACCAATACTATAAACTGCAATGATGGTTTTCAACGCATCATGAAATATAACACCGAGATCCATCTTGACCCGACCGTTTATCATATTGAAAATGTGTATGGGGCTGACTTAATTTCAAAGGAAATCGAAAATAATGTACAGAAATTAAGTCTATCAGGTAAACTCCCGTTGATAAATGGGAAAACAATTCCTCTGGCAAGGTTCGAAGGTTTTCTGTATACGAATAATGACAGTGTCACAGCCCTTGAGATAGTTGATTTTACATGGGAGAATTCGGATATTGAGGTGAAAAAAATTAACGGCAGAGTAAAAGCTATCGGGATTTGCGGTCAGTCAATTTCACAACTAGAGTATTTGGAACCAGTGGAATATACTCTTCTGCAAAATCCTGTGGATGAAGAATTAAAAATTACGGTAACAAGCGGTGATAAAGGGAATTACACTATGAACCTTTACAATTTGCACGGGAAGTCAATTACGGGAAGGGTTTTCTATAAGCCTGAGAAAGAGCTGCCTTTTGAAGTTAGCATAAATACGCAAAATTTACCGTCGGGGGTTTATTCATTAGTGCTAAAAAGCTATTTCGGCGTTAAAGTGAAGCAAATAATTGTGATACATTAAATTTGAATTTGTTAAAAACGATTATAGTATTTACAAATTATAATTCGTAAAATGGAGGGAAAGTTTCATTTAACCCAATTATTTCATTAGAACATAAACAATCTCTTGTTCCCCCTCATCCCCAGCACTTCTTTCGGCGGGAGAAGGGTGGAAGAATTTCTTTTTAAACTGAAAGTCCCTTCTCTCTTTATGAGAAGGGATTTAGGGATGAGGGAATTCTTATAATGATTTTTCCGGGATTAACCAATAGCTTCTTTCAAATATATATTAGCTAAGAAAAGGAGAGACTTTTCTCCAAAAAATACCACACTAAACTAAGGAAAATTATAATCAATTTAATTATCTATCGTTATGGAATAATGACAATACCCCTGTACATATTTCTTCCAAAATTGGGTTAATTAATTTGTAAAATAAATAATTAGTTCTATGAATGGCAATCTTTACGAAGCATATTCCCGAGTAAGAAGTACAACCGAATCGCTATGCAAACCACTCAAAACCGAAGATTACGTAGTCCAACCGATTGAGGATGTATCCCCGCCAAAGTGGCATCTGGGTCATACTTCATGGTTTTTCGAAGTTTTCATCCTTGAGAATTACAAAAACGCCTTCAATACTTATAATCCCGATTATCACTACCTTTTTAACAGCTACTACGAAAGCAAAGGTGAGAAGATATTGCGCTCTAACCGAGGCAATCTAAGCAGACCGACTGTCGAAGAGGTCTATGAATACCGCAGATACATAGATAAGGAAATGAAAGAACTTATAGAAAACGGACTTTCCGAGGAATTGGAATTCTTGCTGACTTTGGGCTTGAACCACGAGCAGCAGCACCAGGAACTGCTCATGACAGATATTAAATATATTCTGGGTAATAATCCTTTATTCCCGTCTTATATTCCCGAAGATTTCCCCGGGACGGAAAACCCCGTCGAACTGAGCGAAAACTATCTTCAAATGGAAGAAGGTATTTACGAGATCGGCTGGGGCGGCTCTGGCTTTTCTTACGATAACGAGCACGGCAGACACAAGGTTTACCTTCATCCTTACAGGATCATGGACAGGCTTGTCACAAACGGCGAATTTATGGAATTCATCGAATCCGGCGCTTATGAGAATTTCCATTTCTGGCTGTCCGACGGCTGGGACTGGATAAATCAAAACAATATCAAGGCGCCGCTGCACTGGCATAAGATTGACGGCATCTGGCATCAATACACTCTTCATGGTTTTGAAAAAATCAATGAAAATGAACCGGTAACGCATGTCAGCTATTACGAAGCCGAAGCCTTTGCCCGCTGGCGCGGCAAACGCCTTCCAACAGAAGAAGAGTGGGAAGCTGCCGCAAAGAAATACGAAACCCCGGGTGAATACACAAATTTCCTGGACAACGAAAACTACCGTCCGGTACAGCGAACCGGCACTGCCGTCCAGTTCTACGGCGACGTCTGGGAATGGACGGGCAGTGCTTATATGCCTTATCCATACTATAAACAGGACAAAGGCGCTCTCGGCGAGTACAATGGCAAATTCATGAGCGGACAGATGGTGCTGCGCGGGGGCTCATGCGCAACACCCCGCGATCACATCCGCTACAGCTGCCGGAATTTCTTCCAGCCGGAAAAGCGCTGGCAGTTCACCGGTCTCCGGCTGGCGGAACATGTATGAATATAGAGTGAGTCCCTCGTTCCAACGCTCTAGCGTTGGAACACAATACAAGATGCTCCAGCGTCTACAAAAATCAATTAAAACCATTAACCAAAATAATATGCAATGAACGCAGCCTTCGCAGAAGATGTTCAAGACGGGCTTAGCTCAAGCCCCAAATATCTATCATCAAAATATTTTTATGATAAAAAAGGCGACCGGCTCTTCCAGCAGATCATGGACATGGAAGAATACTACCTGACCGACTGTGAATTCGAAATTCTCGACAAGGATAAGGAAAACTTGCTTGAGATCTGTCGCTGCCATCGTGAAAATTTTAATCTTATCGAACTCGGCGCCGGCGACGGTGCAAAAACAAAACTGCTGCTCAAGCATTTTATCGACAGGCAGGCAGATTTTACCTATATCCCCGTCGATATTTCCAAAAATATCATTGATTATTTAGTTGGAAAACTGATGGAGGAAATCCCTCAATTGAAAGTCTTAGGCATTGCCCGTGAATATTTCGAATTCCTTGATGAATTAAGATACGAAGCTGCGAAAAAGGTGATCCTATTTCTAGGTTCGAATATAGGTAATTTTCCTGAAGCTGAAGCTATTGGATTTTTAAAGCGTATAGCTGATGACATGCACTCTGAGGATTTGCTTATGGTGGGATTTGACCTGAAGAAAGACCCTGTGACAATATTGAATGCCTATAATGACAGCAAAGGCATAACAGCCGAATTTAATCTTAATCTTTTAAGCAGAATAAATCGAGAATTGAGGGGAGATTTCGATCTCGATCAATTCTACCATTACCCTATGTACGATCCAATGACCGGGCAGGCAAAAAGCTGTCTTGTCAGTAAAACAGAGCAGATAGTAAAAATTGATGCTATAGATAGCAGCTTCGAATTCAATGCAGGCGAACCGATTTATATGGAAGTCTCGCAAAAATATGACATAGACGGTATCCGCAGGCTCGCTGACAAAACAGGGCTTCATGTTGAGAAATTCTTCTTCGACAGCCGCAATTATTTCACAGACGCGATACTGCGGAAGCGATAAACCCAAATATTGCATTATACAATATAAATTTTTGGAAACAATTGCAGCAGCGAACTTTAGCTTGCTGCTAATTCTAAGTTTTTCAGACCATTTGCAAAGAGCTAAAGCACTTTATTACATAAGTTTACAGTAAATTCAAAATTCTAATGAATTTTTTGGGATAAATAGTTCAGCCCGCAATAATATAAAATACTATCTAATCGCAATCTCCGGATCGGAGCAGTTCTTTTTGCATATTCCAGAGTGTATATTCTTTAGAGATATTAATTGCTTTGGTAATATTAATATCAATACCGTATGCTCCTATAAATGAAGCGTCAGCAGTCTGGCATGCCGGATATACAGTGTAAGAGCCGCCGATGACAAAGGCAGTATGAATCCATGGAACTATGTTTTCATTGCCAATGGAAAGAGCTAAGCGTGGGAAGCCAATTCCGAAATTGGCGGCAATAGCGCCGGGAGCGCCTGTCTCCGTAACATTGTCTTTTATTTCGTAAGTTCCTGCTTTTCCATTAACATTTACATCTATCCCATCATATTTGAAACCAGTCGAAGAGTTGTATTTAAAATTAGCTGAGACTCGCGAGGAACCACCAGCCGGAACACTACCCCTAATATCAAATACGATTCTTAGATCAAGGGCAGCAGGTATAGGGCAGGGGAGAGGATACTTCAATATCGTTACAGGTAATTCGAATAATTTTACCATATCCGTCCCGGAAGCTGTTACAACCAGCGATGCAGTCAAAGCGCCATTCAGATCATCATTCAGATAATCCATGTTTGTGATCTTTTGGCTTTCGATTTTCAAATTATTTTTTGCTCGGAATTTACTGATCATACCTTCTAATTCGAACTTACCTTTCAACGCACCGGCGATGGTTTTTTCCACAGAACAGTTAACTTTGGATTTGTCACCCAGAAACTCCATTTCAAGAGTATATTCATAATCGCCAAACTTCTGTTTGAATTTAAAGTTATTATCCGCAGGAGTCAGAATAATATCCTCGTCACCTTTTTTAATATTGACAGCAGGCGGATTTTGGAAATCTATACCTGCATCCCAGCCAATAGTGCCATTCTCAATGGCTTCCACTAACAGGGCATCCTCAGTGTCCACCTTAATCTCATTCCCAACTTTACTCACATTTTTAACCTTCCTCAGAGCTTTTTTGTACACGACAAAAATATCTCCCACAGCAAGAGTAGCAGCTTCTTCATCTTCTGCATCAAATGTATAGATTTGATTTTCTTTATCGATATTGAGTAAAGCTGAAGTTTCACTGCTATCGAAATATATCGTGTTTTTTGTCCAGTCGACGTTGAAAGTGTATGAATCATCGTACCAGTCAACGTCGAATTTAACATCATCGTACCAGTTTGATTTTTTAGATGGCTCGCTTGAGTTATCACCGCAATTAGTAAGAATGATCAATGATATAATAAATAACAGATATGTTTGGATTGATAACCTTCTCATTATAATTTCCTCAAAATTATTATCAAACAATTAATTGTAATGTATTCATAGTTTTTAACCGGTTATGAGCAGATAGAGCCATTTAAAAATATTTCTTAATCAATATTATGGCTTGAAATATAAGTTTCCTTCCTTGATAGTTATTTAAAATAGTCACTAAATCTCATAAATAAATATAATAAATTTGTGAATTAGAATTTTGGAAATATTTAATTTTATTTCAAGACAGCGATAATTATTAACACAATTTACTAATGAAAAACATCTTGTTACGTTCGTATAAAATTATAAATATTTATTAATAATTTTAGCAAACAATAATGTCCGGTATATTAGCCATAGAGACCTCGTGTGATGATACCTCCGCTGCTGTTATAAGTAACGGGGCTGCCTTGAGCAATATTATCTCTTCACAATATATACACAGGAAATATAGCGGCATAGTTCCGGAGCTTGCATCGCGTGCCCATATTCAGATAATTTCCACAATAGTTAGCGAAGCACTCGAAGAAGCTAAACTTGATGCTACAGATTTGGATGCTCTTGCGGTAACTTCCGAACCGGGGCTGGTCGGCTCGCTTATTGTCGGTTCCAATTTTGCTAAAGGATTAGCCATCAAGTATGGACTGCCGCTAATTCCGGTAAATCATATCGAGGGGCATATTTACTCAGGCTGCCTTGAAGACAAGAAATTTGGATTTCCGTTCATTACGCTGGTTGTCAGCGGAGGGCATACTGCACTCTTCCTCGTAAAGTCATATTCGGAATATGAAATTCTTGGTTTGACGCGTGATGATGCCGCCGGCGAAGCCTTTGACAAGACAGCTTCTCTTCTGGGACTTCCATATCCCGGGGGACCGGAAATAGACAATTATGCGCGAAAGGGCAATCCCACAGCTTATGATTTTCCGCGAGGAATGATAGATTATAAAAATTATGATTTCAGTTTCAGCGGTTTGAAGACTTCCGTTCGCTATTTTCTCAGCAAAAATTTCCCTGATGGTTTACCTGAAGAAAAGCTGCCCGATCTATGCGCTTCCGCTCAGGCAGCGATCGTTGACGTTCTGGTAAAGAAGACCGTGAATGCTGCAATTGACCACGGTATAAAAAACATTTCCATTGCCGGAGGAGTATCGGCAAACTCTTACTTACGCAGCAGGATAGAACAGACAGCCAAAACACATAACTTCCATGTCTCCATACCTGATCTCCTGTACTGTGTGGATAACGGAGCTATGATTGGCTTTATAGCCGAAAAGAAGCTGGAAGAAGCCGGTATCGGCGATTTCGGCAATCTTACATTTAAAGTGAATCCTACTGCTCTAAGAGCCCCTAAAATGAAGAAGAAAAAGAATTGAGAGCTTTTCAATTGGACATGTAGTACTTTTTATTTAAATTAAAGTTATGCAACTAAATCAGAAAATGTCGTGGATGAAAAAGGCTGCAAATGAATTGAACTCAGCCAAAAAGCTTGCCAGTGGTAGTGATAAGGTTCCGGATACAGCAATTTATCATTGTCGGCAGGCTGCAGAAAAAGCAGTAAAAGGGTATTTAGTATCTGTTGATTAGATTTAAATTATAACGCCCGCCATAACTTTGACGGACGCACAATCTATCAAAAATTCTTATTCTTCGACTGTTAACCGTTTGCCATTAGCCGTTAACCTTAAGACTCCTGATACGTCAGCTGCTCCGCCGTCGCTCTGCGACCATGCACCACATTCGGCGCCCGGAACGTACGCTTCTCTTTTACCGCTTTCTCGAAGTCCTCACGGAACTTATTGATGAATCCGCGCACAGGCCACGCCGCCGCATCCCCCAGTGCGCAGATAGTATTACCTTCGATATTGTTAGCGATAGTTACAAGCAGATCGAGGTCTTTCGAGGTAGCGTCGCCATGTGCCACGCGTGTCAATACCTTCTCCATCCAGCCGCAGCCTTCGCGGCATGGCGTACACTGACCGCACGACTCATGGTGGTAGAAATGCGCTATCCGCAGTGTCACTTTAACAACGTCAGTGTCCTCATCCATTACCATGACGCCGCCAGTACCAATATGTGTTCCGATCTTTTTCAGCGATTCCTCGTCCATTTTCACCCCTTCGAGCTCATCGCCACGCAACGGCGGCATCGACGAACCGCCGGGTATTACACCTTTAATCCCCTTGTTATTCGGAACCCCTTCGCAGTATTTATATATCAGATCTGTCAGCAGCACACCCGTCGGCAGCTCGAATACACCCGGCTTATTCACATGACCGCTAATGCCGTACAGCAGCGTACCCGGGTGACCTTCCGCACCGATCTGCGAATAAGTTTCGCCTCCGTCTTTTATAATCGGTACCACTGCCGAAATGGTCTCGACATTATTCACCGTTGTTGGCATTCCCCACAAACCGTACTGTGCGGGGAACGGCGGCTTATAGCGAGGATAGCCGCGATATCCTTCAATCGAAGTCATTAGCGAGGTTTCCTCACCGCAGATATAGGCTCCTGCGCCCTTATGTATGTAAAATTCCGTTTTAAAATCAGTTCCCAGCGTTTCTTTCATTTTTTCCCCGATGAAGCCGCGTTCGTATGCATCATCGATAGCTTTTTGCATCAGATTTATCCATCTATGGTATTCACCTCTAATATAAAGATATGCTGCGCCGCATCCCATCGCATAACAGGATATCAATGTTCCTTCGATAAGTTGGTGAGGATTAAACTCAAAAATCTGCCTGTCCTTAAACGAGCCCGGTTCGGATTCATCGCCGTTTACCGCCAGATACTTCGGTTTTTCATTATCCTTCGGCATAAATGACCATTTCAGCCCCGTCGGAAAAGCCGCACCGCCGCGGCCACGCAGCCCGGATTTCTTTACTTCCTCGGTCACTTCTTCCGGCTGCATTTTAAGAGCCTTGCGAAAAGTCTCGTACCCGCCATTTTTGATATAAACATCTATCTTATGAAGGTCGGGAATATCGGGCAGCAGCAATTTCGGTTGTTGTTCGCTCATAGTATCACTAAAATTTATATCCAAATAATTTACAATCTACAATCACACAAATTACAATATACAAACAAAATTAAAAAACCGGTAAAAAACTTTTGAAAATATGGTATCTGTAACCGTTTATGCTATAAAACTTTTAACTCACCAAACTTTTACAGTTTATATAATTATTTATTATTTGAAATTGTATTGTGATTTAGGAATTTTCGAAAAACAATTTATAAAGCTAAGATTCTGAACTGCGGGGTAACTATACCGATAAAGTTCAGGTTGAAGGGATAGGTCATTTCAAAAGAATCTTATTGTTCCCGGATTTATACCCACCTTAAAAGTCTTCTCAGGGCTTAATAGATCATTCAAATCATACATATAAACTTCACCGTGCACCTGGTAATTCATGGCGCTGCCGATCCAGAGATGTCTGCCGTCGGGGTCGACGCCGAGTGAATACCAGATCTCGTTGTTATTTGGATTGTCGATGAGCTTTTTGGGTGTGGGCGATTGCTGCCGCAGATCGAGCATTGCCAGATCATTATCGTGGAAAAAGAATAGTGTGTCGCCGGTGACGGACAACTGCATGGCTTTGGCATCCAGGTGCCAGCGGCGCAGTTCGGTATGACTGCTCGCATCATATTCCACAATGCCGCCGAGGGAATCTTCCTTCGAGGGAAGGTGCAGATACAGTGCATATAGTCTGCCATTCAGCGGATTGACCTGCAATTCGGTGACGTTCGGTCCTGCTTCGAGCAGCTTTTTTTCCCTCAATCTACTATTGAGGTCGAGAACGGATATTGTCCCCGCTTTCGGGCGGTCGGCAAGGTAGTCGCCATAGCCGGAATTTGCGACGTACAGGTAATCGTCGTGGGCGGCAATGCCCTCCGGGGCAGATCCTACACGCCCGCGATTCGTAATCGTCATACTTTTCGTATTGAAGGCAGTAACTGATGAGTCATAGAGATCGGTAACATAAGCGCGGTCGCCGACAATACACAATTCCCGCGGCTGATGATGTCCATGCAGGACTATCCTATCAAGCGATTTACCTGTTGAAATGCGGAATAATTCTATAGTTTTCGAAGTGGATACAGCTATGAAAGCAGTATCCCCCTTGATAGCGAGGTCATTGGCAAGGTCGCCAAGATTCAATCCGGGATTCATTTTCTTGTAAAAATCGTTTGTCATTTTGCCGGATTCGCGGTCATAGTAAGAGAGAGATGAATTATTCTGCTTCCAGATGCCTTCGCAGAGTATAAAGACGCCGTTGTCGCCTGTCTGTGACGCGCCGTTATCTTCCGGCTCTGACGGCGGCGAGATGCAGGAAGTGAGGAAAATTAAAAATATAATTATTAGAGTTTGATGTTTCATAAGGAATCTTGTACGTTTTGAATGATTTAACCCAAATATTGCATTAGAAAAGTTGATTTTGCTTGTAAGTATTAGCAACAAAGTGCTTTAGCACTTTGTAAAGGATCTGAAAAACTTCGAATCATTAGCAAGCTAAAGCATGCTGTTGCAAGTGATTACAAATAAATGTACATATTTAATGAAAATTCCGGGTTTAACCACCCATTAATCGGGGCTGTCCCAGAAGTAAGAAAATTTTGGGAACGTCAGTCTGAACGCAGCGAAGAATCCAGTATTCATCAGATTCCTGCCCTGCTAAAGCAGGATCTAAAGACATTCGCAGGAATGACATTCTCTGAATTTTGGGACACCCCCGAAATATATTATTCTTTAATAAACTTCTTAAAAATTATACCTTTATCATTTTTAATAATAATGAAATAAGCGCCCGCAGCGAGCCCGCTCAAATCTACTTGAATTTCATTATTAAAATTTAAATTATCTAAAATATTTCCGCTAATATTGCACAGTAGTAAATTATTATAAATGTATGACTTATGCGTTTCTACCGACAAATAATTATTTGATATTTTTATATCAAAATTATTATTGAATTTATCATCGACAGCGCTGGCGCTTCTTTCTTCCAAATGTAATCCCGCCACGGCGTCCAGATCGAATCCGCTGATAACCGCGTCGTAATACTCATGATCGGGATTGTCGAGGATCATCCGGCAGATGTCGGTTATCCTGATGTGGGTGATCTTATCCATCCCTACATCCGCCAGATCGAAACTGTCGCCGCCGCTTACCGACGGATTGAATGGATCGGCGCCGCCGTAAGTCGGCATTACACCTGCGCAGCCCTCCAGACTCGCCGAATCAAAGGGGAATTCCACGAAATTCACGCCGTCGCTGCTGACAGCTACTTTTGCGGGTTCGGCGAAGATTTTCTGGGTTATTGGATTCAGGAAAGCATTCTCGAATATTGTGAAATCGGCGCCGGGGCGGTCGATAATTTCATAATCCTTGAAACCGACTATAATCTCGCCGTCCAATCCGAGAGATACAATTTTCTCAGCTGAAGCAGCGGGTACATTCTCCGAAGCGGCGCTGTCCGGAAGTCCGAAGATATTCTCTGGGAAGTATTCCGGCGCCTGCCCCGTGTTTTGCCCTTCGCCGGGTGTGAAGGAATAGACAGTGTCTATGGTGCCGTTGGTTGTTTGTGCGTTTAATATGCTGCAAAAGACAAAATTTGTTATTAAAATTAAAATCATTCTATTCATCTGAACTTCCTCCGATTTCTACGGAAACGCCCGCGCGATAGAGTCTGCCGGGCATTGGATAATTGCGAATAACGGAATATCTTTCATCGAACAAATTTTTGATGTCAAATCTTAAAGTGAATGCAAAGAGATCAGTGTCAAAGTCTTTCTCTGCGTGCAAATTTACTATCGCATATTCCGGCAGCAGCGAGCCATAAGAATTATCAGGCAGATAATAGCGAAAGCCGGAATAGTTGAAATTCCCGCCGATAGTGAAAATTCCAGTATCGAGAATTAAATTCCCTGCTAATATCTCCTGCGGTTGGTAAACAACAAGCTTTCCTTTTGTGATTGAGCCGTCGCTTTCATCGGTGACTTTCTGCAGGGTGTAAGAGAGATCGGCGGCGATTTTCAATTTCCACAGGTTAAGTTCCGCCCTGCCGTTTACTTCAATGCCCCGCGAATATATCTCGCCAAGATTCTCCGCCGACCACGTAACAGGGCTTTTAGGAACTGAAACGATACCATCTTCTGTACTAATAAGAAAACCGCTCAGATCCACTGTTAGGAAATCGAAAGGCGTAACATTGACCCCTGCATTCAGTGATTGAGAGCGCTCCGGCTTGAGGTCTGCCGTACCGTAATTCAGATAATACATCTCGTTGAAGCTGGGCGGACGGAAATTGTATGACCAGTTCAGCTTGAAATTGGCTGGCAGCGCTTCCGGCGAGTAATACACACCCGCCATTGGCGAGAGCGCATTGCCTGCATCCGAAATCATGTCATATCGCAGCCCAGCCTGAAGTGATAGCGGATCAAATTCCGCCTCTGTTCTGCCATATACGGCGCCTGCGCTTCGCTTCACGTAATCGCTCAATTCCGGTTGCAGCATGCCGCCTTTCAAATCGGCGAAGTTCCCTTCCAACCCTGCTTCGATATTGAATAAGGAAATTTTTCGTCTGTATCTGCCGGTGAATTGCATTTCACGATTTGTATAGCGATTGTCGAGCCCTTCATAGCCGTCGAGCCCGAAAGAATTGGGATCGCGGAAGCGCATAGCTCGCAATTTTCCCATCATTCCAAGAAAAAATGAAGATTTTGAGCTAAGCTGATTTTTCGCCGAAGCTATGAAAATCCCTTCCTGATCTTCGAGCCGTGCTTCCGCCGATTCTATATATCCCTGCACAACCGCGCCGGGCGTGCCTCTGTCAGTCATCCTCGCCAAAACTCTGCCGTTGATATTCCAATCTCCCGGCTTATAGTTTCCTGCGACCGAGACATTAGCATTAAGGAAATCAGCGTTTTGTCGTGTTAATTCTTGCGTTTCGCCGTATTGGCGTGTGGTGAAGGGATAATCGCCGTCCGATTCGACCACATCCACAAATGCGGAAATATGCGATTTGTCAAAGGATTTCACTCCTGACAAGCCTATATATTTCTCATTGAATGAGCCGTAATCCAGATTCCCGGTAAGCTTATAGCCGCTGCCGGGATCCTTGCTCCTGACATTTACTATCCCGCCGATAGCATTGCCGCCGTACAGAGCGGAATTCCCTCCGCGGACGACTTCAATATTCTCTATAAGCGAGACCGGCAGCGTCGATAGATCGACCAGCCCGCTCTGGGTGGAATTCAGCTTCATGCCGTCGAGCATGACAAGGGTCTGCTGGGCGGAAGTCCCCCTCATCGAAATCGTCTTGATGCCGCCCAGTCCCCCGTAATTTTTAATGTAAACGCCCGGCGTTTTCTCAATAGTTTCGTGTACCTGCCAGGCGCCGGTGCGTTCGATCTTCTCTCTATCGATAGTTGTAAGAGCAGAGTATTTCAGCGCCGGCGAGGAAATTATCCGCTCGGCGCTGACCTCTATATAAGGGAATGCTTTGCTTATGCTGTCTTTGGAC
Organism: uncultured Hyphomicrobiales bacterium; assembly: GCA_964645005.1. GTDB lineage: Bacteria > Bacteroidota > Ignavibacteria > Kapaibacteriales > UBA2268 > CAZXYS01. Next base: position 82,216 of record CAZXYS010000009.1, on the reverse strand, counting down.
TCTTCTGCCGCAATGCCTTTGGTGGATAAGATTGGGAAGAGGAAAAGAATTAATATTCTTAAATGTGCCGCACCCTTAAGGTGTGGCACATCTGCTGCAATTCTCCCTATTTCCCGCACGATCGCCATTATCTCACAACTCTGAATTTAATCGCGTAAACATCATTTCCAGTCATTATCCTTGCGAAATATACACCAGTGGTCAATTCCAGTTCTTCTGCCGAGAAGCGGAAAGCCTCGCCGCTTTCAGGCAAATGTTTGAAAGAACCTATAACATTGCCGGTCAATGATATTATGGAAATCTCTGCCGGTTCGATAATATCATTGTCTTCAAATTCAATATAGGCATTATTTTCCACGGGATTGGGATAGAGCTTCAGTGTGCCGTTATTAGTTTCTGTAACAGATGTTACCGTTGATTGATAAGCTATAACTTTGTTATTCGGGGAATAATCAGCATTATTGGGTACGGTTACCATGAAATAAATCCTGTCCGGCGTTGAAATATGAGTCATAGCCTCGGTTTTGCCGTCGATTTCCAGTTCGCTATCGAGTTCGCCGTCTCTTGTAAGCAGTTTGACATTGCCTTCGTAAGTGCTTACAGCCCAGAAATTATAAGTGAATATATCTATACCTCCTTGAATTAGTTCAGTTTCCCGCGGACCATCGAATCCGGAAGTATGAGTATCAAAAGTCTCGGTCAGTTCCATATTGTTAATATTAATAAGATGTATCTCGTGCGAACCATTCATTGTCACCGCCAGAGTAGTTTCATCGTAAAGCTCAATATGATTGGCGTTTTTGCCAAGGTCCTCGAATTTCTTGATAATCGTATATTTGCCGTCCTGCTTTTCTGCTATCTCGACCATGGACTTATCCTCATTGTAAGGACCTACGCTAAGAATAGCAACCTGATTTTTGGCACCATTTTTATAAGCTGCACTCTGAGCAACATTCTCTCCGGTAACGAGGCTGTCAACCAGCTTGCGAGCTATTTCATCATACACGTAAAGCTTGTCATCGCCGCCGGCATTTTGTACTGTGAAAAACAGTGAGTTGCCGAGTTTTGAGATGGAATTGGTGTTAATTTTCAATAAGCTGTCGTTCATGGATTGGTAATTATCAAGGCTGAAAACCTTAACAATACTATTCTGCGAAAGAATAAGCGTTCCTGCGACGGTTGTTCCGCTCGTATTGTAACTCGGGCGAAAGGGAAACCCCATGAAGCCCCATTCAAATTCCTTTACCTGTTGCGCGGAAATGGGTTCCTTGCTGTTTTTATCCAGATTGATAACCCACCATGTCGGCTTGACGTCGCCGCTGTCGGGTTCGAAGACGCCGTTGAAATTGTCATCATAGCCAATACAGATTACATGGGCTTTATTATTACTTTTATCCATATAAATACCCATAGGCTGCGTTCCGACTTCAAATTCTCTTAGATTTTCGAATGCCTGTGCCGAAAGAGTGCTAATTCCTACAATCGACATAAGCACAATTACCGTAAAAAAGTATAATATCTTCACAGTGTACTCCTGTAATTAATTAAACAAATTTTAATTGTGAGGAATTTGAAAAGTCGAAGGGAATCGGAATGGCAGCAATTCCATTAATTCGGTCAATCCCAAACCTGGCTTTCAATTCCTCATTGCATCCGTTGCCGCGGATGTAGAACCAGCATATTTTAGCTTCAACTGATATGATAAATGCTATTGCTGATCCTTCAATGAGCTTTACAGGCAGGTCTTCTGACTTCGGGTTCATCCTTGCTTTTCGCCTTCCCGCTGCTGAAGCAGTGGCTGCCTTGCGGCTTGAAAAGCTTGTCCCCCGTCACAGCGGCGCAACCGTACATGATTTTCACATGCTTCCCTATTCTTTCGCCTTTGACCAGCGAACACCTGCAAAGAACATAAACAAAATTAATAAATAAATGAATGAAAACAAAATGACATCACAATCCGTGATCTCAAGTTACTGATTCCTCACCTCCCGATAATCTTCACTTCCTCTTCAAAGTTCGTCGGATTTATCTTCACGAGCCATCCTTTGCCGTAGGGATCCTGCAGGGCGGTATTTGGATCGTCAACTACGGACTGGTTTATCTCAGTGACTATGCCCGATAGCGGTGCTAATAGTGCCTGCGGACGCAGGTCTGAAGAGAAAAGCTGGACGAAGGTGCTGCCCTGGCGCAGTTCGTCACCTTTTGAAGGCAGGTATATTGTCCGGATGCTGCCGGCAGTCACAAGAAAGGGACGCTCCACGCCGATAAGCACATTGCCGTCTTCCTGCTGCATAAGCCAGACATTCTGTCCTATACCTTTAATTTTGCCCGGTTTTTCCGATTCGAGTTCTATATCTTCGGTTTTACCGGATTCAAGATGAGCTTTTACAAGGTCGGCGGCACGGCGTACAATCTTTTTGAGTTCTTCCTTTGTGAATGGCTTTGCTATGTAATCAAAAGCGCCGATTTGCATCGCCTGTAGAGCGGTTTTTATGGTGGCGTAACCGGTTATCATTATCATCATAATGTTGGTATCTATATCCCGGACTTTCTTTATGAATTCGAGCCCGTCAAATTCCGGCATCATCAGATCTACGAGAATTATATCGACAGAATCCTGTATTACGAAATCATAGGCTTCCTGGGCGCTGAGGAAAGTGTATATCTCGTAATCCTCTTCTTTTCTCAATTGTTTTTTTATACTGTCAAGAACAATCTGTTCATCGTCAACTACAAGCAATTTCAATTTGTTATCCATATAATCACCGCTCAATTATTTTAAATATTGCGCTATGTATGCGCCGGCAATACAATCGAAAAAATTGCTCCGCCGGTGTCTGACATATCTATCTCTATCGTGCCGTGGTGGCGCTCAATAATGCCCCAGCTTACGGCTAATCCCAATCCGTTCGTCCCTTTTGTAGAGAAAAACGGTTCGAATATTTTATCTATCATATTTTCCGGTATACCCGGTCCATTATCCTCGACAGAAATTATGCAGCTGCTCTTTTTTCTGTCATAGCTTGTCTGAATTGTTATCTCGCCTTTGAATTTCATTGCTTCCGCTGCGTTCAGCATAAAATTCAACATAACCTGTTGAATTTGCATAGGATCAAGCGAAATATCAGGCAGATTTTTATCAGGTCTTTTTTGAATAGAAACATCCTTGAATTGTGGAAGCCTCTCGATTAAATGCATGGCATTGTCAACTACCGTATTCGGATTGGATTTCTGCAGTTGAGGTTTATCCTGCCGTGCGAAATCAAGCAGGTTTCTAACAATATCCCTGCAACGCAGGGTTTCGCGGATTATCACGCTTATATCGCCGCTTAGCTCTTTACTATCTCCCAGTTCTTCCTGCATATCTTCCGCATAAGCAAGGATTCCGGTCAAAGGATTGTTTATTTCATGTGCAACGCCTGCCGCCAGTTTTCCGAGCGCTGCAAGCTTTTCGCTCTGGGCAAGCTGCTCATGCAATCTAATCTCATTTGTTCTATCCCTCTGGATAGTACATACACCGTAAATTTCACCCTTATAATCAAAAAGAGGAAATCTGACGGTATGGAAATGCCGTTCTTCGCCGTTTATTGGGATTATTTCGTCAAAAGTCAATGGTTTTTTGCTGTTGATCACTTGGGAGTCGTGTTTTTTTATCATTTTTGCGAGTTTAAGATTCAGTATATCTTCCGGCTTTTTCCCTTCAAATTCGTGCGCTTCCTTATTCAGCGCTCTTGCAGTCACCGGATTGACAATTACATATCTGCCGTTAAGATCCTTGATGGATATCCAGTCCTCGGCGGAATTGATAAAACTTTTGAAGCGCTGCTCGGCACTTTCGATCTCGCGGTGGAGCTTTACTCTTTCCGTAATTCTATGCCATGTAGCTAAAATGGCGGCAACATTTCCGTAACCGTCATAAATCGGACTGCGTACAATTTCCCAATAATTTTCGTTAGGCGGTTGTGTAAGCCTTAAAAAAGTTAAAGATTTGCCTTCTTTGAATATTCTCTCGAGATTTTCATCAGACAGGTCTTCATCGCACCCCAAAATAGTATCTTTAATAACTTCAGCACACTTTTTTCCTATAATATCTTTGGAATTAATACCTAAAAATTCTGAAAATTTCTTATTCACTTTAATAATTCTATAGTGTCTGTCCAGCACTACTGCCAGATCAATCAGGTTATCGAAAATGCTCTGCATGAAGCTGCTTTCTTTTTCAAGCTGCCGCTCTAATTCCTGCATTTCTTGCAATTGCTGCTTTTGGCGATCCCGGGCATTCTCGATTTCCCAAAACAGCCCTACAATAGTATGATCAATAATTTTTATACCGGGATTGGCATTTTTATAAATCTCTTTCAGGGTACTATCTTTTCCTGTTAGCTCGATAACAACCTTCAAACCAGGATGTTTAAGTGCTTCGAGCATGTCAGTATAAGTTTTTATACCCATTTCCCCGGCATAGATCATGCCGGGCGCCATGGGGTTAATGTCTGCAACAGCTATAACATTAAGTCTCAGCTCTTTGAGAAAAAAACTACTGGTCAGATCCAATATGGACCTGCATCCCTTACCGCCGCCTATTATCAGCGTTTTCATATTATTGTTCGTTTGTTCTAAATCTATGTTAACGTTAAGAAAATGTTTTGTTGACAAACCGAAGTAACTTCATATAATACAAAAAAAATATCTTACTTCTTTAAAGTAAGACGAATTTTTTTAAAAAGCAATAAAATTTATAAAAAAAATTTAATTTGTAATGTTTTGAGGGAATTCCGAACGCAGCATATCTTCGTAATCTTCGATGAATTCATGCATAGAAGAATAAAATTCCTTAGGTTTGATAGTGAAATGCAGAAGAATATCATTCAGTTTGTCAGGAATATAATCATAGAGTTTTTTGAGATTCATTATCCGATATTCATAAAAAGCCGAGCTATCCTCCTTTGTCAAATTGTTTTTCACTTCGTCGGAAAATTCATCACTTTTAAGCACTAAATCAAATGGCTTGATACCTTTGGCAACAGCGTAGCAAAGGATATTACCTATGCTCCACAAGTCAAAATCGGAAACATCTTGCTTGAGGTCGAAATCTATCCAGCGAAAGTTGCCGGTATCATGTTCAATTATGATATGGTCATTGCGGATGTCACCATGGAAAAGATTATAGCGGTGAAGATACTCAATAGCTTTAAAAGAATCATTCAGTTTCCATAAAATTTCAGGCAAATCTTGCTCGAAGTATTCTCTGTGTGTTTTTGGTAAGTTAGGGATTGAGTGGAAAAACTTGCTGCCCCTTATGTAATCAATTATTCGGACATTGTTTCCGGCATCATCATAAACAGTTTTGCCCTGCATAAATCTATCATCGCCGGATACCAAATCGAGTGTTTTGCTTTCCTTATCAGGATCGCGGTAGCAGCGAATCCTGAAAATGCCTATGTGGGCGGTAAATTCTTCATGGAAAACGGTTTTCAGTATTTGCTGCATACCTGTTTCGAGTTGGATAGTATTAAAAACCCAATATTTCGGCTGGTCATCAATGCCGAAGCGGGGTTCGTTCATATTTCCCCTGACGATATAATCCACACCCCCGATACGGATAATATGACCTCGATGGATCTCCATCCACTCTGTGGTATCGGTAATGATCTTGAATCGGTTGGGGCGTATTGTCCAACCGGTAAGTTCTTTTATGCGGTCTATCAGCCGATCTCGCTCACTCATAATTATATATTATGGATTTTATTATTAATTGCAGTCAAACGTTTTAGGAAATTAAAAATTGCAGGTTTGATTACGTTACATTAAGACTATTTTGAAAAATAATATATATTTTAAACTATGATTTTTACAATATAAAAAATACAGTCAAGTTTTAATGATATTAGTAAAAAACACAAATTAATCTAAAATTCAGCTAATGGCAGCCAAAAAAGAGCAAATATTGAATAAACTCTTCTCGCTGCATCGGTTTGGGATAAAGCCGGGCCTGGAAAGGACGCGGGAATTGCTCGAGAGCTGCGGCAATCCCGAAAAAGCATTTCCGAGTGTGCACGTCGCCGGCACGAACGGGAAAGGGTCGGTTTGCGCTATGATCGCTTCGGTCCTGACGGAAGCGGGATTTAAAACAGGGCTTTATACCTCGCCGCATATCGAGAAATTTAAAGAGAGGATCAGGATTGACGGCGTGCCAATTTCCGATGAGTATATAGTCAGTCTTGCGGAAATGCTTTTTTTCGTGTCGGATAAGATCAGCGGGACTTTCTTCGAAATTACCACTGTAATGGCTTTTAAGTATTTTGCTGAGAATAATGTGGATATTGCTATTGTTGAGACAGGTCTGGGCGGCAGGTTTGATTCGACAAATGTTCTCGAGCCGATGCTTGAAATAATTACGCCAATTGGCTTGGACCATACGAAATATCTCGGGAATGATATCGCTTCCATCGCCTTCGAAAAAGCTGGGATAATCAAGCCGAACAGCAAAGTCCTTATCGCAGATACTAATCAGCAAATAAAGTATGTTTTTGATAAAGCAATAAAGAAGAATAACGCGGAAGCTATTCGCCTGAAGAAAAATATCAGCGCGACGATAGCTTCATATAATGCCGATCTATCAATGAATGTCGATCTCAACGCAAAAGGATGGTCTATAAAGAATCTGCGCTGCGAGCTTGCAGGCGAACACCAGCTTCATAATCTCAAGACCGCTTATGCGGCTATCAAGGAATTGGAAAAGGAATACACGGGACTCGAGCTGCATTTAGCTGCGGGCATTTCCAATATTGTACGGAATACCGGATTTCGGGCGAGGATAGAATTGATTGGCACAAATCCGCCGGTAGTCGCGGATGTGGCGCATGATCCGACGGCATTGGGCTTCCTCGTCGATACACTCAATAAATGCGGGTATCATGGTATGCAATGGAATATTGTCTTCACCGCTATGAATGATAAAGACGCCGAAAATATGCTTAAAACCCTGAAACCGATTTGTGGAAAATTGCTCATAACTAAACCTGCGACAGACAGGGCTTTAGAATGCTTTGATGTGGCATATTTGGCAAAAGAAGCTGGCATTAAAGAAATTGAAATTATCGAGAAGGTCCCGGAAGCCACTGTGGCAGCCGTTGAAAGTGGTAAGCTGACGATAATTACAGGCTCATTTTACCTGCTGGGCGAGGCTATGCCAGTCGCTGAAAGGATTTTGAATTATTCCTGATATTTTCCCGCTTTGTTATTATCTTGCATTTTATTTTCAAACAAAATAGCAATTAATTTAGAATTAATAAAAGAGGTTAAAATGATCGATCCTTCAAATTATCAAATAAAACGAGCGCTGATCTCAGTTTCCGACAAAACCGGCATTGTCGATTTTGCAAAAGAACTGGACGGGCTCGGTATAGAGATATATTCTACCGGCGGCACGGCTAAATTGCTAAAGGAAAATGGTCTTAATGTGAAAAAAGTCAGTGATTTGACGGGCTTTCCCGAGGTCATGGACGGCAGAGTGAAGACGCTTCACCCTGCTATCCATGCCGGTTTGCTCGCCGATCTTGGCAATGAGAACCACGTCAAAGAGATGGATGAGCATAATCTCGAGTCGATTGATCTGCTGGCAGTGAATCTTTACCCCTTCGAGCAGACGCTGGCTAAGGAAGACGTCAGCGACGAAGAGATCATCGAAAATATCGATATTGGCGGTCCGACAATGCTGCGCGCCGCCGCCAAGAATTATAAATGGACTCTGCCCGTTGTAAATCCTGAGGATTATAACAGGCTGATCGAAATGCTGAAGGAATTCAACAACACAATACCCGAAGATAACAGGCGCAGCTTTGCTTCCGAGGTTTTCAATCATACGGCGTATTATGACAGTAAGATTGCGCAGTATTTCCAGCGCGAAGATAAGAGCGGTTTCCGCAACAAGATTACTATTCCTCTGAATATTACACAGAATCTGCGGTACGGGGAAAATCCGCAACAGGATGCTGTTCTGTGCGGCGATTTTTTCTCGATATTTAATAAACTGCATGGAAAGGAATTGTCCTACAACAATATTATGGATATTGACGCCGCGGCTAAGCTGATAATCGAATTTGAAGAACTCACCTTCGGCATCATTAAGCATACGAATCCCTGCGGTGTGGCAGCAGGCGAGAATCTTATCGAAGCTTACGATAAGGCTTTTGCGACGGATACGGTATCGCCGTTCGGCGGGATATTTATCGTAAACAGAGCGCTCGATGCGCCGACTGCTGAGAAGATCCACGATATTTTCTCTGAAGTAATAATAGCGCCGGAATTTACGAGTGACGCGCTCGATTTGCTCATGAAGAAGAAAGCCCGCAGGCTCATACAGGTGAATTTTGATAAATTGAGAGAGTATATAAAAACTGATCTGAGGTCTGTCGCAGGCGGCTTCCTCTTGCAGCATTCGGACACACTTTTGGCGGACGAGGATAAGTCCGGAGTTGTAACCAAACGCGAGCCGACCGATGAGGAAAAAGCCTCGCTTATGTTCGGCTGGAAGGTGGTCAAGCATGTTAAGTCCAATTCAATTGTCTATACCAAGGCAGACAGGACTATTGGCATTGGCGCCGGGCAGATGTCGCGGGTGGATTCCGCAAGAATTGCAGCCGACAAAGCTAAATTGATGGGGCTCGATCTGACCGGAACTACTGTTGCTTCCGATGCTTTCTTCCCGTTTGCCGACGGTGTGGAACAGGCTGCCGAGGCAGGTGCAACGGCGGTTATTCAGCCTGGCGGTTCCAAGCGCGATGAAGAGGTAATCAAAGCCGCCGATGATCGCGATATGGCGATGATTTTCACAGGTATGAGACATTTTCGCCATTAATGAGTCATTATAGTTAGAGCATGTCTCAAAAACGGAAAAAGTTTTTATGAAATATGTAATTGGTGTGATAATTCTTTTAATTGTAACGGCTTATGCTCTGAATTGCCAGACTGATGAGCAAAGAAAAGCCTATCAGATCGGGATGCAGGCTATCGAAGAGATGAACAAGGGCAATTATAACAGAGCTATAGACAAGCTGGACAGCGCTATAGCCCTGGATTCGGCTGCTATCCTATACCCTTATGAAAAAGCGCTTTGTCATTATAAGCTGGAAAATTATGAGAAAGCAATAAAATTGCTGGATTCCCTGAAAGATCATGAGCAGGTCTTCGATATGGTCTATCAGATACTTGGTAATTCGCATGATTTTGTAGGCGAAAAAGAAGCGGCTATCGATGTTTATAATGAAGGGCTGGAGAAATTCCCCAATTCCGGAAGACTCTACCAGGAACTTGGCATAACGGAATTAGGCAGAGAAAGGTTGAGACGCGCCGTAGGCTACTGGGAACAGGGTATCAAGGTCGATCCTATGTATCCTAAGAATTATTATCGATTGGCGAAGCATTACGCTAAAACCGCCGAGAGGATGTGGGGGATAATCTATGGCGAGCTATTCCAACTGCTGTCCGAAGATACCCGCAAAATAGAAGAGATTAGCGGCATTCTCTACGGGTCATACAGCACCGCCCTGTTTGATTTTATGCAGGGCGAAAGGCAGTACAAGCTTACCGGCTTGAAAATCAGAACGAATAGAAAAATGACTATCGCGGACAAGCCTTTCAGATTGGTTTTCCAGAGCGCTTATAAAGAAGCAGGGAAATCGTATGAAGATAATATCGGGAATGAGATGAATTTTTATTCGGTGACGTTTTTCCGCAAAAAATTCCTTGAAGAGTGGTTTACGGGGAAATATACCGAGCATTTCGATAATTCTTTATTCGACTATCAGAAGAAAATCCTCGACGCCGGGCATTTCGACGCCTACAGCCGGTGGTCGCTGCAAATAGGCAATTACAGCGCTTATAAGGAATGGATGAAGGCGAATAAGAAGAAATCAGAGAAGTTTAAGGAATGGATGAAGGAAAATCCGATAGAGTTGGATAGGGAAAATGCTGTGGTGAGGAGTAATTATAATTAAACAGGCTTTTTCCCATTCATATTATTAATAATATAAATGTCCAATTCAAATTACAAAAATTAATCAAATTTATGCTGCATTGATTCGATTTGCTAAATTTGTACGTTATATAAAAAGCAAAGGAATCAATGACTGAGAAAGTAAAGAAATTATATCACGATCCGAATCTGCAGATCGTTTTTGCCATAACTTTGATGGCAGTACTGGGGGTATCAAGTATAACCCCTGCTTTTCCCGGTATTCGGAAGAACTTTGATATAACAACTGAACAGGTTGGACTTCTCGTGACATTTTTCACCCTCCCCGGGGTTTTCTTGGCAGCCTTTTTTGGTGTTTTAGCCGACAGATTCGGCAGGAAGCTTATCCTGGTTCCGGCATTGCTCTTGTTTGGCTTAGCGGGAGGTACATGCTTTTTCTTAAGAGATTTTACACTTTTGGTTTTTTTCAGATTCCTGCAGGGCATAGGCGCTGCTTCTCTTGGAGCGATAAATTTAACTGTTATTGGCGATCTTTTCTCCGGTAAGGACAGATCAGCAGCTATGGGATATAATGGCAGCGTCCTCAGCGTAGGTACTGCATCTTATCCTTTACTCGGCGGTGCTCTGGCAACTATTGGTTGGAATTATCCCTTTTTACTGCCATTTTTAGGCGTAGGAGTAGGTTTACTTGTGCTGTTTGGACTTAAGAATCCGGAACCTAAAAAGGAGCAAACTCTCAAGAGCTATTTTCAGGAAACTTTTACTTACATAACCAAAAAGCAAATTATCGGACTTTTCATCCTGAGCATTTTCACTTTCATTATATTATATGGTCCTTATTTAACTTATATACCTTTCTTGGTTGGTGAGGAATTTGGGCAGCCGCCATATATCATAGGAATAATTATGGCGAGCGCTTCAGTTGCTACAATGTTCACATCCTGGAATATGGGTAAGATAAGCAGAAAATTCAACGAAGTGACACTGATAAAGGGTGCCTGCGGATTTTATTTCCTGTCAATGATATTGATACCATTTATTCCTAATGTATGGTTATTGCTGATACCAACAGTTTTGTTTGGTATGGCACAGGGGATCAATCTGCCGAGCCTGCTGTCTGTTCTTTCGGGCATGGCGCCGATGAGATTACGCGGTGCAATCATGTCTGTTAATGGTATGGTGCTGCGTCTGGGACAGACCCTCGGACCGCTGGTTGTTGCCCCGGTGTATGCAGTTTGGGGTATATCCGGTGCTTATGTTGTAGGTGCATTTACTGCAGTGGCTATGTTTTTCATAGTCTTAATATTCATTGCTCAGGACAAGATAGATGCGAATAATGAGGAATGAAAAAATTAAAAATCTTTTCGATGTTTTTCTTATCTTTAACAGAATTATGACGCATCTCATAATCGAAATCGTTAAAAATTAGTTAAGTTTAGCTTCGTTTATATGGAACAACTAATTCTTTATTACCGGATAGTTATATGGAGGTGTTTTTTAAAATGGCAGCTGAATTAGAAAAGAAAGAAATAAAGACGATAAACGGTAATGGACACGACGACGGCAGCCTAAAGAAAAAATACGCAGAATTAAATAGATTAAAAAAAGAACGTGACGCAGTAATTTTAGCTCACTATTATCAGGATCCTGTAATTCAGGATGTTGCTGATTTTATGGGGGACTCACTTGCCTTGGCACAGAAAGCTAAGGAAGTTGATAATAAAGTCATTCTCTTTTGCGGGGTGCATTTTATGGGCGAGACAGCGAAGATTCTGAACCCGGACAAACCGGTATTGATTCCTGACATGGAAGCAGGCTGCTCACTTGCAGACAGCGCGCCAAAGGACAAATTCAAAGAATGGGTGGATGCTCACCCTGAGCACACTGTCATCTCGTATATTAATTGCACGGCGGAAGTCAAGGCAATGTCCGATATTATCTGTACATCTTCCAATGCACGGAAAATAGTTGAATCCGTACCAAAAGATACGCCAATTTGCTTCGCACCGGATAAGCATTTAGGTAAATATGTAATGAAGCAAACCGGCAGAGATATGGTTTTATGGGAAGGCACCTGCCAGGTACATATTGAGTTCTCCGAGTTGGAAGTCATTAATTTGATGAACAAATATCCTGATGCGGAGTTCTTAGCGCACCCGGAATGCCCTGATAAAGTACTTGATTATGCAGATTTCATTGGTTCGACGACTAAGATCATCAATTATGCAGCTACCAGCAATAAGGAAAGATTCATTATTGGCACTGAGCCGGGTGTTATCCACCAGATGGAGAAGAAGAATCCGGATAAGGAATATATCCCTGTTCCGAATCTCAATGGCTGTGCCTGTAACGAGTGCCCGTTCATGCGGTTGAATACTATAGATAAAATGATAGCCGCTCTTAAGAATATGGAGCCGCAGATCCGTATGGATGAAGATCTGAGACTGCGCGCGCTCAAACCTCTTGAACGAATGCTGGAGTTGAGTTGATAATTTATCCAAGACAAACGGAACTTCCCGAGGATTACATCAAATGGAAGATAGATGAATTTCTTCGGGAGGATGCACCCGACGGGGATAGAACTTCCCTCGGTTCGATCGAAATGGCTTCTTATTCGACTGCCGAGATACGCGCGCAGCAGGATTTGATCTTAGCGGGTCTGCCTATCATCAGACATTTTTATCATGGTGATGCGGAATTAGAAATATTCTTCAAAGACGGTGACCTCGTCAATTCAGGCGACACCATCGCCCGAATTGGTGATTCCACTATGCAGATACTCACCACAGAGCGCATCTTGCTCAATCTATTGCAGAGGATGTGCGGAATTGCCACAGAAACCCGCAGATATGTCGACATTGCCGAACCACACGGCGTAAAAATTTTAGATACGAGAAAGACTACACCCGGACTGCGCCTTTTCGAGAAATACGCAGTTGCAATGGGCGGTGGTTACAATCACAGGCTAAATTTATCTTCCGGCATACTCATCAAGGATAATCATCTGAAAGCAGGCGGCGGTGTTATGCCAACAATAAATAAGATAATGAAGTATTCACCTGAAATCCCAGTCGAGTTGGAAGCAGACCACCTCGAGCAGGTAAAAGAAGCTATGGAAACAGATGTAGACGGTTTCCTGCTGGATAATATGGACCCGGATATGATCCGCCGCGGAGTAAATCTTATAAGGAAATTTGCCGGCGGCGATGAGAAGTTCATCGAAGCTTCCGGTGGAATAACTCTCAACAACCTTTCCGACTATGTCACTACCGGCATTGATGCTATCTCTATCGGTGCCCTCACCCACAGCGTGAAAAGCGCGGATATTAATATGGAGATTGTGGACTAAATGCCATTGCAATAATGTTAATCATAATCACTACACCCAATAATTCCAGCCTCTTATAAAAAATCACTTGCTTATTTGGCATAGTTTTTCCTTATTGTGATTTTAGTAAATGCAACTTAAATAAATGTTTTTTCATAATTTATGAAAATAAAGAAATATAAAGCGCAAAATCTAAAAGAAGGGAAGCAGCTTGTTTTCAGGGAACTCGGCAGCAATGCTATCATTCTGTCCAGCCGCACCCTGAAAACACCCGAAGGCGGCGAGCAAATCGAAATCGTCGCCGCCATCGACGAACAGCGAGAATTTCCAGCGAAAAAAACACCAGCTTCACCTTACGGCGGCAGACAAAAGCAGGAAGCCGACGACGACGAAACTTCCGGCGAATTCCTGCAGGCGGCGGGGAAGATTTTCCGCGAGATAGACAAGCTCAAGGATATGATCGGCGATGTCTCCGAATCCGTTAGGTACAAGTACAGCGGCGCCTTCGATCCGAAAGCCGGGAAAATCTTCAAAATGCTCAGAAATGCCGATGTCTGCGAGGATTTTGCGCTGAAAGTCACAGGCAAGATCGCTGCCGATAACAAGGATAAGGATTTTAAAAAGACGCTCGATGATGCCCGGCGCTATCTCACCGAACATATTAAGATCATGCCGCCGGTCCGCGAACCCGGCAGCCGAAAGGTAATGATGTTCATTGGTCCTACTGGCAGCGGCAAAACCACCACCCTTGTAAAAATTGCTGTAATTTGTAAATTGGTACTGAAATCGAATGTACAGATAATTACCACGGATACTTACAAGATAGGGGGGATGGAACAATTGGAATCGCTGGCTTCCGTCGCGGGTATTCCATTCAAACCGGCTTCTTCGCCGGAACAATTGACAAAATATATTGCTGAAGAAAGCGATAGAGACTTCATTCTAATCGATACGGTAGGCAGAAGCCAGCAAAATCAGGAAAAACTGAATGAAATAAATAATTTTGTGAAAGCTGCCGGCGCAGATATAATTTATCTTGTCATCAGCGCCGCAGGCAGCGAAGCAAATATCGTCGAAGTTATCGACAGATTTTCCGAAATGAGCCCGAATGGACTTATTTTTACAAAATTCGACGAGGCGCCGACACTGGGACATATCATCTGCGCCCTCGACAGGAAGTCCGTTCCGCTGGCTTATTTCACCGACGGGCAGCAAATCCCCGAAGATATTGAACCTGCAAAGAATGAACGCTTGCAGGATTCGATTCTGCCGAAGGATGCAAAGCTCGGGGATGAAGAAAAAGGTGCGTAATTGTCATTCCTGCGAATGTCTTTAGATCCTGCTTTAGCAGGGCAGGTATCTTGGTTAAACAGACGTCAGGGTGAATTTAGAGTTCTCGAACAATCCCTCACAAAATATGGACAACGTAAAGAAACTACCATACATTATTACAATGTGCAGCGGCAAAGGCGGCGTTGGCAAAAGCGTGCTCGCAGCGAATCTGGCGAACCTTCTTTCTAAGGATCGCAGGATTCTCGTCTGGGATGCTGACATGCACTTTCCGAATCAGCATCTTATCATCGGCGTTGAACCGCCCATGCGCCTGAAAGATGTATATGCGGGGAATATATCTCTCGAGTCAGCGACATTCCCCGTGACGGATAATTTCCACCTGCTGGCGGATATGCCGGCTACTGGTGAGAACGAACCCTTCGATCCCAATCCTATACAAAAAGTTTACGACGAATTGATATCAAAATTCGATTATGATATAATTATTATAGACACCCATGCCGGCGTTTCAATGGAATCGCTGCAATGCTGCGGATTGTCGGATCTGGTCAGCGTTGTCATTACCGACGAGCCTACATCGCTTCTGGACGCCTACGGCTTGATAAAAATTCTTATTAAAATAAAGGATAAGGAAAACATAGGGCTTCTTGTGAATAACGTTATCGACATGGAAGACGCCGGCGACATGAGCGAAAAGCTAAACCAGGCGACGGATAATTTCCTGAAGATAAAGCTGGATTTCATCGGCTATGTTCCTTATGATCGTATTGTCAGGCAATCGATTATAAGGCAGGAACTATTCTCGAAAATCGATCCCGAAAATGAAGCTGCAAAAGCAATAGAGACGCTCAAAAACAAGATTGCAGCCAAAACAATCAACATGGAATATAATTTTCAGACATAAATTTGAATAAAAATTAAGAATTTCAGATATTTTTTATTAATTTATATTAATTAAATAATTATTTTAGATTAGGAAAGATATCATGGCAGCCAAGTCAAAAATATCACCTGAGGAACAGGCAAAACAAGACAAGCAAAAGCTGGAAGAACAGGAACGCAAAGAAAAAGAGAAAAAGCTCAAACAGCGTGATAAACAGCGCGAGAAATATATTAAGTCCTCAATAAATTTCCCGTTCAGAACGCTCTGGCAGGTAAGTCTTCTCGGGGCGTGCATAATGTTTCTAATAAAATTTTTCGGTCAAACGAGTGATATAGTTCATTCGCTGTATATTTCGTTTCTGACCTTCATAGTTATATTTTTAGCGCTGGGATTGCTGCTGATAACACTTTTCTACGTCATCTCGGAAAGCAAAAAGCAGGAAAAAGAACTCGATCGCAAACGCAAACAGGAAGAACGCAGGCAGCAAGATAAACAAAAGCAGGAAGAACTGGCGCGCTTCGAGCAAATGAAGAACGAAAGAAAAGCTGAAGAGAGAGCGTCAACGGAATCGCAGGAAACTCAGCAGCAGCAAACTTCGGGGGGAATGGAAAGCGAAGAAGGACATGAAATACCGCCAGAGGGACCATTACCAACTGAAGAGAAAAATAATGAAAATAAGTAGAAATTCTTATTTTTATACAATTACTTTTTTATAATTTTCAGATATTATGACAGTAAAAGTTAAGGACATAAATACTTTATGGAAGAAGTACGAAGAGGAAGGCGCCCTCGAGGACAGGCATAAACTTATGCTTCATTATATGTGGCTTGTTAAATATGTCTTGCAGCAGATATCACTTCCGGCAAATTCCATTCTGAATGAAGAGGACTTTCTTAATATCGGGATGATCGGGCTGCACGAAGCTATCGAACGATATGAGCCCGACCGCGGCGTGAAGTTCGAATCCTTCGCAGTTCCCCGCATCAGAGGGATGATCCGCGACGAACTGCGCAAGCTCGACTGGCTTTCCCGCACCGCCCGCAAGAAAGCGCATGATTACCTGCACGCGAGCGACTCTCTGCGCAGCGAGAAGGGACGCGAAGTGACGCAGGAAGAGATCATGGAAAAGCTAAACATTTCGCCGGATAAATATAATTCTTACCTGCAAGCGGCTGCCGCAGCGAAGGCTTCCATGTCTCTATTCGAGCCAACCGTAATAACGAATGAAGATGATGAAGTCATGAATATTCTTGAGGAAGTCCCCGATACTCAGGAAAGCTACCTCGATACTGTTGAAAATGAAGAACGAATAAGGTTTCTTACTGATTATTTACAGGATCTATCTGAGAGAAAACGGCTTGTTATGACTCTTTACTATTACGAGGAACTAAATTTTAAAGAGATCGGAAAGGTGCTGAATGTATCCGAGAGCAGGGTCTGCCAGATACATACGCAGGTGCTTTCCGATATGAAGAAAAAACTTTACGAATTCGACAATGCTTGATACGAAGATAAGAAGGAAGCTCGAAAATATCAGGGAATTGCCGACGATACCTCATATTATATCCCAGATCCTGAGCTCCCTCGAAAATAAAGATATCCCTGCCGCAACACTCGGCAGGCTCGTCGAGCGTGACCAGACGCTGACTGCCCGCGTACTTCGCGCAGCTAATTCCCCGTTTTACGGCTTTTCCCGGCGGATTTCCACTATAGATCTGGCGATCGTGGTACTGGGACTCGATTCCATCAAGGAAATAGTGTTGAGTCTCGTTATCCAGCGCTTTTTCTCAAAAGTACGTAAAGATGTTTTCGATATACGGGCATTCTGGGAATATTCATTATTCTGCGGCGCGGGTTCAAGGGTGATGGCTCGAAAAATGGGCTATAGGCTTGCCGGCGAAGCTTTCGTAGCCGGTTTGATGCATGATATTGGTATACTTATACTCATGGAATTTTTTACTAAAGATTTCGTAAAAGTAATAGAGAAGCAAAAAAGCAATCCCCAAACATTAAAAGATGCCGAACAGCATCTGCTTGGAACAGACCATTGCGAAATCGGGAGCTGGCTTGCCGGAAAGTGGAATTTGCCCGCCCGTCTTTGCGACGCCATCGACTATCATCATAAGACTTTCGCCGAACTTGCAGACGAAGAAGATACAGATGAAAACAGCGAAGAAATCAAACAACCGTTGACTGCAATAGTAGCGTTATCCGAATGGTTTGCAATGGAAATGAATTACAAAGCCTGGTCGCATGAGATAGAGCAGCCTGCATTATATCTCGCCAATGAAGTTTTAGAAGATATACAATCCGACGATCTCTTGCAGCCGGACAGCGCCGTCGAACTGCTCAAGCAGGAAATCCTCGACGAATTCGACCGCGCCTCCGTCTTCTCGAAACTGCCTGCGACGAAAGTTTATAAATAACATCAATAACGCATTGTATACAGAAATACAATCCTAATACTTTTTATTGTTAAGAGATAGGAAAATTGTTATATTAACAATTAGCATAAGTGAAAAAGTAATTTAAGGTAAACGATAATATCAAGGAGAGTAAATGCTGGCATCTGAAGAACATTTCGCGCTTACCAATCCGATAAGCTTGATTACCGGTAAGCAAAAAGAAGATTTCACCAGGGAAGACCTTATAAAGGTAGTACTTGAAAAACAAATTGAAAGAATTACATTTCATTATACTGCTATCGACGGTAAAATTAAAGAAGTTAAAATTCCAATATTAAATAACAGACAACTGGAGCTTATATTAACTGATGGCGAGAGAGTTGATGGGTCTTCACTCTTTAAAGGGATTGTCGAAACCGGACGCTCCGATCTTTATATAGTACCGGTTTATAGCAGCGCTTTTATCAATCCGTTTGATGATAAAAGCCTTGATTTCATTTGTCGATTTTTCGATAGTGAAGGCAATCTTGCCTGGTTCGCCCCGGATAATATTTTGCGCAATGCTGCTCAATTGCTCAAGGATAATACCGGATATGAGTTAAAGACATTTGGTGAAATTGAATTTTTTATGATCGGCGACTTCGAGAGTGCATCTTATCCGCTGCCATCGCAGAAGGGATATCATGCTACGGAGCCCTTTATTAAAAGCGGACCAATGTTGAACGAAATGCTGCGCTATATTTCCCAGATTTCAGGTAATGTGAAATATGCCCATAATGAAGTGGGTTATCTGGAGAAGATTGAAAGTGATTTTGACGAGATAGACGGCAAAACAGCCGAGCAGGTAGAGATAGAATTTCTGCCCACACCGGCTGATGAAATGGCTGACTGCCTGGTAATAGCCAGTTGGATAATCAGGAATGTTGCTTACAGACATAATTGTATTGCTACATTTTTCCCGAAAATCGAAATTGGTCACGCCGGAAACGGCTTGCATATCCATATGTCTTTGCATAAAGACGGGAAAAACCGGATGCTCGATGATAAGGGGGAGCTTTCCGAAGATGCGCTTAAACTGATTGGCGGATTAAGCCACTATGCTCCGAGTTTGACTGCTTTTGGAAATATGGTACCGGCATCTTATCTGCGACTGGTGCCTAATCAGGAGGCTCCTACAAAAGTGTGCTGGAGTGCCATGAACCGCAGCGCGTTGATACGGGTGCCGCTGGCATGGTCAAATATTGATAATCTGGCTCAGAAAGTAAATCCCCAGCAAAAGGATAAACTAAAGCAGGAAGAATCCCGCCAGACTGTTGAATTGCGTAGTCCTGACGGAAGTGCTAATGTTCATCTTTTGCTTGCCGGTATAACTATGGCTGCCGAATGGGGATTGACCAATCCGAAGAACGCTCTCGATATTGCACAAAATTGCCATATTGGTAAACAGGTGCATTCATCGGCATCAATGGAAGATTTGAACGAACTTGCGACAAGCTGCATGGAATCCGGAGAAAAATTATTGCAGGTAAGAAGTTTATATGAAAGAGAGAATATTTTCCCGTCAGGATTGATCTCATATCTTGCAAAATATCTGAGAAGCGCCAATGACGAGGGGCTGAATAACAGACTTATGGCTCTACCCGAAGATGAGATGAAATATCAATCGAGGCGGATAATGCACAGGGATATACATAAGCATTGATCTTAAATCGGAATTTTTCATTAGAGATAACAAAAATTGATTGATAGTAGTTATTCCGAGATAAGTTATCGAAGTGAAAGCTGCTTTAAAAGGGCGGAGCAATCTTTAAGTTCCCGGATTGCTTCGCCGCTTTGTTTTTTGCAATTATTGTCTGATTTATGATTTTGATAGAATTTTTAATTCCCAACGAATTTATCTGCTTAAGCAGTTGATTCTCCTGCTTTTCTTATTCTTATCAAAACCGGCGCTGAGAAAAAGTAAAATAGAGACATGCTTAATAATATTGCTGAACAGACAAAGAAAGATAATTTCAGGGAGGATACTTCAACAATAGGCTGTATTAATATCGGAGAAAGAAATAATCCGCTGAAAAGGAAGAAGTTTAACAATCCCACAAGTCTGCCGCGCAGGTTTTCCGGCGCTAATGCCACAATCCAGGTATTTGCATTCGGGAAGATGAAACCCGTACCGAATCCGCTGATAGCAATACCTGCGACAATCAACGTATATGTAGATGCCTGTGAAATTATTAAATAACCTATTGAGTTGAATAAAAAGGCTATGGCGAATATTCTGGGATAATCCAGCCTCCGCTTGAATTTGCCGTAATTCCCTGAAATTAAAGCGCCGGTAATTGATCCGGACGCTATAGCCAGTCCAACCCCCAGATTGTTTATACCTTCGAATTTTTTGAGTATAAATGGGATCTGAACCGGTACCATGTAAAAGATTGCCATGGCAATGAAGATAGAACCTAAAAGAAGGATCACAGTAGGTTTATGGATTTCAGCAATATCCTTTTCCACTAAGTTTTCTTTTACTTTTGACCGAAAAATGTCGCTGATACTCATCAATGCAAATGGAACCAGCGCAATGGAAACACCATAAATAGCAAAAGGTCCCCGCCAGTGAACATCCGCAAGGAAACCGCCGGCGCTGAGGTACACCAGCCCGCCTATAGCCATAAAGGCTGCCTGTAAGCCGAGAAAGTTGTTTCTTTCTTCTCCTTTGAAATAATCTGCGATGAGAGTGGTGGTTGATGTCATTATTCCCGCTACTGCAGCGCCAAGCATGAACCTGCCGCCCAAAATGAAATGGAGATTCTCGAAATACAGCCCGCTTGTACCTGCTGCAGCATAGAGTACAAGGGAAAATATAAGCAGCTTTTTCCTGCCGAAAGCGTCGATGAACCACCCGGCAAACGGCGCGATGAAAGCTATTACCAGCGAATGCAGCGTTAGCACTAATTT
Organism: uncultured Hyphomicrobiales bacterium; assembly: GCA_964645005.1. Lineage (GTDB taxonomy): Bacteria > Bacteroidota > Ignavibacteria > Kapaibacteriales > UBA2268 > CAZXYS01. The sequence goes on along the minus strand of CAZXYS010000009.1, from coordinate 61,378 downwards.
TGACTTAAGTTCGATATTTTCGATCTCTTTGAATATATCGGCTATTTGCGGCAAAGAGGGCGCGACAATAGCCCCCGCCATCACTGTCAGTGTGCTTGCGAGAAGTAGTGTTGCTTTTCTTGTACCTGTTCTGTATTTCATCATTGCCCTGAATTATAAATTACAGGAGTTTTTTGACGGGCAAGAATATCAATTCATTTAAAATTACCGGCTTTGTTATACGTAAAAATTGAATAAGTTACATTCAAGACTTGCAAAATTGTTATAAATCTCATATTATAGGGATATGAAACATATATTATTGACCATAATGATATCATTTGCGCTGGCTATTTTTGCAGTTGATGCGAGCTCAAGGTTATATCGGCGTCCCGCTCCCATTGTCTACAAAATAGACACACTCCCCAGTTATTGGCGCAAAAAGCCGGTCAAGCAAAGATTCCCACGAGTATAAAAAAAACATCTACCGAAATTATCAGCAGATGCCCTAATAGATTTTTTATCAATTTATTATCTGACTATAATCAGATTCTGCGCCGGCAAATTTTCCCCGTCGGCGGTTATTACGTAATAGTAACTTCCTGCAGATAAATCATTTACTGGTATATTCAAAGATGCTGCCGATGGATTGATCTTCTGGGATTTAATCAAATTGCCCGATGCATCTAAAATTTTTATTTCGGAATTAGTTGTCCCTTCGGGGAGTGTATAATCAATGCGCACCTGCTCAATTGCGGGATTGGGAGCGGCAAAAGCAGTGAAACCGTCTAATATATCATCACTAACGGAAGATGTTCCAACGAAGAATGTTGCCGTATATTCTATTTTATCGGATATGTTGTCGGCGTTGAAGAAAGTGGCTTTGAGTTTTGATGTTCCGGAAATGCCATTTCCAATGATATCGAGGTGTACCTCTTTTCCTGTGGTTGAATCCGGATTCAAAACAAAAGACGGCGATGTAAAAGAATCATCGACTAACTGATAGCAGCTGCTTACATCGCAAAAAGTAATAATATGCCCCATTACTGCATCTAATTTTTCAACAGTCATCTTTACTGTTACATCACTGTCAGTGATATTTTTAACCTCAACATGAGAAGTCAGCATTTCTTCTGATGAGCCCTTTACGGTGTCCTCCTTATTCACAAATTCAAGACTCTGGGCATTTAATCCAGTAAGTCCAAAGACAAGAATTGTTAAAATTAGCAGTAATTTTTTTATTTTCATCATATTCTCCTGTTTATTTCGTAACTAAATTTGTTTTAATAGACAAATTATTGGTTATAAAGTTACAAAAAATATTAAATATCTCTTGATGAAGTACTTAAAAAATTAGATTTTTGTAACTCATTTTTAACTTAAACGTCTAAATAGTCAAGAAATTTATAATTGATATAACATTATTAATCGGAGTATTTTTATGAAAAATTTCTTTATAATTTTTGGTTTAGCTTTGGCATTATTATTTTTTGCTGCGGAAATTGAATCCAAATCAAGTAAGAAAGAAATACCCTCGGTGAAAATAAAAGATCTTAGAGGGAAGACTGTTGACACGAAAAATTTTAATAACGATGGTAAACCGTTTATTATCAGCTTCTGGGCTTCCTGGTGCAAACCCTGCCTTACGGAGCTCAACAATATCGACGATGTTTATGACAAATGGCAGGAAGAAACAGGTGTAAAACTGATTGCCGTATCCATTGATGACAGCCGCAACAGCCGTAAAGTAGCGCCTTTTGTCCGCGGCAGCGGCTGGGAATACGAGGTATACCTGGATGTCAACAGCGATTTCAAGCGCGCTCTGGGCGTCAATAATCCGCCGCATACATTGCTTTGCAACGGCGATGGTGAAATTGTCTGGGAGCACAACGGCTATGCTCCGGGCGATGAAGATAAATTGTATAAAAAAGTGAAAGAACTTGCGAAGAAGTAATTTTTTGATATTTATTTAACATGATTATATGTAAAAAAGGACAGACCTCTGGTCTGTAAAAAAACTGATTTTATCTGTTCAGAACATAATATTTTTTTATAAATAATAAATAAATGGACGGTGACAATAAAAATAAGACAATAAAGCAGGATTTTAAAATTCTCAGAAGGATTTATAAATTTTTAGGTCCATTCGTAGGATTGTTGGTTCTTGTTTTTCTCTTAAACATCCTTTTTTCTGTGTTAAGCGCCTTATCGCTGGTTACAATCAAGCCCCTATTCCAAATAATATTTAAAACCGAACAAACTATGCCCGGCGCTGAATCCACTATCGACAGCGATCTGCTTAACCAATTCTATCAATGGATGGAGAATCTTGTTCGTGTACCGGGTGATATGTATTCTTCTTTGCTTAATCTGGGCTTATTTATAATAATTGTATTCGTACTGAAAAACCTGTTTAAGTATTTCAGCGCCGTATATTCCGTAAAGCTGCAGGAAGGCGTTATTAAATCCATAAGAGATAAGGTTTTCTCAAATTTAACCTCCCTATCATTTGATTTTTTCAGCAAGAGTAAAAGCGGCAATTTAATTTCCATTATTACAAATGATGTCAATGTGTTGAATAACAATTCCATTTCCTCGCTAACAATTATTTTGAGGGATAGCATACAGGTACTTAGTTTTCTTTTTGTACTCATAGCTATTTCAGGCAAGCTGACACTTATAGCTTTTAGCACAACAGTGATAAGCTATGTACTTATCAGAATTGCAATGAGGTTCATTCGCAGATATGCTTCGCGAATGCAGATCGCTATGGCTGATTATACTTCCACACTTCAGGAAACTATATCCGGTATGAGAGTTATCAAAGCATATAATGCCGAAACAAATGCAAATGACAGGTTCTTTAACGATACAAACAGATATGTTAAATCGGCAGTTAAACATAAAAAAATAATGGCGCTTGTGCCTTCGATCAATGAAATTTTTGCAATATTAGCACTGTGCGTTGTTTTGTTTGTAGGCGGTTATAGTGTAATGAATTTAAGCATGAAACCCGAAGACCTAATGCAATTTTTATTTATTTTATTTGCTATTATGTCTCCTATGGCAAAAGTACTTAATACTATCTCTCGCTATCAGCGCGGAATTGTTGCCGCACAGCGCGTCTTCAGTATTATCGATGAAAAGCCAGCTGTTAAATCCGGTCCTGATATCGTAAGCTCGTTTGACAATATCCTTCAGGTTAAGGATATGAGCTTTGCTTACGAAGAAATGCCCGTATTGCGGGATGTTTCCTTCGAATTGCAAAAAGGTAAAAAAATTGCTTTCGTTGGTCCGAGCGGCAGCGGTAAATCGACCATGCTTTATCTTATCGTACGCTTCTACGATCCTACCTCCGGCGAGATACTTATTGACGGCAAAAATATCAGGGATTTCACGCTGGAATCATACCGCTCGCTATTCGGGATGGTAGCTCAGGATACGGCGCTATTCAATGACACTGTCGCCAATAACATAGCATTCAGCGATAAGAATGTGACCATGAACGAAATTATCCACGCCGCGAAAATTTCAAATGCGTATAATTTTATTATGAATCTGCCGGACGGCTTCGATACATATATTGGCGATCGCGGCGTACTTCTGTCGGGAGGCGAACAGCAGCGCCTGTCCATAGCGCGGGCGCTGGTACGCAATCCACAGATATTGATCTTCGACGAGGCTACATCATCTCTCGACGCCGAATCCGAGAAGGTCGTCCAGGAAGCTATCAACTATTCCCTTAAAGACCGCACGGCGATAATTGTTGCTCACCGATTGGCTACGATTATCGACAGCGACGAAATTCTCGTATTCGATCAGGGCAGGATAGTCGAGCGCGGCACGCACGCCGAACTACTGCAAAATGACGGCGTCTATAGGAAGCTGTATGAAATACAGTTTGCTGAGAAGGAACTGGGGGAAGCATAATAATTATTAAAGGCGAATGGCTAACGGCAGCCCTGTCCCGGCAGTTATTATAACTGCCGAAATGATTGCTAAATCAGTAGAAACAACTGACTGAGACGGCAAATCAGGGTAATCAAAATAATCAGCGAACATCTGCGGTTCAGACATTCTTCATTCGTAATTCGTCATTACCAATTCGTAAATGATTGAGCCCTGCTTCCCAAATTCCGATTTGGGAAGCACGGTTTCCCGCGAAGCTGTACTTCGTCAAGCTCTCTCACTATCGCAGCAAAGCGCAGCTTTGCCTGAAAAAGACATTACTAAATCGGAATTTAGTAATGAGAAGAATAGACGTTCGAAATTTTGTAATGAGAAGAATTGGCATTCCGAATTTGATAATGAGGATATTATATTGAGATTAAATATATTTACTTCCCGATAACCATTTTCCCGGTTTTAGTCTCATTCCCTATTTGCACGGTGTAATAGTACAATCCCGAACTCAGCCCTGACAAATCAATTTGTTCATCATAATCACCGCCGGAATAGAATTGTTCGACGGGAGAAATCACTTCCCTGCCAAGCTGATCGTAAACTACTATCTTTACATTGGCGCCTTTTTGCGGAACGGAAAAAATCAATCGAGTGAAATCCTCTATTGGATTGGGATAATTGTACACTTCTGTTTCTTTTTTAACTATGCGCTCTTCGACGGGAACTAATACCGGACAATATATTTTCATAAACATACATTTATCATCAGTAGATAAACCGGTACTTGATTCGTTAGGAGTCGTATATTTCCCCCACATTTTACCTTTATCATAAGGGGGATCGCAATATGTTTCGCCATTATCTGACTGATCAGCTAATCCGTAATTATTACCAAGTTCATGTATTAATATATCAGTTAAATTTTGAGAAAAATAACCAAATTTCATGTTATCAAGTAAATTAGGATCATTATCAAAGTACTCCTGATTTAAAAAAGGTCTCAAATTATAACCGTGCATTTTATCTGTCCATGCTGATGTATTATTCAATACTATTCTTAGTTCATCATCTCCCGTTCCTTTGCAATAAACTTCACAATCACTTTGTGGATTTTTAATTGTAACCCAAGTAGAAGCTGGTCCTGTTCTAGGATTCCCTGGGTAATTTTTACTTTTACTAGCAAAAAATACCTTTATAAAACATTCACACGGATCGTCTTGTTTCCCACACAAACAGCTCCATGCGTATTCAGCTCTTTCCATGTCATCAGTTATTAAATCAATATCGAATACTTTTATACTTCCTCCAGTTTGTTTCGGTACATGGAATTCGGTTGGTTGTCCGGGTTTATTTACAAATTCCAGACATAAGGGTATGGGAGCTTTTAACAACGTAAGTGTCGGTTCCCAACTATATGGATTTTTAGCACATCTATAAACTATTTGTCCATTTGCTGGATTACAATATGTATATCTATATGGCTTATCCGGACAATTTACATTGCTTCCGCATGGAGGCTCGCTAAAAGTTAAATTAGTTGAAACCATCATACAAGTTATTGCTATAATGACATATTTTAGTATATATTTCATTATCACACCTTTAAATTATTCCCCATAAGTAGTAATTTCTTGAATTCTATTATTTAAAGCGTTTTTAAATTCCTGTACAGTTAAGTTGTTTCCAACACCAAATTCATTTTCGGGATCATAGACTATTCCCTCATTTATAGGAAACATACCATAAGTCATAGAGCATCCATATCCGCATGGAAATAAGGTGTAATAAATATTGTTTTCACCCTTACAAGTTAGAATTAATTTTAAAAAGACAATATATTCCTTATTCTCAACTATCCATGGAGTATCTGTCGAATCAACAAGCTTTGGTTTTATATTTGTCCATGGTAATCCATCATCTCCAGCTAAAACCATACTACCATCTACTTTTCCTCTAGGCCAATCCAAAGCAAATTCAAATTGAAGACAATTATTAGGTAAACTCATGGTTTTGTTTGGTTTTTGTTTTCTTTCATAGATTGGGGGATTGAAATCAACGCAAGCAGGAATTCTATTACCCTTTATTGTATCTAATATTTCTGATGTTACAATCATAGATCTTGGGTATATTGCTGTTGTCACTGTGTCAATTTTCCTGGTTGTGTCAACTACTCTAATATGTGCTATTATATCCGACAGCGTTAATATATAATCTCCGCAGTGCGGAACAATTCCAAATAATTTCTTAAAAAACTTTTCACGCTGAATACTCACAGGTAATGGATGAAAGTCAGAGCTATCATGATTTCTGTACAAAGCAAATTTTATTGGATCATAATCAACCATTTGGTAATAATGTTTCATCATATATTTGATAGTATCATTGTATGTTTGTGGATTTATGAAATTTATGAATTCCTCATAAGAAGCATGATTCTTTGCAGAATCAACTGCTATATACCCTAATAATACATCATAAGGCATATCTGTAGAATATGGCGGAATATTTTCCAATCTTTCAAAAGGAAATGCTAGTTCATTGTGTCCTGGCAAACAATCCGGAATTTGAGATTTTGCTGTTGGAATACTGAACAAAAAAACTAAGGAAGTAAATATTGTTGTATAAATTGCATAATAATATTTCATGGCTTCACCTCATAATTTAGTGAGTAATTTTGTTTATTTTTTTAAAAAAAGCCGATTTTTAATTTGTGTATGTTCGACTAATTGCCTATTAAAAATAAAAAAAGACACTACCAAATTTTTTTTAGCTTTTTTTAAAATATTATTAAAAAAAGATAATTTTACTATAGTGTTATAGTAATTACTACTAAGCTTTATCGACCTTCTACCGCCCTGCTTCCCAAATTCCGATTTGGGAAGCACAGTTTCCCGCGAATTCTACAAACGTTCAATCCCTACGGGATACCCATAGTTGTTCGGTAATATAGCCGGCACTATAAACCAGACAGCAATAAGTTCTTTATCTTCAAAACAAAAATTTTTATATTTATAATTTTACATTTTGGACTTTCTATAAATTATTGTTAACTAAAACAAAATGATTCAAAGATAAATTTGGGATTGTAAATGTTTAAGCGAATACTTGTAGCAAACCGCGGCGAGATAGCGGTAAGGATAATGCGGGCTGCACGCGAGATGGGTATCGAGACTGTCGCAGTCTATCATGACGTTGACATTGCGCAGCCGTTCGTGCATTACGCCGATTATGCCTATAAACTCGATGCACAGACGCCCAAAGCAGGCTACCTGGACATCGAGCAGGTGATTAATATTGCGCAGGAAAGCGGCTGTGAAGCTATCCATCCCGGCTACGGCTTCCTTTCGGAAAATGCCAATTTTGCGAAAGCGGTCGATGAAGCGGATATGAAATTCATCGGACCAAACAATTTCGCCATAAATGCAATGGGCAACAAAACCCGCGCACGCGAGATCATGTCTGCTGCGGGTGTACCGATAGTCCCCGGTACCAAAGAGAAGATCACCGATCTCGGCAAAGCGCGCGAGATTGCTTCCACCATAGGCTATCCTATCCTGCTGAAAGCGGCTGCCGGCGGCGGCGGCAAGGGAATGCGCAAAGTCGCCCGGGAAGGAGATTTCGACGATGAATTCCAGGCTGCCCAGCGCGAGGCTGGCAATGCCTTCGGCGATGATTCTATCTATATCGAGAAATTCATCGAAAATCCGAAGCATATCGAGATACAGATAATCGGCGACGAGCACGGCAACTACGCGCACCTCGGCGAACGCGACTGCTCGATCCAGCGCCGCCACCAGAAGGTCATCGAGGAAGCGCCCTCGACAGTTCTGGACGAGGAATTGCGCCACCGCATGGGCAATGTAGCTATAGAAGCGGCTCGCGCCGTAGAATATGTCAACGCAGGCACGGTGGAATTCCTTTTTGACAAGAACAAGGAATTTTATTTCCTCGAGATGAACACGCGCCTGCAGGTCGAGCACCCCGTAACGGAAATGGTAACGCAGATTGACCTCGTCAAAGAGCAGATCAATGTTGCTTACGGCAAAAAGCTTTCATTCTCTCAGGAAGACATAACCTGGAACGGCAATTCCATAGAATGCCGCATCTATGCTGAAGATCCGTTCAACAACTTCATGCCGATGATTGGCAAGATCAACTATCTGCGCGAACCGGGCGGTTTCGGTGTACGTGTTGACAGCGGCGTAGAGACCGGCTCTCGGATTGATGTCAACTTCGATCCCATGCTGGCGAAGCTCGTAGTCTGGGGCAACAACCGCCAGGAAGCTATCGATCGCATGGAACGCGCACTGCGCAATTACCGCATAAAGGGTCTGGTAACGACAATCCCGTTCGAATTGGCGGTCATGCGCAACGAAGTTTTCCGCAACGGCTATTTCGATACGAGCTTCATCGATCAGCACTTCAGCGTGGACACCCTGAACGAAATGAAGAAGGAATACGAAGAACTCGTCGCAGCCATCGCCTCTTTCGGCTACCGCAAATTCAAGGTGGTAAAGACATTCGAGCAGCCAAGCCAGGACGGCAGCGTCTGGAAACAGGTTGGCAGGACGAGGAAGCTTATGTAAAATTTGGCAGGATCAACAGGTGGACAATGACAGAAGAGAATGTGCAATGTAAGAAATGTCTTATTTCTATTCCCGAAACACATATTAACTTTAATCATGAATGTATTTTTTGTTCCGTATATGAAACAAAGTGGGGACACAGAGACTATCATAAGAAACAAAGGAAACTAATTAAAATTCTTGACTATTACAGAGATAAAAACAAAGATGGAAAATATGATTGTTTAGTACCGTTGAGCGGTGGCAAAGACAGTACTTATGTTCTGTATCTCGCAAAAAAGAAATTCGGCATGAGACCATTGGCGGTTACTTTTGACAATGGGCTTCAAACGCAGCTTGCAAGAGAAAACATAACAAAAGCCGTAGATAATTTAAATGTAGATCATATTGCAATCAGCCCGAGTAAAGACGAATTGAGAACATTATACAGAGAATTTTTTCTTAAAACAAAAAATATGTGCACTGTCTGCAATCATGGTATAAATACCGCTGTCTGCCAAACTGCCGCTAATGAAGGCTTGGAACTGGTGCTGATCGGCGGTGTCGGCAAATTGGAAAATGCTCCTATTTACGGCAGCAAAAGATATTGTATGGAAGATATTTTCAGGAAGGTACTGTCAGGATCCGTACAACCGGAAATCATAGATAAATACTGCAATAAAAACATTAGAAAGCAACAGAGAATAAATCCAGTGTCAATTTTTAATTACTTTAATTACGATTATAATGAAGTACTTAATGCACTTCAGTCCGAATTGGGATGGGAACCTTCGGAACACGGTGATGCAAAAATCGATTGCAGGTTATATCCCGCTATCAGCTATTACAAATACAAACAAAACGGGGTGACATCATCAATGCTGATGGCGTCCGCTTTGTTGAGGGATAAACAAATTTCCCAGAGTGAATATCAAGACAGAATTGGTAAGGAAATCGAAAGATTAGACAATTTTGACGAGGATAAACTAAGTGAATTTCATGATTTTTTAGGGATTGAGCCTGAGTATTTGAAAAAAGATATTCATATTCTTAACTACTGGGAACCTGCACTAACTGAAGAGAAGATAAATGAATTGGGAACGATAAGTATAGAGAAAGAAGGCGGAAAGCTCGGCGCTATCCGTAAAATATTTGAAATCATATCTTTCGAAATAGAGCGTGACGGCGGTTCTATAGAAATAATAGATTTTCAGGGTAATGAATTGAAAATTAAAATGGGCGGTGATTGCGAAGGCTGCCTGCAGGTTGATGACACTATGGTTCCATATCTTGAGTCAATTCTGCGAAATATTGTTTCGGAGGATATTTGTGTTGAAAATGTGAATTAAAACTTAAGAAAATTTCCCTCTTTTTACATAAATTCAAAATACAAAAATTGCATTTGCATGTGCCCGCAATTAAAAGTCCATTTAAATTGTAAAATCCGAAATTATTCAGCAATACGGACATTTTTCTTCTTGCGCTTCGAGTTGAAAATTCTCAATTTAAAACTTAGAACTCTCAAAAACAGCTAACCGTTAGCCGCTCCCCCATAAATTTTTAATTAAGTCAGATATATTCAATTTTCTATTAGGAAATCCAATTTTAAAAGCAATCTTCTTTGCTCATTACGCTTTTTTTCTTATATTTAATGATTGATAAATTTATTTTATCAGGATAAATCAATTAAGCTATTACAATTAAATAGTTTAAACAGCAAGACTGAAATTACTGAAAAAGTTATAAATAATATACACAGAGGCATAAATGTCCGACATAATCATACAAATCGAAGATAACGAGTACGAGGCTGAATTCGTGAAAAACGAGCCGGGCAGCATTGTCATGAACGGCAATAAGTATCATATCGAGACGCTTAAAGAAATCAGCGAACATATCCACTCGCTAAGCGTCAATAACAAGCTCTACACTATCGAGTTCGACCTAGACTGGGAAGGCACCAGCACGATCTACGTTGACGGGCTCGCCTTCGAGTTCACCGTCACCGATGAGCTTAGCAAGCTGCTTAAGCACTTCATCAGGCAGGCTGGCGGGGCGCTCGCTGAGGGAATTACTCAGATCAAATCGCACATGCCCGGCATGGTCGTCAAAACCATGGTCGAGGAAGAGCAACATGTCGATAAGGAAGCCCCGCTCGTGATAGTCGAAGCCATGAAGATGGAAAACTCTATCAAAGCGCCCGCCGCCGGTATTGTCAAGAATATTAAAGTCGAAACGGGACAGGCGGTAGAGAAAAATGCGGTGCTGATGGAAATTCATGCGGAAGAGTGAGACTCTAATTCCAGACACTAATTTCACGAATTGACACGAATTAAGATAATGCGAATAATTAATTGGTAAATAAATCGGAATTGATATGGGAAAAAAGCAAGATAAACGCGACCAGAAGATACAAGAGCTGTACGAACTGCTGGAAAAAGCCGCTCAGGGCGGCGGTGCCGACCGTATCGAAAAACAGCACGCCAAAGGCAAACTTACCGCCCGCGAAAGAATTGACCTGCTTATCGACCGCGGCACCTTCCGCGAGATGGATGCGCTCGCACACCACCACTCGACACAGCTCGGGCTGGATAAAAATGTTCCCCTCGGCGACGGTGTCGTCACCGGCTATGCGAATATGGGGGGACGCAAAGTCTTCATCTTCTCGCAGGATTTCACGGTGCTGGGCGGCTCGCTGGCAGCCGAGCACGGTAGAAAAATATGTAAGATCATGGATATGGCTATGCGTACCGGCGCGCCGGTCATAGGTCTGAACGATTCCGGCGGCGCCCGCGTGCAGGAAGGCGTCATCTCGCTCGGCGCCTACGCTGACATTTTCCTCAGGAATACCCTGGCTTCCGGCGTGGTGCCGCAGATTTCGGTAATTATGGGACCCTGCGCCGGCGGCGCGGTCTATTCGCCCGCTATAACTGACTTCACGATCATGGTACGCAAAAGTTCATACATGTTCGTGACAGGTCCGAAGGTCGTGAAAACCGTAACCCACGAGGATTTTACTTCCGAAGACCTCGGCGGCGCCGATGCCCATGCCACAAAAAGCGGTGTGGCGCACTTCGTCGTCGATAACGACCTCGAAGCCATGAAGCTGGTCAATAAGCTGTTAACATTCATTCCGGCGAACAACGCAGAGGATCCGCCGTTCATGGAAAACAGCGATCCTGTCGATCGTGCCGACGAATCGCTGAATTACGTGGTACCCGAAAACCCCAACATGCCTTACGATATACGCGAAGCCATCAAGAGCGTTGCCGATCAGGGCGAATTCCTCGAAGTGCACGAGGACTGGGCGGAAAACATAGTTGTAGGCTTTATCCATCTGGGCGGACGTTCCATCGGCGTTATAGCAAATCAGCCGGCGGTGCTGGCGGGCGTCCTGGACATTAACTCATCGCGGAAAGGCGCTCGTTTTGTGCGTTTCTGCGATGCTTTCAACATTCCGCTTCTCGTATTCGAGGATGTCCCCGGCTTTATGCCCGGCGCAGAGCAGGAATGGGGCGGCATTATCATGAACGGCGCCAAGCTGCTCTATGCCTTCAGCGAAGCCACCGTGCCGAAAGTCACCGTCATCACCCGCAAGGCTTATGGCGGCGCTTACGACGTCATGAACAGCAAGCATATCCGCGGTGATATGAACTTCGCCTGGCCCACGGCGGAACTCGCCGTTATGGGACCCAAAGGCGCAGTAGAGATAATCTTCAAGAAAGAGATTGAAAACGCCGACGATCCTGAGAAACGCGAGCAGGAACTGATCCGGGATTTCGAAGAAAGATTCGCCAATCCGTACATCGCGGCTTCCTACGGCTACATCGACGAGGTGATCGAGCCGAAGTACACGCGCCCGCGCCTGATCGACACTTTCAACATGCTGGAAAACAAGGTCGATAAAAATCCGCCGAAGAAACATGGAAATATACCGCTGTAGATAGGTAAGTGAAAAATTTCTTAAAATCAAAATCAGCCTCAGGGTTAACCCTGAGGTTGATTTTATGTCTATATTTACCACACCTTGTAGGTGTGGCACATCTGAAGCCTTACTCCACCACAAACTTCCCGTAAACACTCTCATCGCCGAATCGCATCACATACTCCTAATATTAAAAATTTATGATAGCGGATGAAATGTCGGCGTTTTTTCTATCATGTCAAGACAGTCCTTTAGTGTCATATCTACGCCGATGACATGCCATCGACCGGTATGTCTCATATATGAAAAAACTATGCTGTCTTTTTCATGAAATTGGAATCTTAGAAATTGTTCCTCAAATTCGTTAACTAGTCGATTGGGCGCTTCTGACCTGTACTTTGAGCAAAAGTACAGATTGTTCCCCCGCCATTTCAAATAAACATCAAACAAATAATTAAAAGTTTTATCCGGATTTTCCGGTATGTATTCGTCCTTGAATTTATCAATTAAAGGTTTGCATTCGTTCTCTATAATAGACTTATTATGTTTAGTAAGTTTCATTATTCCCAATCCGTAGTGTCTTTATCTTCATCGAAAACTTCATTAGCTTCAATCATGAACTTAACATGTTCAATATATCTTGCACTCTTGAAATCGAACCATTTTTGCCGATAATCTTCAGCATTACTCAATATATTTTTGAAATGAGCGAAAGGCTTTGATCTGTACAATGCATTATTGAGTTTTTTCCGAAGATCAATATCTTCCACTGAATCAGCGAAATCCTCCATTATTTCGAAGTCTTTGTGAGTTTCCGGCGGTTCTATCGCGTATAGATTCTGCTTTTCGTTTTCGATCTCTTGTATTTCTCTCTGCATGAGTTCTTCGCCGTCGCCAATCCACCTGTCAAAATCAGGTAAAGTCTTAATCTCGCCAGTTTTTTTATTTAAGAAACATTGCATCCCGCAATCTAGTTGTTCAGCGATCTCTGCTATTTGCTCTTCGGTTAAATCGATTTTCATAATAATTTCTCCTCTATAAAAAGGTAATTTCTATTGCTGCCAATATAATAATTTGTAATCAAATATCTCTATCGAGACACTTTTTTTTTACAATTATAACTTTTGTTTTCTTTTTTTATCTAATACGAAAATTTACATTTATCTATAAATTTAGCTAGAAAATAATTATAATTTTCATACCCTGAGTTCGGTTTTAATAATAAAGATGTTTTCAAAATATTTATTGGATTTTATATGAAATACTACATTGGAACATCCGGCTGGTCGTATGATGATTGGAAAGGGAGGTTTTATCCCGAAGGCACAGCAAAGAAAAAATGGCTGCAATATTATGCTTCACAGTTCAATACTGTCGAGATAAATGCTGCTTTTTACAGGCGATTTCAACCGAAAACATATAAGGGATGGGCGGAAAAAGCTGAGCCGGGATTTAAATATGTGGTAAAAGCTCCGCAGCTAATCACCCATCGCAAATTTCTCAAAGATGTGGATGATAACTGCAAAGAATTTGCTGAGTCGGCATCACATTTGGGTGATAAGTTCGGTCTGATACTCTTGCAGCTTCATCCGAAAATGCCCTATGAACCGGAAAGGCTCAGAAAAGCTATTTAAGCGCTGGAGCAGCCGGATAAGGTGGCAGTGGAATTTCGTGATGAAAGATGGAATAATGATGAGATATTCGATTTGTTGCGTGAACTCGGAGCGATATACGTAAATGTGGATTCGCCAAAGCAGAAATTGACAGCACATGCCACTTCAAAAACCGCTTATTTCCGTATGCATGGGAGGAAAGAATGGTATAAATATGATTATACGGATGATGAGATGAAAGAGCTTGCTGATAAAGTAAGATCTTTAGAGGATGATGTAAATCCGGCATATATTTTGTTCAATAATGATGTTAATGCTTACGGTGTGGAAAATGCCCGTAAGGTTAGAGAATTTTTAAAATGAAAAAAGTTGTTGAGAATAATTTATTATCTGAATTATGTATAGCGATATAATAACCGAAGATTGACCACGCAGGCTGGTTCGATCCGGACACAGCAAAGGAAAAAATAATCAAGGGGCAAAGAGAGGTTATTGTCAGTTTCAAACAGGAAATAGATAAATTATAATTGCTTTTCAAATTAAAGATATAACACTTTCAATCATAAATATTCAAATAAAATTGCGATAATAAATAAACCTTGACACAGCCATCACGACGCCTCACATTTTTTATGGGAAATACACTTTTCCCAATGCAAGCATTTTTTAATTAGTTGCAAGTCACTGATAAATTTATATTTTACAATACGGAAAATCTTATTTAGTTTTAGTTATCTGGTAGTTGAAAACCAATAAAAACTATTTTCACTTGTTAATCTTCTTAGTTTATTTATTTTGAATAAAATTTGTGAAAAATACATATACGGACTGGATCAATGAAGAGGACACTCATAACTTCGGCGCTGCCTTACGCTAACGGACATATACATCTGGGACATTGCGCCGGCGCTTACCTGCCGGCGGATATTTACGCCCGATTCCTGCGGCTCAGCGGCGAGGAAGTACTCTACGTTTGCGGATCGGATGAACACGGCGTCGCGATAACCATCGCCGCCGAACAGGAAAACGTAACACCTAAAGAAATTATCGATAAATATCACGAAGCTAACTACAAGGCTTTCCGGGAATTCGGTATGACCTTCGATGTCTATTCGCGGACATCGCTGCCAATACACCACGAAACCGCGAAGGAATTCTTCAAGGATTTCCTCGATAAGGGCTTGCTGACAGAGAAAGAGGAACTGCAATTTTACGACGAGCAGGCGAATATGTTCCTGCCGGATAGATATGTGGAAGGCATCTGTCCGAATTGCGGCGCTGATGGCGCCCGCGGCGATCAATGCGACAACTGCGGCGCTTACTACAACCAGACAGACCTGAAGGAACCCAAAAGCCGCGTCACCGGCAACAAACCCGTCGAAAGAAAAACCACCCACTGGTACCTGAAGTTAGGCGAATTCCAGGACTTCCTCGAGAAATACATCGACAGCCACAGCCGCGATTGGAAGGACAATGTTCTCCAGCAGACACGCAGTTGGCTTAAGCAGGGACTTACCGAGCGCGCTATCACCCGCGACCTCACCTGGGGCGTCAAAATCGACGATGTCGAAGGGATCCCCTTGGAGAAAGCTGAGGGCAAAGTCCTCTACGTATGGTTCGAAGCCGTTCTGGGCTATATTTCCGCAACGAAGGATTTCATGCGGCAGCTCGGTCGTCCTGAGAAAGAGTGGAAAAAATGGTGGCAGGACGATGGTACACGCTACATAGCCTTCATCGGAAAGGATAATATCGTTTTCCACACATTGATTTTTCCCGCGCTGCTTAATGCAAAAGGCGGCTATATACTGCCTGAGAACGTACCGGCAAACGAATTTCTGAATCTCGAAGGACGCAAATTCTCCAAATCCCGCAATTGGAGTATCGATCTGCGGGATTTCATCAACGATTTCCCAGATAAGAAGGACGTTGACACCCTGCGCTATTCGCTGGCGATGGCATTCCCTGAAACCCGTGATTCCGACTACACCTGGAAGGATTTCCAGTGGCGCAACAATAATGAGCTGGCAGCTATCCCGGGTAATTTTGTAAACCGGACTCTGCAGTTTATTCAAAAGAATTTTGATGGCAAAGTACCTGCATGTATGGGCAAATATTGCAATTTCTCGGACAACTGGCGCGGCTTGATCGAGATTTTCGAGATGCACGGCGGCGAAGTAGATAACTTCCTCAGAGAAATTGATGAGGAACAGAAACAGATGGTACTTTCGGACAATGATATCGAGCTTCTCTGGGCTCTGTGGCAGGGCACAAAGAAGATCGATTTGAACTACAGGCGTTTCCGTTTCCGCGATGCTATCAATGAGACCATGAATGTCGCCCGCGCTGCAAACAAATACTTCAATGACGAAGAACCCTGGAAAACAGCGAAAAATAACCCGGATAAATGCTCTAAAACTTTGTTCGTATGCGCCCAGGTAGTCAGGAGCCTTGCAACACTGTTAGCACCGATTATACCTTATTCCAGCGAAAAAATATATAAAATGCTCAATCTTGAGCCGCAAACCGGTGCCGCCAGCCGCGACAATAAGACGGATGATCTCTGGCATGAGGTGGTCTTCCCTACAATGCCGGAGAAACACCAACTGGGCAAACCGGAGATCCTCTTCACCAAAGTGGAAGACAGCGTCGTCGAAGAGCAGCAGGCAAAACTCGGCACACCCGAAGAAACACGCACGAAAGAAGCTGAAGAATTCGAGCAAATTGGAATAGAAGACTTCGCAAAGGTTAAACTCCGCACGGCAAAAGTGATCTCGGCAGAAAAGATCAAGAAATCTAAAAAGCTTCTAAAAGTGCAGGTTGATCTTGGCTGGGAACAGCGCCGGGTAATCGCCGGCATAGCTGAGCATTACAAGCCTGAAGACCTTATCGGCAAGACTGTTATCCTCGTCGCCAACCTGAAGCCTGCAAAACTGATGGGGCATGAATCACAGGGCATGATTCTCGCTGCCAGCGATAAAAGCCAGCTCTCAATCCTCACACCGGATAAGGATATTGGACCGGGAGAAGAGATAAGTTAGTTTCAGACTACGATTTTATCATTGTCAGCAGCATCTTAAAACGCTCCGGTGCCTTCACAGCATGCGGTATAGCTGCAGGCATAAGGATAATAGAACCTGCTTCGAGCATATTTGTGTTACCGTCGATAATTATCTCTCCTTTGCCATCCACAACCTGTACAAGTGCATCGTAAGGCGTTGTATGCTCGCTCAGTTCCTGCCCTTTGTCAAATGCGAACAAAGTTATCGAGCCGGTATTTTTATTTACCAGAGTCCTGCTGATTATAGAAGCATCCTGATACTCAACCATCTTAATCAGACTATTGTGTCTGGATATTATCTGTTCATCAATCTTAAATTTATCGCCCATTTTTTCCTCTTCAATTTATTTTTATTTATTTACTTAGTCTTTTATCCCTTTTTACTCATATATTTTATTAGAGACTGGAAAAAGGTGAAAAAATGTAATTGCGGTCGAATCAATCTCAGTGAGGTCAGGGATTGCTTCGTCTTTTCTCTCTTTGCAATGACTCTTTAGTATTAATGTTCATAATATGTAATTATTTTAATACAAAATTGCGGGTTTAATTATCTTGCCGCCTCCATCAATGTAGTACTCTTTTTCAACGTACCGTCAATGCCAAGAATATGTTCTTCTATTTCCATATCATTTTTCCCCGCAATAGCTGCCGCATCGCGGGCAAATTTCGACAAGCCCCCGCAGCAGGGAACTTCCAGACGTACTACCAGAACTTTCGGAGTGTCGGCGGCATTGAATATCTCAGCCAATTTGTCTGTATAAGGATCGGTATAATCAAGCTTCGGGCATGCCACAACCACCGCTCTGTCTTTGATATATTTTGAATGAATATCATTTTTTACAAATGGAGCGCACGTAGCCATCACCAACAATTCCATATTTTTCAGAAAAGCAGCTTCCGGAGCTACAAGATGAAGTTGAATAGGCCACTGCCTGAGTTCAGAGGAACCATCGCCAACCGGTTTTCTCTCGTCGGGATTGCCCGTCACATCAAGAGAAACCTGCTGTGAACCTGGACAGCCATTGTTTTGCTTCTTAGATTCTTTTTGATCCACAGGATTGGGAATATCTCTTTCTTCGAGAAATTCCACAGCTTCAAGGTAGTATTCATAAGCGCCATGCTCCAATAAATGCTTCATATGGGCTTGAACTACAGAAATCGGTTTGTTAACCAGACTTTCCATTACTTTCCTCTCATCATAAGGTTCGGCTTCTCTTTCTTCGATAGTAATTGCACCTTCCGGGCAGTGACCAATACAGGCACCCAGTCCATCACAAAAAAGTTCGCTCACCAATCTGCATTTTCCATCGATTATCTGAAGCGCACCTTCCTTGCATTCGGGAATGCAATCGCCGCAGCCATTGCACTTATTTTCATCTATTTTGATGATCTTTCTTTTCATAATTCCTCCTAAAAATATAATTCAGATAATTTTGTCTGATTAAATATAAGACATTAATATCTGATTTGCAAGTTTTTTATTATATTTTACAAATAATTATTATTTTTGTAAAAATAAGACATAAAAATCTGATAAGTTAAAATTATGACAGTAATCTTCTCAAAAAAGTGTGAACTGGCTCTACAGGCAGTATTATTTTTATCGGCACAGCAAGCCGGTGAAAAATTCAGCTCTTATGACATTTCGAAAAAGCTGAACGTACCAAAGGAGTTCGTATCCAAAATACTCCAAACCCTGACCGGCAGCGGAATAGCCGCCTCCAGAAAAGGAAAGTCCGGTGGGTTCTACCTTGCAAAACCATCAAGTGAAATCAGACTTATCGATATAGTAATAGCAATAGACGGCATGGATATATTTCACAAATGCGTGCTTGGGTTTCCGGGTTGTTCCTTCGAGGAGCCCTGCCCTGTCCACGAAAAGTGGGGAAAACTCCGCGAGCAAACCTACAAAATGCTCAGCGAAGAAACCCTTGAAGAGCTTAGAGACAAAACTATCCATAAAATCGAAAGCCTTTGACATGGATTTTAAGCGCCGCCTCTAACAAATAATATTTTTCTTTCATCATATATTTATTATTGTCATATTGAATTGCCCCTAGAATTTTGGACAAATAATTAAGAATTTTTTCACGCGAAGGGCGCGAAGACTGCTAAGAAAGCAGGTGGATTGGTGTGATTGTCTGAACCGCTGATTGTTATGATTAAGATCGTAATATTTTTCACGTCATTTTACACTTGTATCTTTTTGTTTTATTTATATTTTTGTATTAATATTTAATCACTCTAAAATAATATGATTCACTTCATACTCGATAACAACTAATAAGTTTCAATATAAATTCGGGGGAAATAATATGAAAAAATCCATTCTCATAATTATGATCCTTGCTTTTTCCTTTGTACAGGCTAAAGCTATAGACTTCGATTACGCCGTACGCGCAGGAGCCAGCACAACGCAGCTCGATTTCGAAAAAGATATTTATGATAATTGCGGTGTCGGCATTGCCAATGCCGGTAAGATAGCCGGATTTCATATTGGAATGATGGGTGAACTCAGTATACCGCTTATCCCGGTATCAGTGATACCGGAAGTGCTCTTCTCGTTCAACGGCGGTGCTATGGATGTGGAAAATATTCAAATTGAAGAGACTTACAACATCACCCAGCGTTTCGGCACAATTGATATTCCCTTATTGGTTGCTTACAATGTCGGACCAATCAGGCTCGAAGCGGGTCCGATAGCTCATATAAGTCTCTTTGACAATGAAAAATTCAAAGATATTATTAAAAAGAAATTTGATAAATACAGCGTCGAGGATATCCGGGAAAGCGCTGCTGTCGGCTATCAGATTGCCGTAGGTGTGAAAATACTGGACATTCTTCGCGCAGAACTAAAATACGAAGGTAACTTTAGCAGTAATGGTATCGAATTCAATGATAATAAATTTGAAACTGATCTTCGTTCGACGCAGGTGATCCTTAGTCTGGGATATGTATTGTAATTTTCAACCGGAGTTGTTACAATATTGACCAGGTGATGTCACTCTTCAACTCCGCCCGGTAAAACAAGTCTTGTTATCTTGAGTAA
Organism: uncultured Hyphomicrobiales bacterium; assembly: GCA_964645005.1. Taxonomy (GTDB): domain Bacteria; phylum Bacteroidota; class Ignavibacteria; order Kapaibacteriales; family UBA2268; genus CAZXYS01. The sequence goes on along the minus strand of CAZXYS010000009.1, from coordinate 41,286 downwards.
AGCGAAACGAAATTTTGCTTCAGCAGAGCTTCCTCGAGGGATGACAAAAATAAAGAATTAAAAAAAAATACTTATAGGACACCCTTTATTTATTTAGTCGTAGATTGAATACTGAAAAATTAATTCAAATTATCTTATAAAAAATTAATAAAAATGAAATTTGAAACAGGGAAAAGCGGAAGCATAATTACTTTTCGAGGCAGTACTCCGAAACTTCATCCATCGGTTTTCCTTGCCGAGGGAGTGAAAATAATTGGTGATGTTAAGATAGGCAAGGATTGCTCCGTATGGTATAATACGGTTATTCGCGCGGATGTCCACTATATCAGAATAGGTGAAAGAACTAACATACAGGATCTTTGCATGCTGCATGTTACGCATGATACACGCCCGTTGAATATCGGCGATAATGTAACGACAGGGCATTCCGTTACCCTCCACGGCTGCACGATTCATGATAATAACCTGATTGGGATTGGCGCAAGGGTGCTGGATGGAGCTATAGTCCGTCCATTTTCCCTCATAGCTGCCGGCGCAGTTGTAAAAGAGAATTTCGAAGTGCCGGAGGGATCGCTGGCAGCAGGTGTACCGGCAAAAGTTATAAGGAAACTGACTGATGAAGAAAAAGCTAATATCCCTAAGTATGCCTCTAACTACGTAAATTACGTTAAGGAATATCGGGAGGAATTAAGAGCAAATTCAGGTTAAAACACGGATTTTTTAATAGAACAACTCCCCTATCCCTAAATCCCTTCTTTCGGGGTGAGAAGGAACTTCCCAAGAAATTAAAAAATTCTTACACCCTTTTCCCGCCGGAAGAAGGGCTGGTTATGTGGGAAAAGAGATTGAATTAGTTCTTAAGCAATATCCGGATTTCCCCCGCTTTGTTACAATTCAGTTTCAATTGTCAACCACTTAGAATTTCTCCATTCTCTAACGTATAATTACTTCAATAATAGTTAAAATAAGAAAAATGAAAGTATTTCTAAATTAAATTCCTTAAATTAGATAATTTGATTTGGCAATAGTCAAGTATCTTTTTAATTTTGGTATAAATAAAAAATTACTAAGAATTTAATGAACATGATCATAAAAAGAATAAATAAAATACTGTTATTAATATTGATCCTGAATATTTCCGCACTCGCTCAAAACAGCGTTGAAATAAGAGATACAACCTTCAGGCAGGGAGAAGCATTTTCCGCCGTGATACCGGTTACCGGTTCCATTGATATTCAACCCGGAAGTAAATTGGAAATTGAGTTCACATACAATGCAAAAGTTATCAATATACTTGATGTTAGAGGCAATGACAACTTCGCTATGAAAAACCCGGATACTACCGATTTAAATTTTAATCCCATTGAATCGAGCACTATTGTTATAGCTGATGATGACGCTCAATCTGTTGATAATGGAGTTATTTGCGAACTCCTGATTGAAGGATTAGCCGGACCGGATTCAGTAACAGAGTTAAAACCCGGCAAAGTCTTTATCGACGAAGTTGAACAAACTGATCCGAATTTAAATTCGGGGACCCTGACAATAAAAGGCACACCGGTTTATCCGATTCCTCCGGAAGGAATGGGGCTTAATGTGCCCAATCCTTTTTATAGATCAACACTGATCTCTTTCAGTATTAAGGAATCCTCCCCCGTATATTTTTATATATACTCTCTTGATGGAAGTCTCAAAATAAGCTCCTCCGAGGATGAAAATGTAGAAACCTTCAAATTTTTTGATTCGGAGGGTATTCCATTTGATTATAATAGTGATGAAGAACTGGAAAAAGGCACATATAAATTGCTTATAACTCCAAAACCATGGAATTTCGGAAGCGGTTCATACTTTCTGATCATGGTTACCGACAATGGTGTTTATAATAAATCCATAATGTATTATAAATGAAAATAAAATAGTTCAAGATGCGGAATAAGAGATCCTGTCAACCGAGATTTAAAAAGAAATTTTTCACTTTATTAGCTTTTATAATAATTGCTGCTTTTTCACTTGTTGTTAACTTTGGGATATATGCTCAGCAAACCGAGCAAATGACTGATTCCGAAGGCAGACAAATGTTTCAGCAGGTAAAGAATCCCGAAGGGGTGGATTTCTGGCTGTGTTTCATGAAAAACTTTAAGGAACCCGACAATAAAGCATCAAAAAATGAACTGCATCTGGAGCTATTTCTGACAGGTGATGAGGATGCAAATGTTAGTATCGAAATTAAAAATATTGGATTTAAGAGGGAAGTGTTTATACCAGCGAGTACGGTCAAAAGCGTCGTAATCGATCCGCTGGCTCAGATTACACAATCAGGTATAAGAGACAGGGAAGCTGCCATTCACATCACATCCGATACTCCAATTTCAGTTTACGGACTAAACAGACGATTCCAGACTACGGATACTTACCTTGGACTTCCTAAAAGAGTGCTTGGTAAGTCTTATAGAGCAGTGGGATATGAAGTGTCCGACGGTTTGATGTCTCAGTTTGCTGTCGCGGCAACGGAAGATCAGACAATTGTTACAATTACCCCCACTGTTAATACCCAAATTTATCCTGGTGAGGCGGACAATGAACTGAATCATAAAGCTGGAGAAACTTTCAAAGTCAGACTGGATAAAGGCGATGTCTATCAAGTATCTGCCCGCGACGAAAAAGGCTCCAAATGCGACCTTACGGGCAGCCATATTACATCTGATAAGAAAATTGCCGTATTCAGCGGTCACCAGTGCGCCTACGTGCCCCCAAGAATAATAGCCTGCAATCATCTTGTTGAGCAACTGCCGCCTCTGAACTCATGGGGCAAGCATTTCTACATTGGAAATTTGCACCCTCGTTCGAAGTATACTTACCGTGTCCTTGCAGATAAAGACAGTACAAAAGTCTTCGAGGATGCTCAGATGATCAGGATGCTTCAATCCGGTGAGTATTTGGAAAGAATATCGGATAGAAATGTACAGGTGACAGCCGATAAACCGGTACTTGTCGCCCAATATTCTCAGGGATTTAAAAATGGCGATTCCATAGGCGACCCGATGATGATTCTCGTAAGCCCGACGCAGCAGTTTCTTAGGAAGTACAGATTTGCTACTCCTGTTAATGGGCAATGGAAGCACTACGTAAACGTAGTAGCACCGACAAAATCAATAAATACTATTCGTTTGAATAATAACCCCGTTGATGAATCGCAATTTGAGAAACTGGGCATTAGTCGTTATTCCATCGCTTATTTGCAAATCCCGTTCGGAACACATATCATAGAAGGAGCAATGCCATTCGGCTTGTATTCTTATGGTTTTGGCTACGGGGAAGATGCATATGATGCCTACGGTACAATGGGTGGGCAATCTTTCATTGAATATGAAGCTATAAAAGACACGCTGCCTCCGATGGCAGATCCGTCAGGCGAAGAAGGTCAGATGAAGGTTATCTTCCGGGACGACCGGATCAATGACACCGGCATAATGGAGCTTAAAGTGTATGACTCGGAAAACATCAGAACCAATGTACCCCAAATTGAAGAAGGCTTGCCGCAATTGCAGGTATCTCTTTCGGCGAAGAATCCCCGCGAGAAAGGCAGAGTGACAATGAAAGTAAAAGATATATCTTTGAATGAAGCGACCTACACAATTTGTTACAAATTTGACGTAAAAGCCGGCAAGTACATATTTTCTTTGAACGAAGGGGAAAATGTCTCCTGCGAAAGCGGTCTCGGAATACATATAGGAGCTTTTGGAAAATTTTCCGCAGTAATCCACAAAGTGGATTTCTCTGCATCAGGTAATGTGACTGCCTTTGGGGATTTCTCTGATGCATTTGGTACCGGTGGTTATACCGGATTGTATTTTAACTACGGCTATAAGGAAGATATATCACTCACCGGGAGATTATCTTTCGATACCTATGGCGGCACCCTGGAAGCTGCGGATACGCTTAACATACATATACGGGATACTGTCACCGGCGAACTTGTCAGATACCAGGAAGCCGGTTTGCTTGAGGCTAAAGGCGTCTTCATGCATCTGGGACTCGGCGCCGAATGGTATCTCAAAGATTATCTGTATCTGGCGGGCGGACTTAACATTGCTTTTACCTTGTCGGATGCAATTTCTTACAAAAAGAGAATACTTATGCCTGAAGAATATACCTTCGAAAACGGAGAGAGAACTATCAAACCCGACGGCGCCCCCAGTTCCATGGGCTCGATGAATACTATACGTTTGGGTTTCTTTGGAGGCGCAGGCGTGACATATCCGATCCTGAACAGATTTTCTGCTTATGCTGAAGCTAACTACAGCTTTTTCCCCGGGAATATGATCTCCGATGGCGGCTGGAAGATACAACAAATTTCAATAATCTTAGGTATTAAATATTTGCTTTGAGGCTTTTATTATATTATGAATCAATAGTTCTTACTTAGATATGGCAAAAACTTCAGCATCGATAATATTTGCAGTTTTAAATAAAGATATTAGCAGCGAATATCGTACTCGTTACGCATTGTCATCAGTGCTTTTATTTATTCTTATTACCATAACAATGATCGTTTTTGCCATAGCGGACACAGCGATCGGCAGCAGTGTAGCTGCTGCAATTTTGTGGATAGTGATGTTCTTCACAGCTATGACCGGACTTTCCAAAAGCTTTGTCAGTGAGGAGGAGCGGGGAACAGGCTTGCTGCTATACTTATCAGCCGGTTCAACCTCAATTTATTTCGGGAAACTATTTTTTAATATTATTATGTCTTTGTTGTTAAATTCAGCAGCGGTAACACTCTTTCTTATATTCCTTGAAATTCCTATCAAATATCCGTTAATCTTTGCTGTGACAATATTTCTTGGCAGCCTTGGCATAGCCGCTTCTACAACGATTATTTCCGCTATAATAGCTAAAGCCAGCTCTAGAAATGCACTTTTCCCAATACTTTCCTTTCCGCTTCTTCTTCCCCTTATCATAGTGGGCATTGAAACCACTATTTACGCATTTGACGGCTCGGGGAAAGATATTACATCAGGGAATTTCCAACTAATGACTGCCTATTCCGGGATAGTAATTACAGCTTCATGGCTGCTTTTCGATTTTGTCTGGAGTGAATAAATGAAACATGGAACAAAATATAAATTAATCCGAATTTTGCATTTAAACAATTCCACTTTAAGAAACATTGATACTAATGAGTCATTGCGGGGAGCGAAGCGGCGAAGCAATCCCCGACCTCACGGAGATTGTTTCGCATCGCTGGCAATGACATCTTTTCCATTTTTTAGTCTCTAATGAAATATATGAGATTTATTATATTCCACGCTGATTTTACATAAAAAATTCCTTAATAATTTTTTTTCTTATACGGTTTATAATTAAATTTAGGTATTGGATTTCATATTTTACATAAATCTTTATCAGTTAGTAACAAATGGCAAAATCAAAAGAGACTTTATTCAGCAAACTTCGCTATGAAGCGGATAAATCGCCGTACAGCCATAAAAGCGGCGCACGGTATTCATTGGCGGTAAAGATCATTATAGCTTCTGTTACCGTATTAATTTGTGCTGTATCTTTAACTTTCCATCTGGACAGTAATGTCAGCGAAGTTACCGATTATAGCATTGCTCCTGGCAATATCTGGCCCGGACAAACAATGGTTGCAGATTTCTCATTCCCGGTATATAAACCTCATTCAAAACTGGAAAAAGAAAAGAAAGAAGCAAGGGAAAATACTCCTAAAGTATTCGAATACAACGAAAAAGCTGCAAAAACAGTTTATGCTAAGCTCGATAGAATCATTGATAACCTGAAATCAGCAGACCCCGGCAAAACAGATATTCGCACCGAACTATATTCCAAACAGGCTGTCAATCCTCTGATGAATCTCAATGAAAGCCAACGGAAATCAAAATTAAGTGATATTAAAAATTTAATTAAAAATTATTTGGAGAATACTTATCGCAATGGATTTATTGGTATCTCCAAAGAGGAGATCGATAATCCTGAAATTAAAATTCTATTGAGTGATACGGATGTAACTTATTTTAAGAAAACCAATATTACTGATACCAGCAGCTTCCGTGAAAATGCCAAGGAATTTTTCGACAGGAATCTATCTTCAAGATATCAACCTCTGGCAATGGAGATAAGCACACGCCTGATGATACCAAATTTGATCTATAATAAAGAACAAACCCAAAAAGATAAGGAACTTGCGGCACAGTCGGCACCCAAAACTATGGGAATAGTCAGAAAAGGCGAAACCATAATCCAAAAGGGAGACGAAGTCACGGAAACGCACATAGCAATGCTTAATTCGTATGAAAGATCAAGGTTCATGAAAAGTGATAAGCTCTTCACTCTTTGGATATTTCTTGGAAGTATAGGTCATGTGATATTGATATATTCAATATTGATCATCTACCTGTTTGTTATCCGCAAGAGAATATTTTATGATAATGTTCAATTCGGAGTGCTTAGTAGTCTGCTTGTGCTCCTTGCAATTCAGGCATGGGTATCCATGCAGGTGGCAAGCAGTTTCCCGATCGAATATCTTGTTTTCCTGCCGGCATTATCAATGCTGGCAGCAGTGGTATTTGATTCGCGGACTGCCTTCTATATAACGGTGACAATTGTATTCCTTTTGGCAAGCATACGCGGCAATGACTTTGAAACCGGTACTGCTATGCTTATAGCCGGTACATTTGCAGCATATACGGTAAGAGATATCCAGAGTCGGACGCAAATGTATAAGTCTTTCTTATTCATATTCACAGGATTTTCTTTTACTATTTTATTCTTTGCATTGGAGAGATCGGCGGAGGCTTATACAGTATATTCAAAATTAATTTCGGCAGTAATCAATGCTGCCCTGTCACCACTGCTGACTTTCGGACTTCTGTTCCTTCTTGAAAGATATACGAATATCGCAACCGATCTGCGGATTAAAGAATACGACAATCTGAATCATCCCCTCATTGTAAAACTTAGCGAGAATGCCCCGGGCACATATCAGCATACGCTCTCACTTGCTGTAACTGCCGAACGCTGCGCCAATGCAATTGGCGCAAATCCGCTGCTGGCAAGGGTTGGCACCTATTTCCACGATATTGGCAAGATAGAAAGACCCGAATATTTCGGCGAAAATCAAATGGATTTTGAAAGCAAGCATGATAAAATGTCTCCGAAAAAGAGCGCCGCAACTATTAAAGCCCATGTTATAAAAGGAATTGAATTAGCCAAGGAATATAAACTACCACAACGGCTTATCGACTTTATTCCAATGCACCATGGCACTACTTTGATAAAACATTTTTATGCAAAAGCAGTAGAGGAGTTCGGCGAAGAAAACGTAAACGAGGAGGATTTTCGCTATCCCGGACCAAAACCAAAAACTAAAGAAACTGCTATTGTCATGATTTGTGATACCGCCGAAGCCCTTTCCAGGGCTATGGGTACCGATAAGGAGAAATTCATCAAAGCGCTGGGTGGTTCCATCGAAGAAAGGATTCTCGACGAACAATTTGACGATTGTAATATTAATTTTAAAGAGCTTAATATTATTCAGCAAACCTGCGTGAAAAATTTGTCGGGATTGAGCCACCAGAGACAGCCTTACAAAGAACTGCCTAAGAAAAAGCAGGAAACTCAGGCTGCTGAAAGTCTCGATCACGAAGAAGATGTAAATCCTGAAGAAGATGAAAAATAATACACTACAATCTTTAACAAAAGAATTAGCAAGTCAATTAAAGGAATATCTGAATTATATTGCGCTGGAAAAGGGGCTCTCAGATAATACACGCCAGTCTTACTCTCATGACTTGACAAGATTCGCCGAATTTTTAATGTCGAAGGAAATCGAAAATTTCAGAAGAGCAAAATCTGAAAATGTCGGCGAATTTCTTTACTTGCTCTCGGAAATTGGTATCAGCTCTAAGAGCAGAGCACGCTATCTGTCTTCCATCCGAGGCTTGTATATCTACCTTTATTCTACAGGTAAAGCCGAATCGGACATTTCCGAATCGATAGAGCTGCCCCGCTCAGGCAGGAATCTTCCCGATACACTTAGTTATTATGATATAAGCAAAATCCTCGATCAGCCGGATACAAGCAAACCTGCCGGTATCCGCGATCGCTCCATACTAGAGCTCCTCTACGCCTGCGGTTTACGCGTATCCGAGCTTATTAATTTGAAGCAGCGGGATATTCTGACTGACATGGAGATAGTCAGGATCTTCGGTAAAGGCTCGAAGGAAAGATTCGTTCCCATAGGTAGATCCGCTCTGCACTGGATAAGAGAATATCAGCTTCATGCCCGCAGTCACTTCGTTAAACGCAAAGACACTAAAGACATACTTTACCTGAATCAGCGCGGGACAGGCTTATCTCGCATGGGTATCTGGAAATTCGTTGACAAGTATTCCCGGCAGGCGGAAATCGATGTGAAGGTACACCCACACATGTTCCGCCATTCTTTCGCAACTCACCTGCTGGAAGGCGGCGCCGACCTGCGCGCCGTGCAGGAAATGCTTGGGCACGCAGACATCTCCACAACACAGATCTATACTCATCTCGACACCGATTATATAAAAGAAGTTCACAGAACATTCCATCCGAGGGGATAATATAAATCATGCAAAAGAGTGTCTTTGCGAGGCACGCAGCGACAAAACAATCTCATTATACAATAGATTGCTCCGTCCTGCTGAAGCAGGATTTTGTTTCAATCAACTCCATTCGCAGTGACATTCGATCAGTTTTAAAAATGCAGCTAATGAATTATCCGGTTAAATAAACCCAAATATTGCATTATACAATATAAATTTTTGGAAACAATTGCAGCAGCAAACTTTAGCTTGCTGCTAATTCTAAGTTTTTCAGACCATTTGCAAAGTGCTAAAGCACTTTGTTACTTAAGTTTACAGTAAATTCAAATTTCTAATGAATTTTTTGGGATAAACTCACATCTTGGAGAATTGTGTTTTTATGAATAAATTGTCACCTATAAAAAAGTGTAATCCATAAATTCTTAAAGAAGCAGCATTAATGTTATACAGGCTTGATTCGGTCACGGTTCATTACGGGAATGAAATTCCTGCGCTATACTCAGTTAGCCTCCAGGTGGAAACAGGGTCCGTATTATTTATAAGCGGTCCTGCAGGCGCCGGTAAAACCACCCTGTTAAAGCTTCTTTACGGCGGCTTGAAACCAAAAGTCGGCAGTATTGTTTTCAGGCGGGATAACATGAAGCACATGAATAAGAAACAGATAGCCCTGCTGCGGCAAATATCAGGTTTGATATTCCAGGAACCACAGCTTCTGTCCAACTTAACTTGCTATGAAAATATCATGATACCGCTTATCCTCAACAGCAATTCAAAACAGGAAGCAGCACAGCAATGCATCGAAATTATGGCAAAGCTCGGAATAAACTACCTCAGAAAAAACTATCCCGCCGAACTCTCTATGGGAGAGAAAAAGCTTGTGGCTGCAGCCCGCGCACTGGTACACAAGCCGGAGATAATAATTGCAGATGAGCCAACTGACAATCTGGACAATGATTCCGGAGCACTTGTTATCGAGTTGCTGAAGGAAAACTATCAGCGTGGTGCTGCGCTTATAATGGCTTCCAACGATGAGCAGCTAAAAGCAGCTTTCCCGGAAGCCGATCTAATCCCTCTCGAAGAAGGAAAAATTCTGCAAAGATACCGATATTAAGTTTATCTGTCAATCATTGTCAATGATTTCCGTTTTTGATGATAATCATTTAATAATAAATGAAAGAAAATATGGAACAAAACAAACCTAAAATTGCAATTGTCGGATACGGCGCAATGGGCAAGGAGATAGAAAAACTTGCCGCTGATGAGAACTTCCGGATTTCCGGCATCTATGACATCGACAATAAATTATCGAAAACAGAAAATTACGATTTCGATATAGCTATAGATTTTTCCCTGCCTGAAGCTGTCCTTGAAAATATTGAGATACTTTCCGGACACGGCAAATCGATCGTTGTCGGCACAACCGGGTGGTATGATAAAATTGACGAGGTAAAGAAATTAGTCGATGACAGCGGAATAGGCTTTGTTTACGGGTCAAATTTTTCAATTGGAATGAATATGTTCTTCCGCATAATTACCGAAGCATCCAAACTCATGGATCAGACGGGCAGTTATGATATATTCATGCACGAAATCCACCACAAGCGTAAAAAGGACAGCCCCAGCGGCTCTGCAACAACACTTGCTGAAATAATTAAGGAAAATGTTAAGAATAAAACAAAGATCCAACCCGAAGCCGCCCATCGAAAGATTGAACCTGAGGAGTTACATGTTAGCTCCACCCGCGGAGGCGAGGTAACCGGCACTCACACAATCTACATCGATTCAGCGGCAGACACACTTGAGCTGACACATCGAGCCAGAAACCGCAGCGGTTTTGCAATGGGAGCACTGCTCGCCGCAAATTGGATCCACGGGAAAAAGGGCTTTTGCGTCTTTACTGATATACTTAAAGATATATGGGATTGACAAAGGTAAAGAAATGAAATATCCGATGATAATTACAATACTGTTGATCATTTGTTACTCCGTTTCAAATGCTCAGATATTCAATGAAGAAGAAAAGACCAGCGGGCAAACAGATTCGCTTCCGCCCGCCGTCGTTGAACTTTCCGAGGACAGTGTAAGCGTACCCTTTCCCGAAGATTCCAAATTCATCGAGAAAAGAATAAAAGTCCTGAACCGCGGCGGTAAACCTTTGGAGCTATACAACATTACAAGCCCCTGCAATTGCGGCAACGGCAGAATTCTAAAGTCACCTGTACACACTTACGAAGTCGGCGAACTCTATTTCACTGTCAACACCGACGGAATGTACGACAACAACAATGTCGTATCCTTCAAAATATACAGCAACGCTAAAAATTCCCCCGCCATATTCCGGATCAGGATTTTAACGGAAAAATCGGATTCGGAAGAAGACAATTCAAATCCGGATTAAATGCTAATATCAAAACTTTTACATTGTTTTTGCTTATCTCTTGCCTCCCGAACTCCTACTTATAATCCTGCAGAGCGCCAACCAATTTATAATAAATATCTTTTCTCAGGTCGGCAGGTTTTTGAACGGTCATTACACCACTCCAGCTCATTATCCAGGAAATAAAATCCGGTCCCAGCGGCACACGCATTTCTATGATCAGATTGCCGTAGTTGTCTTCGCTTAGTTCCTGCGTCTGATGCCATACCCGGTTAGTAAAATAATGCTTGTAAGGTGCATTGACCTTTAACTTCACTTTTCTTGGATTCCCCCAAAAGACCCCGAATCTTCCCTTAGTCCACTTGCGGAAGTCAAAGTCAGGCAGTTTTGCATCGAAATCCAAGAGAGGTTCTATGGATTCAACATTCTGCAGAGCCAATGCTATATGAGCATCTTTTTTCGGCAGATACGCCACTGCATACAGCGAACCTGCATAAGTAAACAAGCTGCGCAGCATCACATTATGCTGCTTTATCTGCCCCCTGGCTGACGGATTATATTCTACGCGCACCCATTTCTTCTCAGCAATAAAAGTAATCGCACGGCGAATTATGGGATCATACTGAGTGTAGTCGAACTGTCCTATATTCTGATCCCAGTAGAGACTTTCTTCGGAAAATACATCTTCCGGCGCGTAACGCTCCAATTTATCAGACAAATGCCTTACTTCCTCTTCGATGACCGTGCCGGAAAAGGTTTTCAAATGAGCCTTCAGCACGTGAAAGGATAGTAATTCATTATATCCAAGACGTAAAACATTCTGTGCTGTCCTTGCCGAGCGTGGTATCCGCCAGATGGTTTCCCTGCCGGAACGCACCGCCTCCAGCACAGCCATCTCATCTTGCAGCACTTTTAGATCTCGCTGGACTGTGCGGATGTCATTATCTCCGAATTTTTTAGATACGGCTCTTTGCATTTCGGAGGTCGTATATTTTTTCCCGTTCATGAATTCCTTAAGCATAAATACAAGCCTGCGTCCCTGAGAAGATTGCATAATCACCCCTATTAAATTAAAAAAAATGATTTTTGAATTTTAGAACGACAATATCTGTCGTTGACACAAATATATTGCATATAGTAAATAAATAAAAATAATTTTTAAAATTATTGAAGGAGAGAAATCATGGAACTCATAACAAGAAAACAAAGCAAAAGAAGAAATGTCCATAGAAATTCCGGCGAACAGAGACTGTTCAATGATACAACAATGGAAATGCAGATGCAAAGAAAATTCAAAAGCAGTGAACTCAAGGACACGCGGATAAGATATTTCAGCGATAACGCTTCTGAGAAAGAAAAAGCTCAAAAACAATGCAGTCTGACTTTCAATAATAATATTGAGGAAAATATGGACAGGGAAATAAATAAAGAACCGGGCGAATCCCTCGCAACAGCAATCCCAGTAAAGAATGTTCCATCGGAGTACTATCACTTATTCAAAACTTACGGAAGCCCGGTGAATGACTGGAAACTGCTCAAGCAGTCAGTTCTCGTACGCAATAACAAAAGCTACGACCGCCTTGAGATCAAACTCGCCGGCGGAAGACACAAAGTGATCTATTTTGATATAACCATTTTTGCTTTCTGAGGCAGTCTAAGAAGTCAGAAAATGTCATTCCTGAGAATGTCTTTAGATCCTGCTTTAGCAGGGCAGGAATCTGATGAATACTGGATTATTAGCTGCACTCAGAATGTAGTTCCCGAAATTTTACCAATTATGGGACAGCCCAGGAACGATTTATAATTAAGAATTTTAATTTAATATCAGAGTTTTATTCAATTTTTTTTGATATTCAGCAGCTAAATCAGTAAATTTCTTTATTTTACTGATATAATTTTAAATAAAGCCCTGTTCCGATGAAGAAGAAAGAAATTTTAGCTGAACTTAAACGCCTGATCTATGTCGATAAGGTCGACGCCTCGAGCCTCGACAATATGGTCAAATTCAAATATGATCCCATAAATGAATATCTGCTTCGGGTGGCTCTTAAGTCCAAGCCGGAAGCAGCCGTATCTGACTTATTAGCCGAAGTTATAAAGGATATAATTGAAATAAATGTTATGAAAGAGAGGAATCTGGAGGGCGGCTTTGTTGATATAGTGCTGGAGAGTAAGGATTTTGGCAATCCGATATTACTCGAGTTGAAGCCCTTTCTCAGATTGAATAAGAAAAATATGATGATGAGACCGGATAGGCTTCATTATAAATCCTACATGACGCAAATTCAGCGCTGCCTCAAGGAAAAGCACGTCGAGTACATGATCCTTACTAATCTCAACGACGCTTACATTTTTAACCGCGAGGCAGTGCTGGATTTCAGGGCTTTCGCGGGTATGAAACTGCCGGAGCTATTCGAGAGATTCCTCGAAACAGGTAATCTGTGGGATACAATCAGCAGAATTGAAGATGAGACTGAAAAACGTGAGCTGGACAAGGAATTCTTCGAAAACCTGCAGCACTGGTACAATACGCTCGAAGTCATTGAGATCGAGGAAAAGAACGGCTATTCCAAGCAGGAACTTATCGTTCTTTTAATGAATAAGGTGATCTTCATTAAAACGCTCGAGGATTTCGGTCTTATAAAGTACAGCTTTCTGAAAAGCAATTATCAAAGTACGGTCGGCGATTGGGCTCCCAAGGGATACAGCTATGTTTTTGATGTATTCTTTAAAAATGTGGAATTTTTCTTTGAGCAGTATTATGATACGGGGCTTTTCAAGTTCAATTTCTGGGACTATGTTAAGAAGTCGGAAGCCAATATCCATCGTTTCAAAAATGTTTTCGAGACGGTGCTCGGTTTTAGCGTATGGAGTGTTGCTTTCGGCAAGGGAATGATCCACTACAATTACAGGTGGATCGACGAGGATGTCTTCGGCAAGGCTTACGAAACGTGGATTGCGCGCCGCCGCAAAGATACGGGTATTTATTATACACCGGTGGATCTGACCAAATATATGGCTAAGAAACTCGTGGACAATTTGTTCAAAGAGCCTTTCAAAGAGCTGCTGAAAACTGTTGATAAAAATGTAAATAATTTCGAAAAAGCTCAGAAAATTCTGGATGATATCCGCAAGATACGCATTATCGATCCCACTTCCGGCAGCGGCAGCTTCCTTATAAAAGCGCTTCGCGAGATTTACGATTATTACTACAAAATTTACGAAGCTATGGATTGGGCAATGGATTTCCACGAGGAAAACATTCTGGAGATGCCCCAAATAATCCAGGATGCTGATTCTTTCCTTAGAAGAAATAATCTGAAGCCCAAATTTCACGTAAAGCTAATATCGCAGATAATTCTCTACCACATTTTTGCGGCGGACAAAGATTACCGCGCGCTGGAAACCGCTAAGACAAATATCTGGAAAGAGGCTGTGAAACTGCACCCGGCGCTGTATAATTTCAGGAAAATATCAGTTGCGGATCATGTCCTGCCGAATCTGGAACTTAATTTTATTCCGGGCGACAGCCTTGCCGATCTGGGATTCGATGAGGAAATCGAGATTATTTCGAAGGAATTCAAGCAGGATGTTGTCAGACTGCACGAGATAAGAAATGAGTACCTGGAAAACACTTTCCACCCTGAAATTATTGACGAGGCGCTCGATATAAAGAAAAATATCCGCGACAGATTGAAGCATGAAGTAACCATCACTGACAAACCGCTGCTATTCTGCCTGGAGTATTTCTTCTGCTGGTTCAACGAGAAGGGAGAGCTGCTGCCCGAAGATGATAGGGGCTTTTCGGGCGCAATAAGTAATCCGCCGTGGGAGGCTCTGAAACCGGTGCGGAAGGAATTTGCAGAGCAGAAAAAATATGAATTTGATATTTTGAAATTTTCGAAATGGTTTCATGAAAAATTAAGGAATGATGAGGATTTCAAAGATCGTTGGCTTCAATATAAGCAATTTTACAAGGATTATTCGAAATATCTGGGCACGAAATACACAAATCAGGGCGTCGGAGATAAGAATTATTATAAACTATTTATTGAACGTGATTTGCAGCTTCTTAAAAAGATCGGCTATTTGAATATTCTGGTACCGTCGGGATTTCAGACTGATCTCGGCAGCATAGATTTGAGGAAGCTGATTATCGAGGATAATACCTTGAAGGAGCTGATGTCTTTCGAGAATCGCGGCTATAACAAACCGGAAAAAGAACATAAGGTAAAGCTTTTCCCCGATGTTGACAACAGGTACAAGTTTAGTATTTTAATAATAAATAAAGAAGAAAATCATAAGCAGAAGAAATCTTTTGATGCAAAATTTTATCTTCACGATCCGAGATCATTATATGAAGATAAACCGATAAAGTACAATCTTGCCAAGATAAAGGAATTTTCGCCTGAAAATCTATCAATCATGGAATTCAGGGATGATAAGGATTATAATATCTGCTTCAAAATTAATGATAAACATGAGACTATTCGGCAGAAGGGGATACAGTTTAGACGAGAATTTGACATGACAAATGATGTTAATTTATTTCATTATAAAAAGGATATAAAAGACTTTAGTGATTATCTGCCTCTGTATGAGGGCAAGTTTATTCATCAATATAATTCGAATTACGGATTTCCGAAATATTACATTAATATTAAAGAAGCTCATGAAATTTTACTGAGAAAAGAAAAACACAGAATTAAAAAAGCTCTGAATTTAAGAAAAGATAAGTTTGAGAAAATTGAAAATATCGATGATATAAAACTTGATTATGAAACTTACAGGCTGGCTTATAGAGATATAGGAAGATCAACAGATGAAAGAACATTCATAGCGTCGATGATACCGGCTAATGTTTTTTTGAATAATAAATTGATTTGCACAGTAAATTTCAATTATAAAAAAGTTGAAAACAAAATTGAACAGAATATAAAATCTACTCATGAACTCAATTACCTTATGGCTTTATATAATTCATTAGTATTGAATTATTATTTGCGAAACAAGATATCAGCCACATTAAACATGTTCTACATCTACGAACTCCCCATCCCCGACGCCGCCGATAAGCAAAAGCAGGAGATTGTACGGCGGGCGTTCTCGCTGCTGTACCGCAAGAGTAACAGCGCCGACTTCGAAGACCTGCGCCGCGAGCTAAGCGTCGAGCCGGATACGGATACCGACCTGATCGACCTGCGCGCCGGGCTGGAAGTCCTCACAGCGAAAGAACTGTACGGGCTCGAGAAAGACGAATGGGAATACATCTGCTCGACCTTCACCTACGGCGGCAATACGGAGACAAGACATGAACTGGACAATATCATTGAGAGGTCGAAGGAGATTTGGTGAATCAAGTTCAAATTTTTATGTTAAGAATTAGAATCTGAACTGCCGACTTGTGTGGACTGATTACTCCCCTGATTTTTGTTGTGCGATTATAATGATTATATGTAATTTTTAACATTTAAACCGGATATTTCTTCAGAATATTTTTTCATTTGCATAAATAACTTAACCCTAAGAATTTAACCGCCCCTTCTTTTCCCCTCCTTAGTGAGGAGGGGAGTAAAGCCGAAGGCTTTACGGGGTGGTTCTTCTAAAAATGATGAATTGTAATTTGTTAGCGGTACTGAAGAGTTCTAATGCAAAATATAGGGTTATCAAAAACCAGGGGTTTAATAAGAATCCACCCCGCCCTCGCCACGCTCGGGCACCCCTCAAAGAGGGGAATTCCGTCAGATGTAACATCTGACGGGACGTTCTGAGGCGAGTTAGCTGTTTTTTGCCACAAATGCAATTTTGTATTGTGAATTTGGGTTAAACTAACCCTGAATACATTTTTAGAAAGGCAAAATATTAGATAAATACTTGGTATCATGAAGAAGATACCCGGGGTTATATCGTGAATAGGATTGATATTAAATGGCTTATGTGATTTTTGCCAATGTGACTAAACAACCGGTAAACTGTAACTATTTTATTAATCAAAACGTCTACATAAAAATTAAATTTCGAAAAAATGAAAGAATATAGATTTGTCAATTAAATTAAAGATTATACCATATCTTGTATTCATCTTACTTACAGTGAGCGCTAATGCTCAACTAAGATTAGATATTAAAGTCCTTGATAATGCGAAGAATATGGTCAACACGGAAGATGTTCCTTATTTTGAGGCACAACTTTCTGCTGACCTTAACGGAACTCCTATTGAATTCAATATTAATGATTTATTGATAGTCGAGGATAATCAGTCGACTTTCCCGGAATCTGTTTCTTCTCTCTCCAATGGCTGGCAGACTGTCAGATGGAAAACCGAACTGGAAGATTTTGTCGGTGTAAATACGACCAATTTTGTATTGACGTATAATGATATGGTTGCTGCTGTTTCAGGGCGATATACAAAGCCTAATTATTCTCTGATCATAATCAGCGAACGGGATGTAGGTCAGGTTAATTACATAAAATTCGGTAATATACCTCCCGGTGGATTTGATCTGGAGCAAATTGATGTTAGGGCTCTTATTGGCAAGACCGGGCAAAATGGAATCGAACAGAAGATCAGGCTTGATTCTATCTCTACAGGGACTGAATATTTCGAGTATAACTGGCAGGGAAGCACTTTCAATCAAAACCAGCCGCCTACTGATCTGGGCATTGGTTCGACAAGTCTTATGGATTTATATTTTTATCCGGATGCTCCACGTTATTACAGGGATGTCTTAACACTGTATTACGATAACGGCAGGGAGAAACATCTTGAACTGACTGGCAATTATCATGAGATTGATGCTGAAACAATGTTGCAGCTTCTTAAACCGCTTGGTGGACAGATATTCGGGTCATGTGATTGGGTTGAAATAAAATGGGATGGTTATAAAAGAGGACTGCCGACAATCGTAGAATACTCTACAGATGGAGGTTTCAGGTGGCATAAAGCAGGTGAAAGCATGGATTCCACATTTGTTTGGAATGTTCCGAATACATATACTGACAGAGCTAAAATCAGGGTAAGACAGGAATTTACAAGCACATCTCAGCATTTCCTTAAGGCAGGTGACGAGCCGATTTTGAAAATAAGCCATAATTTATCCGGATCAAGGCTTCTTTCAGGTAATAACCTTGGTACTATTTACGAATGGGATGCAATTAATAAAACGCTATTATCGGAATATGTTATTACTCAAGGTGCGCCAAATCAAATTCGTAAGAATATTATCGGCATAGAATATCTTGATGATTCGAGCAAATTTGTAGTTGCTTACCGGGGATTTAGAGCCAACAGGGATTCCCTTGCTTTCTTTAACACAGGCAATTCTTCACCGGTTTCAAAGACAGCAATTTCAAAAGATTTTCCCATTAAAAATATGCATACGGATATAGACAGGAACTTTTTGGCTATGGTGCCGGCTCTTGGCAACAGATTGAGATTGCTTGATCCACTGGATGGTTCTTTAATTAGGGATGTTAAATTTTCATATCCCATCTGGTCTGCTGACTTTAACAAGTACAAGGACACTGCCGCAGTATACCTTTTGAATGGTGATTTAAAGCTGTTAAGTTTACCTGATTTAAATACACTAGCAACTTTTGACTTGTCGAATTTAGGGATTATCGAAAACATCTCTCTATCCCCGGATGGGACAATGATAGCAGCGGCTCCGAAGATATCTCAAAGTACAATAGGTCTTGGAGTGAGAGCGGAAGTCAGGATCATTGATATTGAGTCTAAAAGGATCGTACGGACATTCAGAAAAGGACCAAGTAAAACTGTGGGTCTTGAGTTCAGTCCAACATCCAAAGCGCTGGTAATTGGTTCGGCGGGGCAGCCGCAGGTTGCTTTCTGGGATTTGCCGACAAATGAGTTTATTGGTACTCTGGGCGGAACAACGAGCCAATTGACCGATTTCGAATTTTCGCCTGCGGGGCATTCCGTGGCTGTATCATCTTCAGGCTTTGATAATCTTGTGATCAGGGATTTCACTTTCCCGGAAATGGATCAGAGCGATTCTACCTTCAGTATCGTTGAACCTCAGGCAGAGATTGATACGGTGATAATTCAACCCCAGTTTGTGGCGACCGAAACCGAGAAATCATTCAAACAATTTATTTGTAATCCGGGTAAAGTTGGGATTACTTTCCATGAGACGGAATTCAAAGACGGCACACATTTCAGTTTGAAAGATACAATTGCTCCCTTTTCTCTTGATCCCGGCGAGTGTATAGATGTTGATATAATTTTCAATCCGCTGGATACCGGCATGATTGTGGATACATTGACACTTATATCTTATTGTGCTCCGAATTATGATATTCCACTTGTTGTCTACAGCAAAAACAGGAATATTTCATTCAGCCAAAATGTTTTCGATTTCGGAGATGAATGCTTGGGAGAAACCAAAGAAAAAGAATTCACTATACTAAGGAATGAAGATCCTATTCCACTGAAAATAAACGACATAGTCTTTTTTAAAAGAGATGATAATCCTTTCGGGATAAGCGGAATAATAAAGGATACGATCTTGGCTGCCGGAGCTTCACTAAGGCTGCCGTTGACATTTACTCCCAATGTTATGGGGGAAGTTACGCGGGATATGCGAGTGTTCCATTCCGATCTTCCTCATCTTGCAGTAGAAGCAGATATTAACGGATATGGGATAGGTACTTTTATAAGCAAAAGTCATAAAAATAATCTGCTTTTCATACCGGAAATTTCAATCAGGGAGTTCATGGTTTATAATGACTCTGAGCATAATATAACCATTACTGACATTAGTATCGATCCGCCGGGGAATTTTCAAAGCAACACTGCATTGCCCATTACAATAGCTCCGGGTGATTCTACCATTATTGAAGTGGAAAAGATCGGGAATACGGAGGAAAAAGCCAAATTGACGATAATTGCAGAACCATGCGCGGTAAAGGATAATTTGAATTTGGACTTCTACAAGGCTTCCTCGAATGTCACTATTCCGAATGTATTTGCCGATTCCAGAAGAAGCACAGCCATCCCTGTCAATTTTATTACTTACGAAGCACGGGACTATCAGGGTAGGAGATTCTTCGAAACGGAATTTACTATGAATCCAAGATTATTCCTTCCGACCAGCGTGGAAACGGACTATGGTGAAGGCACCTTGATAAGGAACGAAATAATTGATGACAAAAGACATATCGGAATAAGAGTGGAAGGGGAATTCCCGGAAGAAGGGGTTGTGGCTAAGGTTCGTGGTATTGCAGGTATCGCCGAAGTTAAAAGGACATCAATAGAATTCATTGACGATGCCCTTTTCTGGGGTAAGGCAGTTGATACAGAGGCTGATGCGGGATTATTTGAACTGAAAAATGTGTATGAAGACAGACTTATCGATCATAATACTAATCTGAATATTTTATCTATTATGCCTAATCCGGCGGATTCAAAGATAACTGTTGATTTCCAGGCAAGTGAAAAAGGCAGGGCAACTCTTGAATTGTATGATCAATTAGGCAAAGTAAGACTTAAAACCGAAGCTTTCGATGTAATAGCCGGGCTGAACAGTATTACAATTAATACATCGGATTTAGACATCGGCACTTACAGATTGATGCTCAGGCAAAAAAACATGATGAAATCCAAAAATATAGTTATAATGAGATAATAAAAAGAAATATTAAATAATGAATATACTAATAATAAAAAATAATATTAGCAAATTAATTCTTCTCCTTTCAATTTTACTATTTATATTTAACTACAACATTGAAGCTGAAGATAAAAGATCAAATTTGACTTTAACCGGCGGCGGGGGATTAAATACCAATATTCATTTTGCAAATTTTTCAAATCTGCCGGGCATAGCGAGCTATTCACCCGGTTATGATATGCAATTGGGATTTGGTCATGCGGTATTTGCAGGATTTGAATATAATCTTAGAAAAAGCTATTTAGGAGCAAATTTGAAATTCAGCGGACTTGTTTCCTATTCAAATATTTCCGCAAAATTAATAAAAGAGGAATTTTTAGGGCATATCATAACCGGGGATGAATACACTAAAGCCATATCCAGACATACTCTTGATGATAACATATCTCTGGTTGCGATAGAGCCAGGTATTATGGCGGAACCCTTTGACTGGCTGCCTTTGGATTTAAAGGCAGGCTTACAGATTGGATATCCTTTGACAAAAACTGCTGCTCAAAAAGAAGAACTGATTTCACCTGACCAAATAACTTTTAAGGATGACGACCGAGTCAGAGCTGAATACGACGGCGAGATACCGGATGTTTTCCCGATTTATCTTGCTTTTTCCGTAGGAGCCAAATATGATCTTGTGACATTTGGAAATTTTGAAATATCGCCTGAAATAACTTATAATCAAGGGCTGACTAATATAGTCCGCGGGAGGAATTGGAAGATAAGTTCATTAAGAGCTGGTATAAGCCTGAGTTATACATCACCCAAGTATACTCCTCCACCTCCAGCAGGAGCTCCGTTACCTTTGCCTCCCCCCCCTCCCAAAACACCGGAGCCGGCGATGTTAGAATTATCTATGGATGTATTTGTTGGAGGTGAAAAAGTTACGAGCGGCGATATTATCCCTATCCGTGTTTCATCGACAAGGTATATTTCAAGCTATTCTCTTATTCCGGAAATTTATTTTGATCATAATGAGGTCGAAGCTGACCTTAACAAAGAAATAAATCTCGGAGCTCATTTTCAAAAAGAAAAAGCCAGGAAATTAATCATTGTAAAAACAATTCAATATTTAAAGGAAAATCCTGATATAGATCTAACTATACTTGCTTCAGCACTCGATAATGAAGAAGATAATATTGCTGAAAAACGCTTGAATTGGATTAAAAACATCTTAGCTTCAAATGGATTTGATCAAGATAGAATTGAAACCAGAAAGCAAATAGCTAAGGAAGCTGATTATGAACATGAGGAGTTAAAGACAGAGCAAAGGAAAATATCATTTTTGTTTTCGGACGGTAAGAAACTTATTCATATAGAAAATACTGAGAGAGTTGTCTCGAAAGCTGAAGATATACCACTTGAGATTAAGCCCCAAATAAAGACAGATGCAAAAAGCATCACTTTCGAAGGGAAATTAGCTTATGATGGTGAATCTATAATTGCCTTTCCGGAAGATGGAACGGAACTAATTTTCAACATCAAAGAATATTCAAATTTAGAGAGATCACCCGGAGATCTTGAAATTAAATCTATCGTAAAAGATCCCGATGATCAGAAAAAAACAAAAAATGTAACTTTAGACTTACTTTACAGGAAAGAGCAAGAGAAGGTTTATACTAATTCGACTGAAAGTGATGAAGGCAGATACGAGCAATATATAATCGGCTTTTGCAAATTTGACCAATCTGATTTTTTTGTTGTGGATGAAAAGGCTATAAGCACTGTAAAAGAAGCTGTTCTCAGTGGTAAAAAAGTTGAACTGCTGCCACTCACCGATAACCTTGGGGCGGAAGCTCATAACACTACGCTCGCAAGAAACAGAGCTAATGCAGCATTGAAAGCACTGGATATTAGCGATGATCAGGTAGACGTCTCTTATGATCAGGGCTATTTGTTCTCTAACGAACATCCATACGGAAGAATGCTCAACAGAACTGTTGTTGCAAGGATCATGCGGGAATAAACCCGGATATTGCATTATACAACATAAATTTTTGGAAACATTTGCAGCAGCAAACTTTAGCTTGCTGCTAATTCTAAGTTTTTCAGACCATCTGCAAAGTGCTAAACCACTTTGTTACATAAGTTTACAGTAAATTCAAATTTCTAATGAATTTTTTTTGTGTTTAATAAATCAATCGTTATCGATGTTCTTCCCTTCCTTCTTTTCATCCAGCAGCACCCTTGTGCGAGGCAGATAATCGGGGTATTTCTCTGATATATGCTTGATCAGTTGCTCTCTTATTCTGCATTTCAGGTGCCAAGCATCCGAGCCGTTCTTTGCGGACATTATAGCCCTGCATACCATCGTATCAGAAGTGGCATCGACTACCTGGAAATTCTTTACATTGCCGTCCCAGCCTTCGTCTTTCTCGATAATGCCGAAGTAATATTCACGCATTTCATCGACCGGTAAACGATAGTCAAGATAAAGATATACCTGCCCGATAATTGTCGGATCGTTCCGAGTCCAGTTTTGGAAAGTATTATTGATAAAGTAATTTATGGGCAGTACGAGCCGCCGCTGATCCCATATCCTGACAACCACATAGGTAAGGGTAATTTCCTCGATTGTACCCCACTCACCTTCGACTATGACAACATCATTAAGCCTGATCGGCTGAGTGAAAGCTATCTGGAAGCCTGCAATCAAATTCGAAATGGATTTCTGCGCCGCTAAACCTATGACTAGACTTGCTATACCTGCGGATGTCATCAGACCCGCGCCAAATTCTCTAACACCTTTAAAACTTAACAGCACTGCCGACAGAGCTATTATGAAAATACCCACAATTACAATCTTTTTCAGGAATTTTAGCTGAGTGACTACTTTGCGCTCTTCACCTTTATCTTCGGCTTCTATGTCGTATTTTCTGAGAATAATTTCTTCGAAAACATTGAGCAATTTAATGAGGAACCAGGCGCCGGAAAGGATAAGAACTATCTGGAATATCTTGTAAATCGCGCCGTAATCTTCCGATACTACCTTGAAATTCGCCAGTAAAATGAGAATAATTATGCCGGGAATAAATATTAATGTGACTAGTTTAAGATTTTTCAATGTAGCTTCAAAGTATTCCCTGTTCGCAGGTTTGAAGTTTTTCCTAACTATTTTTATAGTTATGGCTCTGATCATAAGACCTGAGATAAAGCCGATAACAATCAGAGTTACCGGTAATGGGACCATATCAAGAATCTGCTTTATATTTTCAATCATGATAATTTATAATTATTAAACAAATTTGTTAATTTTATTTGCCGAAAATTAGAAAATATCGGTATTTTCAGTCAATAATTGCTATAATTTACGAACAATTCCATATATCTATTTTAAAATAATATACCTATTGATTCTATTATTTATATAGACAAAATATTAGACATTTCAAAAAATATTAACAGGGTGCGCTAATGGGACTTAACGCTGCTCAAAAACTAATCAAGGATCACCTGGTCGAAGGCGAGATGCAGCAGGGCAGAGAAATCGGAATCAAGATCGATCAAACTTTGACCCAGGACGCTACAGGTACGATGGTCATGCTCGAGTTCGAGGCGATGAAGCTGCCGCGCGTTAAAACCGAGCTATCCGCGCAGTATGTTGACCACAACTTGCTGCAGACGGACTTCAAGAATCCGGACGACCATGTTTTCCTGCGCAGCGCCTGTAATAAATTCGGCGTCTGGTTTAGTCGACCGGGGAATGGCGTCAGCCATCCCGTGCACATGGAAAGATTCGGCTTTCCTGGAAAGACGCTGCTTGGCTCGGACAGCCATACCTGTGCCGCCGGTTCGCTTGGTATGCTGGCGATAGGCGCCGGCGGGCTGGAAGTTGCTATGGCTATGGCGGGGCATCCGTTTTACCTGAAGATGCCAGAAGTCATGGGCGTCAAACTTACCGGAGAACTGCCCGACTGGGTCAGCGCCAAAGATATTATCCTTGAAATGCTGCGGCGGCACGATGTCCACGGCGGTGTCGGCAAGATCATCGAGTATTACGGTTCCGGTTTGAAAAATCTGTCGGCGATGGACCGGCACGTCATTGCCAATATGGGCGCGGAACTTGGCGCTACGACGACCGTTTTCCCTTCCGATGAAAATGTACGCAATTTCATGCGCTTGCAGCAGCGCGAAGATGGCTGGCGAGAACTATACGCCGATGACGACGCTGAATATGACGAGCATGATGAGATCGATCTTTCCGAGCTCGAGCCGCTTATAGCTCTGCCCAGCAGCCCGGGCAATGTAGTCCCTGTAAGAGAAGCTGCCGGCAAAAATATTTATCAGGCATATATCGGGTCTTCGGCAAATCCGGGAATGCGCGATTTTGCCGTTCCCGCGATGATGGTCGCCGAGAAGCCTGTGGCACCGGGTGTTTCCTTCGACGTTAATCCCACATCCCGTCAGATTTTAGAGAATCTCATTTCCGGCGGCTACCTTGCGAAACTGATCCACGCCGGCGCAAGGCTGCACCAGGCAGGCTGCAACGGGTGTATCGGTATGGGGCAGGCACCCGCTACAGGACAGATCAGCCTCAGAACAGTACCGCGCAATTTCCCGGGGCGTTCGGGAACGAAGGAAGATCAGGTGCATCTGTGCAGCCCCGAGACTGCTGCGGCATCCGCTATCACAGGCGGGATAACCGATCCGAGGACGCTGGACTTCGGATATCCGAAATATAAAGAGCCGGATAAGGTTTCTATAAATACGGATATGCTCGAAGAGCCGGCGGAGTCGAGCAAGGAAGTCGAGATTGAAAAAGGACCTAACATTATGTCCCTGCAGGAATTCGAGCCGATGGCTGAGGATCTTTCCGGCAAGGTGATGATCAAGGTCAGCGATAATATCTCCACTGACGAGATCATGCCCGCCGGTTCGCGAGTTTTGCCATACCGCAGTAACATTGCTGAGATCAGCAAATTTGTTTTTGAGCCCGTAGATACTACCTTCTACAAACGCGCTATGGATAATAAGGGTAATGGCTCTGTTATCATTGGCGGCAGGAACTACGGTCAGGGTTCCAGCCGCGAGCATGCTGCCCTTGCGCCGCGCTATCTCGGAATTAATGCTGTAGTTGCAAAGGATTTTGCCCGCATCCACTGGCAGAACCTGATCAATTTCGGTATTCTGCCGCTTACTTTCGCCAATCCCGATGACTGGGATAAGGTCGAGCAGGGTGATGATCTCGAAATCCCCAATGTCAAAGACGCGATCCGCAGCGGCAGGAAGCTGAAAGTGAAAAATTCTACGAAGAATGAGGAATACAATGTCGAACATGCTATGAGCGAGCGGCAGGTAGAGATAATGATCAAAGGAAGCCTGATCAATGTTGCGAAGGAGGGGTGATTGCGGATTAATATGATTTGTATTTTTGATGCAGAGAATGTCTTAAAATCATAATTTCGCAGGGAATAAAATTGAGGAACGAAATCCCGCTATTGCGGGACTGAGTTCAATAATAGGCAAAGACGTCCTATGGGATAATTCCGGTGTGATTTGCCAAAGTCAGTATTATAATGATAATTTAAGAGTTGTTACAACCTCTTTTGTGGAGCTGTCTCATAAGTGTGAAATCTAACCTTAATTCAACCCTGATTTTCCACTAGGACATAAACAATCTCTTGTTCCCCCTCATCCCCAGCGAGGCTGACTCATAAGCACTAAATTTTGTGTGACATCCTTTTTAGCTCAGTGAGGGAAGCCTTATTCATCAGATTCCTGCCCTGCTAAAGCAGGATATAAAGACATTCGCAGGAATGACTTTTCTATACTTTTGGGTCAGCCTTGTGTAAGAATTTCTTATTACACTGAAAGTCCCTTCTCCACTTGTGAGAAGTGATTTAGGGATGAGGGAATTCTTATAATAAATTTACCGGGTTAAACAATATAATTCGGAGTATAATGTCTTATTATAAAATTTTAATTTTTAATAAGAATAATTATTAATTATTCAGGAGTTAAAAATGTACTTTCCCCGTGTATTATCAGTAATTTCAATAGCTGCCTTTATTTTCATATCAGCTTGCTCGGATAATAGTAATGATCCGACAGATGATGGTGTTACACTTTTCCATAAACTTGGGGAAATAGACACGAACAACGTGACGATCACCTTGATGTCTGAAATAGAATTACAAACCGGATTCAATCAACTCTACATTCGCATACAGGAAAATTCAACGGGTAAGAAGATACAGGAAGCTGAGATTGAAGTCAATCCAATAATGGTAATGGAAGCTCATTCTCATTCCTGTCCGGTAGAGCAGCCGCCGACAATTGCTCAAGACGATATGTTCCCATTTGCTGCCTATTTCCAGATGGCATCTCAGAAAAATATGCCATGGTATATTGAAGTCGAATTTAACTCTATGTATGACTCATATAATGGCTCAGTCACTTTTATTTTGTCCAACATAACTGAATCCGGCTGCGTTAAAAATGTAACTGGCTCTGACAGTGTCAAGTATGTTATAACACTTGTCCAACCTATGAAACCTAAAGTCGGTATGAATGATCTGGAATTTACTGTCCATAAGATGGAAAACATGATGTCCTTCCCTCCCGTTACGGATCTATCCCTCGCTCAGAAACCGACAATGCCGGATATGGGCGGGCATAGCTCACCAAACAATGAAGATCCGGCTCATCAACAAAACGGACATTATGTCGGTAGAGTGAATTATTCAATGACCGGACTCTGGCGCATTACACTTAAAGCCAAGAAAGATGATGAAGAAATCCTCGAGACATATTTCGAACAAACTCTGTAAAAATCATGAAATTATTGCTTTACTCAATATTGACTATTCTACTGACTTCGAATATGGCTCTGGCGGATAAGATTACCGGGACTATTATCGAAGAAGGCACAGATAAGCCTATTGTCGGTGCAAAAGTGAAGTTTGGCAATAAGATCATCAATTCAAATCAGGATGGAGATTTCGAGCTGCCAGCAGATAGCAGCACGAACTACATTTTATTTGAAGCTTATGGCTATAAAGTGACAAAAGTCAGCACAAAAGAGCTGAAAAGTTCAGGCAATATCATTGAATTATCACCAATAAGCATTAAGCATTTTGATGATATAATTGTCTATGATTCACCGGAATCTGAAAAAGTCAGCCGAGCGAAGAAACGCCATTCAAATCTTGACAATGTGCTTCCGGATTATGAGGGGATAAATATGATAAGCCGGGCAAATTTCGCGCATGAACCTGTAATAAGAGGACAATCAGGCGAAAGAGCAACTGTTACCATCGATGGCATGAAAGTTTTTCCAGCATGCGTGGATAATATGGACCCCATTTCTTCTTATGTGGAGATGAATAATTTTAAGAAAATTGAAGTATCCCGGGGCGGGTTTGAGTTTGAAAATGCTAAGAACTCCAGTGGCGCTCTGAATTTCATTACCCAGAAACCTGAATTCGACAGGTCATTTTACTCTATGGCTCAAACAGGCTACGAATCGGCGAAAACACTAAGATTTTTAAATTCTACCTTTAATATATCACATAATAATTTAGCCCTTAGAGGAGCTTTTGATGTTAAAAAATCGGATTTTTATTATGCGGGAAATAATAAAAAAATTGATAATTCCGGTTTCGAGAAAAATAATATTAAGCTTGATTTATCCTGGAAACCGGAGAAAAATCATAAGCTGCTGGCAGGAGCTATAATTGACAATGCGTATGAAGTTGGCTATCCCGCATTAATAATGGATGCTGCAAGGGCACAGGCAAGAATGTATAGTATTGACCATAAATGGGGTAATCCTGCAAAAGCTATTGCATCAATTAATTCCAAGATCTATTACAATACAGTCGATCATTATATGGATGATTACAGCAGGGATGTTACTCAACGGGAAGTTATGAGAAACATGTATATGCCAATGTTTGGCTATACAAAGACCGCAGGTTTAAAGTCAGAAGCTGCCCTTGCAGGAAAGAAACATACACTCAAAATAGGGATTGATTCCTATTATCTTAATGCGTTTGCTGACATGGAGATGATAAGCGTCTTCGATACGGTACCTAATATGTATCTGTACAACATTGCCGACGCTGGGATATATGATATTGGATTTCATTCGAAATATTCGCGTATACTGTCGAATAGTCTAATTTGGGATATAGCTATAAGAGCTGATTACTCAAATAGAAGTCTGAATAATAAAGACGGGAAAAATACCCTCAGCGCGTTTACCGGTATTGATAATTTTAAAAATAATTTTTATTCTTTTAATATTTCGTCATCTATCGAAAAAGAATTTAATTCATGGACAGGTAAACTGACACTGTCTCGCACGTCCCGAATGCCGAGCCATAAGGAAGCCTATGGCTATTTTCTTTATAATCCACTTGATGGGTACTTCTATTTTGGCAATCCTAATTTGAAAAATGAAAAGAGCTGTCAGGCTGAGATTGCTGCAAGTAATAACTCCGAACGATATAAGTTCAGAGGCGCTGCGTTCATGAATTATCTCACTGATTATATTTACAGGGAACGTTTTGAAGAGGATTATGTTAAATACACTAATATTGAAAATGCCCTGATGACCGGCTTTGAATTATACGGAGAATATACCATAATTGATTTGCTTAAAATCCAGTCTAAGATCGATTTCGTCTATGCTCAGAATCTTGCTCTTGAAGAGCCTCTGCCAATGATACCTCCTATGCGTGGCTCAGCCTCATTATTTTACGGGAATGGCAGCTACTGGGGTGAATTTACCGCTGCCTTCTCGCTCAGGCAAACCCGTATTGCAGAATCTTCTACAAGGGAAGATGAAACCCAGGGATTTACTATTCTTCATCTAAGGGCGGGCGCTGAAGTAGCGGATTGGCTGCAATTGAATGCCGGTATTGAAAATATATTGGATAATCTGTACCATGAGCATATTAGTGTGGAAAATCTACCTGCCCCGGGAAGAAATTTTTATCTAAGAGCAAAATTACTGTTTAATTGAAATGCCTATTCGACTGTTTCTTTTCCCAAAAAATTCCTGAACCAGAATTGAACCGACTCCCTTGCGGAATGATCATATCGCGGAGGATGTATACCATGTCTTTCGTTTGGGTAGAGCATTAGTTCGAAGTCCTTGTCCATTATCTGCATTTTATCAATGAACTGCAAAGTATTCTGCATGTGGACATTGTCATCCATAATCCCATGCATAATATACAATCCACCTTTATATTGATGAATATAGTTCATAGTATTGGCAAAACCATAGCCTTCGGGATTGTCTTCCGGAGTATCCATATAGCGTTCGGTATAGACATTGTCGTATAGGCGCCAGTCTGTAACTGAATATTTGGCTATACCATGCGTGAAATGATCAGAGCCATAAGTCAAAGCCATACAGACCACATAACCACCATAGCTGCCCCCGCTGATACCGATTTTCCCGGTGTCAATAAATGATTGCTGCTTCAGCCACTTAGAAGCGGCTGTATAATCATGCATTTCCCATTTCCCGAGATTGCGGTGCATTTCATCCATTCCCGTCTTACCGAGATGTCCGGAGCCTCGATGATCGACGCTCATTACTATTATCCCATGCTGCGCAAGGTAGTAATCTGCAAGCAGACCACGGCGATTGCGGAATCTGTTTTTAACTGTGCCGTGACCGGGTCCGCCGTATATTTTCATTATAACCGGATATTTCTTTTGCTGATCAAAATTGGGCGGGAGTATCCATAAAGCAGGCAGGTCATAGCCGTCTCCGGATGGAATTGTGAATAGCTTCCCTCTGCCGAGATCGTATTTCTCGAACTCTTTGGTCTTGCTGTCGGCGATCGTTCTTATCTTTTCCCCGTCACTTTTATGCAAATTAACAATCTTTGGAGTATTCAAATTGGAGTATTCATCTATGAAATATCTGCCGTTAGGCGAAACATCACATGAATGCCAGCCTTCCCCTTCAGTAAGTTGAGTTGTTTCCATTTTGAATAATTCAGTTTTATAAAGGTGTCGGCTTGTAGAATTTTCCTTTCCGGAATGGAAATAGACTGCTAAATTCTTTTCATCAACATGGGCAATGTTATTTAC
Source organism: uncultured Hyphomicrobiales bacterium (assembly GCA_964645005.1). GTDB lineage: Bacteria > Bacteroidota > Ignavibacteria > Kapaibacteriales > UBA2268 > CAZXYS01. The sequence goes on along the minus strand of CAZXYS010000009.1, from coordinate 10,576 downwards.
AGAATGCATGCCGTGGGTCAACTGATCTTTCATTCCGCCGCTAAAGTCATAATAATAAATATGCTGCCAACCGCTTTTATATGAAGGAATTAGAAATCCGCTTCCATCTTTGAATATGTATAGATCATTGAAAAAATCCACCCATGTATCACTAATTTCTTCATAGATGATTTCGCTTTTTCCTTTTTCGGAGAAGACTTTATAAATATGAAGCGTATCCTGGTCCCGGTTAAGTCTCTGGAAAATCAATTCATCTGAACCAGGTATCCACTTTGGGAATGCCGTATAGTCATTATCAGCGCTGCCATTTTCTACATCGATTATTTTACCGGATTCAATTTTGGCTATCTTTAAATCTACTTTCGGATTAGGGTCTCCCGGTTTAGGATAGCGCATGGTTTCTACGTTCCCATGGATACCGTCAGCATCGAATATCTTGAATAACGGCACCGGGCTATCATCAAATCTAAGAAATGCTATCTTCTCGCTGTCAGGAGACCACCAGAAAGCTCGATAATTCGAACTCCTGCCGAGTATCTCTTCATAATAAACCCAAGATGCCCAGCCATTGTAAGTGACATCGGAGCCGTCGGAGGTCAGTTGTTTTTCCAGACCAGTCTCAATGTTCATAACATAGAGATCATGATTACGCGTATATGCCGCATATTTACCATCAGGTGAAAGTGTAGGATTTTTAGCTCTTGATTTGGCTGCAGTTAGCTGCCGGAAATCATCTTTGCTGCGGTCATAGGAGTATATATTGCCATCCTTATTGAAAATATATATGTTATAATCATCCGTTCTATCAACACTTGCCTGCAGTGAAAAACCTGCCGGCAGATTTTCATTCAATTTGCCGTAATCGAGAAACACCTCTTCTTTGCCATTTCTGGCATGGATTTTTAGCAGCTGCACCTCGTCATCTTCATCACGATATTCAAGGTAATGACTGTCATCCAGCCATCCGCGAATATCCGGAAGCCTGCCTATTAATTTCGGTTTTTCTCTTTTATAGGCTTGACCGTAGGTCAGGGACTTTTTATTTTCAGTATCGTCCTGCGCAAATGAGCTAAAAGGATTTATATGGACAAAAATTAAAGCTGCTGTGAGAAAGTACTTAGTTTTATTCATTTCAATATGTTATTATTAATTATGTTAATGATAATTTGGCAAAATATCCAAGATTTACCATTTTTCAAATAATTGCCATACGTTTTTCACTGGATTTTTCATTTGAGAGAATTAAGAAGCGAAAGTAAATCATTACTAACGGAGCGAAGCAATCTACATTTTTGGATTTCTTCATCGCTGCACTTCTCACAATGATCCTCGTATAAATGAAATTCATTGAATAGTTGAATTTTAGTGCAATTATAAAAAAAGGCAAAACCACTTGTATCATATATTGGTTCTGCCTTTATTTTAAAAATGAAAATTTTTGTTTAATGATGCTTCAACGCCTTTGCGCCGATATCCCTTCTGAAGTATTTATTTTCAAAATGAACAGTATCTACAGCCTTGTATGTTTTCTCTATCGCTTCTTTGATATCCGCCCCGAGAGCAGTAACCCCGAGAACACGTCCCCCTGACGAAAATAATTGACCGTTCTTGAGGGCAGTCCCTGCATGATAAATAATTGCGCCCTGTGCTTCGGCTTCCTTAATTCCGGTTATTGGATACCATTTCTCATACTTAAATGGATAACCATAAGAAGCAAGCACTACGCAGCATGCTACGGAAATTTTAACATCTTTAACAGTAGATTTATCCAGTTTACCATTAGCTGCACTGTAAAGCAGAGCAGCAAAATCGCCGTCAAAGAGCGGCAGCACTGCCTGAGCTTCGGGATCGCCCAGACGCACATTATATTCAATAACATTGGGCTGCCCATCGCGTATCATAAGTCCCGCATACAGGCAGCCGACGAATTTCTGCCCTTCTTCCGCTATACCTTTTATTGTCGGCTCAATTATTTGATTGCAGACTTTATCTTTGATCTCATCGTTGACGACGGGCGCCGGTGCATACGCGCCCATGCCGCCGGTATTTTTACCGCGGTCGCCGTCGAGTATTCGCTTATGATCCTGCGACGGTGCCAGCGTGATATAATCCTCCCCGTCGGTGATAGCGAGAATAGAAGCTTCCTCCCCTTCCAGGAATTCTTCGATGACCAGCTTTTTGCCGGATTCGCCGAATGAGCCGCCGAACATATCGTCGATGACTTCGTGCGCTTCGTCGTGCGACTGACAGATGACAACACCTTTCCCAGCCGCAAGTCCGTCAGCTTTCAGCACTATCGGCGCCTTAAGTTCATTTATATACTGATGCGTTTTCTCAGCTTCTTCGAAGTTGAATGTTTCGAAAGCCGCCGTGGGAATATTATATTTCTTCATAAATTGCTTGGCGAATCCCTTGGATGTTTCCAACTGTGCGGCAAATGTTTGCGGACCGAATATCTTTATATCCCGCTCATTGAGATAGTCTGCCAACCCTTCGGCAAGCGGCAGTTCGGGACCAACCACCACCAGATCGATCTCTTTTCCCTTGCAAAAATCGCTGATCTCATCAAATTTCTTGATATTTATTTCAGCTTTTTCCGCATGATTAAGGATCCCCGGATTTCCGGGTGCGCAATATAGTTTCGTCATTGAATCCGAATTTGCAAGAGCAAATGCCATTGCGTGTTCTCGTCCACCTCCGCCGATAAGTAGTATTTTCATATTTCAGATAGAATTTGTTCTAAAAATTTATAATTTCCGTAAAGTAAAAAAAATTAACCAAAAAAAGAATAGTTTTTTTACGAAATCGGGATGTTTGATTTTGTTTTTTAATTTTAACGATGATTAATTAATAAAAACTTAAATTTATTACATCATGCGTATTTAATGATATGCTATTAAATCCACTGCCTCGTTTCTTCATCTATTCTTTCCATTTGATCTATGGTGAAAGCAAGGATTTTCACTACGTTCTCGACATTTTCTATTTCGTCGAGGGATAGAGTGCGTCCCTTGCGGTCTTTGAGATATTTGTTGAGTACCTGGTAGCCTCCGATATAAAATTCGTACACTTCCGGCGGTACGTTGTCGAAATACTGATTTTTGTTGATGTATAGGCGCTGTTGACTTTCGTTATAATCCGGTTTTATTACTTCATTGATTCCTTTGCCCATGTAGTTTCCCAGTTCGGCATATTTGCCGTCTTTCGGAATATCATTCATCAGGTGTTTTTGTATTAAGTCCCAGCCCAGATCGGCTAATAGATAGAATTTGCCTTCATCGTCGGTGAAAGGTATGCGGGGGAAGTCACTTTTCAGGAATTCGGAATATTTTTCTCTGTAGGTTGGTGAATGAAGCACAGCATAGATATAGCCTAAAATTTCTTCGGGCAAGGGATTATCTGTTGTTGGTTCTTTTCTGTGTTTCTGTCTTTCTCTATATTTTGAATCAATGGTTTTTCTAAATTCGGATTTGAAATTTTCTTCCTTTTCATTACCATTATTATTGAACAAATCTTCCTTTTCAGTGTCGTAAATGAATAAAGGATATATGGTTGCACCACCTCTTCTGAACAAATTCGTATCGGAAATGATATTTGTAATAAAACATAAATTCCATAGATAATGTATGCCTACATTTTGTCCGGCTCGACCAATAGCTAAGCCATAGTTTTTTCGTAATAAATTTTTCTTTAACAATGGTCTTGGTAGTTCTACAATTGTTTTATCATAGAAAATCACTCTTGAATCAAAAGGTTTATAATTTATTCTTTTTAAATATTTTTTTAAACTTTTATATTTTGATAGTTCCATTCTATTTTTATTAATCTTCCAATCCCTTGTATCTTTGATATTATATTTAGTGGAAATTTCCTTATCATCTATTTTTATATTTATAAAATCTTTGATTCTATTCAATACCTCTTCATTATTAAAGCCAATTGCAAAATGATCTCTATGTGTTTTAATACCATCAATATGAATATCGAACATATTTCTTACGGATATAAAATTATGATATTCCTTGTTTTTCAAATATCCGTGATTTCTAAAGAAGTAATAAGGTGTTTGCGGAACTAATTTTATCCAATCTATAGACTCGATACTATTATCTATCGCAAGGTTATACTTTTCTTTCCTAAGTCCATAAAAATCTGACTGATAGATACCTTTTTTCAACCCCTTTTTCTTTACCATGATCGATATTGCAACACCCTGCTCAATATCAAATACGTTCTCATCTTTTCCGCCTTCAGGGGTTTTCTCTTTCTTTTTGGCGTTGCCGTGAAGATCAAGGAAATACATTTGGTCAAATGTATTCATTAATGACTGCCGCATTCCCCGGAATGTAGGATTGTCAAGGAAGGAATGGTTGGTAATAATGCCGACAATTCCTTCGCCAGCCTGCTCTATTTTCCATTGGGCAAAACGAATGAACTTAACGTAGTCATCCTGCAACCCTTTGGGATTTCTCTCATCCAATTTTTTACCATCGACAAAATAATAATCCCTGACGAGATCAGTTATCCATTTACCTGTATTTTTTGAAACATAGGAATAGGGCGGATTCCCTGTGATTACGAGAATTGGCTTTTCTTTTATTTCATTTGCATTCTTTCCTTCTCTTGAAAGTTCAGGGAAGTTGTAATCTATCTGACTTTTTACCGGCTCAAGAGTATTTGTAAGGTAAATTTGCAGTCTCTCATCATCAGACATTTCGTACCCTTGATCCTTTAGAAACTGCGAAAGTTTCAAATGAGCAATAGTATATGGCGCTATAAGGTATTCAAATCCATAAATGTTTTTAAGGATATGTTCTTTTACGACCTGGTCTCTCTTGCCGGATTCCGCAGGCAGACTCTCAAAAACCTTTTGCAGTATTTGAAGTATAAAAGTACCCGTACCTGCAGCAAAATCCAGAACAGTTACCTGATTGCGGTCGGCAAAGCCATCTGAAATGGCGAAATCACGCTTGAGAATATCATCAATCGCTCTGATTATAAAATTCACAACAGGCGGCGGCGTGTAATAAACACCTTTCGACTTGCGCAGGTCTCTATCGAAAGCTGCAAGATAGTCCTCATAAAAGTAAACATAAGGATCTTTCTCAAACAGCAGCTTCATTTCCTCATCCTGCTCCAAATATTTTTGCTTTCTTACAAATGTAAGGGTTTCGGTTATTGCCGGCAGGTCAAGATTATTGATAATACTTAGAATTTCCTCGACAATCCATTTTACCTTCTTATAGTGTTCGCCACCTTCCAATATCTTTAGAAACTCGACAAGTTCTCGTATAAGAGCAAATGAACCGGGAATAAAGCTATCGACATTTCGCAGGTTGATCTCTTTAGTATCGGCATTGAGCTTAGCGAGGAAGAGCCCATAAGCAAGCATCTGAGCATAAGCATCCGCAAATTCCCTGTTGGTGAGCTCATTGAAGATATGATTCTGCATATTATCTTTCAATCCCCAGAGCTTATCCCGCAGTTTCGCATTTTCTTCCTGCGCATCGAGTTCTTCAATAAGAAAGTCCCGCAGATAATGACTTCTTATAGCGAGCGCTTTTGCAAATTCATCGGCTCTTCCAATACCAATAGGCGCTGAGTCAAAGAATTTTGTAAGCAGTGAAACGACAGATTGAACCTTATCTGAACTCGGTTTAAAACGGCGATTTTCAAGGTCGGACGGAAAGCATAGCACTTCCCTTGCAACTACCTGACTGCCTTTGATTAGCATGAACTCAGTATAATTCGTAATAAGAATATTGCCGGAAAGATTCTTATAGCGCTTTATCTGGTCGGATTTCCTGGTTTCATCAAGGTTTTCGCCTATTTTCTTATTTTCCACATACCCAATAATACCTCTCGCATTGTACACCTTAAAATCCGGCGAGCCGAACTCACCAGTCCGCTTAGGTTCATGCAGCACTTTTATATCTTGGCTGACCTCTTGTGCTGCTTCATTAAGCAGATTTTCCAGGACGGAGCGGTGCGTATGCTCGGTGATTTCGTCGAGCGGTGCGGATTGTAATGAGTTGGTGTAGTCTGCAAAATTTGAGTTCATTAGAAATAAAATTATACAAATTTTCTTTTTGATATACCATTTAAAGATAAAAATAAAGCATATTTAAATGATAATCAAAAAAGAATAAATTAAATATTCATCTATCTCTAATTCAAAACGATTCACCTGTGCAGCAATATCTTCCGGCTTGCCCACTTGCCGGCGGCGAGATATTTGATGAAGTAAATCCCCGTCGGGCAGCTGTTCAAATCCACCATAGTCTTCCCCGGCAAAGGATTACTAAAGCGCTGCAGGATTTTTCCGGCAATGTCCACAAGGTACATCTCGTCCGGCGAATCGAGGATATCTATGGTCAACGCGCCGTTAGTGGGATTAGGATAGCAATTTATCATTTTGACTATGTCGCTGTAATCCGGATTCGATTCATCTACAGCTTGTTCGCCGTTATTATAGATGTTGTCGTTTGCCTCTTCGCCTGCGATAGGTTCGTCGCGGCGGCAGGACGGCGTAACCGTAAACTGATCGATCAGCCTGATGAACAGGTCATTCAACAATTCCACATCATATTTATCAGTCGTAGGTTCAATATGAGAGCCGCCAACGCCGCTGTGGTCGGTCAGGAAAACGTAAGTGCCGTTCGTAGCAAGAGCTATCGAACGCATGAGGTATTCCGAGCTCTTATCAATGCCGCTGCATGTGACGGGTATCACTCTTATTCCTGCCATTGCCGCACGCGCCGTTATCTCTTTCAATTTAGTTTTAACTTCAGGCTTGTCGTGGGGCGGCGCATCGAGTATGAGGAACATCAGCCGCGAAATCGCCCGCTCGCTCCAGCTGATTTCATTGACGGCGGTCTGCATACACATCTCTACGGCTTCGGGATTATCTCCGCCGCCGCCGGCTCTTTGATTCCCAATGAATGCTGCCGTCTCATCAATCTCTGTCGACAGGTCACTTGTACGAACTATGTATTCATCCTTTATGTCACGGTAGAAAATACTGCCAAGATTGACATTGATTTCATCATGCTTTTCCTTGATTTTAGCGATTATATCTTTCAGTTCGGCTTTGAGATAATCAATTTCATCGCCCATTGAACCGGTAGCATCTACAGCGAATAGAATATCCAGGTTCTCCGGCACATTGCAGCGGGTATCCACCATGAAATGATTGATCCCATCATGAAAATTCTTGATATTGTCAATCTGCTGAATTTCACTTTCATGAATCACATTTATTTTTAAGCCGCTCTGATGCGCAAATCTATCATCGAATAAATTTACCCATAGCTCGGCTTTGCCGGTGTTATCAGTTCTGCCGGACCAGATCACTTCGTCGTTGGGCGAGACAAGCTGTACGGGGCAGTCGAGCATTGGTTTGCCATCGCGGGTAGTAAGCTGCACCGTATATCTGTCCACCGGTTTGATAGTCCACAACTGTCTGTATTCTTGCAGCTTTTCTGCGGCTATATCTTTCCACAAATCCCACTTGCGGAAGTCGTTGACTTCACCGGAGGTGAGGACGCCGGCTTTGCCTTCCGAAGATGAATGCCAGGTATCTTCGTCTCCCCGCTTTGAATCAGTTTCAATCTTGCTTCTGTCAATATCCAGCCCTTCACCGCCTTCAGCAGATCTGCGATCCAATTCATATTCAGGGCTCTTTCCACGTTCTTTTTTCGAAGAACCGTCACTTGACGGTGATAGTGGTGCAGCCTCAGCATGACCGGGCGCTGCCGATGATTTGAATCTTCTGTATTTTTTTTCGGGGGATGTGTCTTCAAATTCGGGTCCCAGATGCTTCTCTAACTCATAATGGGACATTGTATTCGGAATGATCTGAATATTCAACTCTTTACGCTGTACAGATATTTCTACATTACTTATTGTGGTATCCGTATGTATAAAATAAACAACAGTTATGTTATATTTCCCCGGTTTTGCATCAAATTCATAATAACCATATCGATCGGTAATAGTGGTTAAAGTCGTGTCTTCATCTATGGCTTTAACCGTAACACCGGTTAAGGGTTGACCACTTTTTTTATGAGTTATTTTCCCTGCAAGTGTATCCTCTACAGCCGAGTTCAATGACATAAAAGCTGCTGCCATCATTATAATTATCAATGCCTTCCACATGAACGGTTTTACCGGATAATGATTCACCTTGCGTAAATACATCATCAACGGATAAGTAATTTTCTGCTTTTTCCGGCTTTTCTGTTTGATTGTTTTGCTTGTTGTTTGTTTGATTGCAGGCATTTACCGAAAACAAAACGGCTGCCAAAACGATAATTGAAATAATTTTATTCATACCTATCTCCTTTTATTTTAAGCATTATTGCTTATGTTTATAATTATTCAATTTATAAATTTCTTTAAAGGCAAAATACAAAAACAGGGAAAAAAATACTAAAGCAATCCCCATCCAAACACCCTCGGGTAAAAGGCCTGCGCCGTGGTCGTGATCGTGTTTATGCATACCATTTCCTCTTTGGTGGATTTTAAGTAAAAAGAATGATTCGGGCAATAAAGACGAGGTTAGTTGATTTTTCAAATTTTCTAAAGCTATACCGAAATGTACAACCCACTCATTAAACTTGTGAAGCGATAAACCAAGGTACAACCCTGTTACAATTGTAATTGACGGCAATGTTGTGCGCTCCCATATTTCACTAATTTTTAAGCGGACATTGACAATTTTTCCGACAATAGTAATTATCAACACGAATACAGATGGTATAACAATCATAGCCCATACGGCTTCAATCCAGCCTCCAAGTGCTTTAATGCCTATACTGCTTTTAACGAGTTGGGGCAAATAGCCATAATAACGATTTCCGGCTTCCCACCCGTGAAAAATATGCTCCAGCACAAAACCCCAAAGCACAAAAGCCATAAGCATAGCGCCCTTGTACTCTTTAACAGAGTCGTTAGGGATTGTCGGCATGGGGCGTAATACAGGGTTCATGCTTTTGTTGGCTTTTACACATTTTGCGCACAGGGTGCACTCCGATGAATCTTTTAAATTTTTGGTATTCAGCTTGCTTGGGCAGCTATTAATAAATGATTCATGGTTTGCGTTGGTGTTATTTTTCTTATGTACAAGTTTAAGCATACTCCTGCGGCCAATTAGGCCAATGAGCATGTTGGCAGGGCAAAAATATTTACAAAACACACGGTTGCCAAAAAATAAGGAAATAAAAAATGCGAAAAGCAGCAATCCCGCAAGCAAAGTAGCTGAATTTCCGGTTACCTGCGGGTAGCGTACAGCGATTAGTAAAAAATGTAACAGGGCAAACAAAACAACCGCTACCATGCCATTGCGAAAAAATACGGGCATCTGAAAAAAACGCCTGAATACTTTTGTCCCTAAATAATTACCTATCTGCTGAACAAGCTCCAGCGGGCATACAGCACACCATAACCTTCCCAAAAAGGCAGTAACAATTATCAACAAAGGGAGCCATATACCCCAGATAATCAGCGATGAAATATTATTCCGAATGGACATTTCAGGTCTTATGCCTTTTTGAACATCAATTCCGACAGCAAACCAAATAAGGGCAAGGTAAATAATCAAACCCACTATTTGAAATGCTGTCGGGAAAGCGCGGCTTCGGAAAAGTTTGGTAAGAAAATTATTTTCAGCTTTTGTTTTTTTCATAAAGCTCATTACCAGACAATTTTGGATTTTATAGGTGTAATCATTTGTTTGTTTTGTTCTTTTTCTGCTCCTTGAACGCCTGCTTCATACTTCATAGCTGTTACTATAACGTAGCAGGTATCTCCTGCATTTGGCAAACCGGATTTCCAGCCCGGAGATGCATCAGAAGTATTTTCATCAAAAGTGTATGAAGTAGCAGAAGATGAAAGTGTTTTGTGATTAAATATGGGTTTATTTTCGTTTTTGTATTTGTCAGTAAGTTTCACCATATAATTATCAACTCCGCTTACCTCATTCCATGTAGCTGTAACCTCTTTTGTTCCCTCTGTATGAGTAACATTTAAGCCAGTAATAGCCGGGATTTCCCCGTTTTCCAGTTCGTCATTCAAGGTAATGGTTTGCCCGTCTTCAAAAGTTAGCGTAAAGGTATATTCTCCGGTTGTTGGCATTGTTTTTTTCATTTTATTATCCGGATTTTTCCCACATGCTACGTTGCGCATATTACCCGCACCTTTCCAAAATTCTGCAAGTTCGTATTCATTACCGTCGGGGCCTGTTGCAATGCAGGAAGTCAGTCCCTGCCCGCCGGCAAAAAAAACCAGTCCGTATCTCGATCCATCCTGTTTCCCTTTATGTTTTATATAAACATCAGCAAAAGCATCGTCATGTTGGTTGGCTCCCGGGTTTACACTATTATCTTCTTCGCAGGAAGCCAGTATAAGTAAAACACTTAACGCTGCTACAAATAATAAATTAAAGTATTTCATTGTTCTGTCCTATATATTTATGATTAAAAATTAAAATTAATTCCAAAATTAAAACTACGCGCCGGGGCGCGCATCCATTCAAACATGTAATGTTCACGATAGGTATTATTAAAGATATTGGATA
>CAZXYS010000008.1:103061-115756 GCA_964645005.1 uncultured Hyphomicrobiales bacterium | reverse complement strand
GTATTAAGTGGATTTTAACTACTGCCGGAAATGAAATAAAGAATATTCTGAGAAAAGAGGAAAGCAGCGATGAACTCATTGATGACTTAAGCGATGACGACAACGATCAAGTTAATGATATGATTGACAAAATGCATAATCATAACTATGAAAATGACATGGACTTTAAAATGTTGTACAAAAGAATATTGTCACAGTTAACACCCCGCCAGCAGGAGATATTTAAGCTTGAAAAAGATAAATTTACAAATTTTGAAATTGCGCAAAAGCTGGGGATAAGCGAACAAACAGTAAAAACTGAAAAGAAGAAATATAAAGAAAAAATAAGAAAAATATACCCGAACCTCAAATCAATTATAAGGAATGCCTAAATTAAAAAAATGTTTGTCCTATAAGTGTGTTTGAAGTTGTCTTATATATGAAGGACATTTTTTTTAACAAAATGGGAGTTAAAAAATGAGAAATTATTTTATTTTAGCGCTTGCATTAATTTTCAACACCATATTATTAAATGCAGAGGATTTAATTCATAACGAATTCCCAAATAATAATCAGGATGACGTCTCTATCCAGACTTTTCTTAGATTTTCTACAGATTATAAAATCGATACAAGCTCATTTATTTCAATTTCACCATTAGTGTTTCCTGACACAACGTCTGATACAGAAACACCAAATTTATATTTGATTGAAACAGACTTTTATGATAATTTACCTGATACTCTACGCCAATTGGTTTCCCATCCTTGTTCAGCCACTTTCACGGATACCAATAAGATTAGCATTAAAGTATTACTGGAATTGGAATATGATACTGATTATACAGTAATTTTTAATGATAATTTAAAATTTCTTAAACCAGATTCTACTTTACCATCAGGATATGATACAGTATCAAGTCCTCAAACATTCTATTCATTATTTAAAACAATTAAAGCGCCTTATCATGTTGTAAATACCTCATTTGATTCAACTAATCAAATTCATTGTGATGATACTATAAAAGTATATTTTAATAGAAAGTTAGATTTCAGTTTAGATATTGTTGATAATATGTTCCTATTAAGGAAATTTGGAACTGAAATAGCAATCGATTCTCTTTCACATAAATATGAATTAGATACTTTACAAACATATATTTCTTTTGGAGATGATAGCACCTATGTTGAAATTATTCCTAATCAATCTCTTTCTGAGGGCTCTTCCTATTTGCTAAATGTTGATATGTATAGTATACATGGCAATATATAGTTATAATAAAGAATATAGAATGTCCGTTCTAGATAGAAGTATAGTTCTTGTAACGACTGAAGCAGAAAATCCCTTAGATACTCTACCTGAAGCATGTATGGAATTGAGAGGATACTCTGAGAGAGTTGTAAACTCAGGGGATACTGTGGTCTATGAGGTGCCTCTAACACATGGTGATTTTTACTTCTCACATTGGGAAGGGGATATAGATGAGAGTTGTTTAATTAATCATCACAGCATAACATATACACCAAATTGTGATGATTTGAAATATCGTAATTTTGTTGCTAAATACGAACGTATCCCTGTTGATACAGTTTCGTTAAGTACAATTATTGTTCATACACCTGAAGGAGATGACTATGAGGATACTTGTTCATATTATACAGTTACGGGTTATCTGGATTCAATCGATCAGTATACTTATACTTATAAAAAGTTTGCAGATAAACCTGTTGTAGTATATTTGAATCTCTGTGATGGAAGAAGATTTATTGAATGGCAAAGCCCTGACACTACTTATGATGGAGAAAGTGAACCTGTATGCATCATTGAAAGAGAACCAAAAGTTGATCCTGCAACATTTCAATCAGGGAACACTCATCTAAATCCTTATGTTGATTATTGGCCACAACTTTGCTACAATTCACGATTTGTTGTACACGTTGAATATCATGACCATGATAAACCTGATAATAATATTGATGTTAGAACAGTTTTTCAAACTCTACAAATTAATGGTGTGAATATCGTTTTAAATGGGACTAAGACAGATGCTACTGGTTCTATTGATTTTCCACAAATTCCATTAACTGGAAACTTAGTTGCTGAAATTGGTGATGAAGACTATGAAATTTCTTGGTATCAAGCAAAAGTTGGTCCTTCAGGTGGAACAATGGGACTTTATGACTTTGATGGTCGAGTTGGATACAACTTAAGTACTCAGTATAGTACATCTACTTACATGTATAATTGTACTAATTATATGACTTTATTGATTAGACGGAAAGTTTGTAAGTATGAATATGAAATAACAGTAACACATAATGGTCAAAATGTAAGAGTACCATCATCAAATATATTAACTATTAGGTCAAATCCTCATCCTTCTAAAAAAATTAATAAAAATATAGGATTTAGGGAAATGGAATCAGGGAATTTAAGACTTGATTATACTTACCCTTTACGAGAATGGGGAACAGATGAAGATGGTCAAAATATAGTGACAAAAATGACATATACAGTTTATTATTATCATGGACAAGAAATAGAAATCTATCCAACAGTCAATGAAAGCTACGGATACACAATTAATGAATGGAACGATGCTGCAGGATATACTTCTGGTCCACTGAAACCTGGTGATGATCAAATTATAATGGTAACTATGGATGAAGATAAAAAATCAAATCACATTTTTTCTAGTGGTTTCAGGCTTAACTATATAAGTATTTACAGAACTCGTCGTTGGAAAGATAATACTGATGAATCTGATGGTGATCAGCCTCCTGATCCTACAAAATTGTGGATTAAATATTCTCCGGATCCAGAGGATGGACAAGTGCCTACGGGATATGATAAATGGCGAAACAATACTGAAAGAATGAATTCTGGTATGGGTTTGCATTTTCAAATGCCATATCATCCTCAGCATATTAGAGAATATCACAAATATACTTCTAAAATTAGATTTGGCTTCTCAGATGCTGTAGATCCTTCAACATTACCGAAAAACATTATAATTAAGGACGTTTATTTAAAATCAACTAATAAAAGACCTGATAATGTTTCTTTTGTATCAGATTATGGTGTTAGATTTAAGCCACCATATAGTATAGACCGTTATAATGCCGAACTGCTTGAAAATGGAAGGGTTGCAGAAATATTATTACGAACTGATGAAAATGACGAGGATGAAAGATGGATGTGTCACATGCAAAGTTTTCAAATACAGATTAATAATTACGTTAATTCTCAAAATAGAATTAAAAACGAATCGGACGAACCACTTGCTAATCTTCAAAGGCAGTTAGATAATCCAAATAATTTTAACGGGATTACCGCATTGCCAGGATTACTGGTTAAAGGATTTGTATTTACAAATCATGGTGATGATGGAGATAAATGGTTCTTGGGCAAAGCTGGAGTACCAGATGTAAATATTCATGAAATAACCGGATTAAGAGAAACTGGTGCTTATGTAAATACTGATGATCCCGATGCATGGGGGCATGATGAAGAAGGTAGAATCACATATAATGTTGAAACGCTTAGATATCCTGAATCAGTTGATGAAAAAGATCTAGGGGTAGGTGATTATTTTACAGATGAAAGACCTTTAATCATAGTTGATCAACTAAAACAAAATACCCATATCCATTCGACTTTTCATTGGATAGATTACAATAATGGCACACTAGTAGATAAATTTGCTGAGATATTAGAAGACATCAAGGATTCAGTACTGACTGAAATGAAAAAAATGAACAAAGACGAAGAGAATCCTGAAGAAGAACCACCAAACAGTGGTATAGATTGGTATAATATTGCTGATAAGGCTTTAGATGTTGCGATTACAATTATGAAAGAAAAACGCGATGATAGAACTATGGGATTTGTTCATTTTTATCTTTCTCAAACTGACAATTCCTTAAATAAACAAGAATATGAATATATAATTATTGATAATGAACTTACTTACAGAACAATAAATTGGGATAATTGGGGAGTGGGCGAAAATGGATTATACTTGAAGCAAAAAAGGGAAAGTCACAATACTGGGGCTTCTCAATTTATTAGTTTGGGACTACCGGTTTGGTGTGGCGAAAATAAAGTAGGAGTGCGAATTAAAATTATATTAGGAGATATTTAAAAATTATTAAAGGAGTACAAAATGAGATTCAAATCACTATTAATTATTTTGATAGCAGTAAATATAACAATCCCTCTTCACTCACAAGAACCCAATTGGATTAAAGCAGGCACCAATTTTTTTAATGATGCTAGTCATTTCAAAGTAGATACTAACAATAATATGTTTGTATTTTATGGTTCGGCTAGAGCGCATGTCGTAGATATTCAATCAGGAAATTTAAAACATATGATTCAAACTTCACCAACATTCAACCCTTTTTTTAATCATGAAAAGTCTGAAATGTATACCATTAAAGACGATACTCTCGAAATTTGGGATATAGAAAATTTCACTTTAATAAAAAGGCACATATTAAAAAATGAAAACAATAATAATTTCATTTTAACATATACTGTAGATAAAAGATTAATCTATGATATTAATTTTGAAGATGGTTTACTTGCTGCGTATGGGGAGTCGGAAAAGGATGCTCCTTATGAGAGTGTACACATTTGGGATTTAAATACAGGAGACTTTATTAAAAAGTTACCATTAAATTCCAACTTTATAGATTGTAACGGTATTAGTATCATGGATTCATTGATAATATATCATGATGGGGCTTATTTACATATCTATGATCTGAAAAAGCAAGAATATGTTTTAAAGAAAGACTTGAAATACTTCTCAGATTACTTTGGAGTAATAAAGGATTTGGATTATGCTGCGATAGAATTAGATTATCCTTCGAAAGATTTTATAAATAAATGTAAAATCATGAACCTCAAGAACTGGGAACTCGTTGATGAATTCGAATTATCATATCTAAACACCCAATTTACTTTTTTATCCGAAGAAAATTTAATTGCTTATATTGATACTACACATCGAGGCGTTGTAATTCGTGATTTTAATAAAAAAGAGATAATTTCAAGATTTTCTGTAGATCTTTTTCAACCAACAACTCTTAATTTTATTGACGGTAACTATATTGTTGTTTCTCAACAAAAATCAGGATTATCCGCTATATATGATTTCGATGGTATATTGGTTGAGACTTTAGTAGCTTACCACGATGAAGTGGATTATATGAAATTTTCCAATGACGGGAAATTTCTTGGTATAATAAGCGATGATGAAGGTAGAGTTTCTATTTTGAATCCGGAAAATGGCGAACTACTTTATTCTTCAACTTTGCCTTACGGGATTGGATCTCTGGAGTTAATATTTTCTCATGATAATAGATATCTTTATTGTTATGGTCCTAATAATCCAGTTGTTTTTTGGGATTTCAGGAAAAATGAATTTAGCAAGGTTGATGAAACTGACTATATTGATGATCTTGCTTTCTCCAAGGATGGTAAGTTTTTTGCCGCCAGCAGCCATGACGATCGAAAAATACGAATATATGATTATAAGACAAAAGAATTGCTCAAAGTATCCGAGACATTGGATAATTATGTAACTGAGCTTGTTTTCGATGATAATAATATAGTTGTCGGATTATCCGTTGACGACTATAATGGATATAATCCGACGCTTATTAAATGGAACCCCCAAACAAATATAATTGAAGAAGATAATAATGCTTTTATCCCGCCGCTTGCACCAAGAACTGTAGTGAATAGCTCTTTGAATATGAACTATATAATCACGCCAAACAGTATTTGGGATATTGCCCGGGAAAAATCAATTGAAACCCCTGATTTTGAACGCGGCGTTTGGTCTTTAGATATTTCCAATGATGGTAGATATGCAGCAATGGCTTCCGGCGGTTACAGCGCTGAAGATCCTACATCATTTAGTATCTTTGACATAGTAAATGATAAAAGATATAAGCTAGACTTTCATGACTATGTCAATTATATTGGGGATGAACCGTTCTCAATACAAAACTGTGCAACTATCTCTCCTGACGGCAAAACTATTATATCCGGAACTGAAGATGGGAATTTGATTTCTTGGCCCAATCCATCTTTGACTTCTGTGAATTTAAATAATGCCTCTAATAGTAATGATGTTACATTATATCCCAATCCGGCAAGTAAAAAAGTTAGTTTAGAATTTAAAAGTCAAGAAAATTTCCTTATTAGTATTAATTTATTTTCTAAAAACGGTGAATTCTTGAAAACTTTTAATAAATCAGGGAATTTAAGTTCGTACCTTTTAAGATTAGATATATCAGATTTAGCAAACGGCTTATATTTCTTAGAGATAAAAACCAGAAAATATAAAACAACGAAAAAATTATTTATAGTTAAATAATAATGGAGGTCAAAATGTTATTTAATAAGTTTTCGATTAGAATGTTAATAGCTTTATGTCTATTTATAACATTTACTTACACGTCGAGTTCAAATATTTTTCCAAATGGTGGAGCTGATGGTATCGAACGCAGACAGAATTCTAATTGTTATATATCTTGGAACACAGCTACTTTTACTGGTGGACATGTAAACATATATCTTTGGAATGCTGATACAGGTTCTTTATCAACGATAGCAACAAATATTGATGATACCTTGGGTATCTATGAATGGTCTATCCCTGTTAATCAGCCAACTGGTAATAAGTTTAAAATTAAAGTCTTTTCCGTTGAGGATTCAATATTTTTGTTTAGTAATAATTTCTTTGAAATCTTACCGGAAGAACAAGAAATTATATTAACTAAAAAAGATGAACCAAACTTAAATAATATGGTAAGAGTATTTCCAAATCCTGTTAATAGTAATCATATTAAAATTATTTCTGACTATTTAGAAATAAAATCAGTTAGGATTTGGGATTTCAATGGAAAGTTACTTACTCAGCAAGATATTAATTCGCTAAAAAATGTAGACATGCCTATTAACATTCTTAATAATGGGATATATATGGTAGAACTTCATTTTATCAACGATAAGACAGTATATAAAAAGCTTGTTGTTGCTCGTTAAATATGTATCAGATTAAATCAAATATTTAAAAACATAGTTAACTTATAACTTAACAAAGCTATTTATTATTCATAAATTTTTTAAGTATCATAAAACATCCCGCCAGCTCTTCCGCCGGCGGGATGTTATCTATAAATATCTTACCTAATCAGCTTTCAAGATTCTTCAGGACGAAGTCCCAGTTGACTATTTCCCAGAAGTTTTCGATGTACTTCGGGCGCGCATTGCGGTAGTCGATGTAGTAGGCGTGTTCCAAGAAGTCTATGCAGATGAGTCAGGTTTTAATTCCTCATTACTAAATTCCGATTTAGTAATGTCTTTTTCCGGCAAAGTTGCACTTTGCAGCGATAGCGCGAGATCATGACGAAGTGCAACTTCGCGGGAAACTGTGCTTCCCAAATCGGAATTTGGGAAGCAGGGTGTCGGTGCGGAATTTGGGAAGTAGGCATTAATCCTTAGCAATAATTCCCAAAATACCATAGCAATTATTTCTTTTTTTATAAAAAAATCCAAAAAACAGCAAAAATATTTGGTAGTGTCTTTTTTTTTTTAAAAGCTAGCAATTAGTCGGACATACACAAATTAAAAAAGCGGCTTTTTTTAAAAATTAACCACTTATGTATGAGGTAAAAAGATGATTAAAAGCTTAACCATGAAAATGATGATGGTCTTTATCATTGTTTTTTTCAATTCATCCATTGTTTTTTCACAGCATCCGCCCTGCTATCAGGACTATGAAGGATTGACATTTTCCGCTGAAAAATTGCCTTATGTACCACCAATGGATACAGACATGCCACTTGATGCAATGATTGGATATATAGCAGCCGATTCGGCGAGGCACAATGCAACTTATGATGAGATGATCGATTTTCTTGAAAGACAAACTTATAATGACACCATAAAATATATCATGAGATATTATTACCAAATGGTTGACTGGAATCCAATTAAATTTCATCTTTATAGAGATTACGGAGATTCTCAATCATGTCATTTATTACGAATGGAAGATGAAGTTGAAAAAAAAATTCTGGAGTTAGATACAACATACGGAAATGTGCTTTTAGTACATTCGGATATAATAGCTCATGTACGAGTGGTTGATACCATTAGGCACTATGATTCATCAGCAGGTATATATAACAGGGCAATGATTGTGACTTCTGAAATTCTTGATACTATGAAAGGCAGAGTAATTCCATCTTGTAATAATTATAATCAATACATAAATAAAAATAGAAAAGATAAGCAATTCAGCATTCCAAATGAATGTTTACAATTTGAATACGCATTGGATTGGCCAAGAGGGGAAGCAGATGTCGATGGCGTTTATATTGGCGAAGATGGATACCCCTGGACAGGTCTATATCCAAAATTAATTGATTCCACAGGTACGCCATGGATTAAAAAAAACAAAGAATATATAGTTTTTTTAGTTATGGTTACAGTATGTTTCGATAGGGATAATGAAACTCATTATTACACATTGTTTGCTGCTGGTGAGGGCTCAATGACTTATGGCATGTATCCAATCATTGATGGGAAAGTTTATGACCCCGAAAATGAATTTGGATTTGGTAACAACTTAACTGTCGAGGAATTTAAAAATGCACTTAATAATAGAATTCAGGAAATTACTACTTATGGTGAATAAATTTGAGGTTAAAAATGAAAATAACATTGAGTATATTAGTTTTATTTTCTCTGGGACTAAATTCAATATATTGTGATCCCTGCGGGGAAATTACTAATTGTCCCAAAAAGAAATATTGCTATAAATTTTGTGATACACATCCTGATTTTATAGAGCAATTTGAACTTTGTGTAGAAGATCCAATGAATCATGGTGGTGTAGATGATATCAAACCTATGAAATTGATGGATCATCCAATTTGCTTATCTTATGAAGAATCAGGAATATATCCTTCAACTATTAGAACTCCATTATTAACTGGTGAAATAGAAACTTATAATGTCGATTATATTGAAACTGATCTTGATTATTCAGAATATAATTGGAATTGTATCTGTGGATGGGAAGACGAAGAATGCCAATGTACTGTGAAAGTAAGATTTTCTAATAATCCGAGAGATTTTAGTGGAAATATAAAGTATAGAATTGCAGAGGCTAAATTTAGCTGGTGGTTAGGTAATTGCGAATTAAAATGTAGCAGCTATCAACCCTACATTTACATAAATGGTTCAAAGGAATTTGCTGGTGAAATCAATGGTTATCGCCAAATATCATTTATAAATCAAGAATACTATGATAATGACGAAAACTATACTGAATTTCTAAATCCTGATTACAAATTAATTAACATAACTGATGTAATTACTCATGAAATGGGGCATCAATATGGTCTTGCTCATCAAGACTGTTGTCCACCACCCGATAATACTTATGAAGGTATTATGGATGCTGATTATACGCGTCTTAATGAAAGCAAACAATCTTTATCTATAGACGATATATGCATGTTCAAAAAACTCTACTGTCCCGACTTAGTTCCCGTCAAAGAGCGCATAGTTAAAGAAGAAACCGAGGTGTACAACTATCCCAATCCAATAGAGGACGTCACAAGATTGACATTTACCGTACCGCAAAAAGGAGCCAATGTAAAGATAATAGTTTACGATCAGCTTGGCAGGGAAGTTAACGTTCTCGTTAAAAGATTCTATTCCGGCGGCGATTATGACAAACAAATCGATTTATCAGGGCTGAGTTCGGGATTGTACTATTATACCGTGCAAATAGGGAATGACACTAAGACGGGGAAAATGGTGATCGGGGAGTAATCATATTTTACTTTTTCTCTCATTCCAACGCTCAAGTGTTGGAATACCATACCTGACGCTCAAGCGTCATTAATTCCTCATTTCTAAATTCCGAATACCCACGCTTCTCATTACTAAATTCCGATTTAGTAATGTCTTTTTCCGGCAAAGTTGTACTTGCAGAAAAGAAGCGGTGGTTAAAATAATTTGTTTTCACCATTTTCATCAAAATTTCTTTATTTTGTATATTCTTAAATAACGAATTTTGAAATAATTATACTTAGTTATGAATGTTTCTTATAACTGGCTGAAGGAATTGGTCGATTTCGAGCAGAGCCCCGAAGAACTGGAAAAGATACTGACGATGCTTGGTATCGAGGTCGAGGGCATGATCGATTACCGCAAAAAATATGAGAATTTCTATACGGCGGAAGTCACGAAATGCGAAAAACATCCCAATGCCGATAAATTGACGCTCTGCACCGTCTCGCTGGGTAAAGAGGAAAAGGAAATGATCTGCGGCGCGCCGAATGCAGCCGTAGGGCAGAAAGTTGTTGTCGGTGTGCCCGGCGCTGTAGTGCCGCAGGGCGGTTTCGAGATAGAGAAAAGGAAGATACGCGGCGTGAAGTCTGACGGTATGATCTGCAGCGAAGCTGAACTCGAACTCGGCGATGACCATTCCGGTATAATGGTGCTGCCGGATGATGCAGAGCCGGGGCAGCCTATGGCGGAATATATGAATCTGGACGATGTCGTCTTCGAGATAGATCTGACGCCGAACCGGGCGGACTGCCTCAGCCATCTCGGCGTTGCAAGAGAGATAGCGGCTTATAATAATACCGGCATAAAAATTCCTGACGAAAAGCCTGATGAAACAGGCAAAAATATTGCCGATAATTTTGAGATTGAAATTATTGACAGCGAAAAATGCCCGCGATACACGGGCAGGATTGTTCGCGGGATCAACGTCGGCGAATCGCCGGCATGGATGAAAGCCCGGCTTACGGCTGTGGGACTGCGCCCGATAAATGTTATAGTCGATATTACGAACTATGTGCTGATGGAATGCGGACAGCCGCTGCACGCCTTTGATCTTGACAAGCTGGAAGGTAATATGATCGTCGTGAAATCTGCTGAAAAGGGTGAGAAATTCACCACGCTGGACAGTAAGGAACGGGAACTCGACGAGCAGATGCTTATGATCTGCGATGCGAATAAATCCGTTGCTATCGGCGGGGTTATGGGCGGCGAGAATAGCGAGATTACAACCGAGAGTAAAAATGTACTGATTGAATCGGCATACTTCAATCCATCGTCAGTGCGGCGGACGTCGAAGAAGCTGGCGATCCCGAGCGATGCTTCCTACCGCTTCGAGCGCGGCGTCGATTTCGACAATGTAGCATGGGCGAATGACAGAGCGGCTAAGCTGATCTCAGAACTGGCGGGCGGCACTGTCGATAAGGGAATTCTCGACGAATATCCGAATAAGCAAAGCAGAGTTGTCGTAACGCTGCGTTACCAGCGGGCACGGGATATCTGCGGCGCCGATATTTCGAATGAGCAAATTAAAGATATATTGGCGAGATTGAATTTCGGGATAAAAAATGAGGATAGTGAATCGATCACGGTGGAAGCGCCGTCGTACAGGGTGGATATCGAGCAGGAAATCGATCTGGTCGAGGAAATTGCCCGCATGTACAATTATGATGAGATCGAGCCGGACTTCTCGCTGAAGATGGATCTCAGCGCCACGAATGTGCCTGAGCACCTCTCTATACCCAGAAAACGGCATGAGTTGAGGACTTTCCTTGTTCCCGCCGGTTTTAAAGAGATTATTACTCAGAATATGATCGACCCTGCTTCGGCAAAGCTGGCAGAGGATAAATTGGTTACTATATCCAATCCGCTGGGGGAAGAGCTTTCGATTATGCGTCCGTCGCTTATGCCTTCGCTGCTGAAGACAGTTGAGCGGAATCTGCGCGTCAGCAATACCGATCTGAGGATGTTCGAAATTGGTAAGACTTTCCATCTGGTAGATAAGTCTGAAGATACATTCATTCCCGGTTTTAAGGAAAAGGAAGAATTGATGGCAGTTATCACAGGGAAGTCGGCACCGCTGCACTGGGACAGCGACAACCGCGAATCGGATTTCTACGACATCAAAGGGACACTTCAGTCGATGCTGCAGTATTTCCATCTGGATGATGAAATCGAAATCAAGACTGCGAAAGATCACGGCGTCTGGTTCTCTGCCAATTCACTGACGCTTATTTATAAGGATAGGGAAATTGGCATGTTGGGAACAATTTCCGGCGAGATACTGAAGAAATTTGATATTGAAATTCCGGTGAATGCCTTGCTGATCGACCTCGACGCGCTCTTCAAAATTCCCGGGAAGGAACTCAAATACAAACCGGTGCCGCCGTTTCCGGGCGTTACGCGCGATCTGGCGTTTGTCCTCGATGAATCGGTGCAGGCAGGTCCTATTTATAGCGCTATTTATGCGAACGGCGGGGTATTTCTCAGGTCTGTGGATATTTTCGATGTTTACAAAGGGAAAAATATTGCCGAAGGTAAGAAGAGTATAGCATTCACGCTGTATTTCGCCTCGCCGGACAGGACTCTTGTCGATGAAGAGGTCGATGACTCTATAAATAAGATAGTCTCAGCTGTCAAAAAAGAATTCAATGCAGAGTTGAGAGATTTTTAATACTGATAGTTATTGACGTCAATATAAAATGCATTACAATGTCATTGCGAGCGAAGTTGAGTCTTCGAAATCCTGCTTTAGCAGGGCGAAGCAATCTTTTAAACTTGGATTATTCATTAAATATTTTCATTTAATTTGTATACAATTGCAACAGCAATCTTTA
>CAZXYS010000008.1:0-102961 GCA_964645005.1 uncultured Hyphomicrobiales bacterium | reverse complement strand
GCTTGCTGCTAGTTTGTATACAATTGCAACAGCAATCTTTAGCTTGCTGCTAGTTTGTATACAATTGCAACAGCAATCTTTAGCTTGCTGCTAGTTCGAAGTTAATAAAACCTATTGCAAAGTGCTAAAGCACTTTGTTGAAGTTACTTCTGAGTAAAATCAACTTTAATAATGAAATATTTGAGTTGAATTTGGGATTGCTTCGTTGCTGCGCTCCTCGCAATGATTCCCCGGAACAGGTTTTTATTGGATAATTGATTGCAAATGCATATTTATTAAAAATTATAAATAAAAAATTTGCAACTTTTTCAAAAAATTTTTATTTAGTTTTTATTTTTTCGACAAATTTCCATAAGCCTTTTCAAAAAGACATGGATAATTTATATTTGATATTGAATTTTTAATAAATAAAAGTAGTTATGGGCGAAAATCTGAATACTTTCGATAATATTGTGGATCTTGGCGAAGAGGAGATCAACGCTGCGCTGAAGAAGCTCTGGGAAGAGCTTTACAAAGTTGCGGACAGCCATAAGAATCTGCAGCAGCTCTACGAATCCGATAAGAACGAACTGGCAAGGACCCAAGACGAAGTTGAAGAGCAAAACTCGAAGATAGAGAAGCTCGAAGAAGAAAATGCGCGCCTGAAGCAGGAAAATGAAAAGTATGAGAAACAGGCTGGCGAAGCAAATCGCCTGAGCAAGGACCTTGAATACGCCCGCAAGGAACTTTCGAGCAAGAATATGAAGATCCACGAGTTGAATGATAAGATCTCGGAACTGAAGAACAGCCTGTCCTCGCAGGAAAGTAAAGGTATCGAAGCTAAGAACCTGCGCGAGGAAATCGGCAGATTAAAGAAGGAAAATGAGAATCTTAGCAATCAGTTAGAGGAAGCTAAAAGTCAGGCTCAGAGAAGTTCCGGCATGAGCTATGATGAGAAACAGGCTTATGAGGATAAAATAGCAAACTACGAGCAGGAACTCGCCGACGTCAAGAGCCGCTGGGAAGCCCGCGAGAACACCCTGGATGATTACTCGCAGGAAATTCTCGATCTGAAGCTGGAAAAATCGGAACTTAATAAGCAAATTGCATCGCTGAAAGAAGATAATCAGGCGCTGAAGCAGCAAATCGATGAATTGAAATCTGCTGAGAAAGAAGGTGAAGCGCAGGAAAATGAAGAGATACAAAAGCTTAATTCGATTATAGAAGAAAAAGATAATCTGATCACCGAGAAAGAGAATAAAATATCTTCGTTCGAAAAAGAACTTGAGCAAGGCAGGCAAACCATTGAAGAATATGAAAACAGCAAGCAACTTTCGGAAGAGTTCGAAAAGGATCTTAAAGAAAAAGAGGAAAAAGTAAATAAACTGAATGAGCAGAACGACCAGCTCACTGAGAAGAATCACTCTCTTAAGAATTATATCCGGGAATTGAAGCAGGAACTGGAAGAATCGGGCAAAAAATATGAGAGTCTGAGTTCGAATTTGAGTATGTACGAGAAAAAGTTCCAGGCGCAGGAAGAGAAGATCAAGGATCTCGCCGGGCGCCTACAGGAAAATAACCGCACTATACTGCATAAGGACAAGGCATTCAAGGAAGCAAATGAGCGCATTTCGAAACTTATACAGGAAAATAATGAGTTGAAGGAAAGTTCCGGCAGACAGGAAAGCCGGAATCAGGAACTGCACTCTTACCGAAAGAAAGTCGAAGATCTCGAGCATGAACTACAGGCAAAGCATAATGACCTGCTCTTAAAGAACAATAAGCTGGAAGACCTCAGTGCGAAAAATGATGCAAAAGATAGGGAAATTAAAGAGTTAAATGAAAAAATTGAAGAGATTCGACAGGGAACTGAACGAAATTCCCAAATTGCAGCAGATTATAGCAAATTGAAAGAAGAAAATGAAGAACTGAGATCGCAGCTGCAAGAGCATAAGAATCAGCAGGTTCCGGGCGGGATTGAGAAAATGAAGCATCTGGAACAGAAATTAGAAAGTATGATCAGGGAAAACAATGATAAAGAATTGAACGTCAATAAATTAAAGAACTATAATAAGGAACTTGAAGATTCGTTAAACTTCAAGCGCGAGCAGATCAAAAAGTTGGAACTCGAGTTAGCCGACTTTTTGAACGAAAAACAGGACTTCGAAAAAAGAAAGACAGCATTGGCAAATAAAATTGATTATTATATAAAAATTCTGGAAAAATCATTTTCAGAAAATGAATAAAGACTTAATTATTAAAATATCTAAATTTTTTTTGCATGAACGAATATTATAACGTAAATTTAGGAATATCAGTTGTAAGTATTTAAAATTACTTTGAATTGAAAATCACAAATAAGATTTGACGGGTTGATTCTGCATGGAAAACAACGAATTAAAAGATAAGAAAACGATAAAAATAAATATTTCCGGCAGAGAATATTCGTTATTAGGCGACGATGAAACTTCCATCAGAAATGCGGCAGATGAAGTTAATCGTCAGATTAGAGAACTCAAGAAAATCAATAAAGAAGAACCGGCGACAACCATAAATGTTCTTGCGGCTTTAAATATAGCAGAGAAATATTATGATTTCCATAAGCAAAATGGTGACTCGAAAAAGGAAATTGTAAGTGAGCTAAAAAAAATGACGGATTTTTTAAAGTCAAATATTAATTACTAAATAAAATTTCTTTCAATGTTTTTAAGTAGTCAAATAGATTTCGCAGATTATATTATTAAAAATGATAAAACAAAACAGACTAATAGATCTCTTTGTAAATATGGATATTGAAAGAAAGATCGTTCTTTGAAATAAATTTTAAAAAGCCGCATTTGCTATCGTTGCCTACACAGATAAAAAGAACTATTTATTATATAATATGGGTTACAGGCTCTGATTATTGACGGCAGGCCGCATCCATCGACAGATGGAAACCCATAGGTTCAGCGGAAGCCGGATTTAATCAGGATGTTTCCCACTGTGTCAGATAGAGTTCTTTAACTCTAGTGTCAAATATTGCCGATAGCAACATGCGGTTTTTTTTTGAATAT
The DNA here is from genome assembly GCA_964645005.1 of uncultured Hyphomicrobiales bacterium. Taxonomy (GTDB): domain Bacteria; phylum Bacteroidota; class Ignavibacteria; order Kapaibacteriales; family UBA2268; genus CAZXYS01. The sequence goes on along the minus strand of CAZXYS010000008.1, from coordinate 99,926 downwards.
ATGTTTTAGACCAAAATTTTTTATTGGATAATTACTATTGCTTGTATTTATCTGTAACAGCAAGCTTTAGCTTGCTGCTGATACTAAGGTTTTTGCATCCTTCGCAAAGCGCTAAAGCGCTTTGCTGCATGCGCTTGCGAACATAAGAATTGTCTAATGAATTTTTTTGGAATAAACACGATACATCTTTTTCAAATGTAAAAGAATCGAAAATTTTACAAAAAATTTTAATTAGTCACATTTTTCAACAGATATTTGCAATTTAATGGAGATGCAAACAGATGAGTGAGTATATAATAATTGGCGCAAGTGTTCTTGGACTTGTTGTCAGTTTTCTTATAGGGTATATGGCGAGCAAAAAGGTGGCAAAAGCCAAGATAAATGAAGCCGAACAGGAAGCTCAAAAGATACTCGAAAAAGCCGAAAAAGAAGGCGAAAATAAGAAAAAAGAGAAATTGCTCGAAGTTAAAGAAGAATGGCACAAACGAAAACAGGATTTTGAAAATGAAACTCAATCGAAACGCGCTAAACTACAGGTTACCGAAAAGCAGGTAAAAGCGCGCGAAGAGGGTATCGAAAATAAACTCGACATTATCCTGAAGAAAGAAAAGCATTTACAATTTTACGACGAGCAGCTTCAGAAAAAAGACAGCGAGCTAAAAGAAAAACTTGCCGAAGCAGACAAACTGATTGAACAGCAAACAGCTCAATTAGAGCAGATAGCCGGAATAAACCGGGACGAAGCTAAGAATATGCTGATAGAGAATTTCATCAACGAAGCTAAAACCGAAGCTTCCCAGACGATTAAAAATATCAAAGAGGAAGCTAAGATGAAAGCCTCGAAGGAAGCCCAGCGCGTAATAGTTCAGGCTATCCAGAGGACGGCTTCCGACCACAGTGTCGAGACTACCGTATCGGTTGTGAATCTCGACAGCGACGAGATGAAAGGACGCATAATCGGAAGGGAAGGACGTAATATCCGCGCTTTCGAAGCCGCTACGGGTATTGATCTTATCATTGACGATACACCCGAAGCGGTTGTAATTTCAGGATTTGACCCATTCAGGCGTGAAGTTGCTAAAGTAGCGCTTGAAAAACTTATGCTTGACGGAAGAATTCACCCGGCAAGGATCGAAGAGGTGGTCGATAGGACAAAGTCCGAACTCGAGGAAGAGATTGTCAACATCGGGCAAAATGTCATGATGGAACTCGGTATTCACAGGATCCATCCCGAGCTTATCAAGATGGTCGGAAAGATGAAATACCGCTCAAGTTACGGACAGAATCTACTGAATCACTCAATCGAAGTGTCATATCTTAGCGGTATAATGGCTGCGGAGCTTGGATTGGATACGAAACAAGCCAAACGAGCTGCACTTCTTCATGATGTCGGTAAATGCGTTGACCGCGAGACGGAAGGTCCGCACGCTCTTATCGGTTTTGAACTTGCGAAAAAATATAAAGAACATCAAATCGTTGCTAATGCCATCGGCGCTCATCACGAAGATATTGAGATGGAATCGCCGATAGCGGTGCTGGTTCAGGCAGCCGACAGTATCAGCGGCGCCCGTCCAGGCGCAAGAAGAGAGTCCCTTGAAAATTATATCAAACGACTGGAGAAACTTGAATCTCTTGCACAGGAATTCGACGGCGTTGCGAAGACATTCGCTATCCAGGCGGGACGCGAGATTCGCGTTATAGTCGAGCCTGAGAAAATCACTGATAATTCGGCTGATGAGATTTCTCAGAAATTAGCAGAGAAAATCGAACACGAAATGGAATATCCCGGTCAGATCAAAGTGACCGTCATTAGAGAGAAGAGAAGTATTTCTCTCGCAAAATAAATTGTATCATGGTATTCTCCAAGCAAAGAGGCGCTTCCGTGTAATGCGGGGGCGCCTTTTTTTTTATTTTGAGTTGGTTTTTATGCTTAAGTGTTATTATATTAAAAGATAATTTTAGTGAAAATTAAAAATAAAATTAAAGATAAATCATGCATAGATCAATTATGTCTCTTGTTGCAGTTCTACTGCTTTTTTCGGCTTGCAGCGACAATAGCAGTAATACTGAGAAAATCAGTTACAGAACAGAAGCAAAAACTGCGCTTATCGTAGTTGTCGAAAACAATGACGGGCTGGAATACAGCATGTACCAGAACGGTTTCCAGTTGTATAAAGAGGAAATGCTGCGGACAGGAAAGCGTACAGCACGTCGGCGGAAAGGATTGCAGGATAGATTGGAATGAATATCCCTATTTTGATGATAATTTCAATTATTATATATAAAAGAAATATTTATGAAGAAAAAAATCGCTGTTTTAGGCGCCGGACTGGTTGGTTATGCGATTGCTCGTGATCTCAGCTTTGACCATGATGTTACGGCTGCTGATATTGATAAGGAACAACTCGAAAAACTCAGCGCTAATTTCAATATAAAAACCAAAGCCATTGATCTTTCTATTCCTGAAAATATTAAGGACGTAATTCAGGACTGCGATCTTGTGATTGGCGCTGTTCCGGGTTTTATGGGATTTGAATCGGTGAAAAGTGTTATTGGGGCAGGCAAGGATATTGTCGATATATCATTTTTCCCGGAAGACGCTTTTGAACTGGATAGTTTTGCTAAAGAAAAGAATGTCACGGCTATAGTGGATTGCGGTGTTGCGCCGGGATTGAGCAATCTAATCTTAGGATATCATTATAAAAGGATGGATGTTACGAATTTTGAATGCTTTGTCGGCGGGCTGCCGAAAAAACGCACTTATCCATATCAATACAAAGCGCCGTTTTCACCCGCGGATGTTCTCGAAGAATATACGCGCCCGGCTAAATTTTTGGAAGATGACATGATCATATTGCAGGATCCGCTATCCTGGACAGAAATAGTTGATTTTGAAGAAATTGGCTCGTTGGAAGCCTTTATCTCCGATGGGCTGCGTTCACTGGTGAAGACTATGAAAATACCGAATATGGTCGAGAAAACCCTGCGCTATCCGGGGCATATCGAGAAGATAAAGCTGCTAAGAGATTCAGGCTTCTTTTCCACAAATCCCGTAGATATTGGCGGGCAAAAGATAAGTCCGAGGGATTTTACCTCAAAGATTCTATTCCCGCTGTGGAAACTGGAAAAGAATGAGGAAGAGTTCACTATCATAAGAATAAATATTGCCGGAAGAGAGTATGGCAGAGCGGTATTATATCAATATGAACTATTCGATAAATATGATCCGGCGACAGAAATTTCTTCGATGGCGCGAACTACGGGCTATACGGCGACTGCCGCTGCAAATTTGGTTTTGGAAGGAAAATATGATAAAAAAGGCATAATCCCGCCTGAATTTATTGGTGAAGATGAGGAATCCATCAAGTATATCACTGACTATCTTGATTCAAGAAATGTTAAAATCAAACGTCAAATATTGGACAGATAAATTTGTAAACAATTACCATTAATAATAGATGGCAAATAAAACTGAGTATCCTAACACATGGATTAACCGTAAAATCCGGCAATCTTCCATGGCAGCGCTGCTAATAATAATTTCATTAATATCAATTAGCTGCTGTTCTTTTTCGGGCTCGACTCATAATGGAGAAGAAGAATATAATTTCAACGGCGAAAAGTTCGTTAATCAAACGCCGGATCAGGATCGCGGTTTCTTAGACCTGATAAAATGGGGTCTGACGAAGGAGCCCGGCTTCTGGCGCGACTGGATTGATATGGAGCAGGGACCGCCGCCGCCAGAGCGCGTTGCTAAGGGTAAATTGCGTGTCACATTCATCAATCACTCGACTTTGTTAGTACAACTTGACAGTTTGAATATACTTACCGATCCGATGTACTCGGACAGGGCAAGTCCGTTATCGTTTTTCGGCGGTCCTGTAAGGCATCGTCCCGTGGGCATTAAATTCGGGAATCTGCCGCCGATAGATGTAGTCGTCCTTAGCCATAATCATTACGATCACATGGATATGCCAACGCTGGAACGCCTTGAGAAGGAACACGACCCTATAATCCTCGTAGGACTGGGAAACAAGGAATTTCTCAAGGAAAACGGATTAACAGATGTTTACGACATGGACTGGTGGGACGAACACATTGTAAAAGAACTAAAGATCACTTTTGTACCTGCGCGCCATTTTTCCGGGCGCGGCTTATGCGATCAGAATAAATCTCTCTGGGGAGGCTTCGTTTTCGAAAGCAGCGAAGGACCAGTCTATTTCGCCGGCGATACCGGCTGGGGGAAGCAATTTCAGCAGATAAAAGCCCGCTTCGGTCCGATACGCTTTTCGATGATACCTTTAGGCGCTTATCTGCCGCGCTGGTTCATGCGAGAGATACATGTGAATCCGTCGGAGGCGGTAAGAGCACACAGGCTGTTGGAGTCACAGTTGAGCATTGGCATCCATTACGGGACTTTCCAGCAGGCTGAAGACGGAGAAGATTTACCCGTCTGGCATTTGAAGCGCGCATTGAAACGTCAGGGCGTAAGTCCATTGGAATTCAGACCGCTGGCGAACGGCAAACATATTGAAGCACCCCCACTGAAAAAAGCCATAAATGAAGACGTTATCCATAGTACAGATTAAATATCTTTTCTAACGAAATTCCTATTTATGTGTAATTTTATTAAATTAGGATAAATTAACACTCACTAAAAGGGACAACAATGAAAATAAAATTTTACCTCCTCGTAGTAATAATCATAATTATTACGGCAGCTTTACCATGCTTATCTCTGGATTATTCAAAAGAAGACACTGTTAAGATCATTCGTGACAATTGGGGTATTCCCCATATTGCAGCTGATAACGAGAAAGCTCTTTTTTACGGTGCAGGCTATGCGGCTGCCGAAGACCGTTTATTTCAAATGACACTGGCTCGCTACTCTATCCAGGGGCGCCTGGCTGAAATTTTAGGTACTCGTTACGTCGATCGTGATAAAAGAGTTAGAACTGTTGGATATTATTCCCATGCAAAGCGATCATTTTCTCAGCTTGATCAAAACATTCAATTGTTACTTGAAGCCTATGCTGATGGTGTAAACGCATATATGAAGGATCATCCTGAACATCTGAAAGAATTATTCGATAAATACGGTGGTCCCCCGGAGCCATGGAAGCCGGAGGATGGAGTTGCATGTTTCCTCAGGATAGCAGAGCGTTTCGACGGAGGCTGGACAAATGAAGTGAATGTTCTCAGAAACTATGAACAATTAGCGCAAAGCGTCGGAAGGGATTCAGCTTTGAAACTACTGGAGATGCAGCGGAATCTTGTCGATGATGAAGTGGCAATAGTCTCGAAAGAAGAATTTGAGAAATACGAGGAAAAAGTTCAAAACCTGAACACAGGTATAATTGACTTAAAACGTAACAAGAAAGATGAAATTCAGTCCGATTGGGAAGCTCCCAAAATGAGCCATAACTGGGTAGTTGGCGGCTCTAAATCTACAACCGGGCTGCCTATACTCGAATCGGATCCACAAATCGCCGTTGAAAGTCCCTCGACATGGTATGAATTTCATCTGCACGGGGGACGTTTCAATGTTCGGGGCATAAGTGTGCCCGGCACCCCTGCGATGTTGATAGGTTATAATGAATATTGTGCGTGGGGTATGACAGCACTGGGTTCGGATAATGCTGACCTCTTTGAAGAAAAAGTCAATCCCGAAAATGAAAATCAATACAAATGGAAGGACGAATGGAGAACTTTCAACAAGCATATTGAGAATATTAAAGTGAAAGATAACCGCGATATTAATTATGAAGTAAGGTCAACTCATCACGGACCGGTAGTCAACGATTTCCTCAATAAGGTCAACGACAGTGAGGTATTTTCGCTGAATTATATTGGGACAAATTTCCCGGCGACGGATGTGGAAGGTTTACTCGATATGATGGCGGCAACTGACTGGCATGAATTTGTTAATGGCATGAGAAAATATCGCTCGCCCGGGGTACACCTAATCTATGCTGATAAATATAATAATATAGGATATTATACTCTTTCTCGCCTGCCCCAGCGTGTACATAATGCAGGGATTCCTTTCAACGGATGGAACGGAGAGGAAGAATGGCAGGGAATAATTCCTTTCGATTCCATGCCAAGAATGATAAATCCTTATGCAGGTTTCATTAGCACGGCAAATAATGCGCCTATTGGCTCATGGTATCCATTCAATGTGGGCGGGGGAATTGGGGATAACGCCCGCAGTTGGCGACTCCGGGAGATTCTTACAAGTAAGGAGAAATGGTCACCGGAAGAATTTTTCGACATCCATACCGACGCTATAAATCCCATTGTAAGAGATTTTGCCAAATTCGGACTCATGGCTGTTGACGAGGAAAATCCGACCGATGAAGATATTCTTGCTGCTGCGGAAATTCTAAGGGACTGGGATTATCAATTGCTGACATCTTACGATGGGTATAAAATTGTATCGATTGCCGGCTCTGTCATCAAGAGAAGCTTAAGGGGTACACCTCTCGAGGATAGGTATTTTGGAAGTAATGCAGGCTTGGCTCAGCTTTTCAGGGATGTACAGGCTCATTATGACTCTACCGGACAGCTAACTCCGGATCAGGATATAAGGAACTGGCTGCTGGATCAGTTAGGCGAAGTTTACCGGCAAAGCGGCATCGAAAGCAATCCCAGACCGGTTACTGTTACGCACAATATGCTGTATCAGAATAATCTCGAGGGCTATGGAACCCTGCATCGCATGTATGATCAAACTTCGCCGCCATTACATTGTGGTGTGGTTGCCACTATCTGGTCGCAGTTGGGCAATAGCTATTCCCAGTTAGTGAATTATGCAAATGTGGATTCTTCCTTCACAGTTCTTCCTCCCGGCAATTCGGAAGTCCACGATGATAAGCACTTTAACAGCCAGATTGATCTCTGGGTGGATGGGGATATGCACATCGCGCCGCTGTCACTCGACGGAGCAAATGCAATTAAAGAATCCGAGTATATTTTACGCCCGGGAGTAACGGGGATACTGGAAATCCCCTCTGACAATCCGGTAATTGAGATATATCCGAATCCATTTAGAGAACATCTTAATATTAAACTGAATCAAAACACAGCTAAGCCGGCTGTGATAAAGATCTTCGATTTCAACGGAAAACTGATAAAGGTTGCTTACAGCAGTGCTTTAAATGAGGGCTCTATTTATAAATGGGATGGGACTGACAAGTCAGGTCATTCAGTACCTTCGGGATTGTATATCATTCAGATTGATTTGGGAGATAAGCAATTTGAGTTCAAGGCTTTGAAAAATTAGGATTGGGCGTAGAAATACCTACGGAACATTCGAAAGATCAAGCCACTCCGGATTTCTGACATTTACAAGATCCGTTTTCTCTTCGTCGGTGAAGTCCTCGACGTGGGCTTCACGAGCCATAGCGTTGTAAGGATTATAGTATATTTCGTAGTAGACTAATTTATTAAGCTCTTTGCCTTCTGTGCTATTCTGTGGTACTTTATTCTTGTTGCGGACTTTGTTTTTCAAATCACCCGTAACACCTATATCAAAAACTGCATTGTATTGGTCTGTCAATATGTAAAAGTAATATTGCATTCGAATTTATTAAATTTATTTATAATTATCGTTTATTATGAAGGAATGACACAAAATGATATTTTAATATGATTGTAGTTACACGCTAAGGATGCATAAGTTGCTGCAGCCGACATCAGCTAAGATAATTATCCCAATAACTCCCAAAGATTAATTTATCGAAAAAATCCTCAATTTTTCTTATCTTAGATAAACCAAAATTCACAAATTAAAAAATAAGGATCATGCAGGCTGTAGAAACACAAAACCTTACGAAAGTCTACCAGTCGAAGTTCGGGAAGCAAAAAGTGACTGCTGTTTCCGAATTGACACTGAATGTCGACAGCGGCTCGCTTTTCGGGCTGCTCGGTCCGAATGGCGCCGGAAAGACAACACTGGTGAAAGTGCTGCTGGGGATTGCCCGGGCTTCCGCCGGCGAGGGAAAAATCCTAGGTGAGAATATGAGAAATCATAAAATCCGTGAAAAAATAGGCTATCTGCCGGAAAATCATCGCTATCCAAATTATCTTACCGGTGAACAGGTGTTGAAATACTTCGGAAAATTTTCTGAGCGGGATAATCAAGTGCTAAATGATAGGGTCGATAATCTTATCGAGATCGTCAAACTTGGTAAATGGAAGAAAAATAAAACAAAATATTATTCAAAAGGTATGATGCAGCGTCTCGGACTGGCTCACTCCCTTCTGAATGATCCTGATTTGCTTTTCCTCGACGAACCTGCCGACGGTGTTGATCCCATTGGAAGGAAGGAAATCCGCGATCTATTGCTCCAACTTAAAGAACGCGGCAAGACTATCTTCCTGAACAGCCATTTGCTTTCGGAAGTGGAAATGGTCTGCGACCGTGTGGCAATAATGGACAGGGGCAGCATTATCCGCGAAGGTACGGTCAAAGAACTCACCGAGCAGTCCAAAGTTTACAGGATAATGATTGACGGAAAAATCGAGCAAATGCCTATTATACCTGAAGATATATACGTTAAATTTACTAAGCAGGAAGAGCAGCATTTCGAAATTCTCGCTGAAAATACTGAAGACCTGAATAAATTCATAGATGTGCTGCGAGGGAATAATATCCTGATAAAAAGCATAGTGCCGAAGAAAGATTCGCTGGAAGATATATTTATTTCGTTGATCAATGAAAAGAAAGGCGGTCTGGAATGAGAAACATAATGCTTGTATTGCAGTTTACATTGAGGGAAGCATTTTCCAAAAAGTTGATTATTACATTGTTCATCTTATCCACGCTGGCTATAGTGATCATTGCTCTGCTATTCCAACTGGGCGATGCAATGCAAATAAGAATTAATCAACAGGTTGAGGAAACGGACGTCGTCCGGGGCGGAATAAAAATGCTGGAGATGGGATTTATTAATACTGCTTTCGGTTTGGGTTTATTTTTGTCAATATTCGCTGTTGCCGGGCTTATCCCCGATTTGCTGCAAAAAGGGAATATCGACCTTTTCCTGTCCAAACTTATCACCCGCGAACAACTCATTTTTGGCAAATTTCTTGGCAGTGTGCTTATCATCATGCTGAACATTGTTTACTTTATACTAGCACTCTGGGTGCTGGTCGGACTGAAATTTGAATTCTGGGGCACTGGCATATTATTTTCTATCGTTAGCATCACATTTGCCTTCGCCGTTCTGTATTCGATAATGATATTTCTGGGTATACTGACCAAAAGCTCCGTCCTGCCGATAATTGTGAGTTACTTAATATATATTGTCCTTAGCCCGCTAATATCAAATAGAGATAAATTTGAACAATTAGGGAGTGAGGTACTGGATAATATCCTCGAAATTCTCCATTATATCATCCCGAATACTGCTGAAATACTCGCAGCTACTAATAAAGTCATACTTGGCACCGGAGATATTAGCTGGGAGCCTTTTATCATCTCATTCTACATTATGGTGTTTTTCTTTGTTGTCAGCCTGATCATGTTCAGAAGAATGGATTTTTAGCTGTATAAACCATAATTACAATTACTGATAACAAGGGGTTTACCATTTGAAATATATATTTTTCCTTCTCGTTTATAACTTCGTTAAAAACAAAAAGGTGACATAATGGCAGTATTACCAATATATAATTGTTTTCACGAAGTACTTCAAAAACCTACGTATAAAGTAAACGATTTCGACGGAAGCCTTAAAAAGCTTATCGATAACATGACCGAAACTCTCGGCAAGATATCCAATGGGCTGGCTTTGGCTGCAAATCAGGTCGGCGAAAGTAAGTCAATAACAGTGATAAACATGAAAAGAGCCGGATTTGAACATGACCGGGAAAACATTGTCCTGATAAATCCGGTAATTGAATCTTATTCCGATGATGAAGAGGAAGACCAGGAGGGCTGTCTAAGCATTCCCACTTATTATGAAAAAGTCCCTCGCTCAACAGATATCCAAATTCGCTACAATGATCTCGATATGAAGGAACATGTAATTGAGGTATCTGATTTCTTCGCGAGAATCATTCAGCACGAAATTGACCACCTTGAAGGCAAGCTGATATTAGACCGCATTTCGCCGCTGCGCCGCACTTTGGCTAAAAGTAGGCTAAAGAAAATTGAGCGTGGTTCCGTTTTAGGCGAATACTCTATGATATTGCCAAACGGAGAGTTAGTAAAACCGGAGGATTGATCATTCCCCGGTTTTAATTAATTTTGTTGTGGTAGTTCCCAACTCAGAAATAAATGTAACCATATAAACACCGGATGCTAAATTCATGTCAGGTGACCATTCAAAAACATTGTCACCTTTAAAGTAATTATCCGTATGTTCGTAAATTTTTCTCCCAAGCCCGTCTGAGACAGTTATAGTCACTGTCCTTGCCCTATCACATCTCCAGATAATATTAATTCTGTCAGTGAAAGGATTGGGATATTTTTTGATGATCTCAATTTTTCCCGGCTTGTCGAATGAAAGCTCATCTATCGCAGTTATAAGCCTGCCGGAAAGATAAAGACCGTCACCGAGAACACTGGCATAAGTTAGAAATCCCAGTTCATTGGTTTCCCAGTCTGGTATGGCAACATGTCTGCAGGAGGAATCCTCGGGCAGCCCGTTATTAAAAGCCTCCCAATATGCGCCTGCATTGGCACTGGCAAAAACCCCGTGCCTGCCACATGCAGCAGCCATATATTTTGGCTTTGAAGGATGCTCTTCTATATCATAAACACTGGCATCTTTCGCACCCCATAGCTGCCATGTCTTACCTGTATCAAGACTCCTGTAAATACCTTTACCATAACTATTACCTTGATTATCCAGTGTATCGGCTCCGCAAAACACAAGAGAGGGAGTCACTGCCGATGGCTTAACACATAGTATTCGCAAATCCTCAATACCAGAGGAGTCCTTTATCCATGTCCGACCGCCGTCATAAGAACGCAATACACCACCGGTATAAACATTATCTCCTGCTATGAACATCAGGTTCGGATCCGCTTTTGAAACCTCAATATCCCTCGCCTGAATATTAATTTTAGTACTGAAATTGCAGTCTTCAAAGGCATTTTCGGTTTTCATAAAACCTTCGCCAGTGTTGATTGCCGCACCATAATACTTATCGCCGGTTTCATCGGCTGAAACCAAGGTCATAATAAAATTGGAGCTTTCACAAAGCAGATTATCCACATCCCAGGTATCGCCCCCATCAGTGGACTTCAATACACTTCCCCGTGCGCTTCTGACCACGGAAGCATATTTTATTGACGGAACAGTCGGATTGTGCACAATATCCGTCACAGTGAATGAATCAAGTTTGGTTTCCAGCCAGGTTTCGCCTCTGTCAGTACTTTTCCTGTATCCGTTACCAAAGGAAAAGAATCTGGGATTCTTTTTTTGAAGACCAATATCATACAGATTTGATGCAACTATTATTTCATCCGTTTCCTCAGGATTCAAAACGAGATTGAGCACATATCCGTTTGTGGTATCCAGCTTTTGCCAGGGCTGCGCTAAAGCATTATTAAATGTTACGGTAAGGAAAATTAAACAAATTGGAAATATTATCCTTGAACGTAAAATTGGCAGTATCGAATTTTTTCTCATAGTACTTACTTTCATTTATATTAAATAAAATTTTTTTCCGTAATACAAACCACTCCAATTTAATAAATAATATTCGAAATTAATGAAGAATTTAATCGTAATACGAAAACAACTACTGATTTTTTAATACAATTTATTTAATTAACACCAAAAAACTGAAAATGTCACAAAATTTTCTAAAAATTTATTTTTAACAGCTATGAGAATCTTGCTTGATTAAAATCATTGATTAATTATAATTATTCTCATCAAAAATGAGTATATTTGCCGAAAATTTTTATTAATTAAAACAAACTTTATTTATTCTGGCAAATATGAATTCAAGATACAGAATCCTTCTTGCGATATTGAGCGGTTTACTCCTCGCTTTATCCTTCCCTCCAATACCATTTTATGCGCTTGCATTTGTCGGTCTGGCACCTCTTCTGTATGTTTACGAAAGCAAACCTTCCCCCAAGCGCCCTTTTTTACTGGCTTATCTGACTTTTTTCATATATCATGTTATAAGCAACTGGTGGGTCGGCAGCTGGCAGCCGCATGCTGATCCTTACCTTACTGTTGGTGCAATAGTTATGGCTTTTGTTAATCCTGTGTTCTTCCTGATCCAAATAGCAATTTACCTGTTTATTCGCAGAAAATTTGGCACTCCCAAGGCACTCTTCCTCTTTCCGTTTATCTGGACGGCATCGGAATGGTTCCACGGTTTGGGGGAACTTTCCTATCCCTGGCTATCTCTGGGTTATACACAGATTTACAATAACCTGTATGCTCAATTCGCTGATATAACAGGAGTCTGGGGGATAAGTTTCGTACTTGTATTTGTGAATGTTCTGATTTTACAAATTATCCTTTTTCTAAAACATAATTTATCAGCCAAAAGTAACATCTTGAATTCATCATATATCAGAAACAGGCTGATTGCTGTGTTTCTATTAATCACAATTCCATTGGTTTACGGCGCCTTTCGCTCTTCCCAATTCGACCACGAAAAAATAATAAAAGAGCATAAAAGCATCAAAGTTGGAATTATCCAGCCAAATATAAATCCATGGATAAAATGGCAAAACGGAACATTACCTCAAATCAGATTGCATCAGAGCATTCAGGATTCACTGTCAAATGCCGTGGGCGGAATTGATCTCGGTTTATGGAGTGAAACAGCAATTACCTACCATAATTTAAATTTGAACAGGGACCACAATTTCGGCTTTATCGAAAGATGGCTGAATAAAAATCAAACATCACTTTTAACGGGATTATCCGATTTTCATGAATATCAGGAAGGAGATGAGATACCCCCGTCTGCCCAAAAATACAAACGGGACAGCATAATTTATTTTGATACCTATAATTCTTCGCTATTGCTGAATCCTGCCCCTAATGACACTATGAATCCCCATATCTATCACAAAATGAAGCTGACCCCTTTTAGCGAAAGGCTGCCCTATGCGGATTTGCTGCCGTTCGCAACAAAATGGCTCGAGTGGGGAGTCGGCATATCAAGATGGCAGTTAGGAAAAGAGCAAAAGGTCCTCAAAATGAAAAATGGCGATATAGATGCAAAGATAGGCTCTATAATATGTATAGAATCTATTTATCCGAAATTCTGTAAGGGCTTCACGGAACTTGGCGCCGACATGTTGGTTGTGATAACAAATGATTCCTGGTTCGATCACACTCCGGGACCCAGACAGCACTACCTTATAGCATGCATGAGAGCTGTCGAGAACAGACGCTATATTGCCCGCTGTGCCAATTCAGGTGTTTCCGGATTGATTTCAGCGACGGGTAAATCCGTGGAGGAGGCTCCGCAGTATGAAAGATTGGGCTTTTCAGTGGAAGTACCTTTGATGGAGGTGAAGACAATTTATGTGCAATTCGGTGATTGGTTAGCTGAGATCTGTGCTATAACGTCAATTTTAATGATAATAGTTTCTTTTTTCATTAAAAGGAGAAATCCCTTAGAGAAAAATTAATTTTAAGTGATAAAAAATCAAATATAGTCAACGAATCATTAAACTTTTGCCGTGAAATTTCGTCTAATCAATATTATTGACAATTGAACAATTTTTTTGGACGGAATAGTGATGAAAGTTAAGTTTTGGTTGGTTACGGCATTAATTGTGATAGTCAGCGTAAATGCCTTTGCTCAGAGACCCGGCAGAGAAATGAAAGAAGAACTAAGGAAAATGCGCGAAGGAATTATAGCTGGTCGTATAGTGGATCAGGAAACAAATGAGCCATTGAGTTTTGCGAATGTTTACCTCTACAGTATGAGGAATGACTCACTGATATCCGGCGCTATTGCCGAAAAAGACGGCAATTTCGAAATGAAGGATTTGCCTTTCGGCAGATTTAATATACAGGTGAAATACGTCGGCTACGAAGTAAAAAAGATAGAAGATATCAGAGTCCTTCCAAGAAGCAAAACGGTTGAGTTAGGTGATATTGGGCTTGCTGTTTCTTCAGCAGTTAAGGATGAAATTACTGTCACCGGCGAAAAAGAACGTATTGAATTCAAAGCAGATAGAAAAATAGTTAATATCAGCAATGACTTAAGCGCTTCCGGTGGCAGTGCTGTGGAAGCTCTGGAGAATGTTCCTTCGGTGGAGGTTGATATCGAGGGTAATGTCACCTTGCGAGGCAGTTCAAATTTCAAGGTTTTTATCGATGGTAAACCGAGCGTGTTAGAGGGCAGCGATGCCCTGCAGCAGATACCTGCCACAGCTATCGATCATATTGAGATCATTACCAATCCTTCCGCCAAATATGATCCCGACGGTGCCGCCGGCATTATCAATGTCGTAATGAAAGAAAACGAAGAGCTAAAGCTTAGCGGCGTATTCAATGCGATGGCGGGAATAAGAGACAAGTACAAAGTTGATCTATTGCTGAACTGGAATCCGGGGAATTTCAGGATTACCGCCGGAGGTTATTTTAATAATTATAATTTTTTCGGGGATCGCTCAACGTATCGTGAGACATATCGTAGTGATACTACTAATATCCTGAGCAATACCGGAGATGTTCAGTTCCGGCGCTTTGGATATAATTTCAAAGGCGGTATAGGCTATGATTTTTCCAGGAAATTTTCTATGAATCTGGAAGGAAATTATGGGATAATGGAATTTACCAGAGATGCAACAGGGCATTTAACCCAAAGCAACAACCCAGGTGATCTCAAATTGTATTATTACGATAAGTCAATAATGTCTCACGATAGAGACTATTACAGGGCATCTTTAGACGGCACGTATAAATTTGCCGGCGAATCACATAAGCTGTTTTCATCGTTGTATTTTTCCAGTCGCAACGGAGAGGGAAAAGATTCCCAATACCAGAATTTAACAAATGAAGACTGGGAGAAAATCGCTGCCGATCCGGACAGGATCCGCTCATTTGAG
The DNA here is from genome assembly GCA_964645005.1 of uncultured Hyphomicrobiales bacterium. Taxonomy (GTDB): domain Bacteria; phylum Bacteroidota; class Ignavibacteria; order Kapaibacteriales; family UBA2268; genus CAZXYS01. The sequence goes on along the minus strand of CAZXYS010000008.1, from coordinate 84,877 downwards.
GATGGTGTTGATGATAATTTCCGCTGGCAGCTTGATTACACAAACAAACATAATGAAACAACAAAAGTCGAAGCCGGATTACAAACGAGAATTGATAATGATATTGAGGATTTCATTTTCGAGAATTACCAGCCTCAGCAGAATAACTGGGTAATAAATGACCAATTCAGCAATGAAATGGATTTCCGAAGGGATATTTACTCAGCGTATGCACTTTATGGCTCTGACATTTATGGCATAAACTATCAGTTAGGATTAAGAGGTGAATATACTTATCGCAAAATTGCACTTAAAAAAGCAGGAAATGATTATATTATTGACAGAATAGATATATTCCCAAGTGCACATCTGTCAAGGCAATTCAGCAAGACTGATCAAATATTGGCTAGTTATAGCAGACGAATTGACCGCCCCCGCGGCAGATGGCTCGATCCTTCCCCCAGTTTTGCGGATAATTACAATTACAGGAAGGGAAATCCCGAATTGGAACCGGAATATATAGATTCTTACGAATTGGGCTATCAAAAATCATTTAACAAATCTTTCATTGCTCTTGAAGGTTATTACCGGATGACAAAAAATAGGATTAACAGGATCTCAACGCTGGAAAACGACAGTGTCATGATGCACACCGCAGCCAATCTTGACAGGGATCATTCCATCGGAGCTGAATTAATGCTTAATTCGCGTTTAATGAAAATTCTTAACCTTAACATTAGTGGAACATATTACTATTACAAAATTGAGGGCGGTATAATCGAAGAAGATATTCAGACCAGTACAAATACATGGAGACTGAGAACAAATATTTCCATAGATATCACTAAAACGACAAAAGTACAACTGGATGGTTTTTACAGAGGTCCATCAATTTCGTCGCAGGGTAAGCGCGAAGGAATGGGCGGCTTCAATGTCTCATTACGGCAGAATTTCCTCGATAATAACGCATCACTTACCCTTAGAACCAGAGACATTTTGGGCACTATGGAAAGGAATTTTACATCTTCAGGCACCGGATTTACATCACACCACATTTTTTCACGTGAAGCACAGGTTTTCATGCTTACATTCAGCTACCGCTTCAACGATTATAAAGACAGAAAGCGTCAAAGAGGCGAAGATATGGAAGATGATGATATCTATATTGATTACTGATTTTCTATTACATCTTCCCCATAGGTAAAACATACAGCGGCTCTTCTTCATCGGGCATGCCTATCACTTTTTTGACAGCGCTGTCGTTGAAGGCGCCGACCGTGCATACGCCGATTTTAAGCGCATAAGCCTGCAAGCATACGTTCTCGGCGGAGTGACCTGCTTCCATGTAAACATAGCGTTCTTCACCGCGGCTGCCGTATTTTTGGGTGGTCCTGCTGAATACCGCAGAGTAAACAAGATTTGCTGCTGCCTGCTCAATCGATGACTGGTGCAGCGATGCATTGGAAAGCTGCCGGTTGAAATTTCCTTCCTGCTGTTTTTCCAGCTTATGATTGCGGGAATCATATTTGTAGATGCCGGGCTGCAATCCTTCAACTTTGCTTGCGACAAGGTAAATTTCAAGCGGGTATAGAGCGCCGGCTGATGGAGATGTACGCTGCCCGCCTCGCATAAAGGAAGGTCCATCGGGCTGTGGATCGGTTATACCATAAGCTGCCCAGAGCACCTGAGATACTTCTTCCATTGTCAAAGATTTGTTCTTATAACTTCGTTCGGATCGCCTGCCTGCAAGACATTGCTCGATAGATACACTGCCGGTGGTATCCGGCTCCGGTAATGAAATAGTCATGTTTTCCTTTTCGTTGTTACTTTCACAAGGTGAAATTAAAGCTGCCAGGAAAATAATTAAAATAATTTTGATTTTCATTGTTACATTCAATTTTTTGTTTAAATTACAAATTAGTTAATAAATGTATTGTATTGTAAATATAAGAAAAATTTTAGATTAATTTACATTAGCAATAAGCTTTGTTGCGTCTAATTTATTTGAAGAACAGTCTTAAATTGACTTTAAAGAAAGATATTAAAAAATAAATATTAATAATTGATTACCGGAGGAGTTATTAAATGAAGAATAACAGCGCTGTAGAAGCAGCAACGGAACGAACACTGCAAAATCACATAGAACAGGTTTTCAGCGGTGATAGAAAATTTGAAAATGTATATCAGGCAGTCTCACGAATGATACTCAAAGATCCGAATAAAATCGAAAAAGTTACCGTCAACGGACGCAAGACTTACGACTATAAAGTCCTGCGTCAGAAAAAGAAACATATCATCGGAATGTTCGACGAGATCAACAGCTTCGTCAACTACGTGAAGGACGCCGCAGAAGGCGGCTCTTCCGCAGAGATGGCGTTTGTTCTTATCGGAGAACCCGGTAATGGCAAGACATTTTTTGTCGATTATATAAGCGATTTGTACCGCGAGTTTATCGCAAAGCCGGAAAACCGGCGATATACTTTCAGATTCAATAATCTGGATAAACTGGGTACTTACGGAAAGATTAAATCCGCAGAGTCCCAGACTTTCGAGGATCCGATGATCCTCGCCATGAATTTGTATGAGACACACGACGAAAACAAGGAATATCTGAAAAGCTGCGGCGCAAGCGACAGCCAGATAGATGATATTTATGAACTTTACAGACCGCTGGGCAGTGATACGGACTACATCCTCAACGAAATCCGCGAATACTGCGACGGCGATCCGGAGCAAATGCTTGATTTTGTCGAGGTTATCCCGGTGCCGATCAGCGAATCCCGCGGAAATCTTACCGGCAAATACGCAGCCAAGGACAAGATTACATCCTCGGCAGTGGACCTTATAGGCGAGGAATCGATATCGAGGCTTATGAATATCACAGATACAAATAATCCGTATAAATTCGATCTGCGGCGAGGCGCTCTGGCACGCGTTGCCGGCGGTGGTATTCACTTTGCCGATGAGATATTCAAGAATAAGCGCGACCTCGTGCAGATATATCTTGGAGTTATCCAGAACAGGACTATCGACATCGAGGGCTATAAATGGCCCATCGACACTCTTATCGTAGCGACAAGTAATAATTCGGAATTTGCGCGCTTCCTCGAAGAAAAAGAGCAGGCGCCGATTGTCGACCGCTGCAGAATTTCGTATATGTCTCATAACACTGATTATAAGTTGCAGCAAAAACTTACTCAATATGCGATAGGTACGCCTGATAAGACCACCCTGTCGGGTGAAAAGATGCATATTGACCCTAATCTTAACTATGCTGCTTCCGCGGCTGTCACCCTAACGAGAATGCCTCAGTCGGATAAGTTAACACCGGTAGAAATGATGAAACTTGCTGCAGGCGAAGTCGCCGGCGAGAAAAGCATCAAAACGCTGAATGAGGTTATCAGCGATCTGAACAATGATCCCGATGTCACCAAGAGATTCGGTCAGAAAGGTCTCGGGCACAGGAATTTGGGACGCTCCATACAGATACAGATGGAGATGTCCGGCACCCAGGAAGGTAAATGTATGTATGCCGGCGATGTTTTCACCGCCCTGGAGAAGGTAATCATTGATTATGTGCAGGAACCAAACGAAAGAACAAAATATCTAAATGATTTGAAGATTGCCCAGGGACTGCATCGCAAGAATGTGATGACCACAATCTTCAATGCATACATGGATGAGCCGGACGCTATCGAGAAGGATGTCATGAATTACGTTAATATGATTATCGGCATCGACGCGAAGAATCTCGGACCGGATAAGATCTGGACATACCAGGATCCGCAGACGGGCAAGCTGGTCCCGCTAAAGATCGATGAAACATTCGTCAACAGCGTGGAAGAAAGACTCGGCTTGAAAAATAATGAACAAAAGCAGAGTTTCAGAACGACTATCGCTAAAATTTACGGACAGAAGATGATGAAAGATCCTAACTATAACTTCATGGATAATAATGATCTGGTAAAAGCTGTGACAGATGTCCGACTCAAGTCTGACATTGCAGGCGCAGGCAGCCTTGTCGGCGCTCTGTCAAACAGAACCAACGAAGAAAACCAGAAGCTGTACAACAGAATGATAAACACTATGGTCAATAAGCTTGGCTATTGCAATACATGTGCTGAGAAAACTATTGAGTACTTCTGCACACAGGAAGATATGACGTAACATCCGCTTATTGAAAGTAATACACTTTTTTGAAATTGGTTGATAAATATAGTGGATTGACTTTGATAAGCAGATTAACGGCGAACGGTTAACGGCAACCGGTAAGAAGATAAGAAGAATTTGTAAATGATTTAGAAGTAATTATTAACAGATGAAGAAGAGAGATAAAAAGATATTTAGTGAACTGAAAGAACAGGGATTGAGTCCTGAGCAGGAAGAAAAGATCCGTTGGGAGATCGAGCTTGATGAACAGGAAAAAGAGCCAGATCCCCCGCCCCCCTTCAAGGGTGTATATGCGAAAACGGATTTCGATATTCTTCCCGGATATTATCGCCCCTCGCTGAAAGCGGTGACGGAGTTTAAAACTCTGGATGAACTGCTTGACAAGGATAACCAGCGCGAGAAAGACGGCTTCCCGCGCAGAATCCGGCTCGGCAGACTGATTAAACCGAGTAAGGATAAGGATACTCAGGTTATAGTTGTACCAACAACTACAGAACCGAAGTTTTACCATGATGATTCCGTAACGGAAGAGCAGGAAGAAGAAACCGGCGGCTCAGGCGAAGGCGATGAAGGCGAAGTAATCGGAGAACAGCCTGTGCAGCCCCAGCAGGGCGAAGGCGAAGGTCAGGGCGCCGGCAAAGGCGAAGGCGGCGAGCATGACATCAGCCAGGAAGCCTTCGATCTCGGTAAAATCCTTACGGAAAAGTTCGAACTGCCGAATCTGAAAGACAAAGGAAAGAAATATTCTTTCGTAAAGTATATTTACGATCTGACGGATATGCACCGGGGCTTCGGGCAGTACCTCGAGAAAAAGGAGACCCTGAAGCAGATGATCAAAACTAATCTGCAGCTCGGCAAAATTACGCCGGATAATATAAATCTTGAAGATATGATTATAAGCCCTGATGACAAGGTTTACAGGATCATGTCGAAAGAGAAGGATTTCGAATCGCAGGCGATAGTATTTTTCCTGAGGGATTATTCCGGCTCGATGCAGGGCAAGCCGACGGAAGTGGTTACTCAGCAGCACCTGTTTATCTATAGCTGGCTGATGTATCAGTATGCTAACAGAGTCGAAACTCGCTTCATCCTCCACGACACCGAAGCCAAAGAAGTCGATGACTTCCTGCAATATTACCAGTATCAGGTCGCTGGCGGAACCCGTATAGCGCCCGCTTTCGATATGGTCAATGATATTGTCGAGAATGAGCGGCTGCACGTGGATTACAATATCTACGTGTTTCACGGCACCGACGGTGATGACTGGGATGAAGACGGCAGACAGATGATCGATGCAGTGAAGAAGATGTTCAGCTATGTTAACCGCATTGGTATCACTGTCGCGAAGAATTCCTGGTCGCGCGGCGGTCCGACGACTATAGAGAGATATATGGATCGGTCGGGACTGCTGAAAGAGCAGCCGGAATTGATTAAGCTCGATCAGATGCCGGCGGAGGAAGCCCAGGAAAGCAGAATTATTGACGGGATTAAGAAGTTAGTGGAGTAAGAGTTAAGATGTGGCTATCTCATAAATATGTTATTTTGAGCGTCCTGTAGAATCCAGTATTAATCAGATTCCTGCCCTGCTAAAGCAGGATCTAAAGACATACGCAGGAATGACATTCACTGAATATGTGAAAAACACAACTGAAAATAAACGGAAAAATTAAAAAAAATAGTCAACTATGGAATTAATAGATCAACATACCAAAGGCATAATGGAAGAATGCAAGCGCCGCGCACGCGACGAGGGCTTGCAGTTCGATGATGAATCGCTGGAATATATCGTGTCGAACAGGGATCTGCTGGATCTGTCGCCGAAAGGGATGATCCCGTCTCTGTACGAATACTGGGTGCACGATGTGGAAGTCCTTAAGGAATATGGCAAGTATAAGGCATATCCCTCGAACCCATTTGAAACAGTGATAAATTCGCGTCCGGCGATATCTTTTTATAATGATAACAACCCGGACTGGCTCAATATAATGATATTTTATCATGTCATCGGGCATATCGACCTATTCCAAAATAATGTCCTGTTCAATAAGACATGGAGCGATGATTTCGTCGGGCAGGCGCTGGCAGATAAGAGACTTATCGATAGTCTGCGCACTGAATACGGTAGATGGGTGGATTATATTATTGAATTCAGCCGTTCTATCGACAATATCACAGGTTATTTCGACAGGATATTAGCGGATTATATGCCCCAGGATATGATTCCGGCGGAAAAGCTTGATTTTTACTTCGAGGTATTCCTGCAGGAATTCGAGAAAAAATCGGTGAATGATATATTTAAAGAGGTGCAAAGGTATAATCAGCTTTATGATGATAATCCGAATGTTGCGGATTCCATTTTCTTTTCTGAGATAAAGAAGAAATATCCTGAATTTGATTCGAAATTTGCGCGCTGGACAAAAGAAAGAGAAACGCAGTATGTTGATCTGATGGAATTTATAAGAGAAAATTCACCGTACTTAGACCGCAAGGAAAACCAGTGGATGAAGCAGGTCATGAGCGTCATACGCAATACTGCCCTTTATTTTGCGCCTCAGATAAGGTCAAAGATCCTTAATGAAGGCTGGGCAAGCTACTGGCATGATCATCTTTTCAGAAAGGATGATCGCATAAAGGGGCATGAAGCAGCTTATTCTAAGATTAATGCCAGTGTAACTTCAATTAGTAGAGTAGGACTCAATCCCTATGCGGTAGGCTTGAGACTTATTGAATATGTCGAAGAACTCGCCGAGAAAGGTAAGCTAAACTTTGAATTCCAGAAGAATTTCGATAGGGAATTCCGCGAAAATTATGACATGAAGACCGGGCAAGGCAAAGAAGCCATATTCAACCTGAGGAAGAACTTTTCTGACTTCATGCTTATAAGAACTTTCACAACGCAGGAATTTATAGATAAGCATGATCTGTTTGTAGTCGGCAGGCGGTTAAACCAACAGCGCGGCACATGGGAATACTACGTAAAGAGCCGCAATGCGGAAGATTACAAGAATATGCTGCTGGACCAGTTGTATCATCCGCCGAAGATTGTGGTCGATAACAATAAGACTGATGAGAAAAATCTCTACATAGTTCACAGATTCGAAGGTAAGCAGCTTATTCAAAAATTCATTCCTGATGTTCTTATCGGCTTGGAGTTTCTCTGGGGCGCTCAAGTGCAACTAGAGACTACCGAAATCGTCAAAAGACAACAGAGACGACCTGATGAAAAACCACAATATGATTATCGTAGAGTTCTCTATACAATGAAAGACAGGAAAGTGAATAAGAAAGTTTTATAATTAGTCAAAATAGTATTGAGTAAAAAATTTATAGATATTATGAATCCGAAGAAAATACATGTCCAGGACTATAAGGAAATCGAAGCGCGGGGCAAGCGGCTGGAAGCTCTGATAAATCTTAGCGAGCAGATGCGAGAAAAGGATCGGCGGAATCCGATACCTTACAACGATTTCCTGTATTTGATCTCAGTATATCCTGAATTGATATTGCGCGATATATTCCAATTATTCCATGATATGGTTATTCACTATGCCGGCAGCGGCGTAGAAGAATATCCTGACCACGAGGAATCAATAGGATATCTTAACTATGATTCGGAAAGTCTGTTTGTGGAAGGCGTGGACAACCCTTTCTTTGCGGACAGGCTCTTCATGAACCGCCTTGCAAATCTGGCAAAAGCGATTAAAGAAGGTTCTATGCGCAACCATATTTTCCTGTTCGAAGGTCCCCCGGGAAGCGGTAAAAGTACATTTTTGAACAACTTACTGCTGAAGCTGGAAGAATTTACAGCTACTGACGCCGGCACATTCTATAAGACCTACTGGAGTCTGGATGTAGAAAAATTAGGCGGGTACAGGCATGTTGACCGCACTCTGTCCGATATTGCCGACGAGCACGATGGTACAGGACTATATAGCGCATTGGCAGGACCGCAGCAGCCGAAAAAAGATTACCAGGACAATCGGGTTGAGTTTTCGTGTCCGAGGCATGACCATCCTATACTTCAGATTCCACGTGAGTATAGGAAAGAATTCCTTGATGAATTGATTTCCGATGAGGAATTTAAAGAAAAGTTATTCTACAGGAAAGAATATGAGTGGGTGCTTAAAGACAAGCCCTGCCATATATGCAAATCGCTTTATGATGCATTACTGGACACACTCGGCGATCCGATGGAAGTATATTCCATGATACGCGCCCGCAAGATGCACTTCAACAGGCAGTTCGGCGAAGGGATAAGTATTAACAATCCGGGCGACAGCCTGATACAAAAACCTATAACCAATCCCACCCTGCAAAAGATCCTGAACGAACTGCTTAAGACTGATAAGCTGGATTTCATATATTCCGATCTGGCGAAAACCAATAACGGCGTGCTCGCCCTGATGGACGTCAAGGAAAATAATGTTGAGCGCTTGAAAAATCTGCACGGCGTAATCAGCGACGGCGTGCACAAGGTAGAGCAGATCGAGGAATATATTAAGTCGCTGTTCATGGGTATTGTGAATCCTGAAGATAAGATTCACTATGAGAATATTCAGTCATTCAGAGACAGGGTTATCAATGTGAATATCTCGTATATCCTTGATTATAACACGGAAGTTAAGATCTATAAGAATAAATTCGGGAAGCAGATCACCCAGAAATTCCTGCCGCGTGTGCTGGAGAATTTCGCAAAGATCATTGTTTCATCCAGGCTGGATAAGGCATCGCCGGCAATCCAGAAATGGATCCAGAATCCAAACAAATACAGCAAGTATCTCGATAAGTACTACATGCTGTTAAAAATGGACATCTATACCGGCACTATTCCCGATTGGCTTATGGACGAAGATCTTAAGAAATTCGATCGAGATATCCGTAAACAGATTCTTCAGGCATCCGAAAAAGAAGGCAAAAAAGGTATATCCGGGCGTATGTCAATAAATGTTTTCAACCGCTTCTATACGAAATATGCGAAAGATGAAGACCTCATCACGATGGATATGCTCAAGGATTTCTTCAGCGAGCAGAAGGATAAGGAATTCCAGGAAATACCTGATGAATTCACTAACTCGCTAGTCGATATGTACGATTACAACGTGCTGCAGGAAGTCAAGGAAGCGATTTATTATTACAACGAAGACCAGATCTCGCGCGACATAAGGAATTATCTTTTCGCTATCAATTTTGATCTAGGGAACACTGAATATAACGAGGATACCGGCGATACTATCGAAATTACGGAAGATTACTTCAAGAATTTCGAGGCTCTCTTTCTTGGCACAACCAGCACGGAAGGTCAGCGCAAAGTATTCCGTGAAGATGTCCACAGGACTTATATTCGCAAGACTTTAGCACAGGATCTGCGCGTAAAGGGGATGAAGCTTAACGAAACGGAGCAATTCAAAGAGCTATTCGAGAAGTATTCCCGCAACCTGAAGGAAAATGCGCTGGCACGCTACCTTGACAATGAGAACTTCCGCCGCGCCGTCAAGGAATTCGGCACTACGAGCTTCAATAACTACGACGAGAGAATGAAGCGCGATATCACCCGCATGATAGAGAATCTGAAGAAAAAGTTCTCGTACAACGAGGAAGGCGCCAAGCAGATTTCTCTCTATGTGCTGGATAAGAATCTGGCGAAGAAGTATTGATAACCATTTCAGGCTTAATATTTTTTTTGAAAGCGGGCGGCTTATTTCTGTTATTATTGGATTTTGTAGAGAGGTTAACAGTTAAAGTTTAGAGAACTAGTTATTAACAGTTGAAAAGCTAATAGCCGGTTTTTTGTGTGAGGAGGTTTAACCCGGATTCTGCATCTTGGTGGTCTTACATTTGAATAAATAACTTAACCCTAAGAAATTAACCACCCCTTCTTTTCCCCTCCTGAGTAAGGAGGGGAGTGAAGCTAATGGCTTTACGGGGTGATTCTGCCAGGTTATTAGAATGTAAAACGTCAATAGCATTGATGAGTTCCAATGAACTATAAGGAATTGTCCTACTTTATCCCCTCTGCTTTCTTTTGAAGCTCCTGCGCTTTTTGCTGATTGCCAGCATCTTTATAATATTCTGCCATCTCGGAGTAAGCATTCGCTGCCAACTTGTGATTCTCTCCGAAAACTTTTTTCCTTATCTCAAGCGCTTCCTGGAAATTGGACTCAGCCTTATCCGGTTTCTCAGTTTCCAGGTAAAAGGGGGCAGTCTCAAGTAAAAATTCCGCATAATTCGGATGGTCAACGCCGAAAGTCTTCTGTATTAGAGAGCCTGCTGAATTCAATGTCTCCGCAGCTTCCTCGCTGTTGCCGAGCTTATGCTGGATAAGCCCTTTGTACGGCAAAATCTCTGCAAAATGGGGAGTCCCTTCCGTAAATCCGGACTTCGTTATATTGTACGACTTGTTAATATATTCTTTAGCTTTTTCATAATCTCCTTTTTCGTAATTAATTCGAGCAAGAATCAGATTAGGACCGGCAAGCATAACAGAATCAACATCTTCGTTTTTATTTACTACATTTATGGCATTATTGGCATATTCTTCCGCATCATCATAATCTCCTTGCTCAAACTTTGAATTACTGTATCTTCGATAAGCATCCACAAGGTCGTCCGCCTGACGTTCGCCTCCTTTTTCACTTAGCTCAATAGCTTTTTCGAAAAGAGAATCGGCTTTGTCATATCTGCCGGTTTCGAGAAATATCCTCCCAAGAACCGTATAATAAGGTGCTGTTTGTTTCAGGTCGGAACCATAGGACTCAATTCTCTGATCCAGTGCACTTTGAACAAGTTCCAGTGCTTTGTCATATTGAGCTAATGAAGTCAGATTTGATCCAAGCATAGCCTGGAAAATTGATAGATTCCTTTGTTCTTCTTTCTTTTGATTTTCCATCGTTTTTAATGCCATCTCAAAAATTGGTTTGGCTTTTGAATACTGCATCTGTCTTTGTAGAATTCTAGCCAGATCCAGCATTTTTTGCGCTGTATAGGGAGAGCTTCTTCCTTTTTCTCTCATCCCAATTTGCATTGCTTTCTGATAGTAATCCTGCGCTTCTTTGAAATTGTTTTTATCTTCATAGATCTGCCCTAACCCATTATAATTATTGGCAAGCTGTATTTTCAGATCATCACTTTTCTCTGCTATTTCAATGCCTTTATTATAAAATTCAATAGCTTTCTCATAATTTTCGGATTGCCTGTAATGATCTGCCAAATTCGTTAGACTTTGAAGTGCATCCTGTGAATTTTCTCCGTAAGTCATTTTATTTATCTCATATATTCTCTTTTTAAGCTCCTCTGCTTTTTCATACTTTTTTGCAGTTGTGAAAGCATTTGCAATAGGATGCAGTGTTTGCAATAAAGCAATACTGTCTTTGCCATATACTTTTTCCTGTAATTTAAGAGCCCTGTCGAACATAACTTCAGCGCTGTCATATTTTTCAAGCTGGGTATAAACTTGCCCCATACTGGTTAAAAATGGTGATATAGCTGAACTATCCTTTCCAAAAAAATCCTCAAATATTTTCAGTGCTTCATGCATATAAGGTTTAGCCTTTTCGAATTTACCTGACTGCGCATAGACCTGTCCTAACATAAAGGAAATATTCCCTTTCCCCGGGGAAAATGAAGGCACATTTTTCTCTACAATTTTATATGCCTCTTTTGCAGGCTCTATAGCGTCCTTGTATTTACCTTCTTCCATTAGCGATCTAACCGAATCAGCATAGCTGCGTGCATCTTTCTTCCATTGTGGTTGTTGTCTCTGCATCTGCATAGGATTCCGGGCAAATGATTGAACCGCCGTAAATATTAATAATGTTGAAATGAATGAAAACAAAATTTTCATGATCTCACCTTATTTTTTTTGAATTTTTTTTGTACTTTATCGTTATTGTAATAGACAAACTTATTTATAAAAAAGTTAAATACATAAATTAATTTTAGTTTTAAACGAGCTAAATTTTGTTTGTAAAAAACAATGAAAAATGTGTAATTTCGACTTACAAAAGGATGTTTTTTAAAAAATAAATTAAATGGAGAAGCCAATTGAGACCAAGATATATCATAGGCGCCATAATTTTAACAGCCTTCTTCATCTGGGCGTTTATCTCTTTTGACGACAGCAAGATAGAATATATGAAGATAGATGAAGCCCGCCTGACTGATAAAACTGTTCAGGTAGTCGGTTCATGGGTAAAGGATAAACCTTACACTTATGACTCCGAACAGAACAAATTCACTTTCCACATGGTTGACGAAAATAACAACGAGACAATGGTTGTTCTTGACGGTATGAAACCGAATAATTTCGAAATTGCCCCAACCGTTGTCGTTAAAGGCAAGTTCAAGGATGGAGTTTTGCATGCTGATAATGTGCTTACAAAGTGTCCGTCTAAATACGAAGGCACTTACGAAGATCACCAAAAAGCAACAAACAAAGCCAGCATGAATTAGTAACCATGTGTATCCCAAAAGAAAATTAAGTGTAACTAATAATTTGAGTTGATATGTTCGGAGAAATTTTTACTTATTTCTTATTCGGATTTTCCATTATCGCTGCCGCGATCTACTTTTATTCTCATTTTAAAAGCGAGAAGCCCGTTCTTATTGGCAGGACTTTTTACCTGATGCTTTCCGGCGGAATGGTTCTTTTATCCGCTTATTTCCTTGCCAATATATTAACACACAACTTCCAATTCACATATATCTGGCAATATTCCTCGACCAATTTGCCTCTAAATCTATTAATATCAACATTTTATGCGGGGCAAGAAGGCTCTTTCATGCTCTGGGCGCTTATGACTTCTTTAATTGGCGTATTCCTTATACCTTACGCCAAAAAGCATGGTTATGAACCGCTTGTTATGGGGTTTTATTCCTTGATAATGATTTTTCTTACATTGATGTTAATTCTGAAGAGCCCGTTTCATTATATTTGGGAGACTTTTTCAGGGCAGAATCTGGAAGTCGGATTTAAACCTGAAGAAGGCCGCGGACTTAATCCCATTCTTGAGAATTACTGGATGTCGATTCACCCGCCAATACTATTTGCCGGTTATTCGGCAATGTCGGTTCCCTATGTATTTGCACTGGCTAGTCTGATTAAAAAAGATTTCAATAAATGGATAAATATCTCTTTTCCATGGACTGTTTTTGCAACAGGAATGCTCGGGCTTGGTATAGCCCTTGGAGGCTTCTGGTCTTACGAAACACTTGGCTGGGGCGGATATTGGGCATGGGACCCGGTTGAAAATTCATCACTGCTGCCATGGCTTATCGGAGTTGCGCTCATACACACTATGCTCGTGCAAAAACGAACCGGAGGTTTGAAAATAACTAACTTCCTTTTTTCGATATTCGGATTTGTGCTTGTCTTATACGCTACATTCCTTACCCGAAGCGGTGTATTGGGAGATACCTCGGTACACTCATTTGTCGATCCTGGCATGATAGTTTACACCTTGCTGCTCATTGGATTATTCCTGTTCTTATTTATCGGTATCGGTGGAATCTTATTACGCTTAAAAGATATTTCAAGTAACAGGATCGAATTCAACGCAACCTCAAGAGAATTTTCGCTCTCCTTAGGTTCCATATTCCTTTTAGCTATGACAGTTATCGTGTTTGTGGGAACGAGTTGGCCCATTTTTGCCGAACTCTTAGGGCAGAAGAAAGCTTCGGTACCTATATCTTTCTATAATCAATGGAATTTGCCAATTGCCATTTTAATACTGGTAGGCAACGGTATAGCAATTTTCCTTCGCTGGAAAGCAACTAACAACATTGAAGTGCTGAGAAAAGTACTTTATGCAGCTATATTTTCAATGGCTGTATCGATATTTATGATGTTCCTGGTTATCAATAAGGTAAGCATCTTCCTGCTTTTATTCGCAGCTTTGTTTTCATTGTTTTTAAACGGTGAATATGTAGTTAAAACACTGTTCAAAAAACCGGCTTCCGCCGGAGCTTTTATCTCTCATGCCGGGCTTGCGGTAATGATGATCGGTGTTCTGGCAAGCGGGGTTTACTCAAAAACTGAAAACATTCATCTGAAAAAGAACGAAACTGAACAGGCTCTGGGTTACAAATTAACGTATATCGGAAAAAAACAGATAGAAAAAGAGAAACCGGACAGAGCTAAATTCCAGTATTTAGTGGAGATCTCTAAAAAAGGAAAGAAATCCATAACAAAACCAATTATGTACTGGAGTGATTTTAATAATCGTGAATCTCCGTTTCTCGAGCCGGGTATCAAAGAAGGTCTTATGTCCGATCTTTACATTTCCCCAAGAACAGTTGAAAAGACAATCGACATGCCCACGGCTGCACTTCGCAGGCAGCAAAGCGCTACTGTTCCTCTGGATAGCTCAATAAGGATGGAGATGGTAAAATTCGATATGACTAAAATTATGAAAAAGAAGATAAGCAATTCGGATTTTGCGACTCTGGGAACTGTTATTAACTTCCATAAGGGAGAAGAAACATTTGAAGATACTCTCTTTACTGAACTGAATATGCGAAACGGACAGTGTGACCCGCACTGGTATAAACTTAAAAACAGCGACATAGAGATTGGCTTTGTAAGACTGATCAGAAATCCGGGAAATCTCACTCAATCGAAGGCAGCTTTTGTTTTCCGCAAGGCAAATGAAGCTATGCCCGATCCTGTTGAAGTCCTGAGTATCGAAGTATCCGTCAAACCTTTGATAATATTGGTCTGGGCAGGTATTGTACTGATAGTACTCGGATTTTTCTTGTCCGTTTTCAAACGACTTAGAATTCTAAGACAGGAAAATGCATAGTTTTTCAATATATTTATTATAACAATTATCAAAAGCTGCATAACACACAAATATCATATATCTGGTTTTATGCAGCTTTTTTATGTTAAAGATATAGTGATGAATTTTTTTTGGCAATTAAAAACTATATTGCTCGTCAGCAATACATAATTCTCAATAAAAAGGAAAATTATTTTATATCAATGAATTAGAAATGGATGCTACAACGGTTATCTCAAATAAATTCAAATTAATGACGTCAAAAAGCAAAAGATTATTAGAAAAACAATTTCATAAAAACCAAAGGAGTCGTAATGTTTCAAAAATTTAGCTTTCTCTTTATCCCATTGCTGGCAATTGCCGCAGCACTTTGCATAAGTTCATGCAACAAAACAGATGAAGTAGAAAATGACGCTTCTGCAAAAGTAAACTCGGCAGGTATGACATCAAACGCCGAACCAAATCCAGCGCCAAGCCCAAATCCTGAACCTGTGGCGGCAGAATCTCAGAAAAAAGACGATGCCAAAGTCTTTGTCATCGAAAGTGTTCAGGACAAAGGCAATGGTAAAGCAGCCGAGTTCACCTGGACCGAGAACGGCAAAAAAATGTCCTTCTCGGAATTGACGGACGGCAAGATAGTATTCCTTAATTTCTGGGGAACATGGTGTCCGCCATGCCGTAGAGAGTTACCCGACATTGTCGATATTTACAAAGACGACATAAAGGACCTTATGATCATCGGTATAGCAGTTAACGAGCGCGGCAGAACAGCAGAAGACAAAGTTAAGTTAGTTAAAAATTTCGCAGAAAACTCGGGGCTTCCCTACAGAATTCTCGTATCACACGACAGAAAAGTCGAGAAGGCATTTGGCGGTGTAAGCGCCGTCCCAACAACCTTCATCATCGATCACAATGGCAACATTGGCGAGACTATTGTCGGAGCAAGAAATAAAGAAACTTTTATGAAGTCAATCAAGAGAGTGATGAAGAAGTAAGAAGAGATATAATGGAACAAAACGGAGCCCGGCAAAAAGCCGGGCTTTTTTTGTACGCCAGACAGGATTCGAACCTGTGACCTACAGCTTAGAAGGCTGTTGCTCTATCCAGCTGAGCTACTGGCGCTTAATAAAGAATACAAATTTAAGACTTTTTTATTGTTTTTGCAAGAAAACTTGGTATTCCACGTTTAAAATATTAACTTTGTAAAAGATTTCAGGTCAAGTCCCGTGCGACTAAGACCAGCCCAATCCGGTCAGGCCCGAGAGGGAGCAGCCGTAAGTTGGATCTTAGGGCGCCACGGTAAACTTGACCTTTTTTTATGCATTTACCCCTTAACAACCGCCATCGGCTTCAACCGCGCTACCTTCTTAGCTATGCCAGCTTCCTCGACGATATCCACTACAGATTCGACATCCTTATAAGCATCCGGAGATTCCTCCGACAAACCTTTGTACGAACCTGCCTGTATGGATATCCCCATTTCCTTCAACTTGGTCAGCAGATCTTCTCCTCTGACAGACTTCCTTGCCTTCGAGCGGGACATCGTCCTGCCGGCGCCGTGGCAACTCGTTCCGAAGGAGTGCTCCATACTGCCGGGGAGCCCTGCCAATACATAGGAGGACGTACCCATACTGCCCGGGATCAGTACCGGCTGTCCGACGGCTCCGTATCTCTCGGGCGTTTCAGGATGATGGGCGGGGAAAGCCCTTGTAGCACCTTTGCGGTGGACTATTACTTTGCTTTTCTCTCCATCAATTGTATGCTCCTCAATTTTTGCTATATTATGAGCAACGTCATAGAGAATACGTGGTCTTCCCGCCGATTTTCCGAAAATATTTTCCCAGGCTTCCCGAACCTCGTGGGTTATAAGCTGCCGATTTGTCCATGCATAATTAGCTGAAGCACACATAGCAGCAAAATAATCCTGCCCCAAAGGCGAATTTAAAGGCGCACAGGAAAGTTCTCTGTCCGGCAGATCATATCCAAAGCTCTTTGAAGCGCCTATTATCTGCCGGATATAATCCGCCGCAACCTGGTGCCCCAGTCCACGTGAGCCTGTGTGAATCTGGATCACTATCTGCCCGGGATATAATCCGAATGCAGCAGCAGCTTCCTCATCGAGAATATTCTGTATGCGGTCAACCTCAACAAAATGATTCCCTGCTCCCATTGTTCCAAGCTGGCTGCGTCCGCGTTCTTTCGCCCTGTCGGAGACAGCGGATGCTTCGGCGCCGGGCAGACTACCGCGGGATTCTATATAGTGAGGGTCTTTATCTTCGCCGAAGCCTTGCTCTAACGCCCATTTTACTCCGTTATTAAGGACTTCCTCCAATTCCTTCATGTTCAGTTTTAATCCCCCGCCTTTCCCAACACCTGAAGGGACGTATTTATTCAGTTCTTTAGCTAATTCATCCAATCTGCTTCTTATCTCTTTCTGATCTATTTCTGTTTTCAGCAGGCGCACCCCGCAATTTATATCATAACCAATACCACCGGGCGATATCACACCATCTTTGTAATCTATGGCAGCAACGCCGCCAATAGGAAAGCCATAGCCCTCATGCACATCGGGCATGACCAATGCATGTCCTTTGATACCCGGCAGGGTAGCGACATTCATCAACTGCCGGATTGATCTGTCTGAAGCTATAAGTTCCAGCATTGCGGCAGTAGAATACAACCGTGCATTCACACGCATTCCATGCATGGTTTCTTTTGCGATCTCCCATTGTACGGGTGTTATTTGCTTTAAATTACTGATCATTTTGTTACCTGAATTAATTCTCAGATTTTTTATTTATAATCGAATAAATGCAATTTTGTATTGTGAATCCGGGATGAGTGTATAATTTAGTTTGCCGGTATAGCTATTTCGTATTTCTCGCCTCTCAGAGGCGGGCGCAGTTCCCTTTTCATTATCCATGGATTGAGCAGCTTTACGTATTTATAAGTTGTACCATGGACTTCAGCCCATTTAGGCATGTCAGGAATAGATGAACTCCACTCGATAATTTTCACCTTACGGGGTTTGTACAGTTCCTCTTTGGTAACATTGAAGCCATACTTTTTATGATTTTTCATGATCTCTTTGATGGCTGCTATCCTGAAGATAAACCTTGATGTTTCCTCATTCAGGAATAGGTCGAAATAATCATCGCCGTCCTGGAAATTTTTTGACCAATTAACGTTCGAATGCCCCATGTTATAGCCTGTTGCAGCCATTATCCAGGATTTATGTTTCTTATAGCCCTGTTTCAGGTATTTGCAGGCGGCTTCAGTGCTTTTTTCCGGGTGTCGGCGTTCATCAACATAATCACTAACATGTAAGCCCATTAACCGGGCAGTTCTTTCCATAAATTGCCAAATACCGACAGCTCCTCTGTAAGAACGAGCCTGATACAAGGCACTCTCTGCGACAGCCAGATACTTCATATCGTCGGGAACATCGTTTTCCTTAAGTACTTTTTCGAACATTGGGAATAATCTTCCGGATCTTTTCAGATAGAGCATAATCTGACCAGGCTGCTGCAAAAGCAGGTAGAATTCTCGTTCAGCACGTTCGCGAACTTCCTGAATCTCAAGGGGGACTTCTTCTCCGCAGAAATCAAGCTTTTCCGGCAGTTTGAATGAAGAAACATATTCTCCGGGATTTCCAACTGGTTTTGTAGTTTGCTGACTTTCTAGTTTAGCCGGTTCAGCGCAGGCTATTGCTATTATAAGCAGAAGAAATGTGATATTTAGTTTAATCATGACTGCCATTATATTTAGTTTTTGAAATTTTTTTAGCATATTTATCAATCAAATACTCAAGTTGTCAACTTTTTAAAATTATTATTTAATTTTAATTTCCTTCTTAGCTATTGACTTGTCTCTCTTTTCATTTGTTGCAATAACTATACTTCCGCCTTCCTGCTGAAATTCGAATATAGTATCAAGAACAGTCGAGACGCCTTCGGAGTCAAGATTGGTCATAGGCTCATCCAAAAAAAGTATATTTGAATCACAACTAAGAGCCAGAACATATTTCATTCGCTGTTTCATCCCGGACGAAAAATTTCTTATCGGTTCGTAACGCCGTGAACTTAGATTGAAGCGTTTCAGCAGTTTAATAGTTTTGTCTTCATTATATTTAAAACCGCGTATTTTGTTAATGATTTTAACATGCTCCAACGGAGTAAATTCCTCGTATAAAACCAGATAAGGTGCAACAAAGCTTATGTAATCTCTGATCTCATCGTTATTTATTGCCGTCCCGTCTAAATTCAGATTCAAATTACCATATGTGGGTTTTAAAATTCCCGCTAATATTTTTAGAAATGTAGTTTTCCCGGAGCCGTTTTCTCCGGTAACAGCAAGAATCTCACCATTTCCCAATTCAACATTTATATCCCTGAAAATATATCTTTTACGAATAAAATACTTGGATAAATTTTCCCCTTTCAGGCTAACATCTAACATTTGTTTTACCTAATATTATACTTTACTTTTTTCTTACTGCGAATTTACCCATTTTTTTCTTTCCGTTAAATTCGAGACTGTAAATATATACACCGCTGCTGAAATTCGAAGGGAAATTATTCCATCTGATAACCCTGGCGTTGTTATCATTTTGAACCTGGAGCTTTTCACTAAAAATACTTATGAAATTTTCATTGTACACAGTCAGGGCAACCTTATCACCATAGCTAGTCTCAAAAGGAATGCAAAAATTTATCACATCATGAACATTGGTTATGAAGGGATTAGGATAAGGCGGACAGTCATTCACAGTGGGCAGGTAATGTTCAAAACAAATATCACCATCAGGGCGGTCAATGAAAAATGAGATGCTTTTCCCCGGGATTACCATACTATCGTCAATTTTTGAATTTGAAAATATGATCTCAAAAAGTCTGGTATCCTGCGATTGATAAATAGCAGCTTCGGTATCAGTACTTAAAAGTATTATATCGGCAGTGTCTAATGAATTTGCCTCTCCATCAGGCAGGAAATATCTGTATCCCCTGAATTCATAAGGATCAAGTCTGCCCATATCCGAGGTTTCCGGAGGAGAAAAGTATGTTTCTCTGTGAAATTTCAGCATAGGAAACAGTCTTGCATTGTTGAAGTATCTGCCTTCGACAGCACGCTTACCTGTAAAATACATCCATGGAATTAAATTACAGCAGGCATCTTTCAGACTGCTTCCTTTCTCTTTAAAGGCGCTGTCCAATGCATGATAACCTCGCAGCCCGTCACCGAAGATCTCCCACATGCGCCTGTTTACTTCTTCGCCATACTCACTCGATACATACTGCCAGAAAATGGACCATCGATAGCCGGCAAATGAACTACTTCCATCACCCAGTGGGTAGCGTCTTATCTCACTGAATAACCCGGGTAAATACTGGAAATAATCCTTAACTTCGGGATATAATCTATATTCCATCCATGTGCTGGTCATTTCGTTCAATGCAGTGATACTTGGGTTAGTAAGATTCGGCGAACCATAGAAATTTTGAATTGCGTGATGAAACTCATGTGCGGCGGTTATTTTTAAACCATTGTAACTATAAGATGTCGGAGGATAAGAAGGTCTTAACTGACCGTTTGACATTGTTGAATCCGTTGGACTGAAATTATTATCTACTTTTATGAAGGAAGTTGTTCTTATCACCATGTTATCTTTGTAAAAAATCTCCTCTGGGAAAGTCTGTCCGTAAACTCCTTTGTCTCCAAGCTGAACAATATATATATCATAGACGGCGGTACCTCCTCCGCCTCTATCGTCGATAGGAGATTTATAACCCATCTCCACAACTTCGACCTGATATACATGGTCGAAAAATATTGCGGCGGAATCCACATAATCCGGAATGCCATTACCATCGTTATCTTCTGTGGATACTGCATCAACACCTGAAGTTGTATAATGGATCACAAAGTTTCCTTCGGGAGAAGTATAACTTTCCGGCAAGTCAGGTCTGTTACTTGATAATATCCTATCACCAACGTTGAGTTTTGTATTTCTCAGCATTTCGACTTGTTCGCCGTAATTGCATTTATCAACCGGTACAAAGTCGGAAGGGATAATTTCTTCACATATCAGGTACAGGTTAAAAGTTAGAAATAGTATCAGAACTATTATTACCTTATTAACTATTGTCTTCATGGCAACATTAGTTAAATGAGAAAAATTTTACTTTTATAACGATAAGATAACTGTTTTGGTGTGTAAAAAAAATGGATTAATTGATGGATCAACGGAACATTTCCTTTATCATTCCCCAGGTACGGTTGATGCTGCTAATTTCATGAACAACATAAACTTTATCGGAATACTCAGGCTTTTTGTTCTGATATACAATTTTTAGTCGATAGGAATATAAATTCTTCGACATCGGAGAATCATCATTTCCCTGATTTTTTGCCAGTGCTTCGTCATCGATATATTTATAATGCGAAGGATTACCCTTGGCTTTTTCAGTGGCAATTCTTTTAAATGCATCATCTCCATTGGAGCGCTCAAGTTCGTAATGAAGCAAATTTGATTCTTCCATAGAAGACCACTCCACGCGTATCTCTTCCCCGTTGGATTTTGCTGTGAATGAACTAAGAATAGAATCAGCAGCGTACAGTAATCCTGCGCCTAAAATTAGTATTAATATTAATATTTTAATATTCATAATACAAAAATATAAATATGTAACAAATTATGCAAACTTCTTTGAAAATAATACAGTTAATTTTTTTTAAGAAATCCGTCAAAATTCGTTCCATAAACTATAAATTTTATTAATCACCTGTTTATTTTCTAATATTAATACGAAAATATTAGAGTTTCTTTCATTAATATTCACTTAAAAAGTGGAAATGTTACAAAATATAACAAATCTTTTAAAAAATTATTTTAAAAAACTAATTTCAACTCTATTCACCAAATTTTATATATTTTAGTGATTGTAATCACTGAAAAATTATTATTTTGGTGAATATAGTCACTAATTTTATATAATTTTCGTGAATATATTCACGAAAATTTATTATATTTGGTGATAATATTATTTACAAATTGTAATAATGAAATGATACAGAGAGATTTAACCCGGATAATCGTAAAAAGAATCAATAAAAATAAAGCTGTTATTTTAATAGGAGCAAGACAGGTAGGAAAAACTACTCTGGTTAAACATATAGCCGAGGAAAGTGATTTATCATGGACATACTGGAATTGTGACGAACCTGATATCCGACAGTTTTTAAATAATCCTTCTTCAACACAATTAAAACAGTATATAGGTTCAAAAGAATTGCTTATCGTTGATGAAGCACAAAGGATAGAAAATATCGGTCTTACAAGCAAATTAATTGTCGATCAAATACCAGGCGTACAACTAATCATCACAGGTTCATCTTCACTTGAAATAACAAGCAAACTGAATGAACCTCTTACAGGCAGGAAATTCGAGTTCAATTTATATCCTTTTTCTTTTTCCGAACTTGCCGGTGAATTTTCTTTGATTGAGGAAAAGCGAGCATTAGAACACAGATTGATATATGGTTATTATCCTGATGTAGTGAATCATCCGGGAGAGGAACAGGAAATTCTTACAGAATTGATATCCAGCTATCTTTTTAAGGATCTGTTGTCACTTGGTAACATCAGAAAGCCTTATATTCTTGATAAATTGGTCAAGGCAATAGCCTTACAATTAGGTAATGAAGTTTCATATAATGAACTTTCGTCGACGGTTGGGGTAGATAAAAACACTATTTCAAAATATATTGATCTTCTTGAAAAAGCGTTTGTTATATTTTCATTAAAGTCTTTTTGCAGAAATATGAGACAAGAATTGAAACGTAGTAGAAAATTGTACTTTTGGGATACGGGGATCAGAAATGCAATAATCAATAATTTCAATCCATTGGAATTGAGAGTTGACAAGGGAGCCCTGTGGGAAAATTTCATAATATCCGAAAGAATGAAATATCTGAGTAACAAACAGGAAAGGTTGGGCAGCTATTTTTGGAGAACTACTCAGCATCAGGAAATAGATTATATTGAAGAAGGGGCTGGGAAAATTCATGCATACGAAATAAAATGGAATCCCAAAGCTAAGTTCAAAAAGCCGAAGAAATTCATGGAAGCTTATTCGGACAGTACATTTCAAATGATCAATAATGAAAACTTTATTGATTTTATAATGTAATTCTTCGAATTTTTCTATACACAAATAGTGTTTTGCCGGAAAGATCATTTTTTATAACTTATTGTTTTAAAAATCTAAAATAGATTCATTTATATATTAAATCATAAGGGGGAGCGTATATGAAAAAAGTACTAATCCTAATAATGTTTTTAGCGGCAGGGCAAATTTTTGCGCAGGAAAAAGATAGCACGAATTTGAACAAGTGGATTCCCAAAGGGATTGCGGGCTTGAACATCAGCCAGATAGCTTTTGATAACTGGACTCAGGGCGGCGAGAATTCCATAACATACGGTCTGCTTGGCAATTTCGGGTTGAATTATTTTTCCGAGAAGTGGAAATTCAAAAACAGCCTGAAGCTTGCTTACGGGCAGACTAAAACGGGTGATGCGGGTTTCAAGACGAATGATAATGAGCTATATCAGGAGACAGTTCTGTCGAGACAGTTGGGATGGGTGGTCGATCCGTATTTCAGCAATACGATCAGAACTACCATCGTTGCCGGGTTTAAGTATACGGATAGTTCGAGGAATAAGATAATGGATTTTTTCGATCCTGGCTATATTTCTCAGAGTATTGGTTTCGCGTATGATCAATTGGAAAATATCCAGACGAGGCTGGGTGTAGGTTTTCAGGAGACGTTTGCCGATGAATTTATTAATTTTTCCGATGATCCTGAGACTAAAGATGAAATAGAATCCTTTAGATTCGAAACTGGTATCGAGTCTGTAACCGATGTTAATCAGAGTCTGGGGGAGAATCTTCTCTACTCAAGTAAGTTGAGGCTGTTCACGCGGTTTACGAGTCTAGATGTGTGGGATGTCCGCTGGGATAATACCATCACTGCGCAGATCAATAAGTATGTGAATGTCAATCTCAATGTGCTGATCGTTTATCAGAAGAATCAGTCGCTGAAGACGCAGATTAAGGAAGCGCTGCAATTAGGGCTGACTTTTAATTTGTTTTAGGTATGTTAATGTAGTTGGTGTTTTTCTATAACAAAATTTTATTAGGAGGATGATATGGAAAATTTTGATAAATATTTGGAGATGGGATATTCTATGCTTGTTGGATATGCGCCGAAGGTGCTGCTTGCGGTATTGGCGCTGATTATTGGCTGGTGGGTGATCGGCAGGATTACCCGGATCTTTGGCAGGGTGATCGAAAAGAAGGAAGTGGATGTTTCGCTGCGGAATTTTCTAACGGGGATTCTTGGTGTTCTGCTCAAAGTGCTGTTGATAATCAGTGTTATTGGGATGGTCGGTGTCGAGACGAGCTCGTTTGTGGCGGTGCTGGCTGCCGCAGGCTTTGCTATTGGGCTGGCGCTTCAGGGCAGCCTCGGGAATTTTGCCGGAGGGGTGCTGATCCTTATCCTGAAGCCGTTCCGGGTGGATGACTGGATCGATGCACTCGGATTTATCGGCAGGGTCGATGAGATCAGTATTTTTTATACTGTGCTTAAAACTGCCGATAATCAGAAGGTGATCATTCCAAATGGGCAGCTCTCTAATTCCGCTGTGACGAATATCACTGCAGAACCTACCCGCCGCTGCGACCTGCTCTTCGGGATTGGCTACGGCGATGATATCCTGAAAGCAAGAGACGTAATCAAAACTCTGGCTGAGGCGGATGAAAGGGTTCTGAAGGAACCCGCCCCTCAGATTTTTGTGGCTGAGCTGGGGGATAGCTCGGTGAATCTGTCAGCGCGCCTGTGGTGCAATACCTCTGATTACTGGGGCATTTATTTCGACATGCATGAGAAGGTGAAGCTGGAGTTTGACCGAAATAATATCTCGATTCCTTTCCCG
Organism: uncultured Hyphomicrobiales bacterium; assembly: GCA_964645005.1. Lineage (GTDB taxonomy): Bacteria > Bacteroidota > Ignavibacteria > Kapaibacteriales > UBA2268 > CAZXYS01. Next base: position 59,959 of record CAZXYS010000008.1, on the reverse strand, counting down.
CAGCGGGATGTGCATGTCTTTAATAAATGATGGTCGAGCTGCTGACAAAATTTTGGCTTTTGTGTTGAACGCCTGATACTGTTGATTGGTAACTGGCTGCTGGTTACCGGTTGAAGAAATTTTCAATTATCAATGAACAACTTAATTCTTGTTTTTGTGTTTTTTGCCTGCAATATAATTATGCGGGTATGTAACGACAAGAAAACCGTCCAAAATATACCCTGAGACGGTCTTGGGATAGTTTAAAAAATATGCGGTTTTTAAAAAAAGGTAAAAGGCTGATGGTTAAAGTTAAGAATTTTTTCACGAAAAGAGACCAAAAGCAAAGTGGTATGATGATATAGGCGACGTCTGAACTATAGATTATCGCCGATTAGTATAATTATACTGATTACTAAACAAAGTACAACTTTGTGGGAAATTTTGCCTGCTAAATCGGAATTTAGCAAGCAGGGTTTTTATACAGAGCCACAGTGGCGTTCATTCAATTATGAATTACGAATTGTCACAACCCCCTTTGTCCCCCTTTTTTAAGGGGGAATGTCGTCAGATGTAAGATCTGACGGGGATGGTAAGTCGAGAGATTGCTTTGTCGCTGCGCTCCCCGCAATGTCATTTTTAATGATTTTTTTGGTGGATTTTGCAACTTTTTTGGGGTTGATGTGTCTTAATTAATATAGACGTCTATTAAACTTAGACGGAATGTTCTTTATAAAAAAAAGGGGCTGAACTAAAAGTCAAAGTGAAGTTGCGATATACCTCTGAATTTAGTTAAACAAAGATAAATTTTGCATGGCTTTTGGGACAGTCCCTTGATTTTTTTAGTTTGCCGGTTTCCTGTTGAAAAAATTGTATACGAGTTGTTTGTCTTTCATTTGCCTGAGCTCTTCTACGGTGCCTTCGGCAACTATGCCTGTGGATGATTTGTCGAGCATTATGACCCGGTGTGCGATTTGCTCGATACTGGCAAGATCGTGGCTTATAACAACCATTGTTGTGCCTAAACCGGAATTTAATTCGTTTATTAATTTGTCTATTGAAGCGGCTGTTACCGGATCCAAGCCGGAGGAGGGTTCGTCGAAGAAAAGGATGTTGGGGTCGAGTGATATTGCACGGGCTATTCCTGCGCGCTTTTTCATGCCCCCGCTGATCTCGGATGGGAAGTAGTCGTCGAAGCCTTCAAGTCCGACAGCTTTCATTTTGAGGTTGACGAGGTCGACGATTCTTTCTTCGGGGAGGTCAGTGTAGGTTTCCATCACCAGGGCTATGTTTTCGGCGATGGTCATAGATGCGAAAAGTCCGCCGGATTGGAATAGTACGCCGAATTTGCGGATGATCTGGCGGTATTTTTCTCCGGAAGCGTCGAAGAAGCTATCGCCGTCGATTAGTACTTCGCCTTCGGTGGGTTTTTCGAGTCCGATGAGCTGTCGCAGGACGGTGCTTTTGCCGCTGCCGCTGCCGCCGACGATGACGAAGATTTCGTTTTCGTAGACGTCGAAATTTATGTTTTCGAGGACGGTGAAGTCGCCGTATTTAACGGAGACGTCTTTGACTTCGATTACTTTATTTCTTCCGTTTGTTTCCATAAATTATATCCCCAAGACCTGGAAAATGAATGTGAAAATTGCGTCGCTTATTATTATAAGGAATACGCCGCTGACAACTGATGCTGTGGTGTATTTTCCGACGCTTTCTGCGCCGCCGTGGACCTGCATACCCTGGAAGCAGCCGACGGTGGCTATTAAAAAACCGAATATTGCGCTTTTGCCGATGCCGCTGAAGATATGAGCGAAGTTGAGTGCTCGCTGGAGTTCGTTGATGTAGCCGGAGATTGTGATGTCGAGTGTGCTGATTGCTGACAGCAGTCCGCCGCCGATTCCTGCGAAGTCAGCAAGGATGGTAAGTAAGGGCATCGCAATAACGACAGCTGTTACTCTTGGCAAAACGAGAAATTTTGTGTGGTCGAAGCCCATGGATTGCAGGGCATCGATTTCCTCGGAGACTTTCATTGTGCCGATTTCTGCTGCGAATGCGGAGCCGGAGCGCCCTGCTACGAGGATGGCTGTCATCAGTGGACCTAATTCCCTTGTGATCGAGATGCCGATGAGGTCGGCGATGTAGATGTCGGCGCCGAATTGTTTTAGCTGGAGGGCACCTTGGTATCCGGTAATGACGCCGATCAGGAATACGATTAGCAGGACGATGGGTAATGCGCTGACGCCTGCGCGCAGGAAATGGAAAGGGAAGTCTTTCCATCGCATGTCGCCGGGATGTATGAGCAGGTTGAAGTATTTAATAATTATTTCACCGAAGAATTCGATGAATCTCTTGCTATCTTTCAGCACTTTGATAGTTTTTTCACCAACGCGGATGAAGAAAAAGGAGAAGTTTGGAGCTATGGAGGATGCTTCTTCGGTTATGATTGTTTTTGGTTCGAGAATGTCGAGGAAGCCCTGCATTTTCTTTTGTACGCCGCCGGTTTTGTATTGGATGTTGTTTTGATTGCAGAATGTCTTCAGTCCGCTGAGGAATACGACGAGGAAGGAGTCGTAATCCCCTGCTCTGCTAAGATCGACAATGAGTTCGGATATGTCTTGCAGGTCGTTCTCGGGGTCGAGAGAGCTGTCGTAATTGTTGGCATTTCTGATGTTTACATCACCCTTTAAAAACAAGACGGCAGAGCCGTTACCCTTCTCTATTTCAATGAATTTTTCTTTGTTAAAATTTTTTCCCATGTTTTTCGACAATGAGTTGTTAAAATTATGAACATGAAAGAAATGGAAAAAGTAATATAACTTAAATATATGAATAATGTTTTAAAAGTAAATTGTTCAGAGAATTTTTATTTTAGAAATATAACAAGAAAATTGCAGATATAATAAAAAAATTGTATTTCTAAAATAAATTAAGATTATATTTGTTGAGTAGTTTTTTTCTTAAATATTTTGAAAAATTATGGTGTCTGATAACACTTATCATTTTCCTTTAAGTAAGGAGAATCAGATAAAAGGAAATCGCCGGCTTGCACGGGAGAAAATCCTCCAATTGCTATTCGCTTACTATATTTCCGAAGTTGATCTCGATACGATCTTTACTCATGCGTTCTTCAGGAGATTTAATTTTCCGGATGAAGAACCTGCGGAAAAGAAAAGGCTGCTAAAACCTGAGGAGATAATCGAGATGGAAGCGGATGTTCCGATAGTCTGGAAAGAGGATGATATCAATTTTTCGAGAAAATTGATCAATAAAACATTGGAAAATACGGAGATCTATGATGAGTTAATCACCGAATATGCGAAGAACTGGGAAATTGAGCGTATGGCGTTGCTGGACAGGTTGTTGATACATATGGCACTTACGGAGTTGATAGATTTTGAGGATATTCCGCCAAAAGTAAGCGTAAATGAAGCTATAGATATAGCAAAGAAGTATTCCACTGATAAGAGCAGTATCTTTATCAATGGAATACTTGATGCTTTATATGAAAAGCTTAAGAAAGAAGGCAAAGTCAAGAAATCCGGACGGGGGCTTATCAATAGATGATAATAACTATACCCCTTCAGTTAATTCGTATACTTTTTCTATGCCTGCACCTTCACGGACAATTACAAATTCTTCATCTGTCATGTCGATAATAGTTGATTCACCAAGGAAATGATAGTCGTCGGTGCTGACCGCAACATCCACGAGGGGGGAGAAAACGTCGAGGAGTTCTTCCGGCTCCTCTATGTATGTGCCGTCTTCGAGTTTTGCTGTAATAGATATGATAGGAGTGTCAATTTGTTTTAAAAGAAGCTGGGAAATTGTATTTTCCGGAACGCGGATGCCGGTTGTTTTTCTTTTGGGATTTTGCGCAAATGCAGGCACCTGTTTTGTAGCAGGCAGAATGAAGGTGTAAGGACCCGGTATAAGAGTTTTTATGGTCTTATATGCATCGTCATTTACTTTAGCAAATTCAGCAATGTTAGATAAAGAATGGCAGAGGAAAGTCAATTCTTTCTTTGTGGAGATCCTTCGAATAGTGCGTATCCTGTTGATGGCATCTTTGTTTGAAAGCTCGCACCCCAAGGCGAAACCCGTATCAGTAGGATATAAAATTACGGCGCCGTTTTTCAATTCTTCTACGACTTTTCTGATCTTTCTCATTTCCGGGGTCTGCGAGTGAATGTTCAATCTTAAAGCGCCCATATTTAATCCTTTCTTTTGTTCTTATAATTAAAATACAAATAAAATGGAATACCCATTACTACAAATAGAAGTCCGAACAACGAATTTATTATTGGAGCGGGCTGTCCGGGCACGGGATTTTTTACCGCTTCGATATATATGCTAATATCATTATACAAAGTAAAAATGACAAATGCAAAGGCAAATATTACAAAAATCGCAGGAATATAAGGATAGCCGAAAACTTTGTATGGGCGGGGTGTATCGGGCATTTTTTTTCGGAGGACGAATACACCGAACGCTCCGGCAGCATAAAATATCCAACTGACGAAGATAAGCATATCGGTAAGCTGGTCGAATGTACCGCTCATGACCAGCAGGCTGGACCAAGATGCCTGAAGGATAAGAGCGTTTCCGGGTGTTCGGAATTTTTTGTGTAATTTTCCTATCGGGTTGAAGAATAATCCTTTGTTTGACATTGCGTAATAGACTCTTGAACTAACCATAATTGTGCCGTTCGAGGTGCCGAATGTGGATATCATAACTGCTAAAGCTACAACAGCACCGCCCGCTGAGCCTATGGCTTTTTCGGCAACGTCGGAAGCAACCAGATAGGAACCTGCCATATCTTCTATTGGTATTACATATAAGAATGCTATATTTAAGATCAAATACACCGATATAACTATGACAGTGCCTATAAATAAGGCTAATGGGATATTCTTCTGTGGTTTTTTGACTTCGCCTGCTATGTAGGTGATGTTGTTCCAGCCGTCGTAAGACCAGAACGCTCCCGAGAGAGCTGCGACAATGCCACCGAATAACCCGGCGCTTGCGTAAGTGGGGGCTTCCCGTGTGATATGTACGGCTGAACCGCCGCCGAATATAACTGCAATGACAATTATAAAAAATATGGCGGCTAATTTGGCAGTAGTGAATATTGCTGATACGCGTCCACCGAAGCGAACTCCCCAGTAATTGATAGTCGAAAGAAAGCCAATAACTCCAATGGTTAGAATTTTTACGCCGAAATCCCTCAGTGGCTGGATATCTCCGATAAAAGGAATGCTCAATACTACGTTTTTCTCAATTTCGGGTGAGAATCGCGGAAGTTGCATGAAGTATTCGGTATAGTGTGAAAAGACATAAGTTATGCCGGCGATGGAGCCTGTCTGGATAACTGCAAATACAGCCCATCCATAGAGCCAGGCAACGAATTTGCCGTACATTTTTTCGAAGAAAACATATTGCCCGCCGGTTTGTGTTATCATTCCGGCTATCTCGGCATTTGTTAGAGCGCCAAAGAGAGTGATAACTCCTGCTATCACCCAGACTAGCAGCATAATTTCCGGTGAACCTGATTGCTCTGCAATTACCGATGGCTTTTTGAAAATGCCGGAGCCGATGACAGCGCCTACAACGATAGCTATAGTTGTGTAGAGCCCTATCTCCGGCAGCATTCCTTTATTTTGGTTTTGTGTATCTTCCTGCATACCTTATTTTATAATCAAGCGATTAAAATTTTGCAATTTAATGAAAAGTTCGGAGACAATTAAACGAAACTAATCGAATTATTATTCGTCATTAATCAGAAATAAGCCGGGTAATATATATTAAAAATATAGAACAGTTCTGATTATTAAAGTTTTTTAATGTATTCTTTTTTTGGTATATTCAGTTTACTTTTTTAAATTGTGTTGAATTTTTTACACACATTTTCTGATAAGCAAAATAGAACATTTATCAAAAACTGAGACATTATGTTTATAGCTTTTATAATAGGAGCTTTATTAGGTTTTATACTTGCTATGCCGCCGGGACCCGTAGGCGTTGTAGCCATCAGGTTGGGACTTTCAGGCTCGGTAAAGCCAGGGACTTTTATGGCTTATGGCACCGCCTCGATGGATGTAGTATTCTGTACATTGGTCATATTTGCTACTTCGGCAGTTAAAGGGGCTGTTAGCAGTTTTTCAGAGCAGCACCCCGTTATTATGCTTATCTCGCAAATAATTATTATTCTCGGGTTTGTACTTTTCGGAATAATAAATTTAAGGTATAAAAACAACCGGATTGATATATTCGATGAATCCCAGGACATACATCATTCAAAATTCATTGAGAATCTTAAGCAAAAAGGACCTTTCCTTTTGGGAGTGGCAATAGCCCTGACCAATATACCCAATCCAACGTTTCTTCCTACATTAACTTATATAACCCTGCAAATTCATGCTGTCAATTTTTTTGAAACCACAGTTTTGAGCAACCTTGCCTTTGCAATTGGCTTCGGAATAGGTAACTTCTCATGGCTATACACTCTTGTCAGAGTTATTAATCGCTATAAAGCAAAAATGTCAACTGCTATGATAGCCCGCATCAAGCAATTTGCCGGTGTCACTTTTATCGGTTTTGGAACTTATCTTGGATGGAGACTTATTCCGACATTACATTTGCCGGAATTTCTTAGATTTGTCGTAGTATTTTAAGCCTGAAATTCAAATCCGATTTAACAAGAAAAGCACGCATTACAAAAACTTGCAATTTTGGAAAATCGGGTTGTCTCCTTTGGCGGAATCGAATGTCGAATTGATAATCAAGCAATTATCGATTATGGTATCCTCTCCAAATTCACATGAAGTAAACCGGCAAGCTTCAATTTTCGAAGCTGCAAAATTTGTTAAATCAAGTGTGCAATTCCTGAATATACAGTTCTTTAAGGTCGATAGATTAAACTGAGCATTGATCAAGCAATTTTCAAATGCACAATGTTCAATAAGCGAATAGGAAAGATCTAAATTAGGGAATCGGTATTTATCGTGAAATGAGAAGCTTTCATTTTTAATCGAAATTCCTTTTAAATCCAAATCATCTTTTTTTAATTTCTCAATATCTTCGTGCTTAAAATCAGGATTGTCCAGCATGATCGGGTCAATGCCGACATCTTCAGGTGTTGGTTCGAACTGCCCGAGTTTTAAATTTTCAATGATTACGTGCTTAAATTGCCCGCCATAATCATCTTCCCAGCTGTTTTGATATTTTTTTATCAAATGACTGTGTTCTTCCCAAATTGTGTCTATAGGTGTATACATATGCAAAGCTATTAAATTGAAAAAATTTAGTGAATTGATCAGTATAAAAGAGAAGAAAATTAGTACTCTCTTAAGTCGATATCGTCGATAACAGAGACTTTGATCTTTCGACTCTGCTCAGGATGACAGGTTATGCCGCACTGTGCGGAGTCAAATTTTGAGGCTTTTTACCCATTTATGGGACAGCCTTGTATTTCCAAATATAAGAATTTTATTTCACAAGAGGGATAGTAAAATAAAAAGTTGTTCCTTTATTTTTCTCACTTTCTACCCAGATCTTACCGCTGTGCTTCTCCACAAATTCTTTGCAGATAATCAATCCCAAACCTGTTCCTTGCTCATTATTCGTACCCGAATTTGAAAGACTTACATCCAATCTGAAAAGCTTATCAATGTCTTTTTTATCCATTCCAATTCCGGTATCCTTTACAAAGAAAATCAAATCTGTTTCGGACTCTTTAGTTCCTACAGTTATTCTTCCATTTTCGGAAGTGAATTTAACAGCATTAGAGATAATATTCCTGAGTATTGCGCTAAGCATGTTGTAATCTGCCCTGATTGGGATATTACTGGTGATATCAGTCTCAATGGTTATTCCTTTGTTTTCACATTGATATTTCATCAGATTAACATTGCTGTTAATTATTTTTTTGGGGGTAATCTCGATAGGTTCTAAGCTGAGAACTCCTCGCTGTGATCTGGACCATGTCAGTAAATTGTCTAATAGCTCAGAAAGGTTAGACGCATTGTCCCTCAATAATTCCAGGGATTCTCTTTTCTCTTTTTCATTGAAATTATCAAAGTCATCGGCTAATATTTTTGCTAAACCACTGAAAGAACCAATTGGATTGATCAAGTCATGAGCAAGAATAGAGAAAAATTTATCTTTAGTATTATTCAGTTCTGTAAGTTCTTTGTTTTGTTTGGATATCAATTCGTTTTTTGCTTTGAGTGTCTTATGTCTATTATAAAACATCAGAACTATACCACTAAGTAAAGTCAACGAAACTGCGAAAATTATTATCTGATATTTTTGGATTTGTTTTTGTTGTTTAATTTCCTGCATTGCTTTTTCATTTTCGTATTTGGTCTGCAGTTCAGTGATAGCATGGTTTTTATTGATGTAATAGAGAGAATCTTTTATTTGTGAGGATTTATATAAATGCCGTAATGATTTCTTATATTCACCGAGTTTCTTGTAAGACTTTGAAAGAATTTCATGTACATAGCCTCTGTTCACAATAATCCCCTTTTTCTTCGATAGTTCAAGAGATTTTTTCGCATATTCTACCGCCTTTTCGTATTCCCCTATCTTGTGGTATGTATCCGCTAAATTCTCCAAAACATTAAATCTGTGGTAATATTCCGAATGCTTTTTGGTGAGTTCGAGAGCCTTTGCAAGGTATTTGATCGCCTGATCATATTTTTTTTGATTATTATAGACGGCGCCTAAGATATTATAATTATTTATCAGAAGATAATTCATGTTAAGCTTTTCAGCTAGATTGACCGATTTATCAATATATTCGATGCATTTCTTTCCGGATTCATCTGAATATTTCTCAAAATATACGGCTGCTATTCTGTTGTATACAGAGGCAAGTCTGTTTGAATCAGGTATTTCTATAAACAATTCTTCAGCTTTGAAAAGATTTTCCAAAGCTTCCTCGAAATCAGAGGAAGCCCTGTAAGTTTCACCTAATTGTTTATGAGCCAAAGCTATACCGAATTTATCATTTTGTTTTTCATATAATTTTAAGGCTTTGACCAGATAATCGGCAGACTTGTAATAATTATTAAAATTCTTCCAGTAAACACCGTATACCAATAAGATATCGGAATAGGCGTATTTATCATTATCTAATGATAGTTTTTGAGCTTTTTTGATATAATTGATAGCAGCGGTGTCAAGATTGTCTAGAGCATCGACACTTAGATCTAAGAGGCTGTCAATTTTTTCTTCAGGGGAAGCCTTAGTGCTATTGAAAAAGGTTGAGCTTTCTAAAGTTTTTTCGATTGCAAAGGCTGGTATAAATGAAAGAAAAAATAATATTATTAAATAATTTTTAATCATAAATAGTTTTTTTAAACAAAATTAAGCTTGAATAATAAACTGTTAAACAGAAAAACTACTTAATTTGTTCATAATAAATTATAAAGCTAAACAAATGGATGGATAACACAAAATAAAAAATTATTCGTCATGAAATAAATTCTATCAGCAAAAGTGCAAGACAAAACTTAATGAAGTAAATAAAATGTAGTGAAAAATCATAGGTGAACTCAATGTACAAATTAGTTCTTATTCGTCACGGAGAAAGCGTTTGGAACAAGAAAAATGTCTTTACCGGCTGGACAGATGTTGATCTTTCTGAGAAAGGTATTGAAGAAGCCATACAGGGCGCCCAACAATTGAAAGAAGGCGGCTATATGTTTGATATTGCTTTTACTTCGGTATTGAAAAGGGCTATCAGGACTTTGTGGATCGTTATGGATGAAATGGACCTGATGTGGATACCCGTCGACAGGAACTGGCGGCTAAACGAACGCCACTACGGGGCTCTTCAGGGATTGAACAAGGCGGAGACAGCCGAAAAAGAAGGTAAGGAACAGGTAAAACTTTGGAGACGCAGCTATGAAGTGCGCCCGCCAGAGCTTACGAAAGATGATCCGCGATACCCGGGCAATGATCCACGGTATAAGGATGTTGATGAAAAAGACCTGCCCCTTACGGAATGCCTTAAAGATACAGTCGAACGTTTTCTTCCGTACTGGCACGAAACGATTGCACCAACCATAAAATCGGGTAAGAGGGTGGTTATTTCAGCCCATGGGAATAGTTTGAGAGCGCTTGTCAAATATCTCGACAATATTTCCGATGAAGAAATTGTCGGATTGAATATACCTACAGGGGTTCCGTTGGTTTATGAACTGGATGAGGACCTTAAGCCGATTAAGCACTACTATCTCGGGAACCAGGAAGAGATCGAAAAAGCCTCCCAAGCTGTGGCAAATCAAGCGGGCGGATAGAATATAACATATCTGTAATAATTGTTATGAAATCATCTAATTCCCATAAGTAAATAGTGAATTAGATGATTTTTTTTCTTTTTTTGCATCCGAAAAAACATTTACCGAAAATTCATTGTTTTTTCAGGTTACTTTTGTTAATTTTTTAAAAGTAATTTTCTTATCAACACAGGAGAATAAAATGGAAAAGATTTTGATCTTAGGTTGTAAAAAAACTATGAATGATGTATGTATTGGTTGCTCGAGATGTATGGTTGGGTTCAATCGTAGAGAAGGCGAATTCCACCGCTACGGAGAAGAAGACCAGCTTACAGCTATTTTGAACTGTGGAGATTGCCCCGGGGCTTCAGTTGTCACCCGTTTGGCTCAATTGAATCTGTGGAATAAACCGATGGGTGAAACACCTACTAAGATCCATATTGCTCCATGTATTAACCATTGCCCGCATAAAGAAGAATTGGTAAGTAAGATAAAAGAAAAGACGGCGGTAGAGGTGATAGAAGGCGCACATCCCTACATGCCTGAAAATATATTTGGCTAATGAACCGTAATGTCATTAGCTGATAGTAACTGAGTAATGTTGCTCAGGGGGATTTTCGACGAGATCGCTCAAAAGGAACTGTAATTTATCTTTACCACAGATGTCGGTGAAGTAGACCTGAGAGATAATTCTTTCGTGAAGGTTCCCGCGGGGGAAGACGAAATTAAACACGAGATTGTCCAGATGCTTCATTCGCAGTCGGAAAAAGGCGGCGTTATCATTCAAAGTTGCAGAATGCCGCGGGAAAAATGCAGGCATAGGTGTTTTAAAGTAGGAGTATAGTTCCTTTAACATAGAAGCGTGACCAATACCGCTGGGGTTTGTAATTTCCGCGGCGGTGGGCATGATGGAATGTCTGAATACGTAATCAAGCATTACATAAGGAGAGAATTGTCCTTTTTCTTTTTCGGCGAGCCTGATCAGGGAGTCCAAATTATATACCCTGTCTTTTATCTTGTATTTTTCGGTGCCGAATTTACTTATTTTTTCGCAGCCTTCCGTGTCGTGGAAGAGTAGATTGATGTCGTTGACTTTTGCTTTAATCTGGTAATTCTTTTCTTTGAGGATATTTTCGGAATTTCGTATAATATCAAAAGAATTACCCGGCTCGTGTAATTCTTTCATAGCGAGTTCATCGTACATCCCTAATTTTCTTATGGAAGAATTACTAATAAACAGCAAGCCGTATTCATTGGTGAATCTGTCAATCAGGCTTACAAAGGAGTCTGGGTAGCTATTGCCTGTAGTATATATTTTGCTAAGTTCGTCGATAAGTTGTTGTTTATGTTCGCTGTCGGGGAGATATTCGTGCAATTGCTCGATAATATTAACAATTGATTTATCAAAAAATAATTCCGAGACCACGGTTCTGTCTGTTTTGCCTGCGAAGGGTCTGCTGGAGATGGTCTTGACCTTATATTTGTCATCAAAGATCTCTGCACGGGTAACTTCCAGATTATCCTGCCTGTCATCGTCAATAAAAAGCAATGGAATGAAACTGATATACTCGTAGCTTTTATTGAGCTTGTCAGCTAAAGCCAGTGTGCTGAAAGCCGTTATTAAATTGCTGATAGGTCCTCCAAGAAATGAAGGACGGCATTTAGCTGTTACTACAAGGGCGCTGTGATTCTCCAGCATGGAAATATTTGTTTTGTGCTGCTCGGACAATTGCACTGAAGACATTGTTCTCTTGATTAAGGCTGCAATCTCTTTACGTGTTTTGAATGCGACTGCCCTGTCGAAGAATTCCTCTTCTGATTCGTATAGCTTTGAGTTCAGAGGGAACCTTTCTTTGATGAAAGGTCTGTCTTCGATGAAGTCCAGAAATATCTTCGGGAAATCCCGAAGTGATGAAAACGGTACGCCCTGCATATTATTTACTTCTCTGTCTTTTTAAATACATAGAAGTTATCAGTTTCTAAAACTTTTTCAAAATTATTTTTTACATAATTATAAAAATTTTTATTTATTTTCAAAGATTCCCAGCTTGATCGCATGTGTCCGTTGATAGGTCCATAAACATCATGGTTGGGAACAACAAGCCAGTCCGAGTGTTTTAGTTCAGTGAGAGCCTGTTTTTTCCATGTGTCAATGGCTCCGTTACCAAAATAAAATGTGGATTGGGTGAATTTTGTTTGCTGCATGTCTCTCAGGAAATAGTTAAGTTCGCCGGCACCGGTTGCCATAACGAATAATGAATCGCCAAGAGAGCGGTTTCTACTGATGTATGAGGCGACCTGTTTTGTCTGGCACCTGTTTAAAGCGGGGTCGAGAGATCTTTCGTAGAAATAATCGTAAGCCATCGGGTCATTGAAATATAATATCGGTACGCGAACGGTATTTAACCAGCGGGGAAGCGGGCTGAAGATAAATCCGAAGACAACAAGAAAAATGACGATGAAATTACGGTAAGCGGATTTGATATTTTCTCCGGAAGTAAATGCGCTGATCAATTTTGTAATGCCGATTCCAACGAAAACGGAAAAAGGGAAGTAGAGCCGGATGAAGTAATAGGCGTGGACTTTCTTTTCTGCTAAAATGGAGAGCAGAAGGAGAAATAATAATGTGAATAAGAAATTCAGGAATTTTTTTTCTTTACCAGCTTCCGTAGTCTTATTTGTTTTATATAGATAAGCGAAGCCGGTAATTGCAAAGAAAACTACTGTGATGGATATCTTGTCGCCGAAAATGATGCCGAGTCCTTTGAGTATGTCTCGGATGTAGACGAGATCTACCGGCGGCATGGAAGAATAGTAGGAAGTATAGTCAATTACATTTTTGAATGATTCCCAGGCGCCTGTTAAAAATAATGGCAGAAAAGTTAATATTAGAACGAAAATGATCCCGAAAACATAAAACAAAACCCTGAGGAACATTTTCTTAAAACCAACATTTCCGGTCAGGAGTACATCTATGATCAGAGCTATGAGAATGATGCCGTAAGTGTATTTTATTCCTATTAGACAGCCGATTAGAAGCCCCTGAATGAAGGCATACTGGAAGTCCTTTTTTTCCGAGAGATGTAGATATGTTATTACAATTAAGGGAATTGTCACGAAGCTGCCGGTCTGTGATGTGTTGTTGTAGCTCAGTATTGAATACAGCAAACTGTAGATCAGTGCTGAAGATATTGCGAGATTTGTTTTTTCGGTGTGGCGGCAGACTACTGACATTATCAAGCCAACGCCGAATAGCTGCATCATGTAGTCAAATAATCGAAGAATAACTTCGGAAGAACCGAAAAATTTGTATATAACAGCGAAAAGATAGTATATCATAGGCGGTTTAAGGTCAACAAAGTCCTTATAGATCATGCTGCCTTCGATGATATTTTTTCCGGCGAGTGTAAATATTGCCAAATCGCTTGATATTGGGAAGAATATTATTGGCAACAGTATTACCGCTGCAATAAATAAAGTTATGTAGAATTTACCGGTTTTCATGAACTATTGAATTAACTTTTTACTATTTTAACAAAATAGAATATACAAAACTAATAACTAATGTAGATAAATTTTAATTGAAAACCGGTATCATTCAAAAATCTATCGAGCCTGGCATCCCTATTTTCAATGCGCCATCATTCTCAACTTCCACCTTAACTGCATAAACAAGATTCACCCTCTCTTCCTTGGTCTGGATTATTTTAGGCGTAAATTCGGCTTCAGATGCTGTCCATTTTACTTTGCCGTCCAGTTCTCTGTTAGTTTCTTTGGTTTCGTCAATGTAAACTTTTACTTTTTGTCCGATTTTTATGTCGGGTAGTTGATCGCCGCTGACGTAAACGCGCAGGTTCATCTTTTCAAGATTTGCTATGGAATAAAGGGGTTTCCCAGGCGCGGCGATCTCAAATTTCTCGACGAATTTATTTAGGACAGTGCCATCCGTAGGATTGACAATTACGCTTTTCCTCAGCGCCAGCCGAATCTGCTTCATCTGGGCTTCCAGCGCCTCGACTTCATTGACGATGGTTGAGTTTTGGGTCTCGATACTTTTCATCTGCTTTTCGAGAACTTCGACGGCATTCCGAGCTTCGTCGAGCTGCTGGTCGGTGGCGGCGCTGTCCTTGTAGAGACGCTCAAGCCGCTGCAATTCGTTTTCGGCATGGCGTTTTTTCTGCTCCAGCACTTCTATTTGTGCGAAAACATTCGGCATCTTCGAGCGTGCTGCCTGTTTTTTACTCCGAAGGCTCTCGAGCTGTAAAACAAGGTTACTCGTGTCTATTACCGCGACAGTATCACCCGCTTTTAATTTAGAGCCTTCTTCGACATTCAGCATAATTATCTTGCCGTAGGTTTCGGCTGAAATCATTGTTTCATCCGTTTCGAAATTGCCGTAAGCGTCTGATTTTTCTTTTGCGCCTGAGCATGATGCCAGGATTAATGCCGCTATACCTATTAATATTCTTAGTTTCACTTTTTTAACTCCATTTATTTTTTGTTTAAATTTCCCGTCAATGTCAAAAATTCTATCTTCGTTCTTATCAAATCAAGCTTTCGCCTCTCCAGATCAACTGCGGAGCGGGTTTTCGCATTAAATTCCTGCAAATATTCAGTAGCAGTAACCACGCCATTCTGCAGTTGGCTTTCAGTCTCGCGGACAATTTTCCCCCGCAGATCAATTATTTCCTCATCCTTCTCAATCTGCTCTTCGATTTTCTCTATGTCATTCAGATATTTCTTCGAAGCGGCATCCAGATTCTTCGTAAAGCTTTTCTTCCTGTTCTCGACCATTTCTTTCTTTAGCTGAAGCACCTCATTATCATTTCCGCGGGCGCCCCAGCTAAAGAGATTCCAGCTTGCCTGGATGCCCGCCACATAGAACGGCTGGAATTCATCGCTGAACATATTCAGTCCCGGCTTCCCGTAGAATGCCTGACCGAATGCGGATATCTTCGGCATATATTTGGAATTGTTTAGGTTCACAGCTTCTTCGAGCTTTTTTTCGGATTGCCGGAAAACTTCGTACTCGGGGCGGCGCTTTTCCATTGCTGCCGGATCGTCCAACTTTACTTCAGGTGCTTTAAGCTCACTATCCCGGTCGAACTCCTCGCCTGTCAATTCACTGAGAACATCGAGGGCTGTGGATTTTCCAGCCTCCAGTTCCATAATTTTCTGTTCGATCTTGAGAATTTCCGCTTTTATCTTATCAGCATTACTGCTGAGCAGGACGCCGTTTCTGATAAGCGAATTGATTTTTTCCAACTGCTTCCGCAAATCGGCGCGGGCGAGTTCGAGCTGCTCTATCTGCTTCTCGATTATCAGGGCGCCGAAACAGCTGTCATTCACCTTATCGCGCAGACTGTATAGTTCGGTGCGGACATTGCTGTTTTCAAGCTGTGCAGAGATCTCTTCCATACTTTTGCGTGAAGAAGTGATACCCCCGTCCCAGATCAACTGATTCAGGTTTATTCCGATCTGATATTGCTCCTGAGGCATTTCGGGGAAATCCGGCGAACCGCCGGGAAGCTGCATGTCAATATCAATCTTTGTAACATCTGATTGATAACTTGCGCTGCTGAAAAGAGAGATTTCAGGCAGGTAATTCTTGTTAAGATTTGATTTGTTAAGCTGCCCGATCATTTCATTGCTTTTGAGGTTTCCCTTGAGCGGATAGTTTTCCTCGGCGAGCCGGCAGCATTCGTATATATCCGGCTGCGCTGATACTTTTATTGAAAATAATAGTATTAGCGCTGCCAAACTAACGAACAAATATAATCTCTTTGATTTAACTATCATTTTTATCTCCATCGTCAGTTTTTTGAACACCATGAAAAATAATCTGCGGCAGGATCTTTTTTCTTTCCTCGATAAGCTGCTTGAATTCCGTATCGTCAAAATCGAGAATATGCGATATCAGCGGTTTTGCGATGAACGGAAACACGCACAGTGCCAGCATGTTTATAACAAACTGTTTGGGATTTATCTTAATAATTCTGCCTGCATCAATTTCTTTTTGTATTTCATTAAGAAGTTTCATGCGCGGGAGATTCTCGAACAAGTGCGAGACTATGTCCTCGAGGCGTTCGGGGTTATGGTTCATCTCATGCAGTATGAAGCCCGGCACGAACGGATTTTTCTCAATGAAGCTGATGTAACTGTCCACGAAATCCTCGATCTTCTCACGGAAGGGCATGTCGGAATCGAGTTTCATCGACACCGACGAAAACAGTTCTGTCAGTGATTCTGAGAATATCCGGTAGAATAGCTTGTCCTTGCTGCGGAAGTAGTAATGCAGCATTGCCTTGTTAATGCCGGCTTCATCGGCGATTTCCTGCATCCTTGCGCCGTAGAAGCCGCGCCGGTAGAAGACATTCTTAGCGCTTTGCAGTATTTTCTGTTCGGTATCCGGTTCTTTTTTATCACTCATAATATTTCAGAATTAACCAATAAATTTAACTTTTTAATTTAACCATTTGGTTAATTCAAAAATAAGACATTCGATTATAAAAGTCAAGGGATTTTTGAGAATTTATTTCGATTTATAAGAATTCAGTGTTTATTAAGACAGGCGAACGGCTAACGGAAGAAAGGCGAACGGTTAACGGTTAACGGGAAACGGCTAACGGCTAGTCCCTATGGGATAAGCGCGTGTTTTGGGCGGTTAATTTCTACTAACGTTGAAACGCTGCGCGATTCTTTCATTGGGAAAAAGTTAGATAAAGAAGGAATAATCCGTTAGGATTATGACGTTAGTTCCCCAAAGGGCAAAATTAATCCATAGGATTTAAACATCTTCTTAATCAGGGAAATCTGCGGTTCAGACATCACCTCAACTCTATAAAATTAATTAATATCAGGTCATCCATCTCCTCGCCGCAGCCTTCTTCCATATCTTTCCAGCCGAAGCGCACATCGACGGGCAGATCTTTATTCTCCGGTTTATCAGCGAATCCGGAAGGCATATTCCATATTCTCATAGTGTCGGTTTGCATCTCGACGAACCAGCCGCCGCAGCAAAAACATTTTCTAAAATCTCTTCCAATTAATACACCATCTGTTGTGGTATATTCCGAGTCGGAAGAATTGCCGTCATCGGAACAGGCTGAGAGCAACAAGAATGATGCTATTGTTATAGCCAGAATGATTCTCATCTCTTTTCTCCTATTTCTCTTCTGTTGACTTTAGCATATAATGGATTTAATTCACCTGAAAAGAAATTTATTTTACATAATAGAAAGAATTTACGAAAAGTTCGTGAATTACGCCACAATGAAGTTAATTAGCTTCTTCGGAACGAAAACAACTTTCTTTATTTCTTTGCCCTCCAGGAAGCGCTGAACATTTTGCTCTTCTCTGGCGAGTTTTTCCGCTTCTTCCTGGGTGATGTCCGCTGAAACCTGCAATTTAGCGCGGATTTTGCTATTCACCTGTACGACGAACTGTATCTGTGAGCGTTTGGTCTTCTCTTCATTATATTCTGGGAAGCTTTGTTGAGAGACGGTATCGTGATGTCCCAGCTTCTCCCAGAGTTCTTCGGCAATATGCGGCGCAAAGGGCGCCAGCAGCAGCACGAATTTCTTCATTGCGTCGCGGGGCAGTTCTTTTGCTTTGTTGAATTCATTTACGAAAATCATCATCTGCGATATTGCAGTATTGAAGCTGAGATTCTCTATATCTTCACTGACTTTTTTGATAGTGCTATGAAGGATATATTCCTGTTCTGGTGTGGGCTCAATTTCCTTGATAGTGTTCAGCAGATTGCCGTCCCTGTCTATAAAAAGACGCCATACGCGCCCGAGAAAACGATGTACGCCTTCGATGCCGCTGGTTGACCAGGGCTTTGCCTGCTCCAGCGGTCCGAGGAACATCTCCAGTATTCGCAGAGAATCCGCGCCGTATTCTTCGATGACTGTATCGGGGTTTATCACATTGCCGCGGCTCTTACTCATTTTGAAAACTCTCGCATCCACACGTATATCCTTGTTATCCGCCCAAACGAAGTATTCTTTTTTATCCTCGCGAATTTTTTCCACTTCTTTCTCGTCGAGGCGGCGGGTTTTGACTCTCATGCCGTCCGGCAGGGTATTTTGCTCGGATACGTTTTCCGCGGAGACGGGATTGTCACTCTGATCAAGGAAAAGGGTGTACTCCATCTCTCCCATTATCAATCCCTGATGGTACAGCTTTTTGAAAGGCTCTTTCGCTGAGACATAGCCGTGATCGTAGAGGACTTTATGCCAGAATCGGGCATAAAGCAAGTGCAGTACTGCATGTTCAGAGCCGCCTACATAGAGATCCACGCCGTCCGGCTGCATCCAGTAGTTCTCTTTTTCGGGATCGCAGAATATCCCATCATTATGCGGATCGCAATAGCGCAGGTAATACCAGCATGAGCCTGCCCATTGCGGCATGGTATTAGTCTCATAGCGGGCTTTTTTGCCGGTTTTGGGATCGGTGAAATTCACCCACTCGTCGATATTTGCGAGGGGCGATTCACCTGTTCCCGCTGGTTTGAAATCTTCCTTGTTTTTCAGGTCGGGCAGTTCGAGCGGCAGTTCGTCCGGTTCCAGCGCGCGTTTTGTGCCGTCCTCGAAATATATAACAGGGATCGGCTCGCCCCAATATCTCTGCCGCGAGAAGAGCCAGTCGCGGAGCCTGTATTCAGTCTTTGCCTGCCCAAAACCTTTTTCTTCGAGCCATTTTGTTATCTTATCTATTGCATCTTCTACATTGAGTCCGTTGAGGAAATCACTGTTGATCGCCGGTCCGTCGCCGAGATAGGCTTTTTCTTCGAAATCTTCCGGCGGCTGCACAGTGCGAATTATAGGGAGATTATACTTTTCGGCAAATTCCCAGTCGCGCTCGTCTTGCCCGGGAACAGCCATGATAGCGCCGGTACCATACTGCAGCAGCACGTAATCGGCAATCCAGATAGGTATTTCCTTACCCGTTGCCGGATTCACCGCATAAGCACCTGTGAATACGCCGGTTTTATCTTTTGTAAGCTCAGTTCTTTCAAGTTCGCTCTTGAAGGAAGTCTGTTTTATATATTCGTCAACTTCTTCTTTTTTCTCATCTGTAGTAATTTCCCGTACCAGATCATGTTCCGGCGCCAGCACCATATACGTAGCGCCAAATATGGTATCGGGTCTTGTCGTAAAGACGCGGATATTCTTATCATGATCTTTGATTCTGAAAAGAATATCGGCGCCTTCGCTTTTGCCGATCCAGTTTTTTTGCATTTCCATTGTCGAGGTGGGCCAATCTACAATATCGAGGTCTTCCAGCAGCCTGCGCGCATATTTCGTGATACGCAGCATCCACTGGCGCATTGGGCGGCGCTCGACTTCGTAGCCCTTCTCGCGCCATTCATCTACTTCCTCATTCGCGAGGACGGTGCCGAGCTGCTCGCACCAGTTTACGGGAATCATCGCGATGTATGCGAGCCGCTGGCTGTCGATATATTCATTGATTTCTTTCGTATCAGTCAAGTACTCAGGTATGGGAAGTTCGTCAATTGATCTAGCTTTCTGCTGTTCCTCGTCGAACCATGAATTATAAATCAGCAGGAACATCCACTGGGTCCACTTGTAATAATTCGGGTCGGTGGTATTCACTTCCCTCGACCAGTCATAGCCGAGCCCGAGCTGCTTCAACTGTCTTTTGAATGTCGCAATATTTCGATTGGTAGCATCAACCGGGTGAATGCCTGTTTCCATGCAGTATCTTTCCGTTGGCAGCCCGAATGCGTCGAACCCCATCGGATGCAGCACATTATATCCTTTCATAGTCTTATAGCGGGCGATGATATCTGTAGCGGTATAGCCTTCGGGATGACCTATGTGCAGTCCCGAGCCGCTCGGATAGGGAAACATATCGAGCACGTAAAATTTCTTTTTCCGCGGGTCTTCGGTGACTTTGTAAACCTGCTTCTCATCCCAGTACTGCTGCCATTTTTCTTCAATCTCTTTGAAAGGATATTGTTCCATAGTTTTCGTATTTGATTATATTTAAAAAACAGAGGGCGTCTTAAAAGCATCTTTCTGAACGGAACGAGGTTGAGCGAAGCGAAATCCTGCTTCAGCAGGGTGGAGTTAAGAGTCCGGGATGCCCGTCAGACTGGATTCTTCGCTGCGTTCAGAATGTCAATTACAAGCTTTTGGTATTTATAAGACAGCCTCCTGAATATTTATTTTTGAAAATAAGAATCTCAAAAATACTAAATAGTCGTTTAAATATTAAGTATTTATGGGGAAAATATTGTATTGTAGGGGTAAGGCATGGACTAAAAAAGGGGATCACAATGAATCCCCTTAAAGTGCTGCTCCTGAGGACGGATTCGAACCGCCGACCCACTGATTAACAGTCAGTTGCTCTAACCAGCTGAGCTACTCAGGAATGTTTTTCTTTTTCAAAGTACCATTCTTATTACGAATCTTGTACTATCTTAGTTTATTGATTTTCAAATTTTTCTTTATTTGAACTTAACTTTTTTGTGTTACCGGTTAAGTAAATAGATAACAAAATTAATCAATGTAATAAAATTTTCCAAAGAAATATTTATGGGTATATTGTGATTTCTTAGATTTTATATTTACCTATATCTTTAAGTCCACCTGCAGGCTTAGGTGGCGTGTCATACCAAGATTGCCGACGACTTCCGTGTAATAGTAATCGAAAAGGTTTTGGGCATTAAATGATAACCGCAGAGGTATGGAGGAGATCTTATCCAGGTTGAATAGGATGCGGGCGTCTACGAGGTGAATGGGTACCCTGGCGTCGACGTCCTTAACGCCGGCAAAGCGGAGTTCTTCGTTGATTTCTTCGACTTCGCTCCGGAAGCGGTAGTCGGCCTGGAATTCGAGGAAGCGCCAAGGGATTATCAGTCGTGTGTACCATAGGATGTCGGAACGGTATTTTAAGGCTTCATCGGCTGTAAGGTTGCGCGGATCCATTACCGTTAGCGATGTTTCGAGTCCGAAGTAACCAAAGAAGCCTTTTATGCCGATCTCGGCGCCGGTTATGCGGGCGCGGGTTATGTTTTGGAACTGGATGTCGGCACCAAGTAATGCGGGTTCGATGTAGTCGAAAAGTTCGTTTTGAAAAACAGCGAAATCTAATTTTAAAGGCATGTTGGATATGTCAAATTCATAGCTGGTTCCGATCTCGTAAGACCAACTTGTTTCCGGCTTGAGATCGGGATTGGAAATGACCTTGAAGCCGCCGAATGTAACGGTGGAATATCTCTCGACCACCATTGGCGCACGAAAGCCTTTGCCTATTGAGCCGCGCAGCGACAGTTCGAAGGGGAATTCGTACAATAAGCCTAGTTTGGGAGAGAATTCGGTACTTTCTTTTAGATCAGTAGTTTTTTCGTAGTCGAAGCGGGAGCCGGCAGTTATAGTGAAATTCTGAATTTGTGAGAGTTCAGCCTGAGCGTAGAGTGCGGATATATTTTGCCCGGGTGTTCCGTATATGTTAGCACTGACGGTGTTGTAGGACTGGTCGATCCCGTAGGTGAGCAGCGTTTCGCCGCCAATTCGGGAGTTCATCTGTGCTTCGAAGTTAAAGGAATTGGCGTCGGATTGACGGTAGTCTGTGCTGCTTTTGTCGTGATTTGTTTCAAATTCGGTGCGAAATACTCCAGCGCGAATGTTAAGGAAATTCTGTTGATTGAAGATATGTCTGGCTGAGGCGAAGAGAGACATTTTTTCGGAAGTGAAGCGAATGTCTTTGTCAGATGCGGCGTGCGGGAAAGCAGCGCTATCGAGTCCGTTCCAGTAAAGCCAGTCTGTGCGGTCTTCGATTGCATAGTTAGCCAGAAGGGATAGGTCAGTTTTGTCGCTAAGAGCATATTTGAGTTTTGTGAAGCCGTGCCAGCGGAAGGAATCGTCGTACAGGCGGTAGCTTTCATCATCAGTAATGCCGCCGGAGAGAGTGACACCGAGATTCCCGAATTTCTGCGAATAGCTTGCTTCAAAACCTTTTTTGGTATGTGGCGAGTCGGTGTAGTCCCATTCTTTGTAGAGCGGTTCGGTATAGATGCCGCCAAATACACGTGCCCGGAAACGGGACTCTTTCGAGGGCTCGCGTGTGATAACGTTGATGACACCGCCGAGAGCGCTGGTGCCGTAAAGGGCGGAACCCGCGCCTTTGACGATTTCTATTCTCTCTATATTGAATAAGGGTAGAGCATCGAATTTAATATCACCATTGTCAGCGGAGATGAGCGGGAAGCCATCCAAAAGAAGAGTCACCCGGGAACCTACACCAAGCGTAAAACCTGATGATCCGCGAATATCAACATTATCTTGATGGATAGTTACTCCGGGGACATATCCGAGAGCATCTTCTATCTTTGTGATACCTCGGTCGAGTAGTGATCTGCTGTCGATTACGGACATGGATACCGGAACTTCCTGTACCGCCTGAATGCGCTTGTTTGCTGAGACAACGACTTCGCTCATCTGCAGTGCGCGTTCGGCTAAGGATATGTCAAGATTCAGCATTTCGCCCGATTTTATTTCGATCTTGAGTTTCTTCGTTTCGTAACCAACTGTTGATGCAAGCAGGGTATATTTGCCTGAGGTCAGATTTTTTATTTCAAATTTCCCTCTTTTATTGGTAACGGCGCCTGCGGCTGTACCTTCTATACGGATAGTGGCGCCGGCGATAGGATTGCCGGTTTTTTTGACGGTGACTATGCCGGTGATGGAGATGTTATCCTCGGCTTTTGCTGGGATTGTTAAAGCTGTGAAGGATAATATAAGCAGGAACATTGTTAAATATAACCACCCCTTAATCCCCTCCTTGGTAAGGAGGGGAAAATAAGTATCCAATATGATTTTATATATTTTCATAAATTTTTATTTAAATGGTTCTGGTGGTAGATTTGAGAAGTCTACCTCGATATTTATGTGTATTGAATCGTTTGGTAAAATGTTTAAGCTCGATGGTTTTGTCTTGTTGCCGGATTCTGTGTAAACGCCGACTGCTTTCTGATCGTAAATTGTGGTGTCGTACTGCAGGGCGACGGCGATATATTTTAGCTCGACAGGGGCGTCACCTATATTCAAGTCAAAATTTGCACTGTCAACGAAGAGTGGTAATGAATTGAAAGTCAGATAAGCTTCTTCATTTAATACATCGGCAATGAGGCTGTCTGTTTCAAAGGGAGGCGTTTCTTTAAAAGCAGCTGCCCTTATTCCGTGAACGGAATCTTCGGGCGGCCAGGTTTCCACTCCTCCTATGAAATGTATAGTGCCGGTTAGTTTGGCTTTGCCGGAGGTAATCTCAGCATCATCGGGGTCGAGACCGCCGTTGCAGGACAACGCTAAAAATGAAATTACAATAAAAGCACATGTATATTTTTTTTTCATGAATTTTATTTTTGTTTTTATATTTTTGGGAAATATACAAAAAGTTGAGAAAATTCTATGTAAAATAAGAAGTTCCCATCTCTATAATGATATTACGAAAATGGGAACTTACTGATTTTTGTATACTATTACCAGACAAATAACGGAAATTTCGCTGTGAATTCTTTCACCTGATGATTAACTTCTTTATATATGTCTTCGCTGCCGAGATTGCTAAGGATTTTGTCGATGAGTTCCACCACATAGCGAACGTCGTTTTCCTGGAATCCGCGTGTACTGATAGCTGCGGCACCCACTCTGATGCCTGAAGTTACCAATGGTGATTTAGGATCATCGGGAACGGCGTTTTTATTTACCGTGATTCCGGATGCATCCAGAGCGTTTTCAGCGTCGCGTCCTGTCATGTTTTTATTCTGCAGGTCGATGAGCATGAGGTGGTTTTCAGTGCCGCCGCTTATTAGATTATAATCACGCTTCATGAATTCATCCGCCATAGCCTGGGCATTTCTGAGGATACGCAAAATATAATCGTTAAACTTGTCGGTCAGGTTCTCACCGAAACCAACTGCCTTTGCAGCAATAACATGCATTAGGGGTCCCCCCTGACAACCGGGCATAACCCATGAATTGATGATCTCGCTCATGTTCTTCGTTCTGCCTGATTTTGGCGCCACTATGCCGAAGGGATTGAGTTCATCCTTCCCGAGTAAAATCATTCCTCCGCGAGGTCCACGCATTGTTTTGTGGGTGGTAGTGGCAACGACATCGCAATATGGCACGGGGTTTGTCAAATGCCCTTTGGCAATAATACCTGCCGGGTGGGCTATATCGGCGAAAAGAAAGGCTCCTACTTTATCAGCTATCTCGCGGAAAGCTTTGAAGTCGATATCTCGCGGATAGGCTGATGCTCCGACAGTTATCATCTTCGGCTTGTGCTGCTTTGCAAGGTCTTCCACCATGTTGTAGTCGATCCTGCCGGTTTTTCTATCGAGTTCGTAAGGAACGAAGTTGAAGAATTTGCCTGAAAAATTAACGGGGGAACCGTGAGTCAGATGCCCGCCGTGAGCAAGACTCATTCCCATGACAGTGTCACCATGCTGCAGATAAGTGAAATAAACAGCCATGTTCGCCTGACTGCCGCTGTGGGGCTGCACATTGGCATATTCCGCGTTGAAGAGCTTTTTAGCACGCTCGCGGGCTAAATCCTCGGCGACGTCGACCCACTCGCAGCCGCCGTAATATCTTTTGCCGGGGTAACCCTCGGCGTATTTGTTTGTCAAAACTGAGCCTTGGGCTTCCATCACCGCTGGAGAAGCGAAGTTTTCGCTGGCTATCAATTCGATTTTTTCATGTTGTCTGTTATATTCACCCATCAGGGAATCGAATACTTCTCTGTCTGATTGTTGAACTAAATCGTACATTGTTAATCTCCAATTTATCAAAAAACTTAGCTGCTATCTGTATATTTTAATATGAACCGCAAATTTAAAATAAAAAGCCGATTAAACAAATCGGCGTTGAATAAAAAAAGAATTTAATTTATAATTTTCAAATTATTTATCGAGTGATAACAAAAGGTTTTGATACAAGGTCATTGGAGGAACCAATAACCAGATAATAATACCCTGCTGAGAGATTTTTTACGGGTATATTCAGAAATTCGCCTTCAGATATTTCGTAAATACTGTCATAGTGGAGTATTCGGCTGCCGTTTAAATCATAGACAGATATTTCCAATTCCTGATTGAATACTTCTTCTGTTAATTTGAGCTTTATGAAACCATCCGCCGGATTTGGATAAACTTGATTCTCGTAAAGATCATCAGGAATCTCTGCTACTGATGTCAGGGAATTGCATTGGGTTTCTCCGGTTTCGGCATGGACAGCGCATATCATTATTTTGCCTTCATTTCTGAGATTTAACATCCAATATATCTCCCCTAACTCAAATACAGGGTTGGATGAATTCTTGAAGCAGCCGACGACCTCTAATTTCGCGTCTTTATTAGCTTTGATATAATCATTAAATTTTTGATTTTTATTAAGATAATCAGCCATTTCGTCGCTGTCCATGATATTATCTATATCGATTTTCTTAGAGGTAAAAGACGGCAGATCTCCCAGCATATCAAAAGGAACTCCGAATGCAAGGTAAGTTCCCAAAAAAGTCTTAGATACTGCTACAGCCATTCTTTTGGATGTGTCATCGGCAGCTCGGAGCATATATGCCCAACCATCTGCTTTTCCGGTTTTGTAGTCGTATTTGATTTCAATCTGGAAACCTCCCATGTCATAATCTCCGGGGCTGGTACCTATTCCCAATAATTCGGGATCGGTATAGCCCGAATCCTTTGCTATTTCGACTGCTTTATCGATCCCTTCCTTTGCTTTGGTGGCTCTTGTCAATTGAGCCATTAATTGCATATTCAGCAATAGAAACAGCCATAATACGACTAAAATTGTTCTTTTCATAATATCCTTTATATTTGATCAATATTAAACTATAAACGATTATTTCAAATTATAATTTAAAAAAAAATTTTATTACATTGTTTTTTCATTCATTAATAACTAACAAACAAAAAGAGAAACGGTTACACTTTGAAGAAAATAAAATTAAAAAGGTCGACGGGAAAAGATACCAGAAAACGAATTGGCTATAAGATAAGTTATGACAGCGAATTGAATCCGGCTCAATACGAAGCGGTAATGCATAATAACGGTGCTGCGCTGGTCATTGCAGGTGCCGGTACGGGAAAAACAAGAACCCTCGTTTACAGGGTTGCCCGGCTTATCGAGGATGGTGTTGCGCCGGAATCCATACTTTTGCTAACGTTTACCCGGAAAGCTGCTTCGGAAATGCTGCGGCGGGCTTCCATTCTGCTGGATGGACGTTGCGAAAAGGTATCCGGAGGAACTTTTCACTCATTTGCCCTTACCCAGCTCAGGACGTATGCTAAAGCGATCGGATATGATCCGAGTTTTAACGTGCTCGATCAGTCAGACAGCGAAGACGTGTTGAATCTGCTTCGCTCGCAGATGAAAATGGATAAATCAAAAAAGCGATTCCCGAGAAAAAATACTCTGCAGACTATCCTCAGTCTTTCGATCAATAAAAGGACGCCGGTAAAGGGAATAGTTGAAAACAGCTATTCGCAGTTTGTTGAGGAAATTGACAATATCGAAAAAATACTTAGTGAATTTGAGCAATATAAGCGGAAATATAATCTGATGGATTATGATGATCTATTGCTTAACTTTCATTTTCTGCTGAATGAAAATCCCAGGCTGCGCGGTGAGATAAATAATAAATTCAAATACGTGATGATCGATGAATACCAGGATACGAACCGCCTGCAGCATGAGATAGTGCTGCAGCTCGCCGGGCCGCATGAAAATGGGATGGTCGTAGGGGATGATGCTCAGAGTATATATTCTTTCCGAGGGGCGGATTTTCAGAATATTATGTTTTTCCCTGAATCATTTGCGGATTGTAAGGTTTACAAGATTGAAGAGAATTACCGTAGTATGCAGCCGATCCTGAACCTGACAAATGAAATAATCAGGGGGGCGCTGTATAAATATGAGAAAGAATTGTTTACCAGACGGGTCGGTGATCTGCTGCCAAAGGTCATCAGCGCCAAGGAAGAGCGACAACAGTCGCAGTTTGTGGTTCAGCAGTTATTGGATCTTCGCGAGGAAGGAATTGAGCTGAATGATATAGGTGTGCTTTTCCGGTCGGGTTTTCATTCATTTGATCTGGAAATTGAGCTGAATCGTGCGAATATTCCTTACACAAAATTCGGTGGTATTAAGTTCATAGAGACAGCACATATCAAGGATATGTTAGCTTACCTGCGGGTGATGTTTAATCCGAAGGATGCGGTATCATGGCAGAGGATATTGCTGCTGTTGGATGGTGTTGGACCAAGGACGGCATCAATGGTTATGGATAAATTATCGAGCCTGAATTCGATCAATCCAAACATCGATTTACCTGACTCTACCCGGGGTAAAGGTTCAATATTGGAACTTTTGAAAGAACTGAAAGGTCTTTCGGAAATGAAAGCGGGAGTCGGTGAAAAGTCTTCACTGCTTGCGGCGTATTATAAACCGGTGATAAAGAATCGCTATGATGACTGGCAGAAACGCTGGAAGGATATGGAAACCTTTATCCGGATAGCTGAGAGATACAGATCGCTGCGTTCTTTCCTGAATGATATGGCTATAGAACCACCGGTGGAATCCGTAGCTGAGCTGACACCTGAATCCGAAGAGGATGAGTACCTGACACTAAGTACAATACATTCGGCGAAAGGGCTGGAATGGCGGGTGGTTTTCCTGATATGGGCGCTGGAAGGGCGTTTTCCTTCCGCAAGAGCGGTGGAAGATGTGGATTCTCTCGAGGAAGAGAGAAGACTGTTTTATGTAGCATGTACCCGGGCGAAGGATGATCTGTATATTTCCTATCCGACGAATATTTTTGATAGAGCAACGGGCTTTGTGCTGTCCGATCCATCGAGATTTTTAAAAGATATTGATGAAAAATTTTATGAAAAATATCTTCTGGTTGGCGAAGAAGATGAGGATGAAGAAAATGATAAAAATGGCACGGAAACTGATAATATTAATTTGAATTAAAAACTGTTTATTGAATAGATATAGGATTTGAAAGTATTTATATCCTATGAAATTCAATAATCTAAAGCATTCAAGTTCAGTATTTGATATCCAATATAGCTGAACAGAAAAATTCTAATTTTATAAATTACTATAAATTTTTCTTATATTTACAATCTAATTTTGAATAAAGTTCTTGATCTCTGCAATGATAAGAACCCAAATAACAGTGATAGTTTTAATGATATTCCTGGTGTCCCCCGTTGCCTGCGAATCATTTTTAGATAGTCTAAAAAATGAATTATCAAAAGCGCCGGAAGAATCAAAAGCCGAAATCCAAATTAAAATAGCCTATGAAGTTCGCCAGGAAGATCCTGAAAAATGCATACAATATGCGCAGGAAGCTTTGTCATTACTTAAAAAATACCCTGTCGATTCTTTAAAACAAAGGGCTCTTTACTGCCTTGGAGATGGATATATACGTACAAGTGAATATAATAAAGCTGCTGAATACCTGCACAGGTCATTGGTTTTAGCTCGAAAACAGGGAAATTTGAATTTAATTGCCAGTATTTATAATAAACTTGGAATAATTAATAAAAATTGGGGCAATCATGATATAGCTATAGATTACTTTAAGAAATTGCCTGAGATATATAATGAACTTGATGATAAAAACGGCATTGCTATCAGCCTGAATAATATTGGTATTGTTTATAGAAATAAGGGGAATTATCCTAAAGCGCTGGAGTATTACTTAGAAGCCTTTAAGATCAGGGAAGAAATCGGAGATCCAAATGAGATAGCCCAATCCTTAAGCAATATAGGTACTGTTTACCGCACAATGGGAGATCATGAAAAGGCTCTGGAGAATTACAAAAAGGCTCTTAAAATCGGTAAGGATGTGAGTTCAAAAAGGAATGTTTCGGTATTTTATAATAATATTGGGAATGTATATTCCGACAAATCGAAACTGACTGATTACGATAAAGCTCTGGAGAACTTCTATAAAGCTCTTGAAATTAACAGGGACCTTGGAAATAAAAAGGGAATCTCAATAGCTTATATTAATATTGGAGAAGCTTTCTACTACAAAAACAAGTTTGAAGTGGGTGAGAGATATTATGACAGTGCTCTTGCTTTATGTAAGCAAATAGATTTCAATTACGGTACAGCTTACACATGGTATTATCTTGCCAAAGGAAAATATGACCGTGATCAATTATCTAAAGCAAAAGTATATATTGACAGCAGCCTGAATTTGGCTGAGAGCAAGAAATTTGCCGAGATAGAAAAGGACTCCTATGAACTTCTGGCAAATGTATACAGCAGTTCCGGCGAATACAAAAAATCCGCAGCTTACTTCCAA
This sequence comes from uncultured Hyphomicrobiales bacterium, assembly GCA_964645005.1. Classification (GTDB taxonomy): domain Bacteria; phylum Bacteroidota; class Ignavibacteria; order Kapaibacteriales; family UBA2268; genus CAZXYS01. The sequence goes on along the minus strand of CAZXYS010000008.1, from coordinate 30,326 downwards.
AAGTATGATTCACTGACTAAAGTTTTGTTCAGCACGAATACTAACAGTAAAATTGTTAGTTTATTGGTTGATTATATTACGGAGAAAAAACAAAAAGAAATTGAGATCCTTAAGAAAGACAAAAAGATCAAGCAGCTTGAACTCGCCGAAGAACGGAATCTGATGAAATACATCATTATCGCTTCTTTTTTGGTTCTTGTTCTTACAGTGGTTATCTACAGCAGATACAGAATAAAACGAAAAACCTCGATAATGCTGCAGGAATCAAATGACCGGCTGCGAGAATCAGAAAACCGTCTACAGGAATTGAATGATACAAAAGATAAGTTCTTCTCGATAATCGCACATGATCTGAAGCATCCGCTGGGAAATTTCCGGAATCTGACGAAAGAGCTTTATGCATTCTATGATTATTTTACTGATGAGGAAAAAAAGGAACATCTGAATGAACTGAATAAATCCTCCGACAATTTATACAACCTGCTTGAAAATCTGTTGAAATGGGCTCTTGTTCAGAAGGGTGGGATTGTCTATTCGCCTGAGCCCATCGATCTTAAATTAATCGCCAAACTTACTCTGGATAATCTGAGCAGCTATGCGGATAAGAAAAATGTGAAGGTCAATCTTGATATACCGGATGGGACGATGGTGGCAGTAGATACAAACATGATTTCTACCGTGATACGGAATATTACCTCAAATGCAATCAAATTTACACCTGAGAATGGGAATGTTGATCTTTACTCCGGAGAGCTTGATGATTTTATCGAGATGAATATTTCTGATACAGGGATTGGTATAAATGAAGATGATATAGATAAACTATTCAGAATAGATGTTAACCATACAACAACAGGTACCGAAGGAGAAAAAGGAACAGGTTTGGGATTGATCCTCGCGAAAGAATTTGTTGAGAAAAACGGCGGAGAGATCTTTGTCGAAAGTGAATTAAACAATGGAACGACTTTTAGATTTACCATGCCGAAATATGAAGAATAATGAACACAAAATGGTTTGCTAATGGGAAGAGAATCTGATAATAATAAAAAACTAAATATCTTATTTTTAACACCAAGATTTGTATATCCTTTGATTGGCGGGGACAGAGTAAAGCCATTTTATTTGCTCTCTCACCTTGCCAAGAAACATAATGTAACGCTGGTTTCTTTTTTTCAGGGACAGGACTTGCCAAAAAGCTATATAAAGACTGTTCAGGATTTGGGATTAGACTTGCATTATGTTGTATTAAATCCGGTTAAAGCCGGCGCGAATGTGTTGCCAAGACTTCTGTCCAAAATGCCGCTGGAGATAAGTTATTACTATCAGCCGGAGTACAGGAAATTGGCAAATAATCTTATGAAAGAAAGGGATTTTGATCTGGGAATTTCTTTTTTCATGAGAACTGCTGAATATATAAAGAAAGCAAAATTTAAGAAAATATTGATAGCCGAGGACTGCAGAACCGTTTATCAGTATCGTTCGTATAAAGAATCAACTGATTTAAAACAGCGATTTATAAGATGGTGGGAGTATAAGAAGCTCAGGAAGTATGAGCCTCATATTGTCAATTTCTTTGACAAGACAACTCTGGTATCCGGGGAAGACGTGGAAGGAATGAAAAACCTCAATTCTAAAGCTGATTTCAGTTTACTTACCAATGGTGTGGATATTGAAGCTTATAAGCCTCCCGAAAATCAAGAAGCACGGAAAGGGATATTATTTGCAGGGAAATTGGATGTGTGGGCTAATGAACTTACTTTGAGAACGATCATCAATGATCTAATGCCTATTATCAGAAATGAAATTGAAGATATTGAACTTTTTGTTGTGGGAGCCAAACCGACAACAGGAATAAAAGAAATGGCTAAGAAGCATAGTTTTGTTAAGTTATATCCTGATGTTCCCGAGATGCAGCCGTTTCTGCAATCGGCGCAGTTGTTTTTGCATCCGCATGCCGGCGGCTCGGGGATACAGAACAAGCTGCTTGAAGCTATGTCATGCGGCTGCCCTGTAGTAACAACTCCAACGGGAAATCAGGGCATTTACGGCACGCATAGAGAGAATATAATGATCGGGGAAACGATAGAAGATTTGGGGGCTGACACTCTTGAAGTTTTAAAGGATAAGGAACTTGCTGAAAAGCTTTCGATAAACGGACGGGATTGGATAGTAAAGACTCATTCATGGGATGCTGTTTATAATACTGTGGATGATATAATTAATGATGTAATGTTTGAGGATAATATAAGTAAATAATTGAAAAATGAAGAATAAAGCAGTTTTTTTTGACCGTGACGGTATTGTCAATGATAGAAAAATCGGCGGATATATAGAGAAAATTGAAGAGTTCGTATTCATACCCGGTTTTTTTGAATTTTTTGAAGTTGTGAAAGAAAATTATCTTACGATTCTTGTAACCAACCAACAGGGCATCAGTAAAGGGATAATGTCTGAAGCAGATCTTGATAAGGTTCACAGGTATATGCAAGCAAGACTTAAAGAGCATACCGGAAGAAATTTCGACGATATATACTATTGCAAAGATTTAGAGGAAAGTAATAGCTATTATCGCAAACCCAATCCGGGAATGCTGCTTGACGCAATAAAGAAATGGAATATAGATAAAAGCGCTTCCTGGATGATAGGGGACGATATCAGCGATTATGAAGCAGGATACGCGGCAGGTGTTCGAACAATATTAATCGGTAACTATAACAAAAAATTAGCGCCGAATGTGGATATAATTTTTAAAGATATTAGACAGGTAATTAAATTATTCAGATAATTCAGAAATTGGGCGGATTGATTATAAGCCATGCTTTTAATGGAACGTATGAATAATTCCTATAAGAATGCGCTTTGCTGCCGTCGAATATGAATTCATCACCTTCAAGAGCTGTGAACTCGTCATTTGTAAAGTCTACGAGAAGTTTTCCGCAGCAAACCACACCTCGAATTTCCGCATCAATTGCTATCTTCTCATCGGGCAATTCCTGTTCCGGGGGTAGAAAGATCTCCAACATTTCAGAATCTGTTCGGTGTCTGAGTGGGCGGAGAAGCTTGATGCTGCTCTTATCCTGTTCACGGGAGCCAAAGAGGAGAATTTTTTTCTTTTCATTGATGACGTAATCTGAGGAATCGACCTTAAAATGATCCACCGAATCAAGAGTTTCACTAACAAAGCGGGCTAATGAATACCGATAAATTTTTAACAATTTAAATAGCATAATATCGCTTATTTGGCGTGAACCTTTTTCGATCAAAGAGAGATATGCGGTAGATATACCTAACCTTTCCGCTGCGGAATTAACAGAAAATTCTTTTATATTTCTCAATTGCTTAAGATTTTCGCCAAGTTTATCGGGGAATCTGATTATATCCCGTTCCATAATATTTTTTTAATTTGCTGTCGACGGTTGTTTTGTTAATGAAAATAAATTGTAATTAGTAAAATAATAAACCGTCATTGATTTAAAAAATATTTCAAAAACAGGAGACAATGCTCGAATCGATAATAGATTTTCTTGAAACAGTGCCATGGGAATGGGTAGTGATAACTGCCTTCTCACTTCCATATATTGAAAATTTATTTCCGCCGGCGCCATGCGACACTGCTCTGGTGTTTATTGGAACGCTTGTCGGTATCGAAACGGTCGGATTTTTCCAAATGATAACTTTAGCAACTCTTGGCTCAACTTTTGGTTTTATGACAGCTTACTGGATAGGTGCTAAATTTGGTGAGTTGATAATAGATTCCCCGAAGTTTAAGTTCATCAATCGCAAAAGATTGCGGAAGCCCGAAGAACTGTTCAGAAAGCACGGAGACTGGATAATTGTGATCAATAGATTTATGTCGGGCACAAGAGGGGTTATATCCTTTTTTGCAGGTATTTCCAAATTAAAACCTATAAAAACATTTATATTAGCCGCTATAAGCGCTCTAATATGGAATTCATTTTTGATTGGGCTTGGTTTTATTTTGGGGAAAAACTGGAGACTGGTTCAGCAATACCTATCAATTTACGGAACAATTGTCTGGATTATAGTTGTCGGATTAGTCTTATATCTGGGTATAAGATGGTATATAAAGAACTTTAAAGGTATCAAAGAATCTTAGCCATTGATTTTTTAGCCGGCGGCAATTTTTACCAGTTCCAGGGGTATGGAATTCAAATCAACGATCTTGTCAAAAGCTCCCATGTGTTGGGCTTTTTTGACGATCTCATTTATGATACTGGATTCTTCGTTTTGGGCTATAGTTACAGCGCCAGTTCGTTTCATTGCCATAATACCATTAACGCCGTCTTTTCCTTCCCCGGTAAGTATCACTCCGACGGCATCAGGACCAATGTTTTCCGAGATCGAAAACATGGTGATATCGATTGATGGACGGCTGCCATAAAGCTTTTCGGACTGTTCGCATACCACCCTGAAACCATTTCCATAAGCCCTCAAAACAGTATGAAAATCACCGGGAGCTATGAGAATCATACCCGGTTCAATAATATCGCCTTCAGCGGCTTCTTTGATCCTCATCTGCGAGAGCTCATTCAATCTGTCAGCGAATGTTTTTGTGAACAAAGAAGGCATATGTTGAACTACTAGAATACAGGGCATTTCAGCGGGGAGTTTTGTTACTATCTTTCTGATCGCATCCACTCCCCCCATAGAGGCGCCTATTGTTATCAGCTTTTTATTTGAATATCTTAGTCTTTCGAGATAATTCTCGATTTCTTTATCATAGGGAACATCAGAATATTTGATAAGGATCTGGGATATATTTATCTTCGAGACAATTTTGAGCTTTTCAATTACCTCGTAAGCCATGGCGTCCAAAGTATAATTTTCCTTAATTTTAGGCTTTTGGATATAATCGATAGCGCCGGATTCAAGAGCCTGCAGAGTAATATGCTTGGCTTTTTGCGTGAGCGAGCTTAAAGCAATAACAGGGATAGGATTTTGTTTTATCTGCCAGCGCAGGAATTCCATTCCCTCGAGTCGGGGAAGGTCAATGTCGAGAAGAACTATGTCAGGCGGATCTCTTAAAATTTCTTCTTTGCCTGTTTCAATGTCGGAGGCAGTGCGAATATCCCCACAAAAGTCCATATCGCAGAGAGTTTTCTCCAGGAAATTGCGTAATTTTTCAGATTGCTCAATCAGATATATTCTTTTTTTACTATCTTTTTTCAATGATGCTCCCTATCCTCGGTTAATCACTTTTTATCATTCATATCTTAAAAAAATGCAAAATATGCTTTACAAAAATTTTATAAAAATTTATTTGTATCACCTTTTTTGATAAAATATCTTAAATGTCTGGTATTATTGATATTTAATTTTATAAAAACACTTCCCTTTTTAAAACGTTATAATTTGAAATATATTCAAAAAAGTACTCAAGCGGTTCTTTACATTATGGGAGAATATGAGCAGCGGCAAATTGATGAATTTCTGAAAAGGAAAAATTTCAGTCATATCGGATTTGGGATAGGTATAACGGCGGCAATCACATTTCTTTATACAATCCCGGGTTCAATTTTGTCTTTAGCCTTTCCGAAAGAATTTTTACCATATTCAATAGCATTGAACCAGATTATATTCATGCTGCTGCCCGCAGTGATCATGGCAAGGTTCTCTCCTATTCCTACACCTGAGATGTTCAGACTGCAACGCATCTCGGATAATCAAATAATCTTTATAACTCTTGGATTGTTAGTACTGGTAAGATTGTTTGCCGGGGGCTATATGTTCCTCCAGGATATGGTGATACCCGAAGCAATCAGAGATATTTACGAAAAGCTTTATGAATTGATCGAAAAAACTTATATGCAACTTCTTGCTGCCGATACCATACCGGAGTTGTTCAGAAGTATTCTTGTCGGAGCATTAGTGCCGGCTGTGTGCGAGGAATTTCTGTTCAGGGGCTTGCTGCAGCGCTCCCTTGAAGAGAAATTGTCTCCGACAAAGGCAATTATCATATCCTCAGTAATTTTCGCAGTGATACATTTGAATATTATTCAGGTCATACCTCTTTTTGCGATTGGATTGCTATTAGGTTATGCAGCTTATAAGTCCGGGAGTCTGTATCTGCCTATGATACTCCATTTCCTGAATAATGCCATCGCTATATTGGTGATGTATTTCACTGACTTTGAAAAGTATTTTTAAGCAGACTTAAATTCTAATAATTAGTTAAGTTAATAAAGGTCTCATCAACTCTTTTCATTCCTGAGTCCGCGTATCTTTTTGCGCGCTTCCTGCAGGTAAATTGAGCGGGGATGATTTATCAGCAGTTCATTGTATTTTTTTATGGCAGCCTGCTCATCGGATTGCTGGAGATATGAACGAGCAATGAGCACCAGTGCGTAATCCGCATAAATCGACTCGGGATTTTCTTCAAGCAGCGTGTTCATATAATCTTTTACGGCATTGTAATTTGTTCTTTCAAACTCAATCTCTGCAATCTTGACCATACTTTTCTGTGCAAGATTCTCGCCGGTGCTCAGTTCATAAGCCTCTTTGTAAAGCTTAATTGCTTCAGTATAATCACCCTGGAAATTCTTGAGATCAGCTTTAGCATATACTTTCAGTGCTTTGGTCAGTTTTTTGTTCTGTTCGAGCATCACCAGCTTATCAAGCGCGTCATTAGCAACATCGGAATTGCTGTTCGATGCTGCCTTTTCAAACTGTGCTTTCGCTGAATCGATATTTCCCTGATAATAGTTTAATTCGGCAAGTTTGTAAAGGGCTTTTTCATGATCATCAGGGGAAACATTTTTGAATGTTCGAACCACTTTCCGGTAAATCTCGCGGGCTTTTTCCAGTTTATCCCTCGAAGCATATACCGAAGCCAGATAATTTATTCCCTTAGCCGTTACTTCTGTTCTGGGATAGTTCTCAATAAGCATAGTCAATTCTTCAATTGCACGCTTGTGGTTATTGAGGTAATCATTTGCCAGTACGGCAATCCTATAGCGGCTTTCAGCAGAGTTCTGCTGGTTGGGATACTCATCAATAATCTTTTCATAGCGGTCAATGATGGTCTTGATCTCATCCTTTGATATTTCCTGCTTAACAGCTAATTTGTTCTCAAGTGTGCGTGCATAGCCGTATAACGATGAGGGTAAATATTTTTTGTATTCTCTTTTGTCAATAAGATAACTGTAAGCCTTGAGGGCTGTGTCGTATTGACCATCGCGCCTGGACTGGTAAGCGAACTGGCTAATCTTTTTACCGTTTGATTTTGTTAATTCGTCCAAACGGATTGTTACCTGCAGAGCTTCATCATATTCTTTGATTGTTCTGAGATAGAACAGGTATAACTGCTGTATTCGCAGATCGCGTTCATGCTTAGAGGCAGCTTTTTTCAATTTTTGTCCGATATATTCATTCGCCTTGTCGTTGGTCATGAGCGCATAGAGGTGCCCCTGAGCATTGGCTATATTTCGGCTTTGTTTTAGGTAATTAAGGATCTCTTCTACGCCTGCCTTATAATTGCCAGTTGCGATATATAGCCGGCTTAGTCTGTCGGAAAACATATTTGGTTCGCCGAGTTCATCTCGACCTTCTTTCAGAGTTTCAATAGCCATCTCGAGGACCGGAATATTTTGCTGAGTTTCGGCTGCGATTTGAAATCTATCCGGATCATCGGGAAATTTCTCCAGAGCTGTCTGCCATGCCTTCTTAGCGGAATCCACTTTACCGAGGCGCCAGTACATTTCTCCCAGGAGCGCATAGGTCTTTGGATTTTGGACAATGGTAAGCCTGTGCTCAACGATTTGTTTCAGTTCCTCGAATTTTTTCTGTGCCTTGCAGGTTCTAACGACGGCATCGAAGTATTTATCCAATCCGGGTCGATTGTCGTATAGTTGTTTGTATATCCTGGCGGCATTCTCGAAGCTGCCGCTGTTCTCATAGGATTTGGCAAGGTTAAATTTGGATTCCTCCGATCCCTGCGCATGGAGATCGATCTGCAAAAAAGTAAGTATCAGCAGTATATAGACTAATTTATATTTCATATAAAATTATTCTCAGGATTTATATCAAAATTCGCCGTAAATTATTTAAAAGTCTTGTGAAAAGACGGATTTTATTAAAATCTGTTGTGAATTTATTAATTTGGTAATATTTCCAAACATATTTGTATTATTATGATATGACGAAGGACATTTTGCGGAAGTTATTGAATATATTATTAGTTATAGCAGGAATCTTTTCGGTGATATTTCTTGTGTCGGTATTTTTGCCTGCGGATTATTCCGTGAAACGTTCAATCGAGATAAATGCAAAACCTTCGGAGATATATCCTTATCTGGATACAATACGCCATTGGAACCGCTGGTCGGTCTGGAGCAAGCGGGTAGATTCAAGTATAATGATAGCATATCGGGGCTCGCGGTATGGCTCGGGTGCTGCAATGATGTGGTACGGCAGGCTTAAAGGCAGCGGACAGTTGGAAATAACTATAAGCAAACCGGATACGCTAATGAAGTACTATATGATACTTGAAGACGGTCATTTTGAATCCAGCGGTTACATTAGACTTGACTATAAAAGAAATTCAACAAAAGTCACTTGGTACAACGAAGGGTCAGTTTATAAGAATCCAATTCTTAAGTATTTTATTATTCTCACTGACGGATTTATGGGAGCGGAATTTGAAAGGAGCCTCGGAAATTTAAAGGAACTGGTTGAGGAAGGAGAAGTTAAGACAGCCAATGAATACTGACCATGAACAGGAAAATATCACTGAAAACGGTAAGTTCAGAGCGAGTAAGGCGCTGCTGATAGCGTTTAGTCATTATACGCACGATATTTACACTGCTATTCTGGCTCCTATATTGCCTCTGCTAATTGAAAAACTCAGTCTATCCTATGCACTAAGCGGGCTTATGATCTTTTTTGTCAGATCGCCGGCGATACTTAATCCGTTTTTCGGAATGATTGCCGACAGGATCAGTCTGCGATTTTTTGTGATATTAGCGCCGGCAGTGACGGCGATAGCAATGAGTCTGACAACCATAGCGCCTGATTATTACATATTGTGCGGGCTTTTATTGATTGCTGGTATTAGTTCAGCAAGTTATCATGTGCCGGCGCCGGTTCTGCTGAGGAATTTCTCCGGGAGCCGCGTGGGGACAGGTATGAGCTTCTTCATGTTCGGCGGGGAGCTTGCCCGAACTACGGGTCCACTGCTTATAGTTGGGGCTATATCTCTCTGGGGGCTGGAAGGATCGTATAAGATCGTTGTGCTGGGCATAGGAGCTTCTTTGTTTTTATTTCTCAAGCTGAAGCATCTTCCTGTCCAGAGGACTGTCACTGCCAAAGTAAGTAGTTTGAAAGGATTTAAAGATACTCTGCTTAAATTCAGGAAGCTGTTTCTGGTTGTTGCCGGGCTCAATTTAAGTAAATCTTTTTTAATCATCTCACTTACGTCATTCCTTCCTACTTTCCTGACTACGAAGGGAATACAGGTTGCAGCTGCGGGTATTATGCTATCGGCACTGGAGTTAGCAGGTGCAGGCGGAGCGTTTACCTCGGGCACTCTTTCGGATAAGATCGGAAGAAAGAATATGCTGATGATAACTTATACGACTGCGCCGATAATTCTATTGATTTTTATCAATTCAGCCGGGTGGGTTCTTTACCCAATGCTTGTGTTACTCGGTTTTCTGTCGTTTACTTCTGCGCCGGTGATGATGGCTCTGGTTCTTGAGAATCGCACAGACTTTCCCGCCTCTGCCAACAGCATTTATATGACGCTGAATTTTGTGATTGGTTCATTGGTGGCGTTGATTTTCGGTATCCTTGGCGATATTGTCTCTCTGAAAAATGTTTACTATATAAGCGCGATCCTCACTTTCTCCGGTATTTTCTTTACTATGATGATACCGAAGGCAGCTGCGCAAGATGAGTAGAAGAATTACGATTTTAATCCCCCCATTATCCCCCTTTGTTAATGGGAATAATCAAATTACATCCCCAATCAAAGTTGCGGACGTCGATCTTTCAATTCTCACCTTTACGTAATCGCCCATCTTGTAACGGCGTTCGTGGTTTGGAAAGACGACGGTTTTATTCGTGCCGCTCCTGCCCTGCCATTCGTCTTCATTTTTCTTGCTGGGACCTTCGACGAGCACTTCATGTATATTGCCGTGCTCGTTCCGGTTAATTTCGCCGGATATTCTGTTCTGCTGCCGGATAATTTCGCTGAGCCTTCTCTTCTTGACATCATCGGGAACGTCGTCTTCCATTTTCCAGGCTTTTGTGTTTTCACGCGGTGAATATTGAAACATGAATGCGCCGTCATAGCGGACTTGGCGCATGACCTCGAGCGTAGCCTGATGATCTTCTTCAGTCTCAGTAGGGAAGCCTGCGATAATGTCCGTAGAAAGGGCGCAATTGGGCATTAGTTCTTTGATCTTCTCTAACCTGCCCATGTAATGATTGATATCATAATGGCGATTCATTTTTTGAAGTATCCTGTTCGAGCCGGATTGCACCGGCAGATGGATATACTCGCAGATGTTGTCGTATTGTGCCATTGTTTCTATGAGCTTGTCGCTCATGTCGATCGGATGCGATGTAGTGTAACGAATGCGCATTTCGGGGACGGCTTCGGCACAGCTTGCCAGCAGATCGGGGAAGCCGAGTTCGTTTTCGGGATCCTTGTAGCTATTTACGTTTTGTCCGAGCAGGGTTACTTCCTTGATGCCGCTGTCCCAGAGACGCTGAGATTCAGCTGCGATGGATTTCAGCGTGCGTGAACGCTCTCTGCCGCGTGTGAACGGCACTACGCAGAATGTGCAGAACTTATCGCAGCCGCGCATTATTGATATCCAGGCGTTTATGCCCTCGGTGCGAAGCGGTTCGATGTCGTCGTAGGTTTCCACTCTGTTGAGCTTCACTGCGATACCCTGTTCGTCATTCATGGCGCGGTCGATCATCGAGGGCAGTCTCCTGTATTCGTCAGGTCCTACAACAATGCTGACAAGATTTTCCTGCCCTACGAGCTTTTTCCGCAGGCGCTCAGCCATGCAGCCGAGGATGCCCACTACCAGCTTGTCATTTTTCTTTTTGTAGTGGCGCAGGTGCTGCAGGCGCTTCATGATAGTTTTCTCCGCATTGCCGCGGACAGAGCAGGTGTTCAGAAAGATTACGTCGGCATTGTCAGGCTTTTCCGTCAAGCCGTAGCCGTTGGATGAGACAATCGAGGCGACTATCTCCGAGTCGCTTTCGTTCATCTGGCAGCCGTAAGTCTCTATATATACGTTACGCTTCAATTTATATTAACCGTGGTATTTTTTCACAAAAAACTATAGATTTGACGACTTAAGTTTTGTTAAATTTTTGATTTAGTAATGATTAACCTATTGCCACAACTCCCAATACGGCTTCTTTTTTGGCGCCGGTGACTTCGGGTATATTTCCCGGCAGTCCGCCTAAAGTGCGATAGGCAAGATATGCGAAGCTCATAGCTTCTTTGGCATCGACGGGGATGTTTAGCGAATCGCTGGTGACTATTTGTGAGTCAGGCAGTTCTTGTTTGAGCAATTCCATCATAAATTTATTTTTTACGCCTCCGCCGGAAATTATTATTTTTGAAAAGGTATCAGCGAATAGCCTGATGTTCTCTGCTATGCTCCACGCAGTAAAATATGTCAATGTATGAATAATATCTTCTTTCGCGTATTTTGCGCCATTCAATTGGTCTATGAGCTGCTTGACCATTATCATATTGAATTTCTCTCGACCGGTGGACTTTGGCGGTGTTTTTCTCGTAAATTTTATTTGTTCCAATTTATTGAATAATTCCCGGATTAGTTTGCCTGATCGAGCAGTTTCACCATTTTCGTCAAATTTTTTATTAAAATAATAATTCATGAAAGAATCTATTAGAACATTGCCGGGACCGGTATCGAAAGCAATCAATTCCTTCTTCTCGCAATTGACCGGAAGGACTGTTATATTCGAAATTCCGCCAATGTTAAGCGTGATAACGTTTTCGCTTTCGGAAGCAAAGAATTCGTAATCGAAAATAGGTATCAGCGGGGCGCCCTGTCCGCCCTGTGCAATATCGGCAGCACGGAAATCACCGGCAACAGGCGTTTTCAGCTTTTGCGCAAGCGCCGAGACTGAACCTATCTGCATTGTCGAGCCAGTTTTGCGTTCGCCGATCTCTCTTTCTTCGGGCTGGTGCCAGACAGTCTGCCCGTGGACGCCTACAGCGTCCAGGTTTTTTACTTCGCAGTTGTGAATTTTGCATACTTCTTTGACGGCGTCCTCGTAGATAACCGGCATCATGTAGTGCAGGAAAGATATTTCCGATACTAAAATCTTCTTTTCGATAACTCTCAGGATTAAATCTCTGATCTCTTCCGGCAGCGGCAGAGTGTGATGCCCGAGAAGTTCAAATTTGTGTCTGCCGTTCGGATCGGTGTCAAATTTTACGAGGGCGGCGTCGATACCGTCGAGAGAAGTGCCGGTCATAAGACCGCAGATGATCTTCGACGATTTGAACCAATCATTGCTGAAAAAGTTTGACTGTTCCATTTTCCTTTCAATTTTAAAAAAGGGAATGTTTTACATCCCCTTTATACTAAATTTTTCTCTAAAATAAAAGTTATTTTAGAAAATTCCGGTATTTTCCTGAACCGGCGCTTTCGATACATTTTTACCAAAGTTAACAATGTCAGGTTTATGTGCTTTGACTTTATCCTGTATAAGCATCAATGCATCAATCAAAGCTTCCGGTCTGGGCGGGCATCCTGCAACATACGCATCTACGGGCAGGAATAGATCAATTCCCTGAACCACAGAGTAGCTGCGGAACATGCCGCCGGTTGATGTGCAAACGCCCATAGCCATCACCCATTTCGGATCGGGCATCTGGTCGTAGATCTTTCTTACGACCCATGCCATTTTGTATGTCACGGTTCCGGCAACAAGAAGCAGATCCGATTGACGCGGGGTCATACGGAAAACTTCAGAGCCGAAACGGGATACGTCGTGCCTGGGCGACGCCCAAGCCATCATTTCTATGCCGCAGCAAGAAATTCCGAGGGGCATGGGCCATACGGAATTTTTTTGTGCCCATTGTATCACTGCATCTATCGAAGTAGTCAGGATTCCTTGATTCTGTTTATTATTATTCAGTCCCAATCTAATCCTCCTTTCTTGATCTCCCATATTAAACCTATGAGAAGAATTACTATAAATAATATCATGGCTGCTAATGCCGGTCCGCCAAGCTCTGCCATTCTTACAGCCCATGGAAACATAAAGATAACTTCAATGTCGAAAATTATGAAGCTGACGGCTACCATGTAGAATTTTACCGTGAATCGCTCACGAGCCGTCTTGTAAGGCACCATACCGCTTTCGTAAGTAGTGTCTTTTCCCCAGGCTGCTCTTCTTGCGCCGAGCCATTCTGAAAAAATCAGAAAACCGAGAGCTACAACAAAACCCAGCAGGAGCATTATTATTAATGGAAGATATTGCAGTAGCATGTTCATTGTCATTACCCGTAACTAATTGTCAATCTTACTTTTTCACGAAACTATCGTTAATTGAAGTTTCAATTTATTGGTTTTGCGGGAAAAAACAAAATTATAATTGATTAATGTCTGCAAAACTTCCGCTATATTAAAGAACAACATGATGTTTACATGAACATTTTGTTATTAGAGTCGTTTGTGATGTGTGTTTTATTGTAAAATGGGGGTCTGGTGTGATATTGCTTCGCTGCGCTCGCAATGACAAATCACTGGCAATACCTTTTCGCAGGCGCGGGGTCGCCCTCGAGAAATCCCTCGACGAAAAGCTCTATACACTCGTCGGAAGTCATAGTAACGTCGGTATTTCGGATTGCGCCCATCATCCTTCCGATAGTGGAAAGTAATTCATATACTTTCCCGGCTTCGATTTTTCTTATGCTTGAATTAATGTTGTCGTCTTCTCTTACTACTGAGAAATTGAAATGCTCGAGAATGCGTTTCACGACTTTTGCACGTCGGCAGCGGCGTTCGAACTCAGCAGCCCCGCCGCGGAAATTGAAGGCAATGTAATTATTATGGATTTCCTCGCCTGCGAATGCGTCCAGCCGCGAGAAATGGTATCCCAGCCTTGAGAAGAAATTCAGGTAATTATCTGAAATGAGCGCATAGCTGCGGGATCCCATCTCACGGTCACCTTTATGAGTATCTACAACATTACGCATCATAATATGAGCAAAGCCTTTGGTGTCCATGTTAAGAGGACCTGACCATTCCAGACCGGGAGTTTGCATTCCTTTTATCAGCGCTAGAAATGTTTTTGATGAAATGTCATCAGGTGTTATAATTGGTTTTTTACCGGCATCTTTTTTCAAGCCATCACCGAGATCGATGACGTAAACATTTAACGGGACATCGAATTTAAGGCGGTGGGTGTCGCCTTTGTCTCTGTCGGCGCTTTCGTAGATTGTAAACATTTCACGCATTGCCTGCTCATGGGCAAAGCGGGAAACATCGTGGACTGTCTGACAGTTTTCCGATGTAAATTTCGACGAGTTTGGATCAGTCATATTCAATTTGAAAATATACTTTCCGATACGCTGCCAGAGTTTGTATTTAGGGCTTTCCTCGAAATAATGTTCTACCTCCCTGCCAGCTTTCGTATTGAGAAGTTCATCAACTTTTCCGGCGTAAACTTTTCCGGTATCGGCATTTACTGTGATGACGCCGCCGTGCTTGAGAACTTCGGTGGCTTTATAGGTATTCGTCAGGACGGGAATGTTAAGCTCTTTGGCAATAATGGACATGTGACCGGTTGTATTTCCGACATCAGTCACCAGTCCAGCCACTTTATGCATAAGTCCTGCGAATTCGGGCATATTTTTCTTTGCAACTATAATGCTTTCATCCTGGAATTTCTTGAGGTCGGCGAGCTTCTCTACCTTGAAAACCTTTCCGTAAGTTATACCACCACTGGCAGTATCGCTTTTATCAATCAATACCTGATATTTTGTATCGAGATCGTCCGGGATAGTTTTGCCAGTCTCATCGCCATTTCTTTTTTCTTTCATCTTGAGGGGGCGAGCCTGTAAAATAAATAACTTTCCTTCGTGATCGAATGTCCATTCAATATCCTGGGGGGTGCCGAAATGCCTTTCCAACTGCATGGCTTTTTCTGCGAGGATTGATATCTGACGTTGACTCAGAGATTGATTATTTCTTTCTTCTTCCGGAATATCAATCTTTCGTACACCGCCCGATTGACGAAGTACTTCCATATATTCAAGATTTCCGGGCTTGAATTCATAAATACTGCCTTCCCCATTCCTTTCAACAACAAACTGCTGCGGCTCGATTTGCCCGCTGACAGCGGTTGTGCCCAAACCCCTGACAGCATTGATAAGCATGCCCTGTTTTTTCAAAGCAGGATCCTTTGTGAAGATAATACCGCTTGTAACAGAATTCTTCATTTCAATGCATCCAACGCTCATGGGAAGGTCTTCATCACGTAAACCGGACACAAACCTGTAAACAAGCGATTGCGGGGAATATTTCGATATAAGCACTTCCCAACAGGCATTTATCAGATCTTCTTTGCCAACATTAAGTTCCGTATTGTAAAGTCCGGCGAATGAATATTTTGGACTGTCCTCGCCGACGGCGCTGGAACGCACGGCAAGTCTTACATTTTCTTCTTCTCCGAAAGTCTTTTCGTATGCCTCATAAATAGTGTCTTCAATGTAACCCGGGATTGGCGATGAGATAAGCAATGTCTGGATCTCCCAGCTGGCGTTGTTTATCTGGCTCAAATCCTCGAAATCCGCTTCTGCGAGGATTTCGTCAATTTTTTCTCTATGTCCTTCACGATTTATAAAATCGTCGAAAAGTCTGGATGTAAGGCAAAATCCTCGAGGCACTGCCATACCGAGATTATTCCTGATTTCACCGAGGCGGCTCATCTTCCCGCCTGCCATTTGATAGTTATGTGTGTTTATTTCCGATATTGGTAAATAATAAGGGAACTCAAATTTTTGTTCATACGCATTATTAAGATTTACTACAGATGAATTTTTCACATTTGATGTGTAAATATGCGGGGTTAAGAGTTTGCTGCAATTTTCTTCAATTTTGTTGACTCTTTCTATCAGCTTGTGGTATTTGCCGTTGGTCATTTTATTCAGATCATGTGCAATTTCTTTGGTATTATTAAGAAGGGTTTCCAGTTTCTTCTGGCTTTTGCTTCGCTGGAAGGGTTTGCCGGTATTGACCATCTCGCTTAATTCACTCATGATAGAGTGAACCTGGTCATTCACAGCCAAAAGTTTCTGGAAATAGTCGAACTTTTCTTTGAAGCCGACTTTGTTTTTTCTATTTGATAATATTTTCCTGAGAATTTTTAACATATCTGAATAAAATCATAAAATTATTCATTTATTTATAAAAAATTACACTTTACAATATACTAACTGATATTTTCTAAAAAAAATTGAGAAAATATATTATCTCATTAAATTGATGTTTTATTCGTGAATTTATCAAACATATATTTTGTAACTTCAGCCGTTAGCCTCTATCCATATATAATTAATATATTTATAAGGGTTTTTTAATGATAATAAAACACCGGGATTCATGATAAAATTTAAAAACCACCCTCACAATGAAGGTGGTTTATATTTATTTTATTTTTACATAAGATCAGTGATCCGATTTATTTGAATTGGGATCGAAGTCCAGTTCATTCTTTTTCATTTTGATGAAACCGGAAGTTAATTTGATAACAATTATCGATGTTAATATAATGGCTGAACCGACCACGAGGACTCCTGAAATGTCGTTCAGGAACGGCGCATCCAATGGTCTTTCGAGTTCCTTGATTACAACTGAACTACCGGCAAGCAGTACCATTATCGCGAATAGC
Source organism: uncultured Hyphomicrobiales bacterium (assembly GCA_964645005.1). Lineage (GTDB taxonomy): Bacteria > Bacteroidota > Ignavibacteria > Kapaibacteriales > UBA2268 > CAZXYS01. The sequence continues at coordinate 13,412 of CAZXYS010000008.1, read as the reverse complement.
AGCCTGATACCATAACCGCGGATATAGCGCGTTGCCGCAGCGCCAAACTGCGAACCAACCGCCGCACCGGCGAACATGAACAATGCAGCGTAAAATTCCACTCTGCCTTTCAGCGAGTACGTAAAGCATCCGTAAACGGCGCTGAAAAGGACGTTGAGCAGGTCGGTACCAATGGCTATAACAGTGGGTATTCCCAACAGATATACCATTGCGGGCATCTTGATGAAGCCGCCGCCGACGCCGAGAAATCCAGATAATAAACCGGCAACGAAAAATAACAGGAATACGATCCAAAATGAAACTCTAATGCCGGAGGTTTTGAATGTTATCATCGGGGGGATGTTCAGATTCTGGAGTTTCTGAGGCAGGGTTTGGCGCGGTTTGCCGCTCGTTCCTTTAAGGGCGCCGGGTTTACCTTTATCACCGGGCTGGGGCTCTTTATCGGAGCCTTCTTCACTCTTCTTTTGTAAAACAAAATAATCATAGAACATAAAGGCGCCCAGTCCGAACAGCAGGATAATAAAGCTGATCCTGACGACTGAGTTCACGCCCGCCTCTCCGAATGTTGCTTCGAGATACATGATCAATTGTGCGCCTACCTCAAGTCCAATAATCGCACCGATAATTGAGATTATTCCAAGCTTCCAGTCCACATTTCCCATGCCGCTGTGCTTTTTTGTTGCGATCATCGAAGAGCCGCAGATGTAGGTCAAGTCCGTACCGATAGCATACGGCATCGGGAAACCGAAAATATTTAGTGCAGGTGTAACTATCCAACCGCCGCCAACACCGAAGAATCCGCCAAGCACGCCGACACAAAAGCCAATGACAATGAGCAGCAATGCGTTGAATTCGATTTCGGCAATAGGCAGATAAATGTTAAAAATGTCGAGAAATTCCATACTTTCCTCAGATTTTTATGATAATTACTTTTTCTTCTTAGCTCTGAAAATGAGATCCGTACCGAAAGAAACAATAATTCCAAGCGCTACCATTGTTCCCACTACGAGCAGCGCAAAAAACAGCCTGTCGTCATTATAAAGATTGGCAACAAATAGGGTTAAGCCTTCCAATCCTTGCGTGTCAACTGTTTTTTCAAGCTCTTCGGCGGGTTCGCCGCCACCGCCGGCTAATGCTGAGTTAAGTTTTCCGAGAAGTATAAAGAAGCAAAAGGCTAAAAAACTTAATATTTTTGTTTTCATGAGCGCACCATTATATTTATGGTAACAATTTTAGTTTTGCCAAATGAAATATAACAATTAATCCAGTAAATAATAAACTATAATTTTTATTAAAACATTTTTGTAATCGTGTTGGTGTAACATCCCCTATTCAAGAAGAATTTTTCATTGCACGAATAAATCTTTAAGCAGGTGTGTTATTTTGGCTAACGGCTAACGGCGTCCCGTGCCCCGCACCGGTAGTTGTTACAAATATTGAAAAATTCACCTGTCTGTGTCTGTCCCGTAAGTACGAAAACCTTTAGAATAACGCTTCTGGAATACCCTCGCGAAGCAATCTCAGACAGGTCAGGGATTGCTTCGTCACCCTGCTAAAGCAGGATTTCGCTGCGCTCAACGACACTCCTCGCAATGACATAAAAAATTAGAAGCTGATTTTACGGAAATTTCTTAGTTTTGTTAGGTAAATTATTACGGAAACAGGAATAATAATGGCAAGAATACTTATAACAGGCGGCGCGGGGTTCCTCGGCTCGCATTTGTGCGAGAGATTCGTAAATGAAGACCATTACGTTATTTGCGTGGACAATTTAATTACCGGCTCGCCGGACAATATAGCCCACCTCTGGGGCAAGCCCAATTTCGAATTTATAAATTACGATGTCACCAATTATGTATATGTCGAGGGTGAAGTGCATTACATCCTGCATTTCGCCTCGCCTGCCTCGCCGATAGATTATATGCAATTCCCCATCCAGACATTGAAGGTTGGCTCTCTCGGCACGCATAAAGCGCTGGGGCTGGCAAAAGCCAAGGATGCCCGCTTCCTGCTGGCAAGCACCAGCGAGGTTTACGGCGATCCGCAAATCCACCCGCAGCCGGAAACTTACTGGGGATTCGTTAATCCAGTCGGGCTGCGCGGCGTTTACGACGAAGCAAAGCGTTTCGCCGAGGCTATGACTATGGCTTATCACCGCTGCCACGGCGTAAACACTCGCATAGCCCGCATTTTCAACACCTACGGCGAGCGTATGCGAATCAACGACGGCAGAGCTATCCCCGCTTTCATGAGTCAGGCTCTGGGAAATGAGCCGGTGACGGTCTTTGGCGACGGCTCGCAGACGCGGTCAATCTGCTACGTAAACGACCTGATCGAGGGCATTTACCGCCTTCTCATGTCCGAGGAAGACGAACCAGTGAACATCGGCAACCCTGATGAACTTTCCATGCTCGACCTCGCCAAAGAAATAATAGAGATCACCGGTTCATCGAGCGAAATCGTTTTCAAAGAGCTGCCATCGGACGACCCAAAAGTACGCAAACCTGACATCACAAAAGCCAAAACCCTATTCGACTGGGAACCCAAATTCCCCCGCAAGGAAGGTCTGAAAAAAACAATGGAATATTTCAGGAGGAAGCTGGAGAAGTAATATATTTTCAAGCCAGATTCCCAATACAAAAATTGCATTAGTGGCAAAAAACAGCTAACTTGCCTCAAAAAGTCCCGTCAGATGTTACATCTGACGGAATTCCCCTCTTTGGGGGGTGCCCGAGCGCAGTTTCAGCTCAGCGGAAACCACGCTTTAGCGTGGCTAGGGCGGGGTGGATTCTTATTTAACCCCTAGTTTATGATAATCCTATGGATAGATTACAATTACAAAAGTGTTAGATGGGATTTTGCATTAGAACTCTTCAGTACTACTAACTAATTACAATTCATCATTTTAGAAGAACCGTCCCGTAAAGCCTTCGGCTTCACTCCCATCCTTACTATGGAAGAGAAAAGAAGGGGTGGTTAATTTCTTGGGGTTAAATTGTTTATACTAATGAAAGAATAATCTAATGAAAAACATAAGTTCATTAACAAGTAGTTTTTCATTGGAAATTTGAATTGAGCAGCTTGCTGTTACTCATGCCGCTAATGAGCAAAAATTCCTGCATATATTTTAACACATAATTTTTTACTTTTAAATATCAATTTTTTTTATGATTTTGAAAAATATTAAAAATCCGTTTAAGTTTTTTTAACATTAATGGGAGTAAAAATGCTGAAAAGAACCCTTTCTTGCTTAATCCTCACTTTCATCTTTATTCCAATTGTCTCACAGCAGCTTTTTGCTGAAGACGCTCTGCTGGAACTGCTGGAAGATGAACTTAAGAGAGAGATGTCAGCTTTGAAGAATGAAGAGAATCCACCGTATTTTATGTCATTCAGGGTGGAAGAAAAACACAGCGCAAGGGTAACAGCTACCTTTGGCAATGTCGTCGATTCCGACAAATCCACTAAACGCTACTTTACGCCGATGGTGCGTATCGGCGATTATAATATGGATAATACCCGCGAATTGAGGGGCGGCTCGGGATTCGAGAATTATTTCGGGAATCTGCCATCTTTCAATTTGCTGCCGCTGGAGAACGACGAGAAAGCGATTCGGCAGTTGATCTGGAAAGTAGTCGATGACCAGTACAGGCAGGCTGTCGACAAATATGCAAAAGTGAAAGCCAATACGGCAGTCAAAGTCGCAGCGGAGGATACTTCGGCTGATTTTTCGAGAGTGAAATCCGGCGTTAAATATGTAGAGCCGCCGTTGAAGAAGTCGGATTATGATTATGATCTGGCTAAATGGGAAGAAAAAGTGAAGAAATATTCAGAGCCTTTCCTCGATGATAACAGGATTTTTTCGGGGAGCGCTTCGGTGAGGCTGGGCGCTGAGAGGAAGTATTATGTTTCGTCGGAAGATACGAAACTGGCTCAGAATACGATCAGAGCAAGGATTATGATCAATGCAATAATCAAATCCGATGACGGGATGGAACTGCCGCTTTATAAGTCATATTTTGCGTATAAACCGGAAGACCTGCCGAGTGATGAGGAAATCCTCAAAGATGTAGATGAAATGGTCGAGAAGCTGAAGAAACTCGTCGAAGCGCCGGTAGTAGCGCCTTACGAGGGACCGGCGATTTTATCGGGAAGAGCCAGCGGCGTTTTCTTCCATGAGATTTTCGGGCACAGAATAGAAGGGCACCGGCAGAAAAGCGAAGATGAAGGACAGACCTTCAAGAAAAAAGTTGGCGGGCAGATACTGCCGGAGCATATGAGTGTTATTTTTGATCCGGATATGAAAGAATATGGCGGTCATGATCTGAATGGGTATTACCTCTATGACGATCAAGGTGTTAAGGGACAGAAAGTTCCTGTTATAGATCATGGTGTTCTGAAAGAATTTTTAATGTCGCGGAGTCCGATCGAGAATTTTAAACACTCGAACGGACACGGCAGGGCACAATATGGATATAAACCGGTTTCGAGGCAGTCTAATCTTATCGTGAAGACTGATGATCCGAAGTCGAAAGAAGATTTGAGGAAAATTTTAATTGAAGAATGTAAGAAGCAGGGCAAGGAATACGGCTATTTGTTCGAGGATATCACCGGTGGATTTACGCTGACCGGCAGGACTATACCGAATTCCTTCAATGTTATGCCTACTGAAGTTTACCGCGTTTATGTTGACGGCAGACCCGATGAACTGGTACGCGGTGTTGATCTTGTGGGGACGCCGCTGGCGATGTTCTCGCAGATTGCCGAAGCGGGCAATGACATAGGCATATTCAATGGTACCTGCGGCGCGGAATCAGGCGGTGTACCGGTAAGCGCGTGCTCGCCGAGCATTTTTGTTAAAAAGATCGAAATGCAGAAGAAGAGCAAAGCGCAGGATAAACCGCCGCTGCTTCCGAGACCGGGTTCGAAGCCGGGAAGCAATTGATTCGAAAGAATTTATTAATAATTAAATGTAATAATGTGTTTGTTAAATAAATTGGAAAAGATCATGAAAAGAATTTTGATGTTTATAATGCCGCTGGTATTGGTCTTAGCTTTATCGCTGCAGGTGTACGGTCAGGAATCATCAAGGAATGTTATTAGCCGGGCAATGAAGGATGAGATCAAGAGAAATATGGAAAATCTTGAGATTAAGGATCTTAAGAAGCCTTTCTTTATCAGCTATAATCTTCAGGATGCGAAGGTTATGAATATCAAGGCATCGCTCGGAGCGATCATTATGTCTAAGATGGAACCTGTACGCGATCATAATGTCCGAGTGATGGTCGGTGATTACAAGCGAAATGACGAGAATTTCATCGATCCCGGCTCTCGCGGCGGAGGGCGCAGCCCTATCTCACAGAATACGGAGAAGCTGCCGCTGGAAGATGACTACTTCGGGATAAGGCGTTCGCTGTGGAGCGCCACTGATGAAGTCTATAAGTCCGCGACAGAAACTTACGAGAGGAAGATTTCCGCCATCGAGCAGCAGAATTTAAGCGAAGAAGAGAAGAATCTGCCGGATTTTGCGGAAGCGCCGAAAGTCACTAAGAAGTTGCCGAAGCGGGAGTTTAAATTTGAACCGGAAAAATGGGAACAGACAGCAAAGGAAGTTTCCGCTATTTTCAAGAACTATCCCGAGATTTTCACTTCGTCGGTGAAAGTAAATTTTTACAGCGCGGACGCATTCTTCGTGAATAGCGAAGGGACAGAGATGATCTATCCTATCTCGATCGCCGGCATCAGAGTGAATGCTCACACTCAGGCGGATGACGGCGAGCCGCTGTACGACCATGTGTCTTACTTCGGATTGACGCCGGCGGATCTGCCCGATAAGCAGAAGATCATGAATGAAGTAAAGGCTATGGCTGAAAACCTCAAGAAATTAAGAGAAGCGCCGGCGCTGGAGCAGATCTACACGGGTCCGATACTTTTCGAAGGGCAGGCGGCGGCGGAATTGATCGCGCAGAAGCTGTTCAGCAATGACGGCGGACTTATTGCAAAACGCAAGCCTATATACGGCGATATGAGAATGATGATGTTTATGGAAAGATCGGCAGGTAAATCACTGGAAGATAAAATAGATATGAAGGTTGTGTCGAAGGAGATGTCCGTGACGGCGAAACCAAAGACTAAGCAATACGACGGGAAATCCCTGATCGGCAGCTATGAAGTCGATGAGGAAGGTGTTGCCCCGCCGGATGAACTTGTCCTCATCGAGGGGGGTATGCTTAAGACTTTGCTGAACAACCGCATTCCTACCAAGAAGAAAGCCGCTTCGAACGGACATCAGCGCTACTCGATCAATGGCAGCCGCGTCCGGCAGACTGTAGGACCCGGCGTAATAGAGGTCGATTATGAAGGCGGCGCAAAGAAAGCCGATATGAAGCAGGCGTTGATTGATGCGGCGAAGGAAGAAGGTTTGCAGTTTGCATATATAGTGCGCAAAGTGCAGTATGAAGCGGCGGGCATGGATAAGAAATTCGATCCTTCGGCGATGATGTCCTCGATGATGGGCGGACAGCAGAAAGAGACTTTCAGCAAGCCAATTCAAATATACAGGGTCGATGTAGCAACGGGCGAAGAGCAGCTCGTGCGCGGCGCCGAACTCGGGGATATATCGGTCGGCTCACTTAAAGACCTGCTGAACGGCTCGAAGGAGAAATATGTCTACAATACGATTTATTCCGGCAGCGGCGGCGGCGGCGGCGGCATGGGCGGCTTTTATTCGATACTGTTCGGCGGCTCGGAGAGTATGAGCGGGATACCTGCATCGTTCATAGTGCCGGAATCTCTGCTGCTCGAGGAAGCCGACGTCAAGGAAGAGGAAAGAGCTATCACTGCGAAGCTGCCGGTAGTGGAAAACCCTGTCGGCGGGAAGTGATTGATGTTTAAGATGATTAATAAAATCCCTTCGCTTTGTGAGTGGAGGGATTTTATGTAAGTTGCGAGAAAAGTAAATGCTATAAAAGAGGGAAATATAACCGCCATTTCATATTTATAGTGACACATAAAAAGGGTAAACGTCACAGGAAAAATGAACCCAGATTCCCAATACAAACTTGCATTAGTGGCAAAAAACAGCTAACTTGCCTCAGAACGTCCCGTCAGATGTTACATCTGACGGAATTCCCCTCTTTGGGGGGTTCCCGAGCGCAGTTTCAGCTCAGCGGAAACCACGCTTTAGCGTGGCTAGGGCGGGGTGGATTCTTATTTAACCCCTAGTTCATGATAACCCTATGGATAGATTACAATTACAAAAGTGTTAGATGGGATTTTGCATTAGAATTCGTCTATCCTACGAAATTCAAGTTCTATACAGTCATTGCGAGGGACGAAGTGACGCAGTAATCTCGAAAGTCAAGAGATTGCTCCGCCCCGCTTAAGCGGGATTTCGCTTAGCTCAACTTAGCTCAACTTAGCTCGCAATGACATTTAGTGTATTTCCATTTCCCCTAATGAAATAAATAGAATGAAAAAATAACGCAAATTATCTTAGATTTGCTTGGAACATCCGACGCACTTTCTTTACATCATCCAATGTGTCGACACCCTGCAGTTCGGCTTCCGTTTGCACACAGAAATAGCTGGCGCCGTCCTCGAGAAGTCGTAGCTGCTCTAACTTTTCCTTTTTCTCAAGTTCTGATTGGGGCAGCTCGGTGAATCGAAGCAGGGATTCAATGCGGTAAGCATATATTCCTATGTGCTTCCAAAAAGTGTGATGGGATAGCCATTCTTCATGGTTGATATTGCGTATGAATGGAATTGCATTGCGCGAGAAATAAAGCGCTATATTATCTTTAGCCAGAGCTGCTTTTACTACCGACGGTGAGAATAGCTCCTCCTTTGATTGAATTTTTTTGATGAGTGTGCCTACATCCGCGCCGGATTTATAGAATTTTTTTAATAGATCGTCAATGATATCGCCGGACAGGAAAGGTTCGTCGCCCTGGATGTTGACGATGATCTCGTGGTCGAGTCCGAGTTCTTTGTAAGCATGGGCTATTCTGTCAGTGCCGCTGGGAAGTTTTGCGGGTGTCATTACGAATTCAATGTTAAATTGCCCGCACTCGTCGGCAATTCTGGGATCGTCTGTAGCGGCAATTATCCGGGATAGCAGTTTCGAACTTGATACAGCTTCATATACCCTGTGAATGAGAGTCTTGCCGGCTATATCCACAAGCGGTTTCCCCGGCAGGCGCTTCGAAGCATAGCGAGCAGGTATAATGCCGACAGCCTTCATGATTTATCCCCTGGTTTTACGAAGTGGTTGTCTTTTGTTTCAGGTGCGTTTTTGAGGGCTTCGTCATGGGATAGGCTTTCCCGCTGTGAATCTTCTCTGAGCGGTTTTTCATTGTCGTAGAAATTAACGAGAGGCTCGAGGTCATCGAGCTCGAATTTATCTATAGCGCTGATATGCTCAACAATTTCATCGAATTGAGCGGCGAATTTTTCCAGCTCGTCATCATTGAAATCGAGTCCTGCGAGTTTGGCTATATGTTTGATTTTTTGTTGGTTCATTCTACTACCCCTTTTTCCGAAACTTACCAGATTCCTGTATTCGCAGGAATGACATTATCAAATTTTAGGATAATTTCTGTTTTTAATAGTATATTCGTATGATACTATCACTTAAAATGGTGTTACCACAAAATTCACAAATGGCATTGCAAATGGCGTTGTGAAAAATGCCAGCCCAAAATCCGTGGAAAGCATCGAGTTACAAAGCCTTAATCCAAGCAGAACACCGCTGTTGGTGGGCTTCTGTACGTTGCTGTTCCAAATTTCGCCGATCAAATGCACGCCGCGCCAGTTCGGCAGGCGTGAATCGAGTCCCAGACCTACGCCAAATGCGCCGTTTTCGTAGAAAAAGCCTATTTCGCTTTGCTGCGCATGCGCAATATAAAAACTATGATTGCCGGTCTTGGTAAAAACCAGACCGGTAAGGCTTGTCCTACCAAAATCCACCGTCGCAGCGCCGTAATAATGCATGAAGCGATTATTATGGTTAATGAATGAAAGTTGTCCGCCGACAGCAAGGCTCATACTTTCGGCGCCTTTCTCGAAATCCAGGCTGAAGAATGAAACCTTTCCCCCTATCGTAGAGAACTGTTCTTTCGAGGCAATCCCTGGAATAATTGTCCTTCCCATCGTAAACGAGAAATACTTAGTGATACTGCCGCCGGCATAGAACATCAGCAGTTCGGTAAACCCGGCAAAGTGATCGCCGTCGATGGGTTCGGCGGTCGGCATGAGATAGATCCGGTGCTGATGTTTGTAGTAGCCATCATCCGGTTCAATCTCTTCAATTTGCTTCGCGTAGATGATGGCGACGCCGAGTTCCGTTTCGAGCTTTATACCTTCGCCTTCTTCGGAATCGCTGATATATTCTATGAAATGCCCCGAGAACACATCGCCGTTCTTCAGGCGAACTACATATCCAATATCCTCGCCGCGCTGCAAGCCGTCGATGACGGATTTTTCGGCGATAAGCGGAGTAAACACCGCTAGAAACAAACTAATCGTAAAGCATAATAACTTCATTCGCATCGGATTTATTCCTTTGAGATAGAGCTAATTGTCCACAAGCCGCATCTATATCGGCGCCGGCGGAATACCTGACAAACACGGGAACCTTCATATCCCGCAGATAACCGGCGAAAGTCCTGATTCTATCAGGCTGTGCAGGCTTCAGTTCCTTTAGAACGCCTTCCGGCGCTACTGACGATATATCATTAAATGGTATAAGATTCACTTTCGATGGGACGCGCCGCGAGAATTTCGCCAGGCGCTTGGCGTCTTCATAACTGTCATTCAAATTGTCGAAAACTATGTATTCGTAAGTAATGGGAATTCTCGTACTTCTGTAGAAATACTCGATAGCGTCGCCGAGTTCGGTCAGATCCCATTTTTTAGCGATGGGCATAAGATTTTGGCGAAGCCCGTTTGTCGTCGCATGTAGAGATACGGCAAGTTTTACGCCGAGTTCTTCTTCCGCCAGACGCATGATCTTCGAGGCAACACCGACAGTGGAAACTGTAATTCCCTTCGGATTGATGACCGGCGCCAGCTTATCAGTCATAATTCTGACGGCTTTTACGACATTTTTATAATTATGCAGGGGCTCGCCCATCCCCATGAATACTATGTTATCTATCTCTTCGCCGGATATTCTTTCCGCCAGCAGCACCTGGTCAACGATCTCGCCCGGCGAGAGATGCTTCTTAAAGCCGATCTGCCCCGTAGCGCAGAACTTACAGCCGAATGCGCAGCCTGATTGACTTGAGATGCACAATGTCATCCTGCCGGTTTCATTTTTTTCGGGAATTAGCACGGCTTCGATGGAATTGCCGTCATCGAGCCCGAAAAGGAATTTGATCGAGCCATCGGATGAGTGCTGTTTATTTATTAAATGAAGAGAATCCATGCGTAAATGCTCATTCAAAGAATTGCGGAAATCCTTTGGCAGACTGGTCATTTCTTCGAAATTGAAATTCCTGCGGGCATATATCTCACGAAAAATCTGATCGCCGCGAAAAGGTTTTTCGCCCAGCGTTTCGATCTTTTCCCGCAGTTCCTGCGGCGTTAAATCCTTTATGTGCTCTTTTTCCTGCAAATTATTTATCTACAATTAATGTTTTTATCGAAATTATATTGTCTTTTCTGACTCTCAAATAATAAGCGCCCGACGGCAGCCCCGAGGCATCAATTGTAAATAGCTGATCGCCTGTTGAGTAAGTGCCATCGGCTATTTTCTCTACCATATTTCCATTTATATCAATCAGTGAAATTTCAATCTTCGAAATTTCTTCAAGATTGAAACTGATCTTTCCTGTCGATTTAACAGGATTGGGGAACACTTTGATTTCCGGCTGATTATGCTCGGTGTAACGGACGCTGTTCATGTCCTTCACATGAACAAGCCTCTGCTCTGTAATACTGTCGTAGAAGCCGTCCTTGACCGCCCGGAAATAAATATAGTGATTCCCGTATTCTTTATCAGTTGGAACGACTGATTCATAATTTATTTTTCCATTCTGATCGACATCGATAGTGTCGCGTGTATCCGCAATGCTGTCAATGATTATAACCGAAGCAGGATTGACAGGATCATCCTCATAATTAAGCACACTGACAGTGAATTTTGCGGTATCATTCTTGTCAACTTCGATTTTCTCTTCCGGCGAAACGTCGATTTTCAGCAGCAGACTGACATTGAACTGAAGCTCGATTTCCCTGCGAGTTTCGCCGATACTCTGCAATTCGCCTTTTTCGGCAGAGAATTTCACAGCATAAATGCCCTGCTTTCTTGTATTGCCGGCTTTGGAAGTGTAGAAGGCTTTGCCTTCCGCATTGGTTGTAAGATCGATCTGATTTTCCATCAGACTGTCATTAACATGTACAGAGGCATTATCAATGGGATTATCCTCGTGGTCGAGCGCTGTAATCGTATATTCCACCGAATCGTCGAGGTCGATAATCTGCTTTTCTTCAGGAGTAATTGTCAGATAGATCTTACTGCTGTCCAGTGGTTTGACTATGACAGGACTTTTGAATGTCTCGCTGTCCTTGTATTGATCGTGTGAAGCTGTAAATTCCGCATAGTAAGTGCCCTGCTGGACATCGTTTGGGACTTTCATTTCGTAAGAAATTTTACCATTTTCGTCGCTTGTAAGATTTCTGATTCTGCTGTTTAAATTATCAGATACTTTGACATCAGCGCCTTCCAGAGGATTGCTCTCATGATCGAGAACAGTGACATCGAAATCAACCTTCTCGCCATAGTCCAGTTCGGTGTTTTTATCCGGCTGGCGCTCGACATCGAGAGCCAGTTTGCCTAAAACAATCTTTCTCTCGAAAATGCCCGCGTCAGTTCCTGCATAGAATCTACCATCAGAACTGAAAGTCAGGGCATAAACTTCATAAGGGGTGAGGTCTTCGCTGGCGCGCTCCCATGTTTCGCCGTAATCGGTGCTTACCAGCAACCCCGCTTTATGTGTGCCGGCATAGACTTCCCTCTCAGGGCTAATTCCGAAAGAATAATAATTAAAAAATACTTTGGCGGTGCCGTTGGTGTCCTTTTTCCAAGTACTCCCGCCGTCCGTGCTGCGGAAAATTCCGTTATGTACCGTACCCGCAAAGATATATAGATCATTCTCAGGCGAACTGATTATACCCAATCCTTTTACATTGTTTTTGCTTGCAGTCTGGCTGAGGTCTTTGTGTGTCCAGCTTTGCCCGCCGTTGGCGCTGTAATAAATACCATTTTTATAAGTACCGGCGAAAATTTTTCCGTCAGGTGTAATTTGTATTGTCTGGATATTTTTATAGTTATCAAATGTTGATTCAGCAAGGCGGGTCCAGTTGTCGCCGCCGTCGTCTGATCTGTACATGCCGCCGAGCTGCATCCCGGTATAGAGATTACCGCTGCTGTCCACCGCCAGAGCTCTTATTGTCTTCTTTCCTACAAGATTATCTTCAATGCCATTATTTACCTGATCCCAGAAATTGCCGCCGGTATTGCTTCGCATGACGCCGTGTTCTTCCGTGGCTGCGTAAATTCTGCCGTCCGGCGCTATTACCATGTCATACACATTCTCGCCGAACTCGACATTTTCCCAGCTTTTGCCTTTGTCATCGCTGCGGTAGATGCCATTACCCCGGCTTCCGGCGAATATTACCCCTGCGGAATCAACGGCAATGGAAGAAATTTCGATATCCGGGAAATCGCTAATCTTCTGCCAAAATATCTCTTCCGCCTGAGAAGTTTGAAATAAAAATGTAAATGTCAATAAAGCTAGTATGAGTCTTTTTACCATCACAATATCCTTAAGTTAGCTTTTATCATTGAATAACGAGTAAATCCGCAAAAGATTTACACTAAACTAACAATTTACTAAAGTTATCGGGGATTGACAAGTATGATTAGCTTATTCACTTTGTTTTTTCATCAATAAAATAAAATATTTATTAAATTTGTTTTTTATCAGAAAAATCTTATATTGTAATGCCTTTGTATCGACAGTTATCTGCCGGTGCGTATATATTTTCGAAATTTCAGGTATATAGTATAGATAGAAAAGGTGCCTTATGAAAAGAATTATATGCTTAGCGATTATACTTCTCATATCCTGTAATGATGCTTCTGCACAGGATTTGAAGAAAGACCTTGCCGCATACTGGAGTTTCGATGACAGCACTGCAAGAGATCAGAGCGGGAATGGTTACCATGGGACGATAAAGAACTCGCCCAAACCTGTTGAGGGAGTTCATGGTAAGGGTACTGCATTTAGATTTCAAGGTAAGGGGTATTATATAATGAATTATGAGTCTGATACTCAAATTGGAGATCACATATTGTTGGAGTGCCCCCGGAATTTTGGACACATAGTTAAGATAATTTCAGCCTTTCG